>JACQZR010000107.1 GCA_016213775.1 Acidobacteriota bacterium
AAGATGCCGCGGATGGCAACAGCGGATTGTTTTGAGGTCGAGAATAAGGCGCGCAACGCGCGACGCCTAGAACACCAGGCCGACCGCCTTTGAGGCGGCCCAACTCATCAAGCCACCCGCTTCGCGGGGGGTGTCTGACTAAGCGTGCTACTCGGAATCACCGTCGCGTTCACGACGTAGGCCTTCGCTGTCGCAGGGATGCTGCAAACAGTTGACACAGGCAGATTGAGAGTGCGAGTTTCCCCTGTGTCGAGAGAGGGCGGCCCAAACACACCCGTGCGCCCTTCGAAATTGTACTGCGTCCGGGTCTCCATCACGCGGCAGGGTGGCAACGGAACAAACCGCAATCCAGTCGGCAGCCCCGTGCCGGCCGCTTGCACAACCGCCACGTTAGCAGCACCAATGCTCAACGTGGCGGCGCGCGCAGTAGCGGCGCCATTCGGTTGAACTGTGTAGCTGACTGAACCGTTGCCTACCCCAGAAAGGGAACCGGACAAAGTGATCCACGACACCTGGGAACTCGCTGACCAAGAACAGTTTGTGCTGGTGGTGATCGCTAGCTGCCCAGTCGTGCCTAAAGCCGAGACTTGCACGCTCGGTGGACTCACGGAGTAGCTGCAACTGACTGCCCCCGACTGCGTCACCATGAACTGTGTTGTTCCGACAGTAATCGCCCCGTTCCGGACTCCGGAATCGAAGTTTGGCCCAACCTGGAACGTTATTGTGCCGTTCCCGCTTCCAGCAGCGCCGGCCGCAATCGTGATCCAACTCACGCCGGAGGTTACGGCCCATGAGCAGTAGGAGGGGGTCGTCACTGTAAGAGAGCCGCCACCACCGACCCCGAGGAAATTCGACGGCCCGCCGGAAACTGTCTGCGAGCAGGGTGCTACGTCCTGTGTCACGGGGATGGATGTACCTGCGACCCAAACCGTGCCCGCCCGTGCCGCACCAGTCGTGTTTGGCTGCACGTCCACGGACACACTACTGCTGCTTCCGTTTGGAGCGAAGGCGGTTGTCGTGCCGATCCAACTGGATCCCTGAAAAACGTTAGCAACGCAGTCCGGCTGCGAACTCGTGACGGGAATGGTGATCGTGCCGCCGCTGGGCGGCGCAGTAATAGTGGTAACGGATGGGGAAGCTGCGCATGCGCTAATGAGGTAGTGCTGCCCGTTCTGGGCAACGACGAATTGCCGGAGATTGTTGATCCCCGTTAAGAGTGTCGCGCCTTCATTAGTCGGCGCGAGCGCGCCGATGTAGCTCGTTGTTCCCAAATACAAAGTTTTGCCCGTCGCGGACAACAAGACGTAAGAGGATGTGCTGGTTGCAATACCCGAATATCTGGAAATGCTACAGGTACCTGCAATATCAAGTGAGTCATTTGCGCTCGCCAACCATCCTGCTCCGCGTATGGACGCACGTGAATTTGGCCGACACGTGAAAAAACCACCGACGTCGGCCCCACTTCGCACAACACCGGATGACGCGATAGTCGCTCCGTCACCCACGAACGCGGTGGTTACAGCGCTCTGGACCGTGGTTCCTGAGTTGTTCAGCGAGGTCGTGACGAAGGGATTGTCCGGAGAATCCACCTGGATAAACGCTGGTGGCGAAGTCATCTGGATCGTGCGCGTCATCCCATCGCTGTCCAGGAAACCGCCCAGAATCTGCCCAACATCGTTGATAGCGAATAGGCTGGTGGATCTTGCCCCCGGAACATCAAACGAACTGACGCTTCCATTGGCATCGCGGATGAACCCATGATAGCCATTGGCATCGCTGTGAGAACCAACGATCTTGCCGGAAGCGTTGATCCCTTTGGGGACAATCGCCGTACTTTGCCCCGGCGGTGAGAACGATGTCACCGTTCCGTTTGCACTCGGCATTACGAAACCGCCTGTCTTGTCCCCAGGTAGGCTATGCGTGCCAATAATCCGTCCGTCGTTGCTCAACCCGGTGACGATTGCGTTGTTCAGATTAATCGCAAGAGGTTGCCATCGGAACCCAGCCGGAAAATCCTGGGTTGCCGGGGCCATTGTGTAGCTGGCACTGTATGACGCGCCGCTCAAGGTGCCAAAAATCGTAGCTTTCGATGCGACCGCGGAGACATAGAAGCGAATGTTTCCAACATTGGCAGAGGGTGGAGTCCAGGTTACGACGTACTCGGGAGAGGTTCCATTTGTGAATGTGAAGCGTACTCGACGCCGTTCATCACCCTAACCGACACTCCCGCTCCGGCCTCGAATTGCCCCGCTGGCATGAGTTCATTCGACGCGAGCCGTGCCGTGATCTCCATCCCTGTCGCCCCGTAGTTTTGGTCGGTCCAGACGTGAATGCGTATGGCTTGTCGTACTCCAGGTGTGTAGTTCAACGCGCCGAATTCCATGATCACCCCACCACGAGGACTGCGCTGCTCCGTGTGGCAGTCAACGCAGGTACCCTCGCCAGGTGCCCCGGTCTTCCTCAATGGCGGATTCGCACCATTTCCCATCAGAGGTATCCCGTGAAGCGTGAGCAGCCCCATGGAGAAGAGCATCGTACTCAATGATGAAAAACTCATTGCCACGTCGTGCTCACCTCCCGGTTTACGAACTGATCTCCACCACAACACGTTCGTCAGACTGTAGACATATACGGCACTCCTCTGGGGGGTGATTCAAATCGACATTCTATGAAAGCCTACGGAACGGGAGCAGCGCATGGAGCGTGTCGATCGAATTCGGCCCTCGCGAGGTCATGCTAATGGATGCGTTATCTTACAGGATAGCAGGGAGTGGCATGCCTACTGCGCTGCCCACGGGGTGCGCGACATGGAAAGTTGCCATCAGGCGGCTTTCTTTTTTTGGCTGGATAATCCGATAGTACGCTAGGAGAAGGAGCTATAACATGCCCGTTTCCCCGCAGGATTTGGAGTCTCGCCGCCTGGAAATCGTCCAGCAGTTCGCCCTTCTCCGAGATCTCCGCAGCGGGTCCATCTCCAATACGAGTGGCCGTTGCGGTAAGCCCAATTGTCATTGCCACCAACCCGGTCAACCGGTACACGGCCCGAATCCGCGCTTGTCCTACAAGGTCCAGGGAAAGACCGTCACTGAGTCTCTTCCCACTCCCGCTGTCCAGAAGAAAGCCGAGCGCGAGATCGCCGAGTTCCGCCGCTTCGAGCAACTGATGCGTGAGTTCCTCGAAGTCAACGCGCAGATCTGCCGCGCGCGGCCAGTGGATCAAGATGCGCCGGTAGCCCAGGAAAAACGACGGCCGCGGTATGCCAAGCGGCGGTCCAGGCCTTAGAGCATCAGTTTCAACGCATCTTCGCCGACCGGCACAGAACCGGCCGCCTGGATTTGGAAGCCGTGGAAATGGCCATCCGCTCCACCGTACATCAGACGGGCGCGGCTGCGGTCACCGAGCTGTTGCGCTTCGATCAGCCGGACAGTGAGCATCGAACCATCCCTTGCGTTTGCGGCCACGCGGCCAATTACCAAGGCATGCGTTCCCGTCCGATCCTCACCGCAGTGGGCTGGGCACGTATCGAGCGCCCGTACTATTGGTGCCCTACGTGTAACCACGGACAGTTTCCCGCCGACGTCGCGCTCGACATCGACAAGACGGATTTCTCTCCCGGCGTGCGACGCATGCTGGCTGCCGTCGGCAGCGAGACTGCCTTTGTTCCAGCACGCGACCAACTCAAACTCCTGGCCGACTTGGAGGTCACCGCGAAAGCGGTCGAGCGGACCGCCGAATCCATTGGAGCCGACATCGAGGCCGGGCAGCAACAAGATATCCAATCTGCCAAGCAACTTCGTCTCCCAGTAGTCGCAGACCGCTCTATCCCATACCTGTATGTGCAGATGGATGGCACACAAGTATTCACGGTGAAGTCGGAAACCGAGGGCCGTGCCGGCCGAAGCCCAGGGCAACCAGCACGCACCCGCGAATGCAAATTGGGCTGTGTGTTCACTCAAACCGGTGTCGATGAGCAAGGCCGACCCGTACGGGATGAGGCCTCTACGACGTATGTCGGTGCGATCGAAACTGCCGAACAGTTTGGTCTACGCATCTATACAGAGGCCTGGAATCGTGGCTGGGACAACGCCACCGTTCGCGTGGTCATGGGCGATGGTTCCCATTGGATCTTGGAATGTCGCCAACCAGCACTTCCCCGGTGCGATTCAAATTGTCGATCTGTATCACGCTCGCGAGCATCTCTGGGACTTGGCGCGCAAGCTGCATCCGGCCGATGAGGTGGCGAAAAAACGCTGGCTCATGCACAAGCTGGATTCGTTGGAGAATGGCAAAATCGAAAAGCTCACCGCAACGCTCGCCAAGTTGGCGGACGTGACGACCAATCCCGAATTGGTCAAAGCCATCCGCGGTGAGATCGAGTACTTCGACAATAATCGGGACCGCATGCGCTATCCCGAATTCCGGAAACAGAATCTGTTCGTAGGCTCCGGAGTCATTGAGGCGGGCTGTAAAACGGTAATCGGGTCCCGGCTCAAAAAATCCGGGATGTTCTGGACCGTGCGCGGCGCCAATGCCATCATCGCTCTCCGTTGCTGCTGCATCAGCGGAAAACTCGAGGACTATTGGGAGGCGCGGGCGAGTTGACCCCAACTTTCATGTCGTGCACCCGATATCACTATGGAGTGTCAATCCGCGGTTCTACTCGGAGCGCAGCGAACTCAGCAGCGGGGTTTTCATGGCGGCTTTCACGGCCAGGATCGAGGCGAGGAGCCCGGTGATCGCGACCAGGAGGAGCAGGGAGGCCATCGAGAGCATGGGCAGGTGTGCGCCTCTGGCGGTGAGGGCGGGCATGACTGCCAACGCGGCGCAGAGGGCTCCGGTGAGCAGACCGCTCGCGAGTAAGTAAATGTTTTCGGCCAGCACCATGGTGGCAATCTGTTGCGGTTGAAAGCCGACGGCGCGGAGTAGGGCGAGTTCCTTGCGGCGCTCCAGGACGTTGCGCAACAGGACCGCGGCGAGGCCCACCGTTCCGAGCAGCAGGCCAAAGCCGCCGAGGGCTTGGAAGGTGGAGATGTAGGCGTTCTCAACGCGGTGATAGCCCGCGAGGCGTTCGACGGTGCCCTGCATATCGACGCCGTAGTCCTTGAGGCGTTCCTCGATCATTGTTGTGAGTGCGGGCAGTTTCGTTTCCGGCGCGGCGGCGAGGAACATGCGGAAGCCGGGTTGTTCGGGGAAGGCTTTCAGGAAGTCGGCTTCACGGATGATGATCTCGCTTTGGAAGACGCTGTCGTGAATTGTCGCGCTGATGCGGAGAATGATGGGTTTGCCGCTGTCGGGGTTAAGCACGATGGTGTCGCCCACCTCCTTATGCAGTACGTATTGGAGCGAGTTGGCGTCGACGTAAGCGGCGATCTCGCCCCACCTGGGCGCGAGCTTTTCCTTGCTGAGCGGCATCTGGAAAAGCACGGGATCCGGTAAGGCCAGCACGCGCGGGTTTTTCGGTGCGTATAGGTTTAGGCAACTGGCATCGTCGCCAGGGCGGAGACGCAATGGAACGAGCTTGACGTTCTGAAAGAAGATCTCGGCGTCGGTGGGAAAGCCGAGTTCCTGGCGGCCTTCGGGAGTGCCGGGGTTGTGGATGATGGGGAGCGCTGCCTCGCCGACGAGCGCATAGCCTCCCGTGCCGGGCCATTGCGCGGGGTCGGTGGAGCCGCCTTCCTGACGGAAGGACGAAAGGGCGAGGATGAGGAATGCCGCGAAAGCGATCAACGCCATGGACAGGACGCTGCGGCCGGGCTTGTAGGCCGCGTTGCGCCAGCCAAGGCGCCAGATGGTTTGCGGCGTGACGACTCCGGCATTGAGCCACATTCGCTGTGCGGCTAGCGCGGCGATAAGCAGCAATGCGCCTGCACCGAAGAAGCCTCCAGCGGCGCTCATGCTTCCGGACGCCGCGGCTGCGAGCAGCGTGAGGCCCACGACGGCGCAGAGGATGGCGACCCATCGTGCGCGGGATTTGGTGTGGGCCGCGGCGGCAATGTCGGTCTGCCCTTGGAGCAGGCCGCGCGGCGACATTTTGCGCAGAGCGCGGGCGGTGGCCCAGATGACGAGCGCCGCTGTGATCAGCCCGCCGAGTGCTCCGCCGATCAACGCCACGGGGCTGGCGTGGAGCCGCAGCAGTTGTGTGCCGACAGCGTCCACCCACCAGGTGCGCAGTCCATAAAGGATGAGCGAGGCGTAGGCGGCGGCGAACAGCATACCGATGATCGCACCGCCGCAAGCGAGCAGGACGCCTTCCTGCAGATAGAGTTTGGTCAAACTTTGCACGGAGTAGCCGAGTGCACGCAGCAGACCGGCTTCGCGATGGCGCTGTTCGAGGTTGAGGCGGAAGAAGAGGCCCACCAGCAGGAGCGCTGAGACGAGGAGGAAGAAGCTGAAGTAGAAGAAGTACTCGCCGAAGTCAGTGGAGCCGGTGGAGGCGGCGAGGCTTTCCTGCCGGATGGCGAAGACAGTGAGGCCCATTTGCGCGGGTTGCAGTTTGCGGCGGAGCAGCATTTCATACTGGATGCGCGGGACATCGAGGTCGCCGTCGAGCGGGCCGGTGAGCCGCAGCGAGGTGAACTTGCCGTAACGAGTGCCCCACCATTTGGCGGCCTGGGCGAGCGGCACGAAGGCTTTGGGCGTGGTGCGGTATTTATCCCAGTAGTCCTCGTCGTGTTTGGTGATTCTGCCGAGGTTCATGGGGAACGGTGGGTCCCATTCGGAGATGCTGCCGGCTTCGGTGATGCCGGGGTATTCGGGGGCGTAGTCGCGGTCGGCGGCGGGGCCGGATATCGGAGTGATGGCAGTGACTTGGAGGTCGGCGCCTTCGGTGGCGAGGCGGCCTTCATCGAGCCAGCGGTAGAAATCGAGGTGCAGTTTGTCGCCAGGCTTTGCACCGAGGTCGCGCGCGGTCCAATCGTTGAGGACGATGCCGCCGCGCGTGTCGATCAAGGAGGGGTCGAGGGCGGCAACAAGAGAGTAAGGGATCTCTTTATCGCCAAGCTTCATCGCGTTGACGAGATAGGAGAGCACGGGGGCGGCACGCCAGCCGAGTTCCTTGGCGGCTTCGCTGGCGGCGGCGGCGAGTGAGTCGCTGATGACCATGCTGGATGTGTCGACGGCGAACTGTTTCTGCGCGGACAGGGTTCTCACGCGCACGCCGAGGTCAGCAAGGGTGGCCCGCTCGCGGAGGAGTTTTTCTACTGCCGCGGCATCAGTGGGCTTGTGGGAGCCGAGGAGGATCATGTTCGCCTTGCCTTGCTGGCCCAGTTCGCGTTGCAAACGGGAGAGGGCCACGAAGACTGCGCGTACACCGGATTGGGCGGGACGGAGGGAGAACTCGCCGAGCTCTTCAGTGGGGAGTGTGGCGGCTGCGCCGAGTCGCATGGCACGGACGGTCTCTTCCTTGCGTCCGTGCAGGGAATCCACCGGGATGTCCGAGGGCTTATCGAGGCGGACGACGATGGTGTCGTCCTTTTGAATGGCGAGTTCGCTGGCGAGGGATGGGCTGACGAGCGCGTTGCGGCCGGTGGGGGCTTCACGCGCGAGGCGGGTTTGGTGGAACTTCCAGAACCCGTCATCGACGCCGTAGATTTGCACTTTGGATGCGACGCGTCCGCTGGTGTCATGCGCGACGATCCCTTCCATGGCGAGCATGGGGTAGGCCTCGAGTGAGAGGCCGCGATGGGAGGCGAGGTCGGCGGCGAGCTGCGCGCGGAAGGGGTTGGTGCCGGCGATGACGAGATCGGTCTTACCGAGGCGTCCGATGACCAGATCGCGCAGGCTGCCGCGCACGGATTCGCCTACAAGGAGCGCGCCCGCCATGACTGCGACGGCGGTGGCTACGCCGGCAACGACGGCGGCGTTGGTGCGCCAGTGATAGGCGAGGTTACGCCAGAGGAGGGTGTTCAGTTGCATTTGGAGTTCCGAGTTCGCTTTCGGGCGCGAGTGGAGCCTGCGGTATCTCCACCAGAATGCGCTTGATGGCTGGCATAGTCACCTCATGCGAAGGGACTGGTCGTTCATTTCCAGGCGCATTGGAAAGACGCCGGCAAGCTCAGGGCTGTGGGTGACCACAACCAGAACCGTTTCGCCGGCTTTGTGAAGGTGAAGCAGGAGGTCGGCGACACCGGCAGCGGACTTGCGATCGAGGTTGCCGGTGGGCTCGTCGCAGAGTAACAGCGCGGGCTTGCGGATAAGGGCGCGGGCAATGGCGGCGCGCTGTTTTTCGCCTCCCGAAAGCTCGGCCGGTTTGTGATGGAGGCGATGGCCGAGTCCTACTTGTTGCAGCAGGTCGCCGGCGCGTTTGACGAATTCGTTTGATGGTTTGCCGTCCACCAGGAGAGGGGTGAGAACGTTCTCCATGACCGAGCATTGCGGCAGCAGACAGTGATCCTGGAAGAGAAACCCGATGTTCTTATTGCGGAAAGCGGCTTGTTCTTTTTCTCCGATGGTGAAGGGGTCGGTGCCATCCAACGTTACGGTGCCGCCGGTGGGAGTATCGAGAACCCCGAGTATGTAGAGGAGCGTGCTCTTGCCACTGCCCGACGGGCCCATGATGGAGACGGCGTCGCCACGCTTCCAGGTGAACGAGATGCCGTCGAGCACGGGCAGGGGGCCGCCGGCGGTGGGGTAGGTTTTGGACAGGTTTTGTGCTTGCAGCAAACCACCATTCTATCCGAGGCCGATTCCTGAGGGCTTCAGACGAGGTTGCCCGTGTCACCCGGACTGGTTCATCGGGACGGTAGTGCTTGAGTACGCGGCCTAATCGCGGGTGAACAGAATCTTCCCGGTTCGTTCGCCGCGAGCGGCGTGGGCTAGAGCTTCCCTGGCTTGGGCGAGCGGGTAGGTGGCCTCTACTTGTGAACGGACAGCGCCGCTGACGATGAGAGGGAAGAGTTCAGCGAAGAGGGCTCCGCGGCCGGCGTAGCCAATACGGGCCATCTCCGATATGAGCCAGAAGCCGCGCACGACGATGCCGGCGCCGATCAGATGCGCGGGGGAGACTTGTACGTTTTTGCCGGACATCATCCCGTAGGTGCAAAGGGTTCCGCCGGGAGCGAGGCAGGCCGCGAGGCGGGCGCTGGCCTCACCGGCCACGGCGTCTATAGCCAGCTTAACCGGTGAACCGCCGGTTGCCGCCGCGACTTTCTTGGGAAGGTCGGGGCCGTCCACCAGGACCACGTCGGCGCCGAGGTCGTGCAATTGCGCGGCAAGGCCGTCGCGGCGGACGACGTTCACGGTGCGGATGCCGTTGCGCCTGGCAATCTGAATGAGGCACTGGCCGACGGATGAGTTGGCGGCGTTCTGAATGACCCACTCGCCCATCTTTACTGGGACAAGAGAGCGTAACATCAACAAGGCAGTTGCGGGGTTGGCGATGGCGAGGGCGTACTGTTTGGGATCGCCGCCCGGGGGGAGCGCGATCAGATTTTCGGCCGCGAGCAGGTGGCGTTCCTGCCAAACGCCGTCGTCGCCCATGAGAATCGGAGTGAGATCTCCGGGTTTGAGATGTTTCACCAGATTGCCCACGGCCAAGACCTTGCCGACGCCTTCCTTGCCGAGCGCCTTCGGCATCGGGCCGGGCTCGGAAGCATACATACCCATGACGGTGAGCAGGTCGGAGGGATGAATGGCGGCGGCCACCAGCTCCACCAGGGCCTCGTGCGGGCCGGGTAGGCCGGGTTCGGGTGCGTCATCCACGTAGAGGACGTCGGCTGGCGCACCAGGGCGCTGCATCATCACGCGTTTCATATTTGAATAGATCAGCTTAGCATCAACGTGTGGCGGGCTCTCAGCGCAACGGCAGGGCGGTGGACTCGAGCGCCTCCTGTTCGAGAGATGTGAGAGCTGAAAAGAAGTTGAGCCCGGAACGCTGCTCGACTTCGCGAACGGAGACATTCTGGCGGCTGGCTGAGCGCTCGTTAGCGAGGATGACGGCGTAGGCGAATTTCGTCTTGCCCCGGATGGCGATCGCCACTTTGAAGGTGGCGCAGGGAACGGCGATTTGGTTGGGGCCAATGTGCTGGATGATGTCGCAATCGAAGAGGGTTCCGGTGAGGATGATGAGCATGTCGGAGTGCGCTGCGAGTTTGCGGATGTCGTTTTCGATTTTGCGCCAGGCCGACATATTCAGTTCCGGGAGTTGCGGGACGGCGTTGGAGAGGTAGTAGGATTCGCGGAGGGCGTTGGGGGATGAGGCTAGGTCACGGGCTGGGACGAGGTGGCTGCGGTGGAAACCCGAATTGCGATAGTCAGCGTCAGAAGCGGATGAGGCGAGATCGGGGTCACGGCGGAAGTGCCTGCGTGGGGCGGAGGAAGCGTCGAGCATGTCGGAGGTGAGTTGATAGGCGGTCCAGACGGGGACCCGGCGAGAGTTGCTGTGGCAAAGAGTGAAGGCGGTGCGGGAGGCGAGTTGTTGATCGGGGCCATCGCAGGCGGGGAGTCCGAAGCGGCCGGGTTGGGCGTTCAGGGTTTGGATTGCGAGGAGGAGGATCGTCAGCATACACCCATCTATCGGAATGTTTGAAACATTTCTTTACATCACTAGGTCATAAAATGAAAGGGCCGGATATCCGGCTATCATGGAAATAAGCTGAACATACATGACGCGAGTTCCAAACCACCCCCTGAAGCAGATCCTCGATCGTCGAATCGCCATCATCGACGGAGCGATGGGCACGACCATACGCACTTACGGAATGGCCGAGGCAGACATCCGTGGTGACCGGTTCCAAAATTCCCGCAAGGACCTGCTGAACAACGGTGACCTCTTCTCGCTCACCCAGCCGAATATGATCTGCGACATCCACCGCCGGTTCCTGGAAGCGGGAGCAGACATCATCGAGACGAACACCTTCGGCGCCACCACCATCGCGCAGAGCGAGTTTTTTGTTGACGACCCGCGGGAACACGGTGGCCGCAAGGATCCGGCGTTCTATCAAAAGGTCATTGAGGACCGTTTTCTCAAGGATCTGGCGTGGGAGATCAACGAGCAGTCCGCGCGGCAGTGCCGCGAGTGGGCCGATCGGGTGGGGACCGCCACTGGACGCCAGAGATTCGTCGCCGGCGCCATCGGACCGCTCACGGTATCGCTATCGAATTCGCCGGATGCGGACGATCCGGGTTTCCGCGTGGTCGCCTTCGACCAGGTGAAGACCGCCTACATGGAGCAGATCCGTGCGCTCATTGCGGGCGGATCGGATCTACTGCTGGTGGAGACGATCTTCGACTCTCTGAATGCCAAAGCCGCGCTGGTGGCCATCCGTGAGGTCTTTGATGAGGACCGCAAGGAACTGCCGGTGATGATCTCCGCGGCAGTGGGACGTGGTGGGGAGACGATGATCTCGGCGCAGACGATCGAGGCCTACTGGAACGCAGTGAAGCACGTGAATCCGCTTTCCGTTGGACTGAACTGTTCGCTGGGTCCGGATCTGATGTACCCGTTTCTTGAGGAACTGGCCGAGAAATCAAACACTGCGGTGTCGTGCTATCCGAACGCCGGGCTGCCGAATCCGCTTTCACCGACGGGCTTCGATCTCGGACCCTCTGACATGGCTCGTTATCTGGGCGAGTTTGCGCAGGGCGGTCTGATTAATATCGCCGGTGGCTGTTGCGGCAACACGCCAGAACATATTGCGGCCATAGCCAAAGCTCTCGACGGGCGTCACCCGCGCGAGATTCCCAAAGCCGCGCCGCGGGTGACGATCAGCGTTCCCGACGACCGGTTCCACCCGCTGCGTCTGAGCGGAAGCCAACCCTTCACACAGCAGGCCGGCGTCTTCATCATGATCGGCGAGCGGACCAACGTCGCCGGGTCGCCCAAATTCGCCAAGCTCATCAAGCAGGGCAAGTACGAAGAAGCAGTGAGCATCGCCCGGCAGCAGGTGGAAAACGGCGCCAACGTGATCGACATCTGCATGGATGAAGGCATGATTGACGGCGTGGCGGCGATGTCGCGCTTTCTGCAACTGCTCGCGAGCGAGCCCGAAGTGGCCAAAGTTCCGTTCATGGTGGATTCCTCCAAGTGGGAAGTGATCGAAGCAGGATTAAAGTGTCTGCAGGGAAAAGGCATCGTCAACTCGATCTCTTTGAAAGAGGGTGAAGAGAAGTTCCGCCAGAACGCGCGGACGGTGCGCAAGTACGGCGCGGCCGTGGTGGTGATGGCCTTCGACGAGCAGGGCCAGGCTGCGACGTATGAGGACAAGATCCGCATCTGCGAACGCGCGTACCGCATCCTGGTGGAGGACATCGGCTTCCCGCCTGAGGACATCATCTTCGATCCCAACATCCTCACCGTCGCCACCGGAATGGAGGAGCACAATAACTATGCGCTTGACTTCATCAACGCCACGCGGTGGATCAAGGCCAACCTGCCACACGCGAAAGTCAGCGGCGGCGTATCCAACATATCCTTCAGTTTCCGCGGCAACAACGCCGTTCGGGAAGCGATGCACTCGGCGTTCCTCTATCACGCCATTTCCGCGGGGATGGATATGGGAATCGTCAACGCGGGCATGCTGGAAGTCTATCAGGAGATCGAGCCCGAACTGAAAGTCCTGGTGGAGGACGTGCTGCTCAACCGCCGTCCTGATGCCACCGAGCGGCTGGTGGAACACGGCGAGATTCTGAAGGCAGCCGGAGCAGGCGCAGGCGCAACGGAAAAGAAGGCCGAAGAGTGGCGCAACGGAACGGTGGAAGAGCGCCTTTCACACGCGCTGGTGAAAGGCATCGACAATTACATCGACATCGACACCGAGGAGGCCCGGGTCAAGCTGGGACGTCCGCTGCTTGTCATCGAAGGGCCGCTGATGGCCGGCATGAGTGTGGTGGGGGATCTGTTTGGCGCCGGCAAAATGTTTCTGCCGCAGGTGGTGAAATCGGCTCGCGTGATGAAGAAGGCCGTTGCCTACCTGACGCCGTTCATGGAGGCTGAGAAAGCGGAGATGGCGGCGGCCGGGCAGGTGGTGAAGACACAGGGCAAGATCGTCTTAGCCACTGTGAAGGGCGATGTGCACGATATCGGCAAGAACATTGTCGGTGTGGTGCTGGCCTGCAACAACTACGAAGTCATCGACATGGGCGTCATGGTTCCTTGCGAGAAGATCCTGGAACGGGCAAAGGCGGAAAATGCCGACGTGATCGGGCTCAGCGGACTGATCACGCCGTCGCTGGATGAGATGGTGCACGTGGCGCGCGAAATGGAACGGCAGAGCTTTCGACTGCCGCTACTGATCGGCGGGGCCACCACGAGCCGTGCGCATACCGCAATCAAGATCGCGCCGCACTACAGCCAGCCGGTGGTGCATGTTCTGGACGCCAGCCGCGCCGTGCCGGTGACAACGACTCTGCTCAGCGATGACGGAAAGCCCGCCTTCGTGGCGCGGCATTCGGCCGAATACGAGGCGCTTCGCAAATCGCATGCCGCACCGAAGAACCGGACGGTTTCGATTGAGACGGCGCGCGAACGGCGGACGCCGATCGAGTGGCGGGCCGAGGATATACCGTCCCCGTCGTTCACCGGTGTTCGTGTGCTCGACGGCTTTCCGCTGGAGACGTTGCGCGAGTTCATCGACTGGTCGCCGTTCTTTCATACCTGGGGATTGAAGGGGATTTACCCGCGCATCCTCGAGAATGAGAATCACGGCGCGCAGGCGCGTCAACTCTATGCGGAAGGCAATGAGCTTCTGGACCAGATCATCAATGGGAAATGGATCACGGCGCGCGGAGTGTATGGACTTTTCCCCGCCAATGCGGTGGGCGATGACGTGGAACTCTATACGGACAGCAGACGATCGCACGTAGTGGACCGCTTTCATTTTCTCCGCCAGCAGGCGAGGGAGGACGACAAGGCATGCCGGGCTCTCGCCGACTTTATCGCGCCAAGGGACAGCGGGCTCGCGGACCATATCGGCGCGTTCGCCGTGACAGCGGGTATTGGATTGAAGGAAGTGTGTGAGCGATTTCGGGCCGAGCACGACGACTACCGCGCGATCCTGGCGGAGGCGCTGGCTGATCGGCTGGCCGAGGCGTTCGCCGAATGCCTGCATAAGAGAGTCCGCGAGGAGTGGGGTTACAGCCGCGAGGAAACGCTCAGTCCCGAGGAGTTGATTCGCGAAAGATACCGCGGCATACGGCCGGCTCCGGGCTATCCGGCGTGTCCGGATCATACCGAGAAGGGTACGGTATGGCGCCTGCTGGATGTAGAGGCGAACACGGGAATGTTGCTCACCGAGTCGTTTGCGATGTGGCCCGGATCGAGTGTGAGCGGGCTGTATTTCGCCCACCCCGAATCGCGTTACTTCGTTCTGGGAAAGATCGAACGGGATCAGATTGCCGATTATGCCGAACGCAAGCATATGACGCTTGCGGAGGTGGAACGGTGGCTCGGGCCGAATCTCAATTACGAGCCGGCGGGCTCGCTGGCGGGCGTCGGCTGAGAGGGTCTTATCCGCCGAGATCCACTTCGATATAGAGTCCCTCGGGATGGCTGCGAAACGGGGTTTGGACCTTACCGGGGTCCGCATCGCTGCGGACATAGGAAACGCCGCGGGATTGGAGAGCGTTCAATATCTCGTCCTTGGGGATGAACGGCCAGCGTTTGGTATGGAGCGTAGGCACCATTCCCAGAGAGCCAGCGGGCAATACATGTTCGACAAATTCGACGGGGGTGGCGTTGTGGCTGCCGTGATGGGCCACCTTAAAGAACGACGTCTGCTCTAACAATTGACGGTGCTTCGGATTCTGCAACGCGGCTGACCACGTTCCCCATTGCGCGTCTCCGGGGAAGAGGAGCGATTGGCCCTCGACGCGGAACAGGAGCATGAGGCTGGTGCCGTTTACGGCCTTTTCGAGGGAACTGGCGATGGCGAACAGGTCGAAGTCAGTCTCTTCGCGAATGGCCTTCGCGGTTGCCTTTGGGAACTGTTTGTCCTGGCGACGCGACATGGATATACCCCGCTGAGGACGCACCTGTGCGTCCAGCAATGGGAGCCAGCGAGGGGAGGCCGCGTCCTTGTCCAGATCGGCGAGGAAGGCTTCAAAGGCGTCACGCGCATAGGAGGGGATCCCGGGAAAAGGGTCGAGTGAAGACCGCTCTCCGTCGACGTCCACCAGCCGCAGGTAGTGTTCGCCTTCCGGAGGCATCATGTCCCGAATCACGTCCTGATTGCGCGAGGGACCGAGCACGTGCACCGCGACATCCGGCAGAGCGGGCAGGGGGAAGCTGTTCCGGTTGTCATCCACTTCCGGCAGGAAGCGGCGGCGTTTCACGTTCCGGAACCCTTCATGGACCGTCTGCATGGCCTTGGCATTGGTGAGATTGTTTTGCACCATGTCGAGTTGCGCCGCCGCCTGCAGTTTCTGAAGAACCAGGTGCAGACGTTTGGCGAGAGTACTCTGGCGGTCGCGGATAGTGCGCGCGACGGGGTCCAGCGGGTCCTCTGTCCACGGCATCCACACTTCCTCGACTTCGACCGCGGCCCATTGCGGCGACGCGAAGCCTGACACGTGATCGCTGTGACGGTGGGTGACCACAACCGCTTCCAGACGCCCTCCGGCATCCTTGTTGAGCGTGGCGATGATGTCATCGACAATCCTGTCCATCGGAAAAGGGCCGGGGGCGGAGTGGTGCATTCCACAGTCGATGAGGATGCGCCTGGTGACGCCGTTCGAGGAAAAGCCGAGCAGGAAGCAATCCCCGAAACCGGTGTTGTACATGCGAATGGCAACCGGCATGGGTCAGTGCCCCCTGCGATCAAGAGTGGAGAGGCCCAGTGCGTTTGCGAGGCGCGTTTTCTGGTACATCTCGTCTCTCCAAATCTGGAGGGCATCCCTGGCGTCGAAGGCGCGAAGAAAGGACTGCATCTGCTGTCGGCGCGAGTCCTGCGAATGGATTGGTTTGGAAATGACGTAGCGAAGGCGGCCGTCGGACTGGACGATCACAGTGGATCCGCCGCGAAAGGCGACGCCGCCGTAGTCGGACTTTTTTCGACGGTCGTGCTGGACGTACTGGAGGATAGCTTCCACCAGGAGTTGGCCGTCCTGCCCGATGCGGAAGGCGGGATGAATGGCAATCAACTTAGTCTGGAACTTATATGGGTCTCCGAGGCGCAGCAGGTCTGACTGGGCGGCACTGAATTTGACGGTTTGCGTGAGTTTCTTCAATGCCACTTCGTCCTGAAGGCCAGCCTTGGTGTCCTGGTCGATCGGCCAATCGCGCAGGGACGACCGGCTGGATTTGGCCGCGGCTTCTGTGAGCTGACGGGTAAGTTCCTCGATCACATCACCGGCAAGGAGGTATTCGCCGGGGGCTCGTTCCCAAAGCAGAGATTCCTCGGAAAGCGAGAACACACCCTCCGGGTAGATGCCGCGAATGCGGAAGGCTTCCACCATGTTGCGGCGGAGGCCGCTTCGATCATCGGGGTTCAGCTCGAAATCAGCAGTGACCAGGGCACGGAGAAAGTCGCCAAAAGTAATATCAACGGGAGGAAGATAGTCGAAGGCTCGCATGCACATGCGGAGGACGGAAGCGGCAATGGTGCGGGCCTCGCCGGCGAGCCGGTTGACGAGGTCGGGGTGGAGGTATCCCTCGGGGAGTCTTCCTGTGCCACCGGTGGCAATGCGAAGCAGATCCTGAATACCGGCCTGAAACGTCGTAAGAAAGGCATCGAAGATGGCCGCCACGAGGACAGCACCGCGCTCATGAGGTTCATCCGGAAGCGTGGCATGGCGAGGCGACGCGGAATCGACTGCGCTGCGCAGGGCCGAACCTTTTCCTGTGGCGTAGCCAAACTGCGCGGCGAGTTCCAGCAGGGGAGTAGGCCGCCGCAGGTCGCCGCTTGTTTCCTGGATGGCCTGATTGAGAATGCCTGGGAAGGAGAAATGTTGAAAGATGGCGATGATGTCGGAGAACGCTTCATGAAAGGCGAGCATGTCGGGATTGGTGGGCCATTTGAAATACTGGCGCAAGCGGTCCACCACGGCATGAGTTACTTCGTGAGCGATGATATCGTGCGAGAGGCAGCTAAATACATTTTGTCCGGGCAAATCGAGACTGGAAGCGGAGGGGGTGGCGGGGAAGTAGCCGAAGAGGACAGCATTGCGCCGCGAGGAGTAATAAGCGTTGGCGCCTTGAAAGGCGTGGGGAATTAATAACAATCGCTGGCGGCGATAGAAATAGAAGCGGCGTCCCAAGGCACGCTCGAAATTCTCAACTACTTTCATGGCCACGGCGTACACCATTTGCTGGTGGAATCGCGGCTCGGATTCGGTAGGTTCGAGGCCCCCGTTCATTAGCACTGAGGGATGTTCCAGGTCGACGGGCTCGTAGTAACAATCCCGGGCGCTATCATAATCCACAACCGCCACGCGCGACCCGACAGGTCCCGGGTTTAAGGGTTCATAGGGGACATCGACGCTGATGCGGTGCATAGGCAGCCGGCCGCGCATCGGATCGAATGCGAAGATCTTGAGGCTGCGGGATGTCGGAGTGGGGTAGAGCCGTGCCGGCATAGATACAGAGAGGCCCCAGCAGCCTTGCGGCAAACTGGGGCGCGCTTAGAAATGATTTTCGAAGAGGTTGAACCTCCAATCATTTTCCTTGAGCCTCAAGTATTTCTGAGAATCCGGCGGAAGTCAATGGGATTGTTACTTCTTCGTCTGGGCTTTCGATTTACCCATCATCTCCATCAAATGGCTGTTGGGGACGCGGAGGTTGTTGGTGACGGAGAAGACGCCGGAGACGGAGTTGGTCTGGATTTCGGCGATGGTGCTGTCGCCGGTGTTGTCGACGACGCCTTCGAGCGTGACATTGCCGTTTTTGACGATGATGTGGATGGGGTGGAACCCGAAGGGCGGGTCGTTGGTGATGCCGCCGACGCGCGAAATCCAGCTTTGGAAGAGGGGGGTGCCGCGGTTGGGGTTGTAACGGCTGAGGGTGGGATGGCGGTAAATGGCGACGTAGACGCGGGCGCGGATTTCGTCGTCGAAGCGGGACAGAGGCTGGACTTCGATCTGGTTGGTGACCTTTTCCACACCCTCGACCTTCTTCGTCACGTTTTCGGCTGAGGATTTGAGGATGGGTCGCGCGACGGAACCGCGCAGGACAATCTCGAGGCCTTTGGGGGAGGGCTTGACATTGAACGAAATGTCGTCGAAGAGACCGTACTCGGGGAGAGTGACAATTTGGCGGCGGACTTCGTTGGCGACACGAAGGGTCATATTTTCATTGGGTTGCGGGGGGCGAGGGGCCGCCGGCTGCTGGGCCACGGCGAGTGTCGAAAAGCAAAGGCAGGCCGAGAGGAACCTGCTGCGGGGCGATGTGTTGGGTTTCATTTGCTAGCTCCAGAATCAGTGTTTTCGATATTCACTACGGTTCATATGAGGATTTGGATGAGGGAAATTCCCTGAGGACGCAAGCGTTGTTGCGAATGCGCGTAACCTCAACCGCTGCTCTATCTTAGAGCGCAAAACTACCCCCTGGCGGGAGGTTTTCCACAGGTTATCCACAGGATTTGCTCAGGCCGGCGCGGAGTACAAGCTTCCCGGAATCAGTGGTTTGCGGGCAGAAATCGAGGGTCAGTTTTTTTACTTGACTCAACCTCTCGATCATCTTAAGATCCAAATCAAACACAGGATTCTGACGGTTGCGTTGCCGTCGAATCTGATTCTCCCAATAACGTCAGCCCTGGGTAGAACCGGGGTTTGCAAGTGCTCACCCGGAGACGGGTGGGCATTTTGCGTTTTTATTGCGCAGACGGCGCGAAGTAACCGCTCCAAGGAGGTTTGCTCTGGCTACTATCACTCCCCCGATCGCCGGCTCCGGGCCAAAGGTTGACGGGCCGGCACCGGCACTGAGTTCACCTCCCCCGGAGCGACTGCTCGCTTTGGACGTGTTTCGCGGCCTGACGATGATCCTCTTAATTTCCCACGGTTTTGGGATCCGAGAGGCGCTCGTTGGCAAGCCGGGCTGGGAATGGCTGGCCTACCAGTTTGAGCACGTTTCCTACGCTGGCTGCACGCTGTGGGACCTGATCCAGCCGGCGTTCACGTTCATTGTGGGGGTGGCGATGCCGCTGTCGCGATCGCGGCGGCTGGCGCAAGGGGCTTCGGAATCCAAACTGTGGCGTCATGTTTTATGGCGTGCGTTTGCGCTGCTGGCGTTGTCGAATATCCTTTCGAATTGGGGGAGTACGCAGGGACTCCGGCCGCAGTTCATCAACGTGCTGTGCCAGATTGCGATCGCGTACGTACTCTGTTTCGGGCTTCTGCAACTGCCGTTTCGGGCGCAGGCTGTGGCTGCTGGAGGGATTCTGGCGGCGCATTACGGGCTGTTTGTGGCGTTTCCCGGCCCGGAGGGGGCGTTTGCCCTTACCGGGAACATCGGGGCGGTGCTGGACAAGGCGGTGCTGGGGTACAACTATTCGGGCGGATACACGACGCTGAATGCGTTGGGCAACGCGATGACTGTGCTGTTCGGAGTGTGGACGGGAATGCTGCTCGATCACACGCGGGACCACGGACGGCGGTTACGGATTCTGCTTGGGTGTGCGGCCTGTGCGTTTGTCCTTGGCCTGGCGATTGCGCCTTGGGTGCCGATGGTGAAGCGGTTATGGACAGTGTCGTTTACGTTCTTTAGCGCGGGCTGGGTGCTGCTGGCGTTCGCAAAGTGTTACTGGTTGGTGGAGGTCCGCGGATGGCGGCGGTGGACGTTCCCGGCGGTAGTGGTGGGGATGAACTGCATCTTCATTTACAGTTTTTCTCAGGTGCTGCACGGCTGGTTGTCGCGCGGACTGGCCGCGTTTACGAAGAAATTCATTGTTATCGGGTCATATGGAGCGATTCCGCATAACTTAGTGGTTTTGACAGTAATGTGGGGGATGTGTTACTGGCTGTACCGCCGGAAGATCTTTTTCAAGATATAGCGGAGGGGTCAGTTGGCGTCGTCCGGTGAAGGCATCAGGAAGCGGCGTGGCACAATATCGGGGAATTGATAAGGCACGACAGCGCATGAGGATCGAACTTGCGGAGTAATCTCCATCTCAGCTCTTCCGGCGGACGCTGCGGGCAGGAGCCACCTGGAACCCTCGCGCCCGGAGTTCTGCGCCGTAATGTGGAAGAATGTGCTGCGGCGGTGCATGGGCGATAGCCAGGTCAATCTTGGGTAGGCCATCGGTGTCGACGAGTCGCCCAGACTTGCCTGCCACTTCTGGCCAGTCACCTTATCGGTCAAGCGGACGAGTACTCGGTGAGGGAGCTGCTCCGGAGACTCGCAATCGATGCGGAGGAATTCCGCTCCGAGTCTCTTGCCGGGAGCGATGATGCCGGAACAGATGCCGACGCCAGGAACCATCTGGCGGGAGGTGATGGCGAAACTGGTGGAGGGACCTGGTTGGAACACATCCACGAGGATTTTGCCGTTCAACTGCAGAGAGCCAGTCTCGAGGCGGCGGTAGGCGCGGCGGTCCATGCGGAGGATCTGCCAGCGGGGGGCATCAAAGGGATACCAATAGGGCTCGATGGAGTTCTCGATCGGTTCCGCTCTCCGGCGCATCTCCAGGCGGGAGCCGTTGGCCGCCTGCATGGTCAGGTCGAGTTGACCGAGACGAACGAAGGCGCTGGGCGGCAGGCCCGCGACCTCCACCGGGATGGCGAGCGACACAGCGCCGGGAGTGGCAAGGAATCCAATGGCGGGAGGAGCCGGCTCGCCCAATGGGAATCGGAGTGAGACGGATGCCGCGGTTGGCGACATTGCGCAGCGAACGGCGGATGCAATGGAATCGGGCAGCCACGCGTATGACATGGTTGCCGCCAGCGCGGCGCACGACGCGATAACGCGCGACAGGCCGGTGCGGCGGAGGCGGTACTGGAGTAGCACGGCGGCGATGGCGCCGGAGACGAGCAGGGTCAATGAGAGGACGTCACGGAAAGGCTCGGCGGGGAGCCAGGGGAACCGGCCCATGCCGCCATTCACCCACACGACGGCAGCGGCAACGACAACGGCAATCAGCAGGAATTGTTCGAGGCTTCTGACAAGGGCGGCAACGGCAGCCGCGATCAGGCAGAATCCCATCCAGAGGAGTTGATGGGAGAACAGTTGCGGGAGGAATGAGACAGGGTTGAAGCCGCGCAGGACCAGGATCGCGCAGGCCGAGAGGAAGATCGGAATCTGTACGAACGCCACGCAAAACAATGCCTTGGCTGCGAGGAGAGAGTGCCAGGTGCAGGGAAGAGTCATCCAGAAATGGTTGTCGCCGACCAGCGGATCATCGAGCACCACAAGGGCCATCAAACAGGCCCAAGCGAAGGGGAGAATCACATTCATCCATCCCTCGATGGAACCGGGAACGGCGTCCGCCCGCTGCGCATCGAAGTAGGTCACGCCTGACAAGAGGCATAGCGCCACGGCGGCCTGCCGCCAGAGGCGGCGAATATCCTTCCTCAACAGGTGTCCGATCAAGCCCATGATTCACTCCTTTTGTTCACCCTTCGCAGTGTCTTGCCTGTGCAGCCTTCGCCAGAGCCACGAATATCGAGCGCAGGGGAAGGGCGCGGACGCTGATTTCGCGAACGGCGGAGAAGCGCTGGAGGATCTCCGCATCGCTCGTTTCCGGCTCATATCTGGAATGCGTGAAGCGGAAGACCGAGGATACGGACTCCGGATTGAGCCAGCTTTCCGGCACGTCCTTCGGTACGCCGGCCTGCTCGTCCAGAAGGACCTCGATCTCGCGGAACCTGCCGGAGATGGACTGTGCCTCCTCAGAGAAGCGGATGCGGCCTTCGTTCAAGTAGGCCACATGAGTGGCGAAGCTTTCGATTTCTCCGAGATCGTGAGAGGCGAGGAGGACGGTAAGTTCGGGGGTGCGGTCGAGGATGCTCTCGATGAGTTGCTCGCGCACGAGAACGTCGAGCCCGCTGAAAGGCTCATCCAACACAATCAACCTGGGGCGGTAGCAGAGAGCGGCGGCAAGGGAGGCTTGCATCCGCATACCTCTCGAAAGCTGGTTCAATCGACGGTCGAGTGGAAGCTGGTAGAGCGAGAGCAAGTCACTGAGGATGTCGTCGTCCCAGGAAGGGTAAAAACGCCTGTTGTAGGCGAGGAACTGGCTCACGGACATCCAGTCGGGCAGGCGGCGGCTCTCGGAGACATAGGCGAGCTGAGCGAGATCGGCCGGACCAAGCTTCCGGGAATCCTTGCCGAGGACACTGGCGTTCCCCTCGTCGGCGCGAAGCATGTTCAGCAGGATTTTCATGGCCGTCGATTTTCCGGCGCCGTTGGGGCCGACCAAAGCGTAAACGGATCCTTCCGGAACCTGCATCGTCAATCCGGTGAGGGCGGGGACTGCGCCGAACTTTTTTTTGAGCGCCTGTGTGAACAGCATCTTTGGCACCTCCAGATATTCAGGGCTTTTCGACTTCGGCGGTGCGGCCGAGCTGGGACCAGTGCTCCGCCACAAGGTGTTGCAGTTCATCGAAACTCATCCCGAGCCTGATGGCTTCCACCACCAGCAACTCCACATCTTTCTTCACCAGACGGGAACGGTCGTGGCGGGACATGGGCCTGGGCTCCGCCACCACTGTGCCGATTCCGGTATGAACTTCAATCAGCCCCTCCTGCTTGAGCTGTCCGACGACGCGCTGAGCGGTGTTGGCGTGGATCTTGAGCTCCCTGCTGAGAACGCGGACGGAGGGGAATGACTCGCCGGGTTTCAACCGGCGCGAGAGGATCGCCTTCTTGGCGGCGAAGACGACCTGCTCGTTAATCGGGACGCCGGGCTGGAAGGTGAACCGGAAAGGGATCACAAGTGTACTATGTCACTTGTTACACCAAAAAGCAATAGGAGGGTTACTTGGCGGGATTATCGTTGCGGCTGAGGACAATACTCATCACTTGGCAACCGTAGCGAAACGCAAGGCGTAGCCGCGAGGTGAAGCTGAAAGAAGCGCAACGGCAAATCGCTACAACTCCGGGCAAATTCTGCTACCTCAAATTCACGCCCTGCCTGGTCAGGTAATCGTTCCAGCCTCGCACGGTGTGTTCGTCCGGCGGCTTCACCGATTCCGGCATGCGCGCCAGAAACCCAAGCCGCTGCAGCTTGGCGCGCCCCAACCTGTGGTACGGCAGCAACTCGACTCCCGCCAGGCGGGGCAGGGAGGCCGCCGTGCGCGCGATTCCGTCCAGGTGTTCCTTGCGCGCATTGAACTCCGGAATCATGGGGCAGCGGAGAAGGATGCGTGCCCCGGCGGCGTGCAGCTTTCGCAGATTCTCCAGGATCAGCTCGTTCGACTGCCCGGTGAACGCCTGGTGGAGGTGCGCGTCCGTCTCCTTGTAGTCGTAGAGGAACAAATCCACCAGAGGCAAAATGCTCTCCAACACTGCCCATTCGGCGAAGCCGGACGTCTCCACGACGGTGTGCAACCCCTCCGCTTTCGCGGCTACGAGCAGCGCTTTGGCGAAGGCGGGCTGGTACAACGGTTCACCGCCCGATAGCGTCATGCCCCCGGTGGAGGCCTGATAGTATTCGCGGTCCCGCAGTACGACTGCCATCACTTCTTCAACAGCCGCATCGCGGCCGACCATCTCCAATGCTTTGGTATCGCACACGCCCGCACAGGCACCACAGGCGTCGCAGTACTGGCGTCCGAGGATTGCTTTGCCCGAGGACGTTCGCGCCAGCGCGCCTTTCGGGCACACATCGATGCACGCGTCACAGCCAATGCATTTCTCCTGCAGGAACGAGAGGTGTGGCGCCGGACTGATGCTCTCAGGGTTATGGCACCATTTGCAGTGCAAAGGGCAGCCTTTCAGAAACACGGTAGTGCGGATCCCCGGCCCGTCGTCGATGCAGAAACGCTGGATGTCGAAAATCCGCCCGGTCATTTGTCCTCACATGTGCGCTGTGCGCGCGATGATCTCTTCCTGCATCTCCGGACTCAGGTTGACGAAGAATTCGCTAAACCCGGCGACGCGCACCACCAGGTCACGATACTGGGCAGGGTCCTTCTGCGCGGCTCGCAGCATCTCCGTGTCGATGGAATTGAGCTGCAGTTGCTGGCCGCCCTTATTGAAGTAGACATTCAGCATCGCGCGCACCTTTGCGCGGTTCGCCTTGTTGGCGAGCATGCTGTTCTGGAATCTCAGATTCACCTGGTAGCCGCTTTGCCAGCTCTTCGCCGCATTGAGCTTCGCGACGGAATTGAGAACCGCGGTGGGCCCGTTTCGCTCCACACCGGCGGATGCCGCCACCGAGCTTGCCAGTGGCGTGCCGGCCAGGCGGCCATCCGGAGTCGCTCCCGTGACCTTGCCAGTGAGCACCGCACCAGCTTTGGTGATGTGCGTGTTTCCGAACTTCGTGCCGTCGCGCGGGTCGCGGCAGATCGCCTTCACGGGTTCATCGCGCATCCGCTGCACCAGGTGGATGATGTCGTCGAGCCTGGGATCGTCGTTGCCATGCTTGGGCGCCGCCAGCAGTTTGCCGCGCAACCGCTCGTGGCCGTGAAAATTCGCTTTGCAGGCGGCGGCTACCTGATCGAGCGTCGCCTCCTTGCGCTGGTACACCACCTCGCGAATAGCCGCGAGGCAATCCACGGCGTTGGCGAAGAAGACACCTCCACAGGAGAGGATGTTGTACTTCGTGCCCAGCACCATGTCGTGCGCGCCTTCGATGCAGCCGTCGAAAAAGCAGGACGTGAATGACGTGCGGCCCCATTGCAGCGTGGCCTTGAATACCGCCATGTGCTCGCGGTAGCTCCTCTCGATTCCCCGGCTCAGGTTCGTCCCCACGGCGGCCGCGAAGCTGTCAAAGGTGGCGGCTCCCGTACGCAGCGCCTGTTCGATGGACCGCAGGTAGTTCGCGCTTGCGCCCGGATTGAAGTAGGCTTGTCCCGGGATGGCGAGCTCGTTGCACCCCACCGCGATGTAGTTGTAGGCGTCCTCACGCGACACTCCAAGTTCCATCAATCCTTGGGGCACCACCTTGTCGTTCCACATCAGCGGGAAGCAGGTGTGCTGGGCGATCCGGGAAAGGCAGAAGTCGAAGAACTCCTGGTTGATGCGGGGGTGCCATCGAATCCAGATCAGCGGCTCGGCGAGAGCCAGATTCGTAGCAGCCTCGATGAACAACCGCGAGAGGTGATTCGTCAGGTCATGCCCGTACGGAGTGGAACCGCCGACGCACAACGCCTGCGTCAGTTGGAGCGGCCCCCAATACGTGTTGTCGAGCATCTTGAGTACGAAGTTCTCGCAAAGGAGGAGAGCTTCGGCGTCGTTCAGCCGGCCGGCCTTCTTATCAGCCTCGTAATAGGGCAGCAGCAGACGGTCGATGTGGTCGGGCGCGCACGACCAGCCGTGCCCCTCGATATGGATGGCCTGATGAGCGAACCAGATCAACTGCAGCGCTTCATGGAAGGTCGACGGAGGTTCCGTGGCCACCTTCGCCGCGATGCGCGCGAGATCGCCCTTGAGGAACTCCGCGTATCGGCGTACCCACTCCGATACACCGCTCAGGGATTCCTCCGCGGCCGTGAGGAAAGCCAGGTTCCCGGCATCCCGCTCGCCGGCCTTCCGCTCGCGAACGCGCTTGAGGATCCCGCCAAGCCCAACCTTGAGTAATTCGCTGTAGCTGGGGCACAAGTGGCCCTGGTTGGAGACGAGTTTGTAGGGCGCCCGCCGTCCGGATTCCGGCGAAACGGGCGCGGGTCCGCCCGGATTGGAAGCCGCGAAACGGCCCCATAAATTACGCGTTTTCCAATACTCCCACACATCCCGCGGAACTTGCCCCTTCAGATACCCGCGCCACTGCGGATTGATGTCGGTCCCCTCCTCGCCAAACCCCAACTCCGCCATCAGCGGCATTGATCCCGGGGTCTCCGAAATCGAGCCGGCCAGCCGGTCTCCAGGACGCAGGTATAGCGGCACAGTGCGCAGGTGCTCGCGCAACGCCATCCCCTTGCGGACCTCCCACGGCTTGCCCTCAGTCGCTTGAAAGACCTTGGTAAACACCCGGGCCCGGTGCAGCGCCACGCGGGGATAGTCGAGTGTGCTGAGGATGTTGGCGCGCAGTTCGCCGATTGCAGGATTCGACGGCCGGCTGACGCCGGCAAGCACCGGAGCTGATGCCATCGCGGAAAGAAGGAACTCCCGCCGGGAAAGCGAGCGGTGAATCGTCATGGAATTGCGATGATCTTCTCGCAATTGGAGGGCCGTTCTGTCCAGGCGCGCCCCCCCCTCTAATGCTTCACTCCTCCGCCCGACAGCACCCTGTTAATCTCCGCGATCAACTCGTTCGGCATGCACGGCTTCATCAGAAACCCCGCGAAACCCGCCAGCGACAATTCCGCCGCCAGATGTTCCAATTCGTAGGCCGTCAATAGCACCACGGGAATACACTTCGTTCGCTCGTCTTCCTTCAGCCGGTGGTTTGCTTTCGCCCCGTCCATTCCGGGCATCGACAGATCCATCACGATCAGATCCGGCTGCAACTCACGAGCCTTCCCTACCGCCTCCAGTCCGTCACTCGCCAGAGCCACGTGAAAGCCGGCGCGTGACAGAAATTCACCGTACAGGTCACGGGTGTCCTTGTAATCGTCCGCGACCAGAATCAATTGGCGTCGTACCGGCATTTGCCTCCTCCGCGAGCCCTACAACATCTCCACTGCTCGTTTTAGTCCCGCCCGTTCAATCAAGGTTGCGGCGGCCGCGGCCAGCTCGCCCGCATGCACCGGTTTGGGTACGTGCATCTGAAATCCCGCATTGAGAATGTCCATCCGGTCCTGCGCGCCCGCATGTGCCGTCAACGCGATCGCGGGTGTTCGTCCGCCTTGGTCCGGCGGCAGTGCCCGAATCCCGCGAATCAATGCGTACCCGTCTTTGCCCGGCATTCCGATGTCGGTCACTACCAGATCCGGCGGCTCGCGGTCAACCCAACACAGAGCTTCGTCCACCGACGCTGCCGTTCTCACTTCCGCGCCCCACTGGCTCAACAACAGCGAGATCACTTCCCTCGCGTCCGTTTCATCGTCCACTACGAGAATGCGCGCGCCGCGGATCTCCGGCCCCACTTCCCGAGGCGGCTCCGGTTCCGCTGAAAACACGCGCACTTTCGGTGCCGCGGCCGTCTGGGCATGCAATGGCAGCGCCACGGTGAACACCGCGCCGCTTCGATCCTGCCGGTTCCGCGCATTGACGCTTCCCCCATGCATTTCCACCAAGTGCTTTACAATCGCCAGTCCCAGCCCAAGTCCCTGATGCTCCCTCGTGCTCGAGGAGTCCCCCTGCCGGAAGCGCTCAAAGATATACGGCAGCAGTTCCGGTGCAATACCCGGTCCGTCATCCTGCACCGTCACCTCGACAGACCGGCAGGCGGCTTTCATGAATACCTGAACACGCCCTCCGGCCGGAGTGAACTTCACCGCGTTGGTGAGCAGATTCCCAACTACCTGCTGCATTCTCGCCTGATCGCCCCAAATCGGCCCGCTCGCCGTCTCATTCCCCACGTCAATGGCGATGTTCTTTGCTTCCGCCGCCGGCCGGACCGTGTCGAGCGCGGCGTGAATCACCGCCGGCAGTTCGATCAGGCGCATTTCCAATCGCAGCTTCCCGCAGACGATTCGCGACACGTCGAGAATATCCGAGACAAGCTGGGTCTGGAGGAATGCATTGCGGTATATGGTCTCCACCGCTCTGCTTTGGGTTGCCTGATCCAGTCCTCCGGTTCGCAGCATGTGTGCCCAGCCAGTAATGGCATTCAGCGGGGTCCGCAGCTCGTGCGACAGCACGGCGAGAAACTCGTCCTTCACCTTGCTTGCTTTTTCCAGATCGCGCCGCGCTTCCTCCGCTTCCTGCAGCAGCGCGGCCCTCTCATCCTCGGCACGCTTCCGCTCCGTGATGTTGATGTTGATGCCCGCAATGGACTGCGGCTTGCCGGCCGAATCGCAAATTACGGTTCCCCGCGCCAACCACGATGTGGTCTCGCCTCCTTCCAGCAGCCGGAATTCCGTTTCGTATTCCTGCCCG
The DNA here is from genome assembly GCA_016213775.1 of Acidobacteriota bacterium. Lineage (GTDB taxonomy): Bacteria > Acidobacteriota > Terriglobia > Bryobacterales > Bryobacteraceae > CADEFT01. The sequence continues at coordinate 28,010 of JACQZR010000107.1, forward strand.
CCCGCAATTGCCCGCAAATAAGCCTCCCGCATCGCGCTGCGATCCTCGGGATGCACCAGCCTCATAATGTCCACGGGCGACGCGAACCCACGCACGGAAGCCCCTCCTGGCGTGACCCATGTCAACGTGTTCTCGCGGATGTCCCACGTCCATCCACGAGTACCGCTGGACGTCAACACAAGCCTCATCCGCTCCTCGCTGAGACGCAACTGTGCCGCCGCTGCCACAATCTCCTCGGTCCGATCCGCAACCCGCCGCTCCAGTTCTCTGTTCAGAAGTTGCAGCTCAGTAGTCTTCCGGTAGAGATCCGCAAAGATCGAGACCTTCGCCTTGAGAATCTCCGGAACGATCGGAACCGAGACGTAGTCCACCGCGCCGGACGTGTAGCCTCTCAAGCGGTGGACATCTTCCACCAGAAGGGACGACACGAGGATGATCGCCGTCTCCTTCAATCGCGGGTGCGAGCGGATCATCGAAGCAAGTTCGAAGCCGTCCAGTTCGGGCATGCAGACGTCGATCAGCACTACCGCGAATTCATGCTTCAGCAGCCGTTCCAGGGCTTCCCGCGCGGAGTTGGCCTTGATCAGGTTCTCTCCCAAGTCCGCGAGAATCGCCTCATAGCTCATCAGCTTCGCCGGCTGATCGTCCACCAGGAGAATATTGAGCGGGTCCTTTCTCATCTCCTTTTCCTCATCACCTGTGCAGCCACATCCGCAAAGCCGAAAGCAACTGCTCCGTGTTCACGGGCTTCGCCAGATACTCCGACGCTCCTGCTTCGAGACACTTCTCTCTGTCTCCCTTCATTGCTTTCGCGGTCAAGGCGATAATCGGCAGCCGCCGCCAGATCGAGTTCCTCCGAATCGTCTGGATGGTCTCGTACCCATCCATCTCCGGCATCATGATGTCCATCAGCACGATACTAATGTTGGGCGTCGACTCCAACACCGCCAGCGCTTCGTGCCCTGTGCTCGCCGTCTGCACATGCATTCCATGGCGCTCCAAGACGCTGCTCAGGGCAAAGATGTTCCGGACGTCGTCGTCCACAACCAGCACCAGCTTATCCACCAGGTCCTCATCCGACTGGTGGAGCCTCTCGATCATCTCCTGCTTCTCCCGTGGCAATGCAGTCGTCACCCGGTGCAGGAACAGCGCGGTCTCGTCCAACAATCTTTCCGGCGATTCCACTCCCTTCACCACCACGCTTCGGGCGATGGTGTGCAATTGCGCGTCTTCATCCGGCGACAGCTCTTTGCCGGTGAACACCACCACGGGAATGTCGCGCAGCGTTTCGTCCGATCCCACTTTGTCGAGCACTTCAAAGCCCGACATGTCGGGCAGGCGCAGATCGAGGACAACGCAGTCGAATGGCTGCTCTTTCAGTTTCGAAAGTGCCTCGTTGCCGGATTCCGCTCTAAAGATCTCGATGTCATCGTGCTCCAGCAATACACGAATACTCATCTGCTCGGAAGGGTCGTCTTCCACCACCAGCAGGCGGCGCCGCCGCGGTGTGGAGTACTCCTTGATGCGGTTGAGTGCTTCCTGCAACCCATCGCGTGTCGCCGGCTTCGTCAGGAAGTTGAACGCGCCGCGCGCCAGACCATGCTGGCGGTCTTCATCGAGAGTGACGATTTGCACTGGAATATGGCGCATCGCGGGATCCTGCTTGAGCTGGCTTAGTACCGTCCAGCCGAGCATATCAGGCAGGAAGACGTCCAGTGAGACTGCGGTCGGACGATAACGCCGCGCCAAATCGAGCGCGTCCAGGCCTTTCATCGCCACAAGCACTTTGAACCCTTGCGCCCGGGCCAGGTCCACCAACACACGGCAATAGTGCGGCTCGTCCTCCACAATCAGCAGCACGTCGTCGCCGGCCTGCAAATCCGCCCGATCATCTGCGATGTGCTCGACAACCCGCTCAGGGGTTCGCACCGCCGGAAGCTGCCGCCCCTTTGCCGGCTCGCGCGATTGCAGCGTGCTCATCGAGGGACCCATGTAGTGCGACGGCAGGTACAGTGTGAAATTGCTACCCGCGCCGGGCGTGCTGCGCAACTGGATTTCGCCGCCCAACAAATAAGCCAGCTCACGGCTGATCGCCAACCCCAGCCCCGTTCCGCCATACTTCCGGCTGGTACTCGCATCGGCTTGCTGGAACGCCTCGAATATGATCTTCTGTTTCTCGAGTGGAATTCCAATTCCTGTGTCCGAGACATCAAATGACAGCACCGAACCCGCCGCCGATAGTATTGGATGCCCGCTGCTCCATCCGGTTGTCGCCGCCGCGACGCGCAACTTGACTCCGCCGCGATCGGTGAACTTGAACGCGTTTGACAGCAGGTTCTTCAGCACCTGCATCAGCCGCTTGGAATCGGTGGTCAAGCCCCGGCCCAAGCCAGGCTCCAGGTGCACCTCGAACAGCAGACCGCGGTTTTCCGCTTCGTGCCGGAACGATCGGTCCACCGTTTCCAGTAAACGGTCAAACGGAATCTCCTCCGCATCCACCGTTACCGTTCCCGATTCGATCTTCGACAGGTCGAGAATGTCGCTGATGAGGTTCAACAGGTCGGTGCCCGCGCTATGGATGGTCCGCGCGAATTCCGTTTGGCGCGCGGTCAGATTCCCCTCGGGATTATCGCCAAGCTGCTGCCCTAAGATAAGGATGCTGTTCAGCGGCGTTCGCAGCTCATGCGACATATTCGCCAGAAACTCCGATTTGTACTTCGACGTCAGGGCCAGCTCGTCCGCCTTTTCCTCCAGCGCGCGCCGTGCCTGCTCAATCTGTTGATTCTTCCGCTCCACTTCCACGTTCTGTTCCGCCAGTTGCTGGGCCTTCTGGGCGAGTTGCTCGTTCTTTTCCTGGAGTTCCTTCTGCTGGGTCTGCAATTCGCCGGCGAGCTGTTGGGACTGCTTCAGGAGCGCCTCGGTTTTCATCGTCGCTTCAATGCTGTTCAACACGATCCCGATACTCGCGGTCAACTGCTCGAGAAACGCCAGATGCGATGCCGTGAAGATACTGAACGATGCCAGCTCGATCACCGCCTTGGCCTGGTTCTCGAAAAGCACGGGCAGCACTACAATGTTGCGGGGCGACGACTCGTACAATCCCGAACGTATCGGCACCGTCGACGGCGGAATGTCGGTCACGAGCATTGTTTCCTTCTCGATGGCGCATTGTCCCACCATCCCCTGGCCGAGGCGAAGCCGATCGGGAAGTCCATCCCCGTTCGAATTACTGGCGTAGGAGGCCAGCAAGCTCAACGCCGGCTGGTCGGACTCCGAGTCCATGTTGTAAATCACGCTCCGCTGGGCATTCACCAACGGTGTCAGCTCTGACAGCAGGGTGCGTCCAACCGTTCCCAGATCGCGCTGTCCCTGCAACATGCCGGTTACTCGGGCGAGGTTCGTTTTGAGCCAGTCCTGTTCGCTGTTGCGCTCCGTCGTCAGGCGGAGGTTAGTGATCATCGTGTTGATGTTGTCCTTCAGTTCGGCCACCTCGCCGCGCGCTTCCACCTGGATCGAACGTGTCAGGTCGCCCTTGGTCACCGCAGTGGCCACCTCCGCGATCGCGCGCACCTGCGTTGTCAGGTTCGCCGCAAGCAGGTTCACGTTCCCAGTCAGATCCTTCCACGTGCCCTCGGTGCCGGGAACGTTCGCCTGTCCACCCAGCCTACCTTCGACGCCCACTTCTCTTGCCACGCTGGTCACCTGGTCGGCAAACGTCGCCAGGGTATAGGTCATATTATTGATCGTCGCAGCCAGCGCCGCCACCTCACCTTTCGCCTTTACGGTGAGGTTCTGCTTCAAGTCCCCGTTGGCAACGGCCGTAACTACTTTCACGATGCCGCGCACCTGCTCGGTCAGGTTCGCGGCCATCACGTTCACGTTGTCGGTCAAGTCTTTCCATGTGCCGGCGACTCCCGGCACCTGCGCCTGGCCGCCGAGGTTCCCGTCGGTTCCCACCTCGCGGGCCACACGCGTCACTTCCGCGGCGAACGCGTTGAGCTGGTCCACCATCGTGTTGATGGTGTTCTTCAACTCCAGGATTTCGCCCTTCACGTCCACCGTGATTTTGCGCGACAGATCGCCGCGCGCCACCGCTGTTGTCACTTCCGCGATGTTGCGCACCTGAGTAGTCAGGTTGGCGGCCAGCAGGTTCACGTTGTCCGTCAAGTCCTTCCAGGTACCCGCGACTCCGGGCACCACCGCCTGTCCGCCCAGCCTGCCGTCGGTTCCCACCTCGCGCGCCACGCGTGTCACCTCCGCCGCGAACGACCGCAACTGCTCGACCATCGTGTTGATGGTTTCCTTGAGCTGCAGAATCTCGCCGCGCACGTCCACCGTGATCTTCTTCGACAAGTCTCCATTGGCGATCGCCGTCGACACCTCGGCGATGTTGCGCACCTGCGCCGTCAGGTTGCTGGCCATGAAATTGACGCTGTCCGTGAGATCCTTCCACGTACCGGCAACGCCGGGCACCGCGGCCTGGCCGCCGAGCTTTCCGTCGGTACCCACTTCGCGCGCCACGCGTGTTACTTCGGATGCGAATGCGTTCAACTGCACAACCATCGTGTTCATCGTGTTCTTCAACTCGAGGATTTCGCCCTTCACATCCACGGTGATCTTGCGCGACAGATCGCCACGCGCCACTGCGGTGGTCACCTCGGCGATGTTGCGCACCTGCGCAGTCAGGTTCCCGGCCATCGAGTTCACGCTGTCGGTCAAATCCTTCCACGTGCCGGCCACGCCAGGCACCTTCGCCTGTCCACCCAGGCGCCCTTCCGGTCCCACTTCGCGCGCCACGCGCGTCACTTCACCCGCGAAGGCATTGAGCTGGTCCACCATCGTGTTGAGCGTTTCTTTCAACTGGAGGATCTCACCGCGTACGTCCACGGTGATCTTGCGCGACAAATCGCCGCTGGCGATGGCGCCCGCCACCTCGGCGATGTTTCGCACCTGCGCCGTCAGATTGCCTGCCATCGAGTTCACGCTGTCGGTGAGATCCTTCCACGTACCGGCAACGCCCGGTACCGCAGCCTGCCCGCCGAGTTTGCCGTCCGTTCCCACTTCGCGGGCGACGCGCGTCACTTCCGCCGCGAAGGCATTCAACTGGTCCACCATTGTGTTCAGGGTCTCTTTCAACTGCAGGATCTCCCCGCGGACGTCCACAGTGATCTTGCGCGACAGATCTCCCTTCGCCACCGCCGTGGCTACTTCTGCGATGTTGCGCACCTGCGCGGTAAGGTTGCTCGCCATCGAGTTCACGCTGTCGGTGAGATCCTTCCACGTACCGGCAACGCCCGACACCTGTGCCTGCCCGCCGAGCTTGCCGTCTGTTCCCACCTCGCGGGCGACGCGCGTCACTTCCGACGAGAACGCGTTGAGCTGATCCACCATGGTGTTGATGGTGTTCTTCAACTCGAGGATCTCGCCCTTCACGTCCACGGTGATCTTGCGCGACAAATCGCCGCGGGCCACGGCGGTGGTGACTTCGGCGATGTTGCGCACCTGCGCAGTGAGGTTGTTGGCCATCGAGTTCACGCTGTCGGTGAGATCCTTCCACGTGCCGGCAACCCCGCGCACATCCGCCTGTCCGCCCAACCGTCCGTCGGTACCCACCTCGCGAGCGACGCGCGTGACTTCACCGGCAAACGCATTCAACTGGTCCACCATCGTGTTGACGGTCTCTTTAAGCTGCAGAATCTCGCCGCTCACGCTCACCGTGATCTTGCGCGACAAATCTCCGCTGGCGATCGCCGTCGCTACTTCCGCGATGTTTCTCACCTGCGCCGTCAGGTTGCTCGCCATGAAGTTGACGTTGTCTGTCAAATCTTTCCATGTCCCCGCGACTCCCGGCACCTGAGCCTGGCCGCCCAGTTTGCCGTCGGTTCCCACCTCGCGGGCGACGCGCGTCACTTCCGACGCAAAGGAGTTGAGCTGGTCCACCATCGTGTTGATGGTGTTCTTCAGCTCGAGAATCTCTCCGCGCACATCTACCGTGATCTTGCGCGACAAATCGCCGCGCGCCACTGCCGTCGTCACGTCCGCGATGTTGCGCACCTGCGCCGTCAGGTTGTTCGCCATGAAATTGACGTTGTCGGTCAAATCCTTCCACGTCCCCGCCGCGCCCGGTACAATCGCCTGCCCTCCCAACCGCCCTTCCGTTCCTACTTCTCTCGCCACGCGCGTCACTTCGCTGGCAAACGATCGCAACTGTTCCACCATCGAGTTGATCGCTTCTTTGAGCTGGAGGATCTCCCCGCGCACATCGGCAGTAATTTTCTTGGAGAGGTCGCCGCTCGCCACCGCAATCGTCACTTCCGCGATGTTGCGCACCTGGGTGGTGAGGTTGCTCGCCATCAGGTTCACGTTTTCCGTGAGATCCTTCCACACCCCGCTTACTTCGCGCACCTGCGCCTGTCCGCCCAGCTTGCCGTCCGTCCCCACCTCTCTGGCCACGCGTGTCACTTCTCCGGCGAACGCATTCAACTGGTCCACCATCGTGTTCATCGTTTCCTTGAGCTGGAGAATCTCGCCGCTCACGTCGACGGTGATCTTGCGCGACAAATCGCCGCGCGCCACTGCCGTTGTCACGTCCGCGATATTCCGCACCTGCGCCGTCAGGTTGCCGCACATTGCGTTCACTGAATCCGTCAGATCTTTCCATGTGCCCGCAACACCCGGTACCACCGCCTGACCGCCCAGGCGCCCTTCCGTTCCCACTTCGCGAGCCACGCGCGTCACTTCGCTGGCAAACGATCGCAACTGGTCCACCATTGTGTTGATGGCTTCTTTGAGCTGGAGGATCTCCCCGCGGACGTCCACTGTGATCTTCTTCGAAAGATCGCCGCTGGCCACTGCGATGGTCACCTCAGAGATGTTCCGCACCTGCGCCGTCAGGTTGCTCGCCATCAGGTTCACGTTTTGCGTCAGGTCCTTCCACACCCCGCTGACTTCCTTCACCTCCGCCTGACCGCCCAGCTTGCCGTCGGTTCCCACTTCCCTCGCCACGCGCGTCACTTCGGAGGTGAACACCACAAGCTGTTGGATCATCGTGTTGACGATCGTCGCCGAGCCGAAGAACTCTCCTTCCAGCGCCCGGCCATCCAGTTCCAGGGGCACCGTCCGTAGCAGATCCCCTTGGGCCACCGCCGAAACCGAGCGCGTCAACTCCGTAATCGGCCATAGCAGATCGTCGATCAGGCCGTTCATCGAGTCTTCCATCTCGCCCCACGACCCGCTCCTGCGCTCGAACCGCACCCGCTGGCTCGTCTGGCCCTTCTTGCCCACTACAGAGCCCACGCGGTTCAGTTCGGCCGCCATGCGCTGGTTGGCCATGACGATCTCGTTGAACGTGTCCGCGATCTTGCCCTCGATTCCGGTACGGTGGCCGGGCAGCCTCACGGAGAAGTCGCCGTCCCGCACTGCTTGCAGCGCCGTCAGCAGTTCCCTGTTATAGTCACCCGTTGCTTTGCGCGACGTGCGCACTCCTGTGGGGCGTACCGGTGCTGCTATGCTCATGGTCCCTCCTGGACGCGCGAATTCTCTCTGCGCGCGCGCGTTGATTCACTCGACTATCCTGTCGTTTCGTCAGCATTCGATTCAACTAGGGAAAGCCCCAGGACGGTGAATCGATAACCGGCTAGTCGAATGTGAGGCAGGCCGGAGGTCAACCAAGTCCAGGATGTGTGTAGCGTGGTGCGAGGGGTTCGCGCCTTGCGGTCGCTACACCCCCCCAACCGCCGCCGCGCGGACCAACTCCGGCATTCTGTGCCGCCGATCCTCTCCCTGCCGCAACTCGTGATACCAGGAATGCCACGCCAGCGAGACATTGGTGACGATATCCCGCATGTCGAACGGACTCTCCAGCAGGCTGTATCCACCGTTGTGAATCACGTCCCCCCACAGCCGCTCGTCCGCCAGGCGGGAGAATACGATCACTCGCGGCGGGTTTTCCATCGACGCCGTCTCTCGCACGATCGTCTTCCAGGAATCCAAGCGTGAATCGGCCGAGCACAGGACTACCGGGATGTTCGTCTCCCTCAATAGTTCCAAGGCCTGCTCGCAATCCGTGGCCGTGCGCAGGCTCCAGTTCGAGTGGGAGAAGACCTGTCGCAAGACCACATGATCGCTCTCGAAGGGACTCATTAGTAGCGCCGAGATATTCAGCGGATACGGAGTTGTTGCCCGTTTCATGTGCGGCCTCCCTCTACGTTCTGGAAGATGACAGATCTTCCAAAACAAGAAATCTGAGATGTCCTGCGCGCGTCCAATTCTGAGGTCTCGGAACTTCTTGTTTCGGAAGTCTAAGCTATTATGCGATTCTCAATCTAAGGTCCTCTACTGGGGGTTTCCCGAGTTTTTCCAATACCTTCGCCTGCATTAACAACTATCGACAAAAGAGAACGCCAGGAGCTTCTTGCAAGGGAGGCTCCCGGCGTATCTTGCACCGCATCGTGTCAGCCGTGATCTTCTGAAAACAGGCTTTTGGGGGTTGGTCCGGACGAATATGATCTATTGATCACGGTCTTTTTATCTCTCGCCCGTCATCAATATTGTAAATAGGTGGCAAGGATTCAGGCTACTAGGGATACACCTAGTCATGTGGCGCATGCTGACAAGTTGTTCGCTCACGCTCCGTAACGCACTGAATCTACAGCGCCGCCCGCGTCAACTTCTGCCACGGGGTGTTAAGCGCGACCCCCCAGTCGCGCTGGCTGGCCTGGAAAGGCCAGCCGCGGCCAGGATTGGCCGCCCCACAGACCGGCTAGGAGTTTGGCTTCGTTTCCGATTGCTCGGCTCTTGCTTTCAGAGCGGTGAGCAGGGTTTCGAGTGAATTGGGTTCGTTCTTTGCGGCGAGGGTTGCTTTGAAAGCCTCGGTGTCCTTCATTGCTTTTACTACGTCGCGGAGACGCGCGAGGACCGAAAGGCTATGCGGGTGCTGCTGCGACAGCGGAGTAGTGGAGGCGACGTCG
>JACQZR010000110.1 GCA_016213775.1 Acidobacteriota bacterium
CCTTGAGCCGTGTAACCAACTGTTGAAGCCGGTCCTCCACCTTCGCCATGCCGATCAGTCCAAGAAAATCGACAGCCGCCTCGAATGCCACCAGCCGCGGATTGTCGCGCTGCCCATAGACTTCCAGCTTGCGCGCACCCTTAGGATTCTTATCCCACCCCGCGGTGATGATCGAGGGCCACACCTGATCCAGCCGGTCTTTACGCACGTAGAGCACCCCAGCCTCGAGCGGCCCCATGAACCACTTGTGCGCGCTGCCGGCATAAGAATCGCACCCAATTGCCGCAACATTCACATCGTGGGCCCCGAAGGACTGCGCCCCGTCCACATGGCACCAGATGCCCTTCTGCCGAGCCAGCGCCGCGACATCGCGAACCGGATAGCGGTTCCCCGTAGTGCTGGTCACGTGGGTCACCGCGATCACCCGCGTACGTGCATTGATCCGTTGCGCAATGGAATCGAACAACTCCCCCGCGGTCCGCGCGGGCACAGGCACCGGAGCCTCCACAACCCGCAGATGATGCCGCCGCGCGCGCATCTTCCAACTGTCGCTGCTCGAAGGATGATTGTGCGTCGTGATCAGAATCTCATCGCCTTCCTTGAGATCGATGCCGTTCACAATGATGTTGGAACCCTCGCTGGTGTTGCGTGTGATTGCGATCTCGTCGGCCGAAGCCCCGAGCATCGCGGCCAGCTTCGAACGTAAGCTCTCCTGCCGCCCGTCGTACTTGTCGCGGTTCTGGAAAGAAGGATCGGCGTGGAAGTCGCGGAGGAACTCCTGGTGCCTGTCCAGCACGGGCCGGGACGACGGGCAGACGTTGGCGGCATTCAGGTACAGCAGTCCATCCGCCAGCGGAAACTGCCGTTTCACCAGCGACCAGTAATCCTCGCCTCCCGCCACGGGAGCCCCTGCGAGTTTACTTTGAAACGCTACCCAGCTTGCGGGGAGGCCTCCGGCCAGTCCCCGGAAAAACGTGCGCCGTGAGGAAGGGGTCATTTGTGAAGTGTACCCCAGGCGCGCGACGCCCATGAGAGTCCATTGAGTTGGCCGCCAGTCCGCGAGTCTCGTCTTCTCGCGAACGGCGGCCTCCGGGAGAAGCAGGGGGCATCCGAGAACACCCGTCCACGCTCCCTCTAATTACTACATACGCGAAGAAACGCCTTTCAGGGTCAAACCTTAATCTTCCACCGCGATGGTGGGGCCCTTATGCGCGGAAGCCTCCTTGGCCCGCGCAATCACGAACTCGGCCAGTTCAAAGAACGGTTTCGCCGCTCCGTCCGGGCGTGCTGCCCTCGCTGGCCCAGATGATACAATCGCTGAACCGACCGATGATCGGCCAACGTGTGGGACATTTCGACTTTCTCGAAAGCCTCGGCGAGGGAGGCATGGGAGTCGTGTACAAGGCCCGCGACGTCGAGCTTGGCCGTCTCGTTGCTATCAAGGTTCTTTCCGGTTCGCACTCCGCCGATTCCGAGCGTCGCTTACGCTTCATTCAGGAAGCCCGTGCCGCCTCCGCATTGAACCACCCCAACATCGTCACCATCTACGAAATCTTCCGCGACAACGAGACTGACTTCATCGCGATGGAACTGATCACTGGCAAGACCCTAGACCAAGTAATCCACGGAAAAGCGATGAAGCTCTCGGAGGCACTGCAAATCGCTTCGCAAATCGCCGATGCGTTGAAAGCCGCCCACGCCGCCGGAATCACTCATCGCGATTTGAAACCGGGCAACATCATGTTGACCGCCGAGGGCCGGGTCAAGGTGCTCGACTTCGGACTCGCCAAACTCACCGAGCGCACTCCCATCGGACAGGAAGAAGCAACGCTCGTCATCCAATCGCCGAAAACCGAATCGGGGACCATCCTCGGAACCATCGCCTACATGTCGCCCGAGCAGGCCGAAGCCAAGGATCTGGACTGGCGCAGCGACATTTTCAGCTTCGGTTCGGTGCTCTACGAGATGCTCACTGGGCGTAAGGCGTTCTCCGGCGAATCGAAGGTTTCCACGCTGTCGGCAATCCTCACCGCTGAGCCCAAGTCCCTCGAGCAGATGCCGGCCGAACTCGACCGTATCCTTCGCCGTTGTCTGCGCAAAGACCGTGAGAAGCGTTTCCAGCATATGGATGACGTAAAGGTGGCGCTCGACGAGATTCGTGAGGATTCCGAACTGGGTCGCCTCGCGGCCCCCGCGCTCGTTCCGTCTGCGAGCGCACCCACAAGGAAGAAGATGCTGTGGGCCGGACTGGCAGCGGTTCTTCTGGTAGCTGCGGCTGTCGGCGGTTGGGTGCTCCGCAGGGAAAGCGGCCAGCCCCCCAATGCGCAAGGTCCCTCCCTCCGTCAAATCACCTTCGATCCTGGACTGACTCAGGAACCCACTCTTTGGCCGGCAGGCAACATGATTGCCTATTCTTCGGACCGCGCCGGCAACAATCTCGACATCTGGATTCAGCACTTGGAAACAAAGGAATCCAAGCGGCTCACCACCAATCTCGCCGATGATCGCGAGCCGGCGTTTTCTCCAGATGGGAGCCGCATCGCATTTCGCTCCGAGCGCGATGGTGGTGGCATATACGTCGTCTCCGCGCTTGGCGGCGAGGAGCGTCGAATCGCGGACAACGGGCGCGGCCCGCGCTTCTCCCCCGACGGGAAGTGGATCGCCTACTACACCGGCTTGTATAGCTTCAACTATCCTTTCGCCTACAATGGATCCGCACTGTTTGTCGTCGACGCTGCGGGTGGCTCTCCGAAACGGATTGCCAGCAGCTTTATGGCTGTTTCCCAGCCGGTATGGTCGCCGGACAGCAAATCCCTGCTGTTCATGGGTGGGCCGAAATTTGTGGGGTTTGACTGGTGGGCCGCTCCCATTTCAGAAGGGGATCCAATTCGAGTTGGGATTGACGCATTTCGCGAGAAATTTCGCGAGAAGAAACTCCGTGTGAGGGATCCAAGAGGGTGGGACGGAGATTTCATTTTTTTTCTTGCCGACGTCGCCGATAGCCGTAATATCTGGAAAGTACGCGTTGACCCTAAGACCTCCCACATCGCTGGGAATCCGGAGCGTGTCACGTTTGGGCAGGGGCACGACGCGAATCCCTGGGTCAGCAAAGGCCGCATTCTTTTCACCAACCTCGTCGAGAACTCGGATATCTGGAGCTTACCGATTGATGCCAATCAGGGAAAGGTCCTCGGGGAGCCGAAACGGATCACAACCGGTGTTGCACCGGAGTACAGTTCCGACGTGAGCGCTGACGGACGCTTCGTTGTTTTCTTAACCCAACGCAACGGTATTCACGAGGTCATTTGGAAGGACCTCGAAACGGGCGAGGAACGGACGTTGCTTTCCAACTGGCAAACCACAGCGCCCATGATAAGTCCCGATGGCTCTTGGGTGGCGGTCTCCCTGCGCGTGGATGGCAATCGACTTGTGCAGGTTTTGTCTGCAAAGGGTGGAGCCCCGAAAACCCTCTGCGACGACTGTGCTGTACGAAACTGGGCCGCGGATGGCAAGCGGCTTCTGATATCCAAAGGACCGAACACAGGTTTGCTCGATCCAACCAGCGGGGCCACGAACCTTTTCCTGCCCCTTGGTTCTTACCGGAACCACTCCGCGCCACGCATGCTACCCGATGACAGGTGGATCGTCTGGTACACCGCTACCGGCAATGACCATTCCCGCATGTTCATCGCCCCCGTGAAGGAAGGAACTGTTCCGGAGAGAGAATGGATCCCAGTCACGGATGGCTCCGCCTGGGACGTCCTGCCCGCTTTCTCGCCGGATGGAAAGACCTTATATTTCATGTCGCAACGGGACGGGTTCCGCTGTTACTGGGCCATGAAAATCGATGTCGTCACTCGCAAGCCGGCCGGCCAGCCATACCCGGTCCACCATTTCCACAGTGCACGTCTTTCACCCGCCTATGTGAGAGTCGGCCTCATTGAAAGCGACGTAGCCCGAGACAAAATCGTGTTCACCATGGCCGAGCGCACAGGCAACATCTGGTTGGCGGATCTGGACGGAAAGAAGTAGTCGAGAACAGCATTCCGGGTCCTCTTCATCCCCGCATCTCTGTTCAGCCGGGCCTTAGTCTTCCACCGCAATCGTCGGCCCCTTATGCGCCGAAACCTCCTTGGCCCGCGCAATCACGAGCTCGGCCAGTTCAAAGAACGGCTTCGCCGCGCCATCCGTGGCCCCTTTCAATGTCACCGGCTTGCCGCTGTCGCCGCCTTCGCGCACTTCCGGCACCATCGGCAACTCGCCGAGGAACGGAATCTGCATCTGATCCGCTGTCCGCTTGCCGCCGCCCTGACCAAACACATCCACCCGTTCGCCGGACTTGGGAGCAATCAGGTAGCTCATGTTCTCCACCAGTCCGAGCAGCGGCACATGCAACTGGCGGAACATCAACACGGCCTTACGCGCGTCTTCGAGCGAAACATCGGATGGTGTGGTGACCACCACGGCTCCCGTGATCGCCGTGGTCTGCGCCAGCGAAAGCGACACATCCCCCGTGCCGGGCGGCAAGTCCACGATCAGGTAATCCAGTTCGCCCCACTCCACATTACGAACAAACTGCTGCATGACGCTGTGCAGCATAGGTCCGCGCCAGATGATCGGCCGGTCGCCGGGGCTCAGAAACCCCATCGACATCAGCTTCAGGTTGTGTTGTTGAATCGGCAGAATGCGGTCGCCGTTGGCGTGCGGCGATTCATTGATCCCCATCATGCGCGGCACGTTCGGCCCGTAGACATCGGCATCTAACAGCCCTACCTTGTGTCCGAGCCCGGTGAGCGCCAACGCCAGATTCACGGACACGGTGGTTTTCCCAACACCGCCCTTTCCGGAGCCGACAGTGATCAGGTTGCGAACGCCGGGGACAGGGATCTTCGGCATTTCCATTTGCGGAGGTTGACCCATAGCCTCCAGGGTAGTGGGTTGGCCCCGCCCAGGACAACCTCACAGGCACCCTAGCGAATCGCCACCGTGGCGTTGTACTGGCTCCGGGTGCCGTTGACGAAGAGCGCAACCGGAACCGCTGGTCCGCTGGCTGCGGATGGGTCGATTTTGGCGATGACGCCATAAATCCCCGGCTTTTCCGTGGGAAACGCATCGACGACCTCCGAGAGCACCCCCCCAATCTCGGCCCACAAGGGCAGCAGGGGCGTTCCTTCCTCGTCCACCCGGCCCACCCCAGTCACCAGGAATCCGATGGTGGTACCTCTGTCTGCAGGTTGGGACGAGCTGTTTTCACTGGTGTCCTCATTTATTGCGTACACCTGACCGACCCCGTTGGCGCTCACCGTAAAGACACCGGGACCCTTGGTGGCAACGGGGAGAGTAGTGGTGTAGTTGCCCGTTGGAGCGCGCACAGTGATGGAAGTACTGTTCCCGGTGACGGTGTCCGGAACCATCAGCAGGATGCTGTCTTTGTTCAGTTTCAGCAACTGGGCGGCCGTGGTGCCGAAGCTGACCGATACCCCGTTGGACGTAGTGGGGAACTTGCCGTCGTTGCCTGGGCTGAGCGTCACTTCGTCTGCCGGGCCCACGTTGGCCCGGTAGAGGATCATCAAACCGCCGGGAGACCCCGGAACAGGCTGCTGGCTCGCCGCATTCACAAAGCCGCCGCGATAGACGAACGGCTCGGAAAGGAAGCTGGCAGTCACGAACGTCTGTTCGCTCACCGTAAGCTTCTGCGTCGATGCCGGTCCCGCCAGGTCGCCATACCAATGCGTAAATGGCGCGGTGGCTGGACCGGTGGCACTGAATTCGATTTCCGTGCCAGTGTCATAGAAGCCGTCGGGCGAGGTGGGGTTCATGGTGATGTTTCTGCTCGCGGTGGGAGCGGTGGAGCCTCGCGAGATCAACCAGTTCACGTCCGTCAGCACTTCGAATCGTTCCGTCAGGTTGGCAGTGATGGTGGTTGGTGCTGTGGGGGCGGCAACGGTCTGCGTGCGCGGGCCATCGTTCGACCATTGTCCAAATCCGAACCGCCGTACGCCGCCGAGGCTCTGCAGAGATGCGATGGAAACGGTGTGGCTTGACCCAGCGGCCCAGATTTCGTTCCGGGGCGTGTAGACCCCCGTGTTGTCCACACTCACCACCGCGCCCACCGGCTGAGAGGTGATGGTAACGATTGGCGCAGTGGATGGCTGAAAATTGGCCACGTAAAAGGCTCCGTCGGCGCGCAGAGTCAGTTCCACCGGATTGGACGCATTCCCCTGCCCGTTGGAGGCCAGGAAGGTTGCGCCACCCTGTCCCGCGCCCCAGGCAAAGAACCGTTGCTCGGCTGAGGCCGGCGTGGCCTCCAGTCGAAGCAGTGTTCCGTATGGATAGAACCCATCCGGCGATTCGGGGATAATCGTCACCGCACCTGTGTTGGCGGTGGCGACACCGGTTCGCACCTGGAAGGCCAGCGCGTAGTTAGCCGAATAAAAAGTCGTTCCAGCCGCTACGGTGACGCTATGCTCCTGATCTCCATTGTCTGACCATTTCGCGAAGTCGTAGCGCTGCGTGGTGCTACCACTTACAGACAGCCGGCCGAATGCGGAGATCGTGTGCTGTTCGCCAGCCGTCCACGCGAAGGTACGCGGTGTAGTGATGCGCTGGCCGTCCACCATCACTGGCGCGCCCAGCGGAATGCTGGTGATAGTCACTCCTTCGATGGTGCTTCCGTAAATCCGCTCCACCGCGTGGACGTCACCCGTGGAAAGACGGGTGCGCTGTCCCAGTGCAATCCCCAGCGGGATAGTGTCTATCGAGTTGCGGAAGTTACGCGTATCCGACGTCGCGGAGTAATGCATGATCGAGTTGTAGTCGTAGGGGCCAACATCGATTGTGTTGGTCAGGAACTGGTCATACTGGTCCCACAGGCTTTTGTCGACATTCTCGAAACGGATGCGGATGTTCCGGTCACGGTCGGCACGGCTTTGCGTATGGTAGAGCCCGAGAGTGTGGCCGATTTCGTGAATCGTGTTACCGGTGGAACAGGAGTCCGCCAGATTCACGGTCTGAGCGCCGCCCGTGTATCCGATGTTGGAATTACATCCACTCGCGGCGCGCCGGAAAGTAACATACCCGGTTTCGTCGGTCCGCTGCTGGAACCGGATGGACGTGTTTTCCTCCCAGTGTTTGATGGCATCGGTGATACGCTCCTGATTCGGCACTGCTGAGTCCACCTGGTAAACCACCGTCTTGCCGGGCCACCGGCTCGCCGGCGAACTGAGCGCGATTGCCGCTCGGCTCGCTTCCTGTTCCGATAGTGGATGCAGCAGATCCTCCACGCGCCCCAGAATAATGTCGCCTTCCACCAGCGCCATCCCGTCCAGAACTCGAAACTGTACCTGGCGGCCTTGATACGAGCCTGTCATTTTCGGCAGGCGGCCCCAGCTTTCGTGCCGTTCGCCGATCGTATCCAGGCGCTCTTGCGCAGGCATTCCTAAGGACAGGAAAGACAGTAATAGTAGTATCCGGGTCTTCATCAACTTCCTCACTATTTCACTAGTATCGACACATTATATTGGGTTCTTGAACCCCTGACGCACAAAGTCACAGGAACCTCCCCGGAAGGCGTATCCGCGGAAAGGTCGATGCCGACGCCGTAGGCGCCCGGAAGGTCTGTGGATGTCAGCCCAGCCACTTGCGCCTCCACTCCCCCTACTTCCGCTGTCATTGGAGGAATAGAGTCCGGCGCTATCGCGCCCAGACCCGTTACGATCAGCAACACCCCGTGCCCCGCCTCCGCCGGTTGCTCTTGCGAATTCGGCGAACCGTCTTCGTTGAATGCCAGCGCCGGCCCTGTGCCGCTCCGGTTCGCCGTGTACAGCCCGGGAGAAACAGAAGCCGCCGGCATCGTCCGCTGGAAGCCTCCCGACTGGCCGCGTACGGTGACAAGGGCGCTTTGATACGCCGCAGCTTCGCTCGGGACGCGAAACAGAATGCTGTTCCTGGTGATCGTGATCATTTGCGCGGGCGTTGAATTGAACAATACGGAAATGCCGTTCACCTGCACGGGGTAACGGCCGGTGGAGTCTGGGGCGAGGACCAAATCGGCGTCCGGCCCGACGTTCGGGCGGTACACCACCATGAGGGAATCCGCGGAGGCCGCCCCTGGCTGAAGGCTGGCTGCATTCACAAATCCGAACTCGTCAAACAACGGCACCGACAGGAAGTTGGCGCCGACTAGAGCCTGATCCTTCACCACCAGCCGCTGTACATCATTGCCTCCCGCAAGGTCGCCGAACCAGTTGGCAAACGGTACGCCGGCCGGTCCCGTGGCCCGAAACTCCAGGGTGGTTTCCGCATCGTAGAATCCATCGCTCGAAGTCCCTCCGGACAACGGAAGAATCTGCAGATTCCTCTCCGCCGTTGGGAGCGCGGTTGCCGCGGTGGTGGCCAGATAAATCACTTTCGTGGCCACCAGAAAGCGCTGTGTCATTTTGGCAGTCCAGGTGGTGGATACGGTGGGCGCGGTGATGGTATGGGATGCATCGCCGCCGTCGGACCACGAGCGGAAGAGCATGTAGCTGGCGCTCCCTCTGCTCTGCCGGTCCGCCATGGCAATCGTGTGGGTCGTTCCTGGCGTCCACGCCATCTGGAAAGGCGTCCGTACATTGCGTCCGTCTATCGTCACCTCTGCACCTACTGGCTCTGAAGTGATAGTCGTCACAGAAACGGTCTCCGTGACAAAGTTCGCGACATAATTCAGACCCTCGCTCCGGACCACCATTTCCGTGGTGCTCGCGCCGTTACCCTGCCAGTTGTCAGCGAGCGACTCCTGCCCGGTCCAATTCAGGAAGCGCACCAATTCCGCGGCCGGTTCCGCTTTCAGCCGCACCAGCGCACCTTCGCCGTAGTAGCCATCTTCAGATTCGGGAAACATCCGCACCCGTCCGGCACCGGGTGGTTCCACCGCGGCCAGCAGATACTTCCGGCTGTAGCTGGCAATGAACAGCATACTGTCGCCCGCAATCGTGACCGTGTGCTCCTGATCGCCGCCATCGCTCCACTTGGCAAAATCGTAACGCGACAAATCGCTGATACCCTGCCGCGGAACAGCGGACAACTGATGAGTCTCGCCGGGCTTCCATGGGAAGGTCCGCGGCGCGGTGATCGCTTCGCCGTCCACGATAACGGGCAACCCCGGCGGATTCGTGGTTATAGTGACGCCATCAATCGGAGAGTTGTAGAGTTTCTCAGCCGCCTGGATGTCCCCGTGGGAAAGTCCCTCCCGCTGGCCGATCGGGATTCCCGGCGGCAGTGTCACCAACGCCGGACGCGGTCCGTTGGAGAATGCGCTCGCCGCATAGTGCATGATTGAGCCGTAGTCGTATGGGCCGGCGTCAAAGCTCGCCACCAACACCTGGTCAAACTGCGGATTGTTCACCTTGTCGATGTTCTCGTACAGCACACGGACGTTGCGGTCACGGTCTGCCCGGCACTGGGCGTGGAACAATCCGATGGTGTGTCCCAGCTCATGGATGGTATTCCCGAGGTCGCACTCGTCCCCCAAAATCACGGAGGAGACGCTGCCGTTGGAGCCAACCGTGGAGGCGCAGCCTCCGCTGGCGCGCTGAATCCTGACATAGACGCCCTCGTTGCTCCGCTCCTTGAAGCGAATAGAGGTCCGCGACTGCCAGTGCTCAATGGCGTCCGTTACCCTTCGTGGGTTTGTGAGCCCGGAATCGATCTGATAAACGACCGTCTTGTTTGCCCAGAGCCCCGACTGAGCATTCACCGCGGCAGTGTTGCGCTCGCGGGAAGGCGCCTTCATCAATTCATCCGCCACCCCGAGGATTATGTCGCCTTCCACGACGGCCATCCCCTCGCGGATCTCGAAGTCCACGAGGCGGCCACCATACCACCCCTGTCCCCGCTGCGGCTGCGCCAAGGCGCACTGCGCCACAATCAATAGGCCCAGTAAACGGATTGTCATCCCCAGTTCTACGTCCTTCAAATAAACTTCAGCGGTAGAGCAAGTACTTCTCACGCATGGCAATAAACTCCATCAGCCTGGCGTCATAGTCCTGCTCAATCACCCGCGGATCGGTCGCCTTCTTAAGCGCCTCAATCACCGCCTTGCTCCCGATCAGTTTTTCGTTCTTGGCGAAGTCAATCTTCCCCGGGTAGAGTTTCTCCAACGCAACCGCAATCTCCAGCCCGAGCCGTGGCGCATTTAACCGCTCCCGGTCTGTCACCACAAACCGTACCCCCTGGCACGCCACTCCCTTCAGCGGCGGATCAGTGGGTGTGAATGCAACAGGATAAACCCGAACCCCGGGAATATTACGCGCATTCAGCCTCGCCGCCAGTTCCCGTCCGTTGATCCAGTCCGCTCCAACCACTTCGAATGGCGTCGCGGTACCGCGCCCAACCGAGTAGTTTCTGGCGTATTCGATGATGGCCACTCCCGGATACAGCAGAGACGCCGTCAGACTCCGGATGTTGGGCGAAGGATCGACCCACGCCAGTCCAGTGGAATCGAGCCAGTCGCCGCGCTGCCAGTTCTTCATCGGGATCACTTGCAGCTTGCCGGTCAGCTTGCGCTCGCCGTGGAACATCTTCGCCAGTTCCCCGATCGTCATACCGTGACGCAGCGGCATAGGGAAGCAGCCCACAAAAGACTCCAGCTCCTTATCGAGCACCGGACCTTCCACCTTTACGCCCGTAATCGGATTGGGGCGGTCCAATACAACGAATGGCAGGTTCACCTGGCTCGCCACTTCCATGGCGTTCCACATTGTGCAGGCATAGGTGTAATATCGCGCGCCGATGTCCTGAATATCGAAGACCAGCACATCGACGTTGCGCAGCATCTCGCGATTCGGTGCGCGCTGCTTGCCGCGGTACAAGCTATACACTGGAATTCCCGATGCCGCATCCTTTGCGTCGCCTACGTTCTCGTGATCCTCTTTGCCCGAGATGCCGTGTTCCGGAGAGAACAAGGCAACCAGATTCACGCCGCCCGCGCGCATCACATCGATGGTTCGCTTGCCTTCGCGGCTGAGACCGGTGTGGTTGGTGATCAACCCGACCCGCTTTCCATTGAAGACCGGGAACTTGTTGGAGGAGAGCACATCAATGCCGGTCATGAGATTGGCATTGTGCGCGACGGCTCGTCGGCGGAATCCTCCGGTTTGCGTTTCGTTGTAAGAAGTGAGCGTCACATTCTGCGCGTCCACTCCCAGCGCCGCAGCCGCAATCGTGGCCACTTCAGACCGCAGCGCGGAGACCGCAGGCCGGCGATACGGATGAACGCTGTTGCTCATCAACACCAGAACTGTCCTCGTTACCGGATCGACCCACAGCGACGTACCGGTGAAGCCCGTGTGCCCGAACGACCCGATGGGAAAAAGCTCGCCTCGATTCGATGAGAACTGTGAATCCATGTCGAAGCCCAAACCCCGCAAGGTTGTCTGATCCGGCGGCGTCTGCGGCTCAGTGAACTTGCGAATCGTCAGCGGGCTGAGCACTCGCTTGCCGTTCGCCATGCCTCCGGCAATCAGCATCTCGCCGAACTTGCGCAAATCGTCGGCCGTCGTAAAGAGGCCAGCGTGCCCGGCAACACCGCCCATGAAGCGCGAAGTCTCATCGTGCACCACGCCGCGTAGAGGAGCATTCATGCCGGGATACTGTTCGGTTGGTGCGATGCGCGCCCGCCACCCGGCAGGCGGATTGAATGTCGTATCGGTCATCCCCACTGGAACGAAAATATTCTCCTTGGCATATACGTCCAGTGGCTTGCCGCTCACCTGCCGGACAATTTCCCCAAGCAGGATGAAGTTGATATCGGAATAGAGGAACCGCTCGCCCGGCTGCGCCACCGGCTTGTCCGATAGCGCCTTTTGTATCCCCAGTTGCTGGCCCTTCCAGGCGGGCTTCAAATCAAGGTCCGGCCGCATGCCTGAAAAATGCGTCAACAACTGGCGCACCGTAATGTCACTCTTGCCGCCCTGAAATGCCGGCAGGTATTTCGTCACCCGCTCATTGAGCTGGATCTTCCCTTGCTCAAACAGCTTCATTACGGAAGCCGTGGTGGCCACCACTTTCGTGAGCGACGCGGCGTCGAAGATCGTGTCCGCCGTCATGGTCTCTACTGTGGGGGTCAGCACGCGCTTGCCATAGGCCGCACGATGCAACACTTTGCCGTTGTTGGCCAGCAGCAGAACAGCCCCCGGAAGCTGCCCGTCTTTCACCGACTGCCGAACCACGGCATCAAGATTGCCGGAACCATCAAAGCGTTCCTGCGCCGGCAGCAGGCAAGCGAGAGCGAACAGAAGAACAAGTTTCATAGAAGAAGTTTTCCCGCAACGGCCTCGATCTTGCTCGCCAGGATTACGTCCTTCGCCGTGATCCCACCAGCATCGTGAGTAGACAGATCCACCGTCACGCGGTTCCAAACATTCGACCAGTCCGGATGGTGTTCCATCGATTCGGCGATCAACGCCACGGCGGTCATAAAGCTGAATGCCTGCACGAAATCGGCGAATCGGTATTCCCGGTGTAGTTTCCCGTCAACCGCGGCCCACTCAGGCAGGCCGGTCAATGCGGCTTTGAGATCGGTGTCCGATAAGAGCGACATACATATCTATGATAGCTGTCGTTTCTCAATCGTGAAGTCCTGTAAACGTCCTTCACAATTCTTATCGTGCCCCGCGCGCGCGCCATGTTACATTGTGGGGCGTGCGCGTACTTCTCATCGACGACGACCGCGAGCTGTGCCATTTGCTCGACGCTTTTTTGAAGCGCGAGGGTTTCTCCGTGGAGGCCGTGCACGACGGACTCGCTGGTCTCGATGCCGCCCGCTCCACCGATGCCGATATCGTCATCCTCGACGTAGGCCTGCCACGGCTGGATGGCTTCGGAGTCCTGCGCAAACTCCGCGAATCCTCGCGCATCCCTGTGCTCATGCTCACCGCGCGCGGCGATGACGTGGACCGTATCGTCGGCCTCGAAATCGGCGCAGACGATTACCTTCCAAAACCTTTCAACCCACGGGAGCTCTCCGCGCGGCTGCGAGCCATCCTTCGCCGGATGGAATCGCGAGTTGCCGATGCCGGCGATCGCATCGAAGTAAACGGCGTGCGAGCTGACCCGGCCTCTCGACAAGTCACTTGCGACGGCCGCAGGATCGAGCTCACAACCATCGAGTTCGATATCCTCCTCGCTTTGTTGCAAGCCGCCGGACGCGTCCTTTCGCGCGACGCCCTGATGGATAGCCTCTATCAGCGCAAGGCTTCCCCATTCGATCGCGCCATCGATGTCCACATCAGTCATCTGCGCCGCAAGCTCGAATGCGGCCGGACCATCATCCGCACCATTCGCGGCGTCGGCTACCAATTCTGCCGATCAGAGGAGGATGCTGTCGAATGAACTCGCTATTCGCAAAGATCCTCCTGTGGTTATTGCTGACCGCGGTCGTCACCGCCACCGGAGCGGTCATCGTCATGGCAATCGCGTTCAGCGACGGCACGCGGCTGGGTCCGCTACCTGCTCGCGTGCTGTCGTTCCTTGCCGATGACGCACAGCGCATTTATCTGCGTCAAGGTCCGCGAGACCTTGAGACGTTCATGGAGCGTTTCCAAAAGACAACCGGCGTGCAGGCTCACCTGTTGAACAGCGAGGGTCGAGACCTCGCCGACAGTTCCGATCAATCAGAGCTGCTGGCAACCGTGGTGCGTTCGCCGTTTCGCGTGAAACGCATAGGGCGCCGTATCGCCGTGGGCCGCTCCACCAGCGACGGCAAGGCCGTTCTCCTTCTGCTTCCGGATTCGCGCCTCACCAACTATCCCCTCTTCGTTCCCCAACAGATTTGGGTATTGATTTGCGTGGCAGTGTTGAGCTATCTGCTCGCTCGTTATTTGACCGCTCCGCTCCGCCGTTTGGATTCCGCGGTGAAACGGCTGGGCGAGGGCGATCTTACCGTTCGCGTCCCCGTGGAACGCAGCGACGAAACAGGACGCCTCGGCGAATCCTTCAATCAAATGGCCGGCCGGATTGAGCAGCTTGTGGCCTCGCAACAGAGGCTGCTGCTCGACGTCTCGCATGAATTGCGCTCGCCCCTCGCGCGCCTGAACGTCGCCGTCGAACTCGCGCGCGGGACCGACCGGCCCAACGCCGAACTCGACATCATCCAACAACAGGCCGACCGCCTGAACGCGCTGGTGGGGAGCCTTCTGCAGGTTTCGCGCGCCGAAGCCGATCCAGCCGCTTTGCGGCGTGAGCGCGTGGATCTTCGCGCATTGGTGCAAGACGTATCTGAGGATTGCCGCATCGAAGCCGAACACGCCAACTGCAGCTTCCTCATTCCCGCCGGCAGCGCCGTGGAAATTGAGGCCGACCCCGAACTACTGCGCCGCGCGCTGGAGAACATCCTTCGCAACGCGATTCGATTCTCCCCGCCGGACGAAGCCATCGATGTAACCATCCAGGAAGCTGCCGCCATCGAGATTCGTGTGCGTGACCGTGGCCCCGGCGTTCCGGAACATTCCCTGCCTTTCCTGTTTGATGCCTTCTACCGCGTGGAGGGCCAGCATGTGCAAGGCTCCGGCCTCGGGCTCTCCATCGCGCGCCGCGCTGTGGAACTCCACGGGGGGAGGATTTCGGCGCGCAACACACATCCCGGACTCGAAGTCAGCCTGTCCTTCAAGCGGCTACTTCGGTAGTCCAAACGCCATCACGTTCGATCCCACTGCCAGCACCACATACTGCTCGCCGTCCACGGAATACGTCATCGGCGATGTTTTGATTGTGGCGTTCAGCGGCATGCGCCAGAGAGTTCTTCCATCCCGCTCATCGGCGGCAATGAGATACCCGCTGGGATCGCCATAGAACAACAGGCCCCCCGCGGTGCCCAGGATTCCCGCCACCCGCTTGCCGTCAACCGGTCCGGTGAGCGGGACCTCCCATTCCACTTTCCCGGTCTCGATGTGGAGCGCACGAAGGTACTTCCGTCCGGGGCCCTCCGCCGGCCGCGGGTGCTTCCAACTGCCGGGCGTCAGACGCACCGTGCACTTCTCAATCGCAATCACGTAGTAGAGTTTGGTGACAGGCGAGAACGACGTCCCGTTCCAATTCGTCGCATGATCGGGACATCCCAAATCGGATGGCGGCAGTTTCACTGGCCTTCCGTCGGCCCCGATCCCGCTCGCCCAGGTGATGCGATCGAGAAACGGCTTCGCCAATAGCAACTGGCCTTCGATGCGATCGAACACGTAAAAGAACCCGTTGCGGTCGGCATGCAGCAGCAGTTTGCGCGGCTGGCCTTTGTAGTTCATGTCCACCAGCACATTCGGCTCGGTGGCGTCCCAATCGTGCGTATCATGCGGTGTGAACTGATAATGCCATTTCATCTTTCCCGTAGCCGGATCGAGTGCCAGCACACTGTCCGTGTAGAGGTTGTCTCCGCCCCGCTCCCGATCGTCCGAGTTCGGCCAGGGATTCCCAGTTGCCCAGTACAAGGTGTCGTTCGCCGCGTCATAGGAGCCCGTGAGCCACGTTGATCCGCCGCCCAGCTTGTACGCATTCCCCTGCCACGTTTCAAACCCGGGCTCGCCGGGGTAGGGCACCGTCCATGTGCGCCACGCTCGTTCGCCGGTGGCGGCTTTGTAGGCGGCAATGAACCCGCGGATACCCCAATCGCCTCCCGCCACGCCGGCAATCACGAGGTCTTTCACAATCACCGGCGCGACAGTACCGCCATACTTCTGCGCTTCATCCGGCATCGTCACCTCCCAGACGAGCTTGCCGGTCACGCGGTTCAACGCAAGCAGATGCGCATTGTCAGTGACGAAGAACACGTTGTCCCCCAGAATCGCGACGCCCCGATTCGTTCCCAGCGAAGGATCGGAAACCAGTCCCGGCGTGCGCGGGCGCGAATAGGCCCATATCTGTTGTCCGCTGCGCGCATCGAGCGCAAACACCTGGTTAGGCCCAGTGGCATACATAATCCCATTGGCCACCACGGGCACCGTTTCCAGCCCGAAATAACGCATGTTTTCGCGATAGTAGGGCGTGTCCGGCAGAAACTGCGTCCACAAGGGAATCGAATAGGTCCACTTGAGAACCAGCTTGTTCACGTTGGCGTTGTTGATCTGTTTCAACTGGCTGTAGCGGTTGCCGCTGAGGTTGCCATTGTAGGTAAGCCAGTCGGATGGCTTCGGATTGACGATGTCCGCAAAGGTCACTCCACCCGCCAGCGCCTGAGGCGCGCTCGGCAACTTACCGGTTACGCCCTTCAGCCCGCCAAGAAACGCGAGCAGATTCTGCATGTCGTTCCCCGCCACTTTCACAGGCGGCATAAGAGAAGCCTTCTCATCGGTGACGCTCGCCACCCGATCCAGCCCCATCGGATGAAACGCGCCCTTCAGATCCTGAACGGCGATGTCGTACCCGGTGCGATTGCGCGCAAAGCCTCGCAGTTTGCCGCCATCCTTCAGTTGCAGGGAAACCAAGCCATAGCCGGGCGCAATCCGCGCGCTCGGATCGGTGAGCGCCTGTTTCAGTTGATCCACCGTCAATTCGCGCGCGATGTTCGAAAGATCAGGTCCGATGGGCGATCCTTCTCCGTGCACCATGTGGCACGAATTGCACTTCGCCTGGCCGAGAAAGAGGGCTTTGCCCGCCGCCGGGTCGCCGGGAAACGTGCTCTCCGCCGCCGATGCGTTGAGAGATACAATCATCGCCGCCAGAGCATCCACCGTCGTGGCGGGGAGATCGAAGGGCGGCATGCCGCTGTTCGGAATGCCCTTCAAAATGACATTGCGAAGGTTCTGCGCGTTGCGCCGCCGCACGCTCGCGCTTCCCGCCAGTCCAGGCCCCTGCTGCGACCCGTGCGCGTCATCGCCATGACATCCCGCGCACAGCTTCGCGTAGACGGCCTTCACGTCCGGCGGACTCTGAGCCGTCAGCAAAGGGCTCGCCAGCAGGGATGCACACAACATGCCCACGAAATTACGCATAGGTCTAATGCTGATCAGTGTATCTCAACGTCCGGGCACTGCCGGTGAATCAAGGCCTAACGTCGCGCTACCAATTCGGTGCTGCGAAACAAAACGCGGTTCCGCCCGGACCGCTTCGCATCATACAGAGCCTCATCCGCCGCACGAACCAGTTCCTTCGCATCCGGATCATTGGGGCCCGAATACACCGTCGCCCCAAGGCTTGCCGTCACATCCACAGGTACCCCGGACGCGATCATCGGCAGCGATCCGATCGCCCGCCGGATCGCCTCTCCCCGGCTCCGCACACTGACATCGTCGCAGCCCGGAAGGACAATCAGAAACTCCTCACCCCCGTAACGGCCGACGCCATCATAAGGACGGACGCTCGAAACCAGCCGCGAGGCCGTCTCACGCAGTACATCGTCCCCAGCCAGATGCCCGTAAACATCATTCACCAACTTGAAGCGGTCGAGGTCGAGCACCATAAGCCCCACGGAGCTCTGCTCCCGCTGCGACCGTTTCAGTTCCCGCTCCAGAATTTCCAGGATGCTCCGCCGGTTCCATAGCCCCGTAAGGGAATCGCGCGTAGCCTGTTCGCGCAACGCTTCCTTCGCTGCCACCAGCTCGTTCTGCAATTTCAGGATCCGCAATCCCGCGCGCAGACGCACCTGCAACTCCTGCTCATCGAACGGCTTGGTCACATAATCGTCCGCACCCGCTTCCAGCCCTTCAATCAGATCGTCGCGAAGCGATTTCGATGTGAGCAGCAACAGGTACGTATACGTTTCCTGCACCCGATCCCGAATCATCCGGCAGATGTCCACCCCGTTGTACCCGGGCATCATCCAGTCCAGAATCGCCAACTGCGGCGCCCCAGGCTTCTGCAACTCCTCCCACGCCGATTCCCCATCCCGGCAGGCAACTACCTCGTAGTCCCACTTCTCCAGAGTTCGGCAGAGAGCAAGCCGGCTCGGACCGCTGTCCTCTGCGATCAGGATACGCTTCAGCCCCGAGCTGTTGATTTCGTTTCCCAAACTACGCATATCGGTCACGCCTGCCTTTGAGATAGTGTACCTTTAATTTTTCCGGGTCCGATCCCCCGGTCGCTTCATACCGCCATGCCCAACGCCTCTGTCCCATCCTTCCGTTCAGGGCCGGTGCTACGGCAAATACTCCGTCGAAACCTTACGCCTGTCGTCCTTGACTCTATTCTACTCGTACCGTACCAGTACTGCTATGCAAATTCGCCGGCCTATACTACCCGGCGATCCAATTCGGCGCTTTTGGACCACTCTCATGAAACGATACCTCCCACTTCCATTCCTCGCGGTTCTTGTGGCGGCGCAGCCGCCTCCCGTCGCACTGAGGCCCTACCACCAGGCCGAACGGGAATTCCACGCCTCCGCAGCAATTGCTGTTCCCGCCACCTTGAAATCCGGTCTCAGAACCGCCAAGGCCAGCGACGGCGCCGTTTGGACCGCCACCGATAGCGGCGTATGGCGCGAAACCTCCGCCGGCCCGACGGAGGATCGCAAACGCTACTTCGCCTCACGCCGCTGGCTCCCTGACGACAAAGCTCTCCATTTGTCCCCTGACGCAACCGGAGGGATGTGGATCGCCACCGAAACCGGAGTTTCCCACATCTTCTTCCGCAACTGGACCTTGGAGCAGAAGACCGTCCCGTTTGAGCAGAGGATCGAGACACGTCACAATCGCTTCGGGATGGTGGCCTCGTCACACCTGCTCAAGGCCGGCGACCTCGCCTCCAACCAGGCCGTTTCTTCCGATAACGATGGCCTTTGGACCGCCATGTACGGCGCTGGCGAGTGCTTCCGCTATGCGGTCACCAAGTCCCCCGACGCATTGCGCCTCGCCAAACGCTCCGTGGAGGTTCTGCTGAAACTCGAAGAGGTCACCGGACGCCCTGGCTACCCGGCCCGCAGTTACATCGTTCCTGGTGAACCCCGTCCCCGCGATGGCGCCTGGTTCTGGCAGCCCTCCGGCGCGGTTTACTGGAAGGGCGATACCAGCTCCGACGAAGTCGTCGGGTATTACTACCTCCACAGCCTCGCTTTCGATCTGCTTCCCGACGCCGAATTGCGCAGGAAGATTGTGGGGACGATCACCCGCATCACCGATCTGATCCTCGACAGCGGACTGACTCTCACTGGCGTGCACGGCATGCCCACTTGGTGGGGCCGTTGGGACCGTGAATATTTCCAGAGCGAGCGCGGCAAGGGCGACAGTCCTCTCAACGCGCTCGAGATCCTCAGCTTCCTCAAGTCCGCGCACCACATCACGGGAAACCCGCGCTACGCCCGCGAGTACACCCGCCTTGCCAACCAGGAGAGCTATGCGAAAATCACGACGCAGTATCGTGAGTTACTGGAAGGGCCCATCAACTTCTCAGACGAGGAGTTGGCGATGCTCAGCTTCTACCCGCTGATGCAGTATGAGAAGGATCCGAAGCTCCGCGTCATCTACCGCCAGGCACTGGAGCAATGGTGGAAGAACATGCCCCGCCAGAAGAATCCCCTCTGGTCCTTTATTTACAGCGCTTCCGATCCGTCCGCCCGCCCGAACCTCAACGACGCCGTCTGGACCCTGCAGCGCACCCCACTCGATCTCGTCACCTGGACGGTGAAAAACTCCCATCGCACGGATATTCAATGGGAGCCCTCGCAGGACAGATTCCGCCAGCGCCAGTCCGTCACCCTCCTTCCCATGGATGAGCGCCCGGTAATGAAGTGGAACGGGAACCCATTCCGCGTCGACGGCGGCAACGGCGGTCATGGCGAGGACGACGGCGCGTTCTTTCTTCTGCCCTACTGGATGGGCCGCTGGCATCGCCTGCTCAAGGGACAATAACCCCCCCCAATCGACCCTATTGTCTTATTTGCTCCGTTGCTGGATAAGGGTTATATAGGGCCAAAGGACCCTTCCAGCGAATGATATTCTCGAAATCCTCGGAGTACGCCATCCGAGCGTTTCTCTATCTGGCCGACCGCGAGCCCGGCAAGCTCGTAATGGCAAAGCAGATCGCCGATGAGGCCGGGCTGCCTGCACACTTTCTGGCGAAGCTGCTGCAGCAGTTGGCCCGCAAGGGACTGGTGAAATCCAACAAGGGCCCATCCGGTGGCTTTACCCTCGGTATGCCTGCCAAGGAGATCACCCTATTCCGCATCGTCGAAGCCGTCGAAGGAGTCGAAACCAGCACGGAACCCCAGGCGGTTAACGGCAATGGCGACTCCCATTCCCTCACCCAGGATGGCTGGATCGAGGTACGTTCGCGTATAGTAGATTATTTGGAGCGTACTTCGCTGGCTTCCATTCACCGCACCGTAGCAACCACAAAGAAAAAGAAGGTTGCCGCGGTCAGGTGATGGCTTCGCGCTGCCATGCGCTAGTCAAACCGGCCCGTGGAGTAGCTCCCGCTTTTGTGGCGCCCGTCCTTTGCGACGGGTTCCGCTGTGAGGAAGGAGCCTTCGTCGATGCAGAATTCCGTGCTGGTGCCTATGGTGGTCGAGCAGACCTCCCGTGGCGAACGGGCGTATGATATTTACTCGCGGTTGTTAAAGGAGAACATCATTTTCCTTGGCACGCCGATTGATGATCAGGTCGCAAACCTCATCATCGCGCAGATGTTGTTCTTAGCGGCGGAAGACCCCGAAAAGGACATCTCCCTCTACATCAATTCCCCCGGCGGCTCCATCACCGCGGGTTTGGCTATCCTCGACACGATGCGCCTCATCGAGCCTGACATCGTCACCTACTGCGTGGGTCAGGCGGCCTCAATGGCGGCGGTCCTGCTCGCCTGCGGCACGAAGGGTAAACGCTATACCCTGCCCCATGCCCGTATCCTCATCCACCAGCCGTCCATGACCGGCTTGGGCGGCCAAGCTACTGATATCGACATCTACGCCCGCGAGATTCTCCGCATGCGCGAGACGTTGAATCAGATCCTCGCTGATGCCTGCGGCCAGCCCACAGACCGTGTTGCCCGCGACGTCGATCGCGACTACATCATGGACCCCCAGCAGGCGCTGGATTACGGCATGATCGACCGCATCATCAGCTCGCGCACACCCAGCAGCTAGTCAGACCTCCCAGTACTCGGACGGGTTGTTCCCGTCCGGGTTCCCTTATATAATGAGCCCCAATGCTCCCCCTGGGTCTCCTTCTCGCCCTGTTGTCCCTTTCGCTTCAGGCGCAGGATACCGAACGCGGGCAGCTCCGATACCTCACCGTGAGCGGCGTCACCGGTCAGCTAGCGCCTCCCGCAGGTAGCACCGATCCAATTGTGTTCTCTTTCGACCGGTCGGGATACAGGATATTAGTCACCATCCCGAGGTCGCTATCGGAAGGTCAGCGCGAGACAGGCACCGGGACACGCAAGCTCTCCCTCCGCCTGCCCGCCGAAATGGAGATCTACATCAACGGCACCGCCGCGCAAGCCCTTACCGCGTCCATTTCCGTGCTGACGTCCGGCGTTGGCAAGACCTGCAGCGAGTCGCGTCAGTTTCAAGCGGGGCAGGTGATCATGAGCGCCAAGTGCTCACTCAGCGAGATTGCCAGCTTCAGCGGCAGCGCGGTTGACAACGGCATCATCCCGGGTTTCTGGTTCATTCAGGTAACAGCGCTCAACCAACTGATCACCGTCAGCCCCACGTACGAGTTCCCCATCCGCCAATGCCCGCAGGGCTGCGACGAGCCCGACCTTGCCATTACTCAGATCCAGGCAATTCAGGTGGTACAGAACCTGGAGGGTTCAGTCCCGCTCATTCCCGACAAGGAAACCATCGTCCGTGTCTTCAGCCGCAGCGTCGGAGCCGACCGCGTCCTCGGACCACTGGTGAGCACACTCGATGTGTTTGGATCTGGAGCCTGCGAGTATAGGCATCTGTCTCCTGTCAACCTCGCCGACGTCTATGCCCGGACCTTCGCTCCAGATGTGGGTAACGAGAACCACTCCGCGAATTTCGTTCTGCCACCGGAGTGCACCAAGCCTGGCACAATCAGGGTCCTCGCTGACGTCGACGCCAACATACCGGAAAAGAACCGGGAGAACAACGTCGTCAGTAAATCGCTCACCTTCGACAAGGAACTCGCCTCCATCCCCCTTACCATCGACTACTGGGGGATTCGCTTCGACGGCGAAGGGTGTCCCGAAATGTTCGACTCCTACGAGCGCGTCCAGATGATGTTGCCCATCGCTGACGGCAAGGTCACATTCACCCCGCTGCACCTGCTTTACGATTGCCTTGATTGGAAGGACATCGGTTCCCGCGAGAACGCCGTCAAACTGCAGCGGCAATTGGGGAGAGTCCTAGCCCGGCTGCGGGGACAGGGGACTGCGCACAAACTCTTCCTGGCGGTTCCGGGCCGCAGCTACAATCCGAACCTTTATCCCGAACAGCATATCGTGCAAGAGTGGTGCCCGGATCGCTTCTGCGGCGGGAGGAACTCGGAAGCGTTCGCTAGCACGGTGGTGAGCTATTTTAACGCACTCGTGGGACACCCGGGGCTTCTCAACGAGATCCTGGGACAGGCCGCCTCTGCCTTCAACCCGCGAACCAACCGCATCTTCGCCCCTAGGACAGACATTGATGGGAGTCTGATTTTTGGAGGATGGATCAAACCGGATGAGTACGCCGGCGCTCTCGCCGCATTCCTCGCCATCACGAAACTGAGCAGCCCACCGGTTGCCATCGCCGCCGAAAGGGCAGGAGTCATCGGCGGCGAAACCGACACACTGATGGTGTCCGGCTTCGCAGCAGCCGACGGTTCCTCCGGCCGGCTCGATCCCGCTTTCCGTTTCTCCCGGGCGACCCCGGATCCCTCCGATCCCAACGGCGGTTGGTGTCTTCGCGCACGCCGCTCCGGCGGGCCGGACACGGACACTTGCTTCGCCCTGTCCTTTCCTGACGCAGCAACCGAAGCCAGCTTCACCGTCGAAATCCCATGGTTCGCTGACCTAACCAGCGTGATTCTGTTTCGGCGCGACGCTCCCGGTAACGAACTCGCCGTCCTCAACGCCGCCGACCCCATCACGCTCAGTTTCTCCAGCCCGCAACAGGGCGATATCTGGGAAGGAAAGCGTACCGTTGCATGGACCGGCGTCGAAAGCGCGGGCCGTTCCCTCACCTACATGCTGCTCTATTCCAATGACGGCGGGGTTTCCTGGATGCCACTATCCATAAACCTGCGCGAACCCAAATTCGACATCGACGCGGCGCGTCTCCCGGGCGGCACTCGCGTCCACTTCCGCCTCATGGCATCCAGCGGCATCACCAACTCCGTCCTCGACGCCGGACCTGTCGAGATCCGGCAGAGTCCGCAATTCCAGATCGTTCCCGGCGGCGACGACTTCGGCAATCGCAATCTTGGCGAGTTGTCGCAAGGCGAAATCACGATTCGCAACACCGGCACCGGACCGTTACTTATCGACGCCGATCTTCCCGCGGATTCGCCATTCTCGCTGGTGCCTGGTTTCACCCAAGTGCTGGTCGCCGCCGGACAGGAGAGAAGCATACCAGTGCGTTTCCGGCCCGCCACTCTCGGACAGCACGAGACCGAGCTGCGCCTCACTGGTGGCGGAATCACCGAACGAGTCACCATCCGCGGCGCGGCCTACGACCGGCCTGTCTCCAGCATTCAAGCGCCCGCCGCTATCGACTTTGGCGGCCTCCCCGTCGGCTCCACGCGAGACTTGCGGTTGCTTGTCCGCAACGACGGACGTGCCCCGTTGACCATCCAATCGGTGAGCGTGAGTTCCACGGTCTTTCAACCCACCAACACCACCATGGAGATCCCCGCGGGTGGCGAGGCAAGCCTCGTGCTGCGCCTCCGCGTCACAGCACAAACCACCTATTCCGCCCGCGTCACCATCCGCAGCAACGATCCCCGGCGCGGCAGCATCGAAGTCGCAGTGTCCGCGAACGGCATCGTGCCCACAGGCCCATCCATCGACGTCTTTCCGGCAATCCTCGATTTCGGCAGCGTGGCCGTCAATTCCTTCCGCACCAGCGACCTCACCATCGCCAATCTTGGCACCACGCCAGTCACCGTCACCGCCATTACTAGCTCCAATCCGCGCTTCACTCTCAGTTCGCCGGCTTTGCCGGTGACCATCCCACCCGGCGCGCAGCGAGTGGCCGTCATCCGCTTCGCCCCTGTGTCGACAACGGCCGAGACCGGAACACTTACCATCACGAGCGACGACCCCGCTTCTCCTTCCATCGTCACTCTGCGCTCCTCGGGCGCAGCGGCCACAGGAGGCATTGAGGTCACGCCATCCAGCCTCGACTTCGGCAACGTCGCCGTCAATCAAACCCGCGATCAGACGCTCACCATCCGCAACGGATCTTCCAGCCCATTGACCGTGACGGAACTCACTTCCAACAACGCTCGTTTCACTGTCTTCTCTGCGCCGACCAGGCCGTTCGGCATCGCCGCGGGCGCGTCGGCCACTGTCACCATACGTTTCTCCCCCACGGTCGCGGGCGCCTCCGATGGGGCACTCACCATTCGCAGCAGCGATTCCGCGCGTCCCACTGTGGTCCTCTCTCTCTCCGGTACGGGAACCGCGGGCGGGACGACAGCACCAGGCAACTTCGCGGGAACGTGGAACACGGAGGATTCCGGCGCAATCACGTACCAGGTATTCGTCACGCAAACCGGCAGCCAGGTTACCGGCACCTATCCGCAGTTCAACGGAACCATCGAAGGCACGGTCACCGGAAACATCCTCAATGGAAGGTGGGCGTATCCAGGCACGGCCGGAACGTTCACCTGGACCCTCTCCGCCGACGGAAACCGTTTCACTGGGTCTTGGATCCGCACTTCCGGCCCCGGCGGCATTAGTGGGACGTGGAACGGGACTCGCGCATCGACACCCAGCGCCCCAGTAATTGCGGTCTCCACCCAGGGCATCGATTTCGGGGTGGTGACACTCGGGTCCTCGCCCACACGCACTCTCACCATCACGAACACCGGCACCTCCACGCTCACCATATCGAGCCTCGCAACATCAGCCCCGTTCTCGGTGAGTCCCACGAGTGTGGCTTCCATCGCAGCAGGAGCAAGTTCCACCGCAACCATAACATTCGCGCCAACGGGCGCAGGTGCATTTACGCGCAGCCTGACCATTGCCAGCAACGATCCCGCCCGGCCCACCGTCACTGTGACCCTCAACGGTACTGTGTCAGGGACGACACCCCCGTCTAACTTCGGCGGGCAGTGGACCGGCACGTCAGGCGGCAACAGCTATTCCATGACGATCACTCAGAACGGCACGAGCGTCAGCGGCACCTACCCGCAATACAACGGCTCCATTTCGGGCTCCGTCAATGGCAACACGCTCACCGGTACCTGGAGCGACGTGAGCGGCAACGGAACATTCACATTCACGTTATCCGCCGACGGCCAGAGTTTCACCGGCACATGGGTTCGCACATCGGCAGGAGGTGGCAGCGGCACGTGGAACGGCACTCGCGTTGCCTCTTCGCCTTCCATCTCAGTTTCCACACAGAGCATCGACTTCGGCCTGGTGGCGCTAGGGGCGTCGCCTACCCGTACTCTGACGATCACCAACAACGGCACCGCTGCACTGAACATAGCGAGCCTTACGACAAGCGCACCGTTCACCGTTTCTCCGGCGAGCGTTGCCTCGCTTGCGGCAGGAGCAAGCACAACCGCCACCATCACGTTCGCCCCTACGGGGGTGGGCTCATTCACGCGCAATCTAACCATCACGAGCAACGATCCGGCGCGGCCTTCCCTTACCGTGGCGCTCTCCGGCTCGGTGGGCGGAACCACGCCCGCCAACTTCGACGGGCAGTGGACCACAACCTCCAGCGGAAACACCTACGCGCTCACTATCGTGCAGAACGGCTCCACCGTCACCGGCACATATCCGCAATACAGCGGCGCCATCACGGGCACGGTGAACGGCAACACGCTTACCGGCACCTGGAACGACGTGAGCGGAAGCGGGACATTCACATTCACCTTATCCGCCGACGGCCAGAGTTTCACCGGCACATGGGTTCGTACATCGGGAGGAGGCGGGAGCGGCAACTGGAACGGAACTCGTGCCGCGCAATCCGTTGTTCTTTCCGTCGACGACGGCAGCTTTGAAAGCGTCATCGGATTCCCGCAAGGCGGCAACACGGGCTATTTCGTCAATCGACTGACCCCGCCCCGCTACCCCGCCACGCTCCGTGCCGTCCAGATCTATTTCTCTGCCGGCGAACTGCCCGCCGGAACTACCTTCAATGTGCTCAGCGCAGCGCATCCCAGTGGGTCCGGCGCAACTCCACTCACCAACGTCGCCTGGCAGATGGCTCCGGCTCAGATCACCACGCGAGGGCAATTCGTCGAATTCATGGTTGCGCCGATCACCATCACATCGGGAGATTTCCTCGTCGGCTTCTCGGTCGCCAATCCTGTCAACATCTACCCGGCATCCATCGACACGACTCCGACGGCGAAGTTGCGATCTTACATCGGCACCAGCGCCACGAGCATCCGTTTCCCCGCCGAAGCCAACCAGGGCAACCTCGGAATCCGGGCCCGCATCGACTAGCCGTTCATCCGACCGCCAGCGTATATGCCGGAGCCTGCGCCGAAAACTCCGCGTACGAACCCTCGATGTGCACCCGCATCACTTCCTGAGCGGCGCCAGCATTGTGCTCGCGCAGGGCGGCGACGATTGGTTCGTGCGCCCTCACCGCATCCGCCAACCGTTCGTGCATCCTCCGCCGCTCCATGGACACAAACGCAAACAGCGGCACCGTCAACTGGTCAAGCATCTGGTACAGCATGTTGTCCCCGGAACACCGCCAGATCAGACGGTGGAATTCCAGGTCCGCCTGCGCCGCTTCAAAGTAGTCGTTCGCATCCACCGCTTTCGAAATCGCTTTCAGCCGCTGCCCGATCTCATCCAACTGCCGCCCCGACACCAACCTCGCTGCTTCCATCGCCGCCAGTCCCTCTAACATCACCCGCAACCGCAGCCGCTCTTGTATCTCGCGCGGCGACATCTGCGTCACGAAAGTCCCAATGTTGTGGATGCGTCGAACCAGTCCCGCATGCTCCAGTTTCACCAGCGCTTCCCGCGCTGTGCTCTGGCTGACCCCATGCGCGCGTGCCATGTGAACCTCTGCGACAGGATCGCCCGGCCGCAACTCCCCCGAGAGAATCGCATGCCGTACGGCATCCACGAGTTTCACGTGAACGGACTCCTTGCGCGCGGCAATCACGCGTGGCCGGGAGGGAACATTTTTCTTGGGCATTGCTGTCTGCGTAAAGAAGCTTAAAATCGATTTTAGCGCGATACACTATTGCGCGCCACTCTCCAACCCAATATAATGAAATCGCTTCACTGAAGTTTTTGAGGTTAGTCCATGCCACGTCTCACTTCGCTTCTTGCCTTGTTTGCGGCCGCGCTCCTCTCCACCCCCACCATGGCGCAGATCGGAGGCGGTTCCATAGTCGGTGTCGCCAGCGATCAGACCGGCGCTGCGGTTCCGGGTGTCAAAGTCACCGCACTCAACCAGAACACCAATGTCCGCCAAACCGTCACCACCAACGGCGAAGGCTACTACGAATTTCCCCTTCTCCCCGGCGGACGCTACAAACTGCAGGCCGAAGCCGCCGGCTTTGAAACCATCTCGGGCGAAGCGTTCGACCTCGCCTCCGGCACCCGCCCGCGCATCGACCTCACGCTCCGCATCGGCTCCATTTCTGAGAAGGTGGACGTGGAAGCCACCGCGCCGCAGATCAACACCACCAGTACCGAACTCGGTGTCGTCATGCCCCGCAGCCGCATTGAAGAACTGCCTCTCAATGGGCGCAATTTCCAGGATCTCGTCGAACTGCAGGCAGGCGTTGTCAACGCGCCCGGCAGCAGCGCCGGCGGACGCGGCGGCATCTCCTTCCACGGGGGCACAGCACTGGGCACCAACGTCATGCTGGACGGCGTCGACATGAGCTTCGGCGAAGTGAACGGCACCGCCAGTTTCACCTCCGCCGGCGGCCCCAGCACGCTGGTAAACGCCATCAGCGTCGAAGCCGTGGAGCAATTCAAGTCCACCACCAACGCCTACTCCGCCGAGTACGGCCGCGCCGGAGGCGGTGTCCTCAACGTCACCACCCGCTCGGGCACCAACAAATTCCATGGAACCCTGTTCGAGTACTTCCGCAACGACAAGCTCAATGCCAACGACTTCTTCTCCAACAAGAATGGCGTGGGCAAGACCCCGCTGCGATGGAACCAGTTCGGAGGCAACCTCGGAGGCCCTATCGTTCGCAACCGTGTCTTCTTCTTTGCCAACTATGAAGGCTCGCGCGTCCAGCGCCAGGCGCAGATCAACGGCAACGTGCCCACTCCCGCCCTGCTCGCCATTGTCAGCCCCGCGCAGCGCGCCGTCCTCAACCTCCTTCCCACCACTTTCACACCCAGCTCCAACATCTACGTCGGAACCCACTTCCGCAACGATCGCAACCGCAATCGTGACGACACGTTCCTGGGCCGCGTCGACGCTCACCTCGGCCGCCAGCGCCTGGCGGTCCGCTACAGCTACAACAATCAGGATTACCTGGCACCCAACATCCAACCCACTATGCCGACGGTGTTTCCTCTCCGCCACAACAACGCTGTCATTGAGCACAGCACGACGTTCGGCGCATCGGCGTTCAATGAACTGCGCATCGGTTTCAACCGCGTCAACCTCAACCGCTCTCCCAGGGGCTACTCGGAGGTTCCTGCCTCCATCTCCGTCACCGGCATCGGCACCGGGCTTTCCAACTACATTCACTTCGTCCCGACGACGTACACGCTGGCCGACAACTTCACCTTCATCCGCGGCCGGCATTCGCGGAAGTTCGGCTTCGAATTGCGCAATGTGCGCAGCGTGCGCGATCAGGGTGGTCCCCCGTCCTACACCTACAACAACGTCAACGATCTGGTGAACGAGAAGCCAAACACTGTCGGTGCTTCCTTTGGAGGGAGCAAAGGCCAACGCACCACAAACACAGGCTTCTATTTCCAGGACGATTGGCGCGTCAACAATAAACTCCAGATCAACGCCGGCGTGCGCTACGAGTACACCCCGCCATTCCGTGGCGCGTTCAACATCGCCACGTCCGACCCCTTCGGACCGTTCATTAAGGCACAGGAGCCCATGTTCTCGCAGGACCGGAATGACTTCGCCCCGCGGCTCGGCATCCTCATCACTCCCGGCCGTTCGCAGCGCACCGTCATCCGCGCCGGCGGCGGCATCAGCTACGTCATGCCACAGGCCATCCACTATTACGATATGGCCTTCGTGAGCCCGCTGCTTCCCGGAGTCTCCAGCTTCTCCGCTGTCGACGTGCCGGCGCAGTATCTCATCTTCCCCAACGTCGGGCCGTTCGCCAGCGCAGTCCGCAACAACCCCTCGCTCCTTCCCTCCAGCATCCGGCTCTCGCGCAGCGTTGCGGACTACAACCGGCGCGACACCTATGTCGGCATGTGGAACCTCGCCATCCAACGGCAGCTCACCCGAACTCTTTCGCTGCAAACGGCCTATGTCGGCCAAAAGACCGTGAAGCTCATCTCGGTACGCGCTCTGAACCTGATCGACCCCACAATCAACCGCCGTCAGGATCCCACGCTCGGCCAGATCAACGTCGAGGAGAACGCCGCCCGCATCAGCTACCACGGGCTTGAAGTCTCAGCCAACCAGCGTGTCTGGCGCGGGCTCAGCTACGACGTCTACTTCACGTGGTCAAAGACGCTCGGCTACTACACCCCGGACAACACCATCACCTTCACTGGCGGCGGTCTCCAGGATCCGCTCAACATCGCCGGCTCGAACGGTCTGGTGGAAGGCTCCCCCGGCAAAAGCTTCAAGAGCGTGCTCAGCTATGCTCTGCCGCGCGGCAAATCCATGCAGAACGCCTTCCTCCGCGCCGCTCTGGGGGGCTGGACCGTCCGCTCCATCACCGGACGGCGTGGCGGCCTTCCGATCAACGTCACCGCCGGCGCAGACTTCGTCGGCAACGGCCGCAGCGCCGGCCAGCGCCCCGATGCCGTGGCAGAAGTCAACCCGTACGTACGCAACCACGACACGCAGGTGTGGCTGGAGCCCACTGCATTCAGTGTCGTCGCCGCGCGCACGCTGCACCGCTTTGGCAATCTCGGGTACAACGCCCTGCGCGGCCCCGCCGCCTTCACTATGGATGCCGGCCTGCACAAGAATTTCCAGATCCGCGAAGGCCAGCGCGTCAGCCTCCGCCTGGAGTCGTTTAACACGCTGAACCACACCGTCCTCAACAATCCGAACACGTCCACCAACAACGTCAACTTCGGAAAGATCCTCGGTGCGCGCGCGCCGCGGGCGTATCAGATCGCCCTGAAGTACACTTTCTAAGAAGAGAGGGAAGTGCATGGACTACAGCAAGATCATTACCATTGAGCCAGGAAAGATGGGTGGCAAACCCTGTATACGCGGCATGCGCATGACTGTCTACGACGTGCTCGACTACCTCGCTTCAGGCATGACCGAGGACGAGATTCTTGGGGATTTCCCGGATCTGGTACGCGAGGACATTCGGGCTTGCCTCGCTTTCGCTGCGGATCGTGAGCGGCGATTGGCCAGCATACCTGCGTGAACCTGCTCTTTGATCAGAATCTCTCACCGTCGCTCTGCCGGGCACTCGCGGATCTACTCCCTAACTCGGTCCATGTTCGTGATGTTGGCCTCCGGGAAGCCGACGACCATGTAATCTGGGACTACGCAGTTCTTTGAAGCACTCGTGATCGTGAGCAAGGATTCGGACTTTCGTCAGAGGAGCTTCCTGCTGGGGCACCCGCCGAAAGTTATTTGGCTGCGGCTTGGAAACTGTTCAACAATGACGATCGAATCCCTTCTGCGAAACGCACTGGCGAAATCGAGGAGTTCTTCGCTGATGACCAAAAGTCGATTCTCTCCCTTACACGCTGATGGACACCAGATGACTGCGCAAGCGTTCAAATCCGCCCTGATTCAGGGAGCCCTCGCACTCCTGTTCGCGCCGGTCGCCCACGCTGCCCCCACCATCACCGCCGCTATCACGCAGCGCGTTCATCCGGTTCTGATCCGCAACGATCACAACGAACTGCTCGAGCTGGTGGTCAAGGTACGCGGCGGCGACCCGCCGGCATTGCGTACCCTCACCTGCTCCCTCGACGGAGTAGGGGTCCTTCACCTTGAACTGCTCGCCGACAACAAGCCCATCGCCATGCCGGTCAAGCCGTCCTCAAAAATCACCTTCGCCGCCAATCACCCTCTCCGCGAGGGCGACAACGTGTTCACTTTGTCCGGCACACTCAAACCCGATGGCAGCCTCTCGGGCCAAATTGCGGCCTCCTGCTCCACCCTCAACACCTCCGCCGGCCCCGTCACTATACAGGCCCCACCCCCGGTTCGCCGCCGCATCGGCGTAGCACTGCGCAAACACAATGACGACGGCGTTCACACCTACCGCATCCCGGCTATGACCGCAACACCGAAGGGCACCCTCCTCACCGTCTACGACATGCGCCGCCGTATGTCGCGAGATCTGCAGGAAGACATCGACATCGGCCTCAGCCGCAGCACCGATGGCGGACGCACCTGGGAATCCCCGCGCGTCATCATGGACATGGGCGAATACGGCGGCCTGCCGCAGGAGCAAAACGGGTGCAGCGACCCCGGCATCATCGTCGATCCGAAGACGGGCGAAATCTTCGTCTTCGCCGTGTGGATGAACGGTAAACCCGGCAAGCATCAGTGGCGCGACGATGGCTCTGAACCCGGTTACGAAATTGGCAAGGCTGCTCAGATGATGCTGGTGCGATCCCGCGACGACGGCCGCACATGGTCCCGCCCCGAGAACCTGACTCGCAAGTTGAAAAAGGAGGCTTGGTGGTTGCTCGCGCCATCCCCGCAGGCCGGAATCAGTCTCCCCAAGGGCACTCTCATTATGCCTGTCGAAGGCCGCGACGAGAAGGGCACCGGCTTCGCCACCATCATGACGAGCAATGATCACGGCGGGACATGGTCCGTCGCAACGCCCGCGTACTCCGGCGGCAACGAATGCCAGGCCGCGCAACTCAGCGACGGTTCCATCATGCTCAACATTCGCAATGGACGCCAGGGCTACCGCGCCGTCATGGTCACATCAGACCTCGGCCGCACCTGGCGCGCCCACTCAACACACGGCAACACGCTCATCGAACCACCCGCCAACGGCAGCCTCTACCGCATCGACCACGATGGTAAACCACTCCTCTTGTTCGCCAATCCGCGTTCGCAAAAAGCCCGCTCCCATCACACCCTGCAAGTCAGTCTGGATGATGGCCGCACCTGGCCCGAAAAGCATCACCTGCTGCTCGACGAAAGCCGTGGCCGCGGCTACCCCAGCATCACCCGAATAGACGCGGAACACATCGGCATTGTCTACGAAGGCAGCCGCGCCGACTTCACCTTCGAGCGCATTCGAATTGCGACTTTACTGAGGAAGGACTGATGTATGTATAGTATTCTGGAAGTGGTATGGCAATGAACGTTGAGCAAACCATCGAGTTCCTGCTTGCTAATCAGGCCAACCTCGATACCAAGATCGCAAGACTTGCCACGATTGCCGAAATGCAGTTGGAAGCGCACGCGCAACTACAAAAGGAAACCGCTGCCCGTTTCGCGGATGTGGCCGAGCAGTTCCGGCGCACCGATGAGCAGTTCCAGAAGACAAAGGAAGTGGTGGACGCTCTCTCCGAGGATATCCGGCTGTTATTCAAGATCGCCGGCAACAAACCCAGCTAAGGTCCGCCGATTGGTGGTCGCCACGATCATTCCCTCCTTCGCAAGGCTTGCCGCGATTGCCAAAATTCAGTGGGAAGCGCACACGCAACTCAGCGCGCAACCCCGCATCAAGTAGAATTGACATGACGAGTCAGGGCATTTCACCAGACGTGGATGAGACGGACAGGATCTTCAGAAAGCGGAGTGGTGAAGGGGCGGGGCGTGAACCTGCACGGGCTCCGAGTCCCAGCCGAGCGAGAACCCGCCTTATCCGCTCATCGGATGCGCTGCCCCAAATGTGAACATCCCCCCAACTCCGCCGATGAGTTCCCTATGGCCTTGCGGTCTCCACATTGGACTGTCGTCCTGTTCCTCGCTTCCGTCACCCTCCTCCCCGCCTCCCCGCCGGTTCCCCCAAACAGAGTCCGGATCGGCGTCGATCAGGCTGCTCCCTACCAAAGCTGGCTCGAAGATCGCGGGGCTGTCGGCTTCACCGTCGACGTCCTCAACGCAGCCGCCCTACGCGCCGGCATCGCCTTGGAGTGGACCAATTGCCCGGCAGGGCCGCAAAAATGCCTGGCTTCGGGCAAAATCGACCTGTGGCCTCTCGTTGCCGTGCGAGCCATGAAAGCTGCGGGCTTCTACTCCACCGAACCGTGGCTCGAAAATGAGTACGCCATTGTCTGGCGCGCCAGTTCCGGGAGCCGCGACCCCGAACCAGATTGGGTGGGCAGGAAGGTAGCGATCACCAACCTGCCCTTGGGAGTTATGCTGGCGAAACAAAAGTTCCCGGGCAGCGAACTGGACTTGACACCAAATCGCACGGTCTCCCTCGAGCATCTCTGCGCGGGCGTCGTGGATGCCACGATGATGGAGGTGCGTCTCTTGGAAGCCATGCTGCTCACCCGCCCCGCGGGGTGTACTGCCACCAGGTTTCGCGTGCGCGTCTTTTCGGACCTGCGCCAGTCGTTGGCGATCGCGGCCCACCCGGCCTATCGCAGGCAGGCCGACAAACTGCGCGATGAAATCGGGCTGATGTTCCGCGACGGCCGCTTCGGCACGCTTGTGGATCGCTGGTTCGTCTTCTCGAGCATTGAAGCACACTCCCTCGTTCAGTTGATGGAGCAGCGGCGCAAGCAGACTTACACCCTGGGCGGCATCTCTGTCCTCACTCTGTTGCTCGCCCTCCTGGCGTGGCTGTACCGGCGCGCACGCACCGCCACCCGTGTTGCCAACAATGCAAACCGCGTCAAAGATGACTTCCTCGCCAGCATCAGCCACGAAATTCGCACTCCGATGAACGGCGTCCTCGGCATGGCGGAGTTGCTTCTGGAAGGCCCCCTCGATGCCCGCCAGCGAGACTACGTCTCGACGATCAATGATTCCGCCCGCCTGCAACTCGCAATCCTGAACGACCTGCTCGATTCCGCCAAAATAGATGCCGGTAAACTGGCATTGGAGAACGTCGCCTTCTCGCCCTCGGCCCTGCTCGAAGATGTGTGCCGCGCTTTCCGTCCCACCGCCGCTCAAAAGAACCTTGGCATGAGCATCGAGGTCCCGAATGACTTACCGGCGGTCATAGGCGATCCGTTGCGCCTGCGCCAGGTGCTCAGTAATCTGCTGAGCAATGCCATCAAGTTCACGCAGACCGGCGGGATTCGGGTTCGCGCCCTTCGAGAGGAAACCGAACCAGCGATTTCGATCACGTTCTCGGTGAGCGACACCGGCGTTGGCATTCCACCTGCCGCAGAAGAGCACATCTTCGATAAATTCACGCAAGCCGATGGCTCGATCACGCGCCGCTATGGCGGAACAGGACTTGGCCTCAGTATTTGCCGCGCACTCGTTGACCTCATGGGCGGTTCGATTCACGTCCAGAGCACTCTCGGGGTGGGAAGCACTTTCAGCTTCTCGCTACCCTTCTCAACCGCCCCCGCGATGGAAAAGCAATCAGTCTCCAGCAAGCCCATTCCCCGGTTGACTGCACCACATCCCGTCCTGATCGTGGAAGACAACCGCGTTAATCAGAAAGTGACGATGGCGCTCGTGCGAAGCCTTGGTCTCTCAGCGGATCTGGCCGGCGATGGTGAGGAAGGCGTAAAGAAATGCGTCCAGCAAAAATACTCGGCGGTATTGATGGATATTCAGATGCCCGGTATTGATGGCTTTGAAGCGACGCGCCGCATTCGCAGAAGCGGATGCGAGGACCTGCCGATCATTGCCCTCACCGCGGGGGTTCTGGCCAGTGATCGCGAACGGGCGATCGTCGCCGGCATGGACGCGTTTCTCTGCAAGCCGATCGACCGGCAGAAACTCGCCGAGCAACTCGCCATCTGCCTCGCCAGACAGTGATTGCCTCGTTTTCCTTAGCCCGTAATGCGCCGCCCAACGAGAATTTCTGTTCTCGTTACGCATCTTGCAACGGAGCAGCTTTCATTCTGGCTTCTGGCTCCTGTATCCCGAAGGGATATCAAGGCAAAGCCTTGCCTAATTGTGCCGCCGCAACTCGTCCACAACCGCGTGAATTCCCTTGCGCCGGTACAAATCACTCAATCGCTGTTCTTCCGCCGAGGGATTCAGCACCCGCTTCAGCCGCGGATCATCCACGAGCGAACTCTTCTGCGGAATCCACATCGATCCGTCCGCGAACTCCACATGATTCACAAACCCCGTCATCCCAGCCACCGGTACTGGCTGTCCGTTCCGCTGCGACAGCGTGAGCGCTGAATCGTGCTGCACCTTGCCGCGCTGGCCTGGCTGCAGATTCAACTCCGCCGGCACTGCCCCCGCATAGAACTCCTCGCCCGAACGGTCCTTCATAATCCAGCCAATTTCCAGGTACCGCACCGGCCGGTTACCGACGTTCTCCACTTCAATCTGCGGCGCACGCGCCTGTGAATGCGACACGGTTGCAGAACCCGAAGTCGCTCGCACGGGCTCTCCGGGCATATCCAGAAACGCGAACCGCACCGACCGTTCCGATTCCTGCGCCGTCGTCCGGCCGCCACCGCGCCTCGCCATCTGCACATCCACCTTCGGCCTCTCCGACAGCTTCGCCTGAACATCCCGCATGTGCCTGGAAAGCGCATCCAGCCCGGCAGTCTCATAGACGCCGCGGAGATACTTCCTGTCGCG
This sequence comes from Acidobacteriota bacterium, assembly GCA_016213775.1. Taxonomy (GTDB): domain Bacteria; phylum Acidobacteriota; class Terriglobia; order Bryobacterales; family Bryobacteraceae; genus CADEFT01. The sequence goes on from JACQZR010000110.1 coordinate 35,882, forward strand.
GCGCGCTTCCAACTCCCACATGGTCATCGTCCGCCGGGAGTTCAGTTTGTTGGCGCCATAGAAGCTCAGGTCTTCAAACAGCACGCCGTCGAGAGTGATCTCCACCAGCGCACCATCCCCCTTCGTGGCAGGCCGTAGCAGCCGCACATCCAGCCGCACGGGAAACACCTCGCCCGGACCAATATCCAGACTCGGCACCGACACCGACATCTTGCCGCCCGGCGCAACCTCGTGAGCTGTCGCCAGCAACGTCACGCCTCGCACCCGCCTCTGGCTGGAATTGCGAAACGACAACGACGTGTGCAGATCCAGCAGCATGGCGCTTCCGCGCGGCGTCACCGTCGATTCGCGCCAGTCCGCCGACAGCACCGATAGCGGAGAATCGTCCGGCAGAGTGATGTGCATCGTGCTGTTGGAATTCAGCGGCACCTGCGTCTGGGCCGTCATGGCCCCAACCGCCAACGCCGCAGTGATCAGCCATTTATTGGACATATGCATTGTTGATGGTTACCTGACCGCTCTTACTATCCACGTACCGCGCGCGCACCGAACCCTGCAAGCTCACGCTGTACACCACATTGACGTCCTTGTCGTTTGGATGCATGAGGGACAATTCCCTGCCATGATCGTTCACCTTGATGGCTGAGCTCGACGTTTCGAGCAACACGCCCTGCACCGGCGCCGTCACAGTCGTCGAAGCTATAGGCGCCTGATGCTTGGCAACCATATTCGTCGGGATCACAGGCGCCGGAGCCGTCACAACCCAAGCCAACACAACCACCGCCGCGGCCGCGGCCAGCACGCCCGCCGGACGCCATCCCGTAAAGTGGTTCGACTGTGGCACCCGAATGGGGCCCGATACGCATTCACCAGCGGCCAATCCAAGGTGGATATTGGCAGTCATCTCGGCAGACAGCCGGTCCCAATCCAGATGCTCCGGCAACGGTCCCGCGGCATCCTTCACCATCGAACGCAGTTCCCGAAATTCTTCCAACTGCGCCCGGCAGGCTGTGCATCCGCGCAGGTGCATCGCCAATTTCAGGCGTTCCACCCACCCCAGATCCTTGCCGGAATAGAGGGCCAGATCGTATTCCGATACGTGTTTCATGCGTGCCCTCGCTTTTCTAGGAACCTTTTGAATTTGACCCGCGCGTTGGCAATATGGCTCCGCACCGTTGCCTTCGAACAATCCAGGTGCTGCGCCACTTCTTCGGCAGGCAGGTCCTCCACATCACGCAACAACAACGCCGTACGCTCGCGCTCCGTCAGGGTATTCAGTCCGGCCTCTAGCCGCGACTGTTTTTCCGCCCGCAGCATCAGATGCTCCGGGCTCTCCCCCGCTGGTGCGGTCAGCGGCGGCAAGTCATCGATATCCGAGAAGCTAACCCGCTTATGACGCCGCAAGAAATCGATCGCTGTGTTTGTTGCAATTCTCGACAGCCAATGCGCTGCCTTCTCCCGGTCCCGCAACTGTTCCTGCCGCTGCAGAACCTTGATGAATACCTCTTGCGTCAGATCCTGAGCATCGTCCACATTGCCAACAACACGGTAAATCAGCAGATAAATGCGCCGCATGTGCTCGGCAATGAACTGATCGCGTGGGTCGATGTCCGGCCCCGCGACGGTCGAGCTAGGCTGTTGCGGCATGCTCATACGAGTTTCGACAAGTGGCCACGGCATGGCTTCTCATCAATCATGACGAAAATATTCCTCCAGCCGTGCAGCCCAAATGATTTTACTCCCTGTATCATCGGAAGAAAAGGATTCCTTCAATATGCTACAGATTACTTGGCTTGGACACGGTTCCTTTCAACTGGCGCTCGACAGTGGAGAAACTCTACTTCTTGACCCCTGGTTCGATAACCCGAAGTTTCCAAAGGACTTCACCGTCAAACGCGCCGACGGCATCCTCGTCACCCACGGCCATTTCGATCACATGGCGTCGGTCATCCCACTCGCCAAGGCGCACAACTCCACCGTTGTGGCCATCTACGAGATAGCGACGTGGCTCGGGAGCAAAGGGGTTACCACCTCCGTGGGAATGAACAAAGGCGGTACCGCCAGGGTGGGTCCATTCTCGGTGACGATGACTCACGCGCTTCATTCGTCCTCTATACAGGATGGCGACCAGCTCATCTACGCCGGAGAAGCCGCCGGTTTCGTCATCGGCCTGCCTGACGGCCGCTCCCTCTACTTCTCGGGGGACACCACTGTCTTCGGCGACATGCGCCTGATTGCCGAACTCTACCAGCCCGAACTCGCCTTCCTCCCCATCGGCGATCTTTACACCATGAGCCCCCGCGAAGCCGCGCTCGCCTGTCGCATGATCCGCCCGAAGAAGGTCATTCCGATGCACTGGGGCACCTTCCCTCCCCTCACCGGCACGCCCGCCGACCTTGCCGACAGAATCAAAGACCTACCCGGCACCGAAGTGTGGCCATTGGAACCCGGGGTAACCGTAACCTGGTGAATTATCAGCGCCCGATATACACAAACGGCGCCCAATAATACGGATGCCCCCAAACACCACCCTGCCTGATCAGCCCCAGCTTCGCCCGCCGCAACGCTTCCGCCCCCGTCATCCCCTTCTTCAAATTCCCATAAAAGCCGGTCATCAACTCCGCGCTCGCCGCGTCATTCACGTTCCACAAACTCACCACTAAACCCCGTGCGCCCGCGTGCAAAAACGCGCGTGACAGCCCGAGTACCCCCTCCCCATCCACAACTTCTCCCAAGCCCGATTCGCACGCCGACAACGTCACCACGTCCGCACTCAACTGGAACAGCGCGATCTCCCGCGCCTGTAGCAAGCCGTCCTCGGAATCCTCTGGCTGCCGCGCCAGCACCAGGCCCGACCGCGCCGGACGCTCCGCGTCGAGAAGCCCATGCACCGCGAAGTGCAAGTAACGATACTTCTCCAACTGCTCCTGTTTCAAAACCTGTTCCCTCGCCGACGCCCCCTCATACACCTTCGCCTGCGAGCCCCCCAACGTCATACGAATGGCTTCCACCTCGCGACGCGCGTTGGGCAGGGGAGTAGCTGGAAGCGCCCGTTCCCCGTCCATCACCGCCCGGCCCACACTCGACGGATCCGCGAATGCCAGCAGTGTCGCCCCCCCCTTGCGCCACTCTCGCGCCTTCAACGCAGCCAGCACCGAAGCCGACGGAGCATAGGTCACTGGGGTCCGTTCCACCAAAACTCCACTCCCGCCCGTCAAAGCCTCAAACGGCAACGAATGCAGCGCCCCATCCGGAACTACGATCCATCGACCCACTCCCGCAATCGCCTTTTCCACCGGCCCGATCAGCATCTGGTACAGCCCGCGCCCCGCCGCCGCAATCTCCGACCGACCGCGTCTCGCCGACAGCGCATTCGGCGGCCTGCTCAACAATGCGCGGAATCCTCGCACCCGCTCCTGGATCTGCTTCCGGCCCGGCAAGGCCGCGCTGGCAAACCCCGTCCGAGTCACCGCCCAAACGTACGACCGTTCCGGTCCCAGCGAATAAAACAGCAGCGCCGCATCTCCCCCGGACAGCAGTTCCTTCTGAATCCGATCGAGTGTCAAAACGTCCGGCTGGGGAAACTCCGACGGCAGCGAACTGCGGAACAGCATCAACTCCCGCTCCGCGGCCGCCAGCGTACCCCGCAATTGAGCTTGCCGGCTCCGAGTCAGCCCCGCCTGGAACAGATCGCGCTGTGCTATTGTCATCGCGGCCATTAGCCTGTCCTCTTCCTTCGCCTGCTCGCGCGTGACGTGGCGCGGAGTCCCCCAAGCCGCCAGCACTTCGGCCAGTGTTCTCGCCCGCGACCGCTCCAGCATTTCGAAGGCCCGCTCCGCATGCCCGCCTTCCGAATCCATCGCATGCAACCCCATCAGGACCTCGCTCGCCGACCGGTGGGACGAACCATCCGTTGACCGCGCATACGCACGCGTTCCCGAATCGCTGACGCTCGACGCGCGCCGTTCCCGCAACACAATTGCCTCTTCCAACCTGGCCAGAGCACCCAGCGGATTCCCGGTTGCTCGCTCCAAATCGGCAAACCCGGTCAGCACATCCGTGCGAGCCTTCCCATCCTTTGCACTAGCCAGCGCTTCCTCAAACAGCTTCCTGCTGCCCTCAAACTGCCGCGCCGCCAAATCCGCCCGTGCCGCACATGCAAGCGCACCTGGCAAAGCCATCTTGTGATTCACTCTGCGAATGATTGCGAGTGCTTCCTCCGCCGCGGCCCGCGATTCCGCCACCCGGCCATTCTCGCGATAGGCGTGGCAGAGCCCGGTCAGAGGGTTCACCAACCCAACTGACACGGGCATTTTGCGCAGGATCGCAACCGACTCTTCCACGTACTTCAAGCTCGCCGCGGCATTGCCCTGCCGCAGTTTCACCCCGCCGATGCCATAGAGCACATAAGCCAGATTCGCGTCCGATTTCTCCGCCCGCGCCGCTGCCTCCGCCTTCTCCCAATACTGCATCGACGTCACATAATCGCCCAATTCCAGATACACCATCGCCAGCCCGGTAATGGCGGTGTGTGGCTTTGCCGGCGGGGTCTCTCGCAGCACAGAATGCCAATGCTGCAGCGCACCCTGATGGTCGCCAATCGAGGCCAGCAGCATGGCCATGTTGGACAGCGCCTTCTCGATGTGCATCGCGTCCCCACCCTGCCTCGCGATCGCAATGGCGCGCCTCGAAGCCGCCTCCGCCTTGCCGAACTCCCCCATCCGCTTGTACACGATGGAAGTGTTGTTGAGTGCCAGGCCGAACGCCGGCGTATCGGGCATCTGCTCCCGGATGCGAATCACCTCCTCAAAGAGCGCCGCGCTTCGGTCGTAATCTTCCAATTGAATCGCGACAACGGCGGTGTTGTTCAGGGCCGACAAGAGCACATCGCGCTCGCTCGGAAGGTCGCGCAGCAACGCCACTGCACGCTCCAGCGCCGCCTTGGCTTGTGCTACCTGGCCAGTTTGAAACAGCAGGCCGCCCAGCGTGTTCTGGTCGGCTCCCTCCCACAGCACATCGCCGGCCTTGCGCCACTCCTCCACTGCGAACTGATACTTCTTCACCGCCTCCGGCCGCCCAAGCGCGGTTCGGGTCAACGGCTCGCCTTCCACTCTGGATGCGTGAAAAGCGCCCGCGCGGATCCGGTCGCGATCCGTCGGCACGCGCACTTCGGCCTCGTACCGGTAGCGCGCTTTTCCCTTCGACGAAACCTCCACTCTGTAATCGCCGCTCGCCACCGCCAACCAAGGCAGTTCTTCCACTCCGCCGCTCGGTAGCCGCTCGCTACTCGCCAGCACCTTGCCGGCCACATCCACCAGCCGTAGAGTCACATTGCCGGAAATCTGCGCCGCCCTCGCGCTTAGGAATTGCCCCTGCTGGACGCTGACCCGATAGCTGTGCCCGTTCCCCGCCTCAAGGTCGCGCTCCACGGCCGCGCCTGTGAAGGCGGCGTCCTGCGCAAACACCGAAGCGGCCAAGGCCACCCAGAGCCCGATCATATGGTCACAGTGTAGCTGTATTCACTCACCACGGTGTTGCCCGACAGCAGGCGTGCTCTGTAGTCCCCCCGCCGCTGCCTGGAGATCGGGATAGCTACAATCAGCCCGCCTTGCGAATTGCGCACCAATTCCTTCAATGCAACCACGAGATCACCACTGGCCCGTCGAATCTCCACCGTGAACGGCCCCTTTTGGTTCGGCGGCGGCTCCACCCACAGTGCGATCTGCGACGCACCCTTGTCCACGCGAATCGTGTTCCCACCGCTGGCACGCGCGGATTCCAGCACCAATAGCGGCAGTGCCTCCGGCCCCGGCTGCCTTCCCGCCAACTCCCGCTCCAATTCGCTCACCCTCACCTGAGCTACCAATGTCTGTTGTTTGTACTGTTCCCTCTCCGACTGCAGCCGCGGCTCGCTCACCAGAAAGGCATACCCGCTCAACACCGCCAACAGAACCGACGCGGCAATCGCCAGCGGCATCACCCAATTCGACTTCCGCGGCACCTCCTGAGGAAACTGTTCTGACCGCACCGCGTCCTTCACCGCCGAGCGCATCCGGTCGAGCGCTTCCACTTCCTGGAAACACTCTGCACAGGAGAAGAAGTGATCTTCAAACGCAAGCCGCTCCGGCGGTATCAGCTTGCCGCGAACGTACATCTCCGCGATCTCGCGTGATTTGGCTTCGTCGTGTGTCACTCAATCGTTCCTATTGAATAGTGCCACGAGGCGTCAAAGTGGATCACCATTATTTTCGCTTGTCTATTTCATTTCCCGTCTGATCGCGGTGATCCCGGCGTAGATTTCACGAAAGCTCTGCAACGCCCTGGACTTCACCAGCCTCACCCGCTCCTCCGGAATCCCCAGCCGCTGGGCAATCTCCCCCTTTGGTAATTCATCGTAGAAGATGTACCGGATGATCTTTCGCTCACGCTCACTCAACCGTTTCAATGTCAGCATCAATGCCCGCCGGTCCGTGTGATCCACCGTGATCTCCGGTTCAGCGGCCGCTACATCCACATCGCTCAAATCTGTACTAGCCACGCGCCTTCGAATCTGTTCGCGGATGACATTGCGCGCTACCCCTGCAATGTACCCCGGCATGGCTTCGACGTTGCGGATGCCCTTTTCCCGTAGCGCCCGAATCGCCCGCAACAGAGTCTCGTTGCGCACATCTTCAGCCAGCGTGGGAGACCGGAGTTCGCGAAGCGCCAGGTAGTAAATGCGTGCACCGAACTCGGCCGGCAGCCGGTGGACTAACGCATCAATGGTATGATCTCCGGACTCCCGCATGGTCCCCGTCCGTTCGATGGTATCAAACCGGACACGAGACCACACCCGTTAAGCGGGACCAGAGGCCTTAATCCACCGCTCCGGAGGCGTTGCGGACGAACCCGTCGATTTTGCTGATCAGCAATTCGGTTGGCTCTCCGGGTTGAAATGGGAACGACATCCAGTGACAGTCGGTGGTGAACATCACGGCACGGGAACGCCCATCGACGAAACTCTCGATTCTGGCTGGAACTGCGGCCGCTATCTCCGCGTGGAAGTCGGACGAGGCGATATGCCGCTCAAAGAGCCCCAGGAAGGACGTCCGCCCCCAGCGGAAGAGTCTGTCGCTATTGCCGATCCGTTGCGCGACGTGTTGGCTGAACTGCAGCAGCACCGGATCTGCAGCCTTCTGACCGTAGCGCGAGGTGACCGCGTGCAGGCTCGACAGCACGAAAGCGATCACGTAAACCGGCCGCCCTTGGCCGAGCAGGGTCCGCTCAGCAATCTGACGGGCAGGCAGGCCGGTGATCGGATCCATCGGTCCTGGTGCGATAGCAGCGGCCGGCCGTCCCGGTTCCAGAGTGCCCGACAGTTGCCGCTGCACATCGCGAATGTTCTCGATGGAAGCCGTTTGCCGTTTGACTTCCTCACGTGTGACCTGTACGCAGCGCATCAATGCGGCCCGCCTGTGGTCCGCGTCCTTCGCCACGCAGGCACGCACCAGTTCCGCGGACAGTTGCTTCAGTTGTGCAACGGCCAGTTCGAGTCCATCACTGGTGACCTCGATGGTTTGTTCGAGAGCGACAAGGTTCATCTCCAACTCAGCCTGCCGCCGCGCGATCTTCTGTTCCGCTCGCTCATTGTGCCGCCGGAATAATCCCACCGCTTTCCCGATCAACGCCACAATCGAATCGGCTGTCGAGAGTGTGTCTACCGATGCCGAGATCTCCTCCAGTTGAGGCTTGGTCGCCGCGACATCTCCCCGCTCACCGAACAGCGTCTCGGACATCGCCTGAAGCAACGTTCTGAGTGCCCCGCGAAGCCCTTCCACAACACTGGCTTCGCGAGATTCCGAACCGTTAACTACTTTTGTCGGCATATGTGCGTCGTCTGAGCCCACACCTGCATCAGACTCACTACTTTGCCTTTCGGCAGGAATTGCGGATGTAGTGAGCCGAAATCATGTAAACAGTGTAGACAACCTCCGCGGCATGGCCGCTATTACAATACAGTTACGCAATAGTTACTATTGTTTAAAATTTATAAATAGATTCTGCCGCAAGTTGCGCATGGTGACGGCTCCGTAAGACTTGCTGGCAGCGAGATGCGAAACAGAGCCGCGCGCCTCAGCAAGCGGTTTTCGGATCGTTCCAGCGCAGACAGACCCCGAAGAATACCTGCGATGCTGCTACATCCAGATAGTTCCCCGATTAACTCGCCGCCACCGGAGACGGCTGGAGATAGAGCTGAGCCGATTGCAGGCCCTCAATGAGAGACTCCAGCCCGATCGAAACCGAGATCCCCATCGTATGCATTGCCAAGGCGTAGTGAACGCCCGCCACTTTGAGCAGGAACCGGCCTTGGAGCCGCATTAGTTCCAGGCCAAAATCGGGGCGGTCCAGTTCTCCGCGGACACAAGCCAACCGCGCCATATGGTGCATGCGGTTAAAATCCCGAATCAGATTCCGAAGGTAACCACGGAATATGTTTCGCTTCTCGGTGCGAATCCGCCGGCGGATCCGCCTGGAGGTGAGCCTACTGACTTCGCCGTCGTTGTCAGCAAGCAGCCGGAACATCGGAATGTATTGGTCCGTCGTGTAGTCCGCGCACCAGTCCGGATCCAAGTCCCATTCCGCGGCACTCGAGGTGCGGGATGCCACCAGTGCCCAGGTGAGGATTGCTGTGCCCAATGAGACAGCGCCCAATAGAAGAAGGATTCCTATCATGAGGTACGTATCGGCGTGCGCGGTTCATTCTTGAGTGAATCACCAGGACTGATGGTTTTTTCTTTCAATCAGAACGAACACAATTGTTCGGCATCTGTTTCAAAATACAAACGTCTCGGACTGTTTCCCCGGCTCCGCGATCACCAGGTTCGTCGCCAATCCCCGCCCCTGTAACGCCTGCGACGCCGTCAACCGCACAATCTCCGGATGATTGTTGTGCTCGCTCAAATGCCCCAGCATGAGGGTTGCCGTCGAACTGTCCAGATGCTCGCTGATAAACGACGACACCACGTCGTTCGACAAATGCCCCCTCCGGCTCATCACCCGCTGCTTCACTGACCATGGGTACGGCCCCACCTTCAACATGTCCAGGTCGTGGTTCGACTCCAGCAGCAGAAAATTCGTCCCCCGCAAATGGAAGTGGATCGAATCCGGCATGTAGCCCAAATCCGTCACCACACCTACCTTGACACCTTCCGCCTGAACACAATAGCCCACCGGATCGATTGCATCATGGGGAATCGTAAAACTCCTCACGTCGATCTCCCCAATCGAAAACGCCGCGCCCGCCTGGAACGCCTCCAGTTTCGGCGCGTACCCATCCCAATCAATCGACGGTGCCGTCAGCCGGGTCAGAAACACGGGAATGTGCAGCTTCTTCGCTATCCGCACCAGGCCGGAGACGTGATCGGAATGTTCATGCGTCACCAGAATCGCGGTCAGCTTCTCCGGATCCTCGCCGATATTGGCGAGCCGTTTGAACGTCTCCCTGCGACTAAGCCCCGCGTCAATTAAAAGACGAGTTCGCTCCGTCCCCACGAACACGGAGTTCCCGGAACTCGAACTGGCGAGCGCGCAGATCTTGACGATAGCCGGCCTCTTTCTTTGAACTACAAACTCACTGACGAAATATCCACTCTCGACCGGCGCCCTTCCACCACCACGACGCCGGCTTCGCTCACGTGATACAACTGCCGGTCCGAGACCGGATCATGCCCGATCGTTTCATTCTCCGCCACGTGGTGGTTCTTATCCAGAATCGCCCGCTTCACCTTTGCATATCGGCCAATGTCGCAGTTGTCGAAGAGGATCGAGTCTTCCACAACGGCGCCCGTATGAATCCGGCACCCACGCCCGATCACGCTGTTCTTCACCATCGCGCCCGAAAGGATCGACCCGTTCCCCACAATCGAATCAATCGCCTGCCCTCTCCGCCCTTCGTCATCAAAAATAAACTTCGCGGGCGGATCGTCATATACCGCCGTCCGCAGTGGCCATTGCCTGTTATAAAGGTTCAACTTCGGCGTAATCGTCCGCAGATCCATCGACGCATCGTAGTAGGCGTCCAGCGTTCCCACATCCCGCCAGTAGGCTTCCGAATTCGGCGGATCTCCGGGGATCTTGTTCGTCCGGAAATCGTAGGCATACATATCCCCGCGACTCACAAGCCGCGGCAGAATATCGCGCCCGAAATCGTGCGCCGAATCCTCCCGCGCCGCGTCCGCGTACAACTCCCGCAACAGCAGTCCTGTCGAAAACACGTAGTTTCCCATCGACGCCAGGAACATCGAAGGATCCTCCGGCATCGGCGGCACGTTTTCCTTCTTCTCGTGGAATGCCCGGACGGAATAATCCGGATTCACCTCGATCGCCCCGAACTCCCGCGACATTTCCTTGTGCAGCGGAATCGCCGCGATCGTCACCTGCGCCCGCTTCTTCTCGTGGTAGTCAATCATGTCCCTCACATTCATGCGGTAGATATGATCAGCCCCGAAAACCACCACCACGTGAGGGTCTGCCTGTTCGATCAGGTTGATGTTCTGATAAATCGCATCGGCGGTACCGCGATACCAGGTCTCCTCGGTCGACCGCATCTGCGCCGGCACCGGAATGATGAAGTGGCTCTTCAGCAGCCCGTTCACTTCCCAGCCATCACGCAAATGCTGCAACAGCGACTGGCTCTTGAACTGGATGAGCACGTAGCTCGAGTAGATCCCGGAGTTCACCAGATTGGACAGCACGAAGTCCACAATCCGGTATTGCCCTCCGAACGGCACGGCGGGTTTCGCCCTCTCCTTGGTCAGAGGATACAACCGGGTGCCTTTTCCGCCAGCCAGGACGAATGCCAGTACTCTTAGCTGCATAGGTTCCGCCAAGCAATACTGTAAGCGAAGTTGGGGGCCGGAAGCAACCAAAACATCCGATGCGCAAAATGTTTTTGACCTTCTCGCACGCCGGACCCGCCCCCTTACCCTGCTACACTGAAGTTTATCCCTCATTATTCCTATGCGAAAACCATTCATGGCCGGCAATTGGAAGATGTACAAGACTGCCGGCGACACCACCGTATTCTTTGAGAGATTCCTCCCACTGGTGGCTACGTCCACCCATGCGGACATTGCTATTTGTCCAACCTACGTCAACATCCCGGCCGCCGTCGCCGCCGCCGGAAACAGCCGCGTCGGCATAGGCGCGCAGAACCTCTACTGGGCCAAGGAAGGCGCCTTCACCGGTGAAATCTCCGGCCCAATGCTCAAGGCCGCCGGTTGCGAGTACGTCATTATCGGACATAGCGAACGCCGCCAGTATTTCGGCGAAACCGAGGAGACCGTTCTCAAACGCACGCTCGCCGCCATCGAGCACGGACTCAAGCCGATCGTCTGCGTCGGCGAGCGCCTGGAAGAGCGCGAAAGCAATAATACCGAAACCGTCCTCCGCGCCCAGTTTGATGGCGGAATCGCCCCGCTTACGGCGGAGCAGTTTGCGCAGATTACTATCGCCTATGAACCCGTCTGGGCCATCGGCACCGGCAAGACCGCCACCCCCGACATGGCGGCCGACGCCCACCGCTTTATCCGCGGGCTGGTCGCCGCCAGATTCGGTGACGCCGCCGCGGCCGCCACCCGCATCCTGTACGGCGGAAGCGTCAAGCCCGACAACGTAAAAGGTCTCATGGCCCAACCCGAAATCGACGGCGCCCTCGTCGGCGGAGCCAGCCTCGAAGCCGCCTCATTCGCTTCGATCGTCAATTTCTAGTACACCGTTTCACTAAAATATATCCTCATCTTCATTAAGAGCATCAAAGGCCTTCCAGCGATGGACGACTGGCTGAGCGTTGATTTCCGCGACTCCGGCGAGGATTCGGTCCTTCAACTCCTGAACGGAGGCAACGC
>JACQZR010000111.1 GCA_016213775.1 Acidobacteriota bacterium
GACGCAGGAGAGAGTCACGATCCAGGAGTCCGCCGCGACACCGGGCGTTTCCACCGACGGCGCCAGCAACGGCAACTCCGTAGTGATTCGCGGAAAGGACCTGGACGCCCTCGGCGACAATTTCGAGGATCTCGCGGCCGATCTCCAGGCTTTGGCAGGCCCATCCGCGGGACCCAGCGGAGGCCAGATCTACATCGACGGATTTACCGGAGGCGCGCTCCCCTCCAAGGAGTCGATTCGCGAAATCCGCATCAATCAGAATCCGTTTTCGCCCGAATACGACAAGATGGGGTTCGGCCGAATCGAGATTCTCACCAAGCCCGGCTCGGAAAAGTGGCGGTTTCTGGGCTATTACAACTTCGCCGACGACTTCTGGAACTCGCGCAATCCTTACGCCGCTCAGAAGGCCCCCTTCCTGCTCAAGGAATACGGCGGCACCGTCAGCGGACCGCTCGGGAAGCACGCGGCCATGTTTTGGGACATCCGCCGCGATTCCATCGACAACGGAGCCGTCATCAACGGCATCACGCTCGACCCTCAGAGCCTCGCTGTGATTGACCCGTACACCGCCGTGCACCGCATCCCGCAACGCCGCATTACCGTTTCTCCACGATTCGATGTGCAGGCCGGAGCTAAGAACACCTTGACTTTCCGCTATGGCTATATGCCGGCGGACATTCGCGATTCCATGGTTGGCGTCTTCAACCTCCCGTCCCGCGGGGTTCACGCCAGCGGCCTGAGCCAGATTGTGCGGGCCGCCAACACGCACGTCGTCAACGCAAACGTCATCAACGAAACGCGGTTCCAGTACATTCGCACCTCGAGCAATTACGTCTCTAACAGCTTTGAGCCCTCGCTGCTGGTGTTAGGCGCCTTTAACGGTGGCGGATCGCACGTTGGCCGGCAGAACAACACCCAGAACAATTTCGAAGGACAGAACTATATTTCGATGATTCACAAGGCGCACACCTTGCGCTTTGGCACTCGCATTCGAGGCGAGAAGTATAACGATTTCGTGCCGGCCAACTTCGGTGGGACATTCACCTTCGGCGGTGGAGTGGGACCGCAGTTGGATGCCAAGGGACAGCTTGCAGGTGCGGCGCAAGTCACCATCACTTCGATCGAACGCTACCGCCGCACGCTTCTACTGCAGCGCCAGGGCCTCAGTGCCGAGCAGATTCGCGCCCTGGGCGGCGGCGCGACGCAATTCACCATCAGCGCCGGAACGCCTGCACTCGCAGGCGGCCAAACGGATGTTGGCGTGTTCTTTGGTGATGAATGGCGAGCGCGCTCCAATCTGACATTGAGCCTGGGGCTTCGCTATGAAGCCCAAACCAACATTGGCGATCGCATTGCCTTTGCGCCGCGGTTGGGTGTTGCCTGGGCGCCGGGTGCAAAGGGTAAGGCCCGCCAGAAGACAGTGCTGCGGAGTGGATTCGGCATGTTCTACGACAGGTTCCCGCTGGTCAGTTCGCTCACCGCCCTGCGTTACGGTGGAGTCATCCAACAGCAATACGTGGTATCCGAGCCGGACTTCTTCCCCTTCGTGCCCTCCGTTTCCTCGCTCCCCCGTAGCATCAGCAACGTGCAAAGGCTCAGCAACTCCCTGCGCGCTCCATACGTCATGCAAGGGGCGGCGAGCGTGGAGCGGGAGTTGCCATGGAAAACCACCGTCGCCGTCACTTACGCCGGCACGCGCGGCCTTCACCGCCTGCGTTCACAGAACATCAATGCGCCTCTTCCGGGCACTTACAACCCGGCGGTTCCGAGCAGTGGTGTCTATCCGAATGGCGCTCCCGGCGCAGTCTTTCTCATCGAGTCCAGCGGATTGTACAACCAGCACCAGATGATCGTCAGTGTCAACAATCGTGTGAATGCGGCCGTGTCCTTGTTCGGCTCCTACGTGCTGAATCAGGCCAGGAGCAATACAGACAGTCTGTCCACTGCACCGGCGAAGCCTTACAGCATGGCCGGCGAGTACGGACCAGCCGCTACCGATGTGCGCCAGCGCGTCACCTTTGGCGGCAATATGGAAGCCACGCGTTGGAAGATCCAAATGAATCCGTTGCTCACCATGGAGACCGGCCCCCCCTTTGACATCACAGTCGGCCGCGACCTCTACGGGACTACGCTCTTCAACGGCCGCCCGGGCTTTGCCACCGATCCGGACAAGGCCGGAGTCGTGCGCACCAGTTACGGCCTGCTCGACCCGAATCCCACTCCGGATCAAGTGCTGCTTGGCAGAAACTACGGGCGCGGACCGGGGTCTGTTTTCTTCAATCTCCGCGTTGGCAAGAGCTGGTCATTCGGAATCGGCGAGGGCAGGGAAGCGCCCACCAACATCCCCGGCGGTGCCGCTACGCGGCGCGATTCTGCCGGCGTGTTCAACAATCCGAATGCCGGCGGCCCCGCGCGCATCAACCGCAAATACAACATCACGGTGTCGATGTCCGTCCGCAACCTCCTCAACCACAACAACCCGGGGCCGATCATCGGCAACATCACCTCGCCCCTGTTCGGCCTGGCGAACCAGCCCGCGGGCGCCAACACTGTCGGGGGCACGGGCTTTTCTGAAAGCGCCAATAATCGGCGGCTGGAACTGCAAACGCGAATCACGTTCTAGATTACTTCCTTCCCGCCGCCTCGCATGTGAAATTCGCAGCGTCGTTGGTATCACCGCTCCCCTTGTACTTGGCCACCTTCGGATAAGCGCAGAGCGGACGCGTCTTCTCCACGCCGCTCGACGGGTTGTTGCCCGTCTTGAACCGCGTAGCGATGACCCGCTGCGGCGCGGTGCCCTGTTCCACCCAACGTTCGAGCGCGGCTGCGATGTTGTGCTCCGCATCCCCTTGCGCCACCCCGCCCTGACCGAAGAAGTTCGGCCCGGACCCTCCTCCGCAATGCTGTACGCCGGGAGCCATGAACAGTCTCACAAAACTGTCCGTGTTCTGCCGCCCCACCTTCTTTTGCACACTCTCGTAGTAGTTGATGATGTGGTAGCCCGGGATGGCCGCATCGCTCCAGCCGTGATATAGAATCAGCTTGCCGCCGCGCGCCAGGAATCGCTTCAGATCAGGGTTGTCCGCGCTCAGATGCGCCCCGGCCTTTTGTTCCGCGGCCTTCCAATCGCGCTCCAGGGAGAACTTCCTGTAGTCCCAGTTAGGGTCTCCGGTAACCATGTTCTTGTAGAAGCTCGTTCCGAAGAACCACATCGCCGATTTCTCCGGCGCCGGCCCGGTGATCCAGGCTGCCCAACCACCGGGCTCCGCCTCTCCGCCCATTGCATAGCCGCGCACGATGAGCTTGCCCTTCTCATTGCGTGTGCCGTCGTAGATCTTGCGAAGAGCTTTCACCTGGGGAGCGGTGAGGCACTTGTCATTCTCGGCGCCCTGGCATTGCAGCACGCCGGGGTCGAACCGGCACTCGGCGGGATTCTCGATGACGCCGTCTCTCACGCCGTCGCTGTTGTCGCATGCCGCGAGCGCAGCCGCCTGGATTGAGGGCAACTTCACGGCTGGGATGTAGGCGACGGGATCGCCCGCGGTAGCCTGCATCATCGAAACCGCGTTCGTCATGAGTTTGGTCCAGTAATTGGCCGGCGCGCCCGCGATAATCCCGTCGTAGTCTTCCGGATAGCGCTGCGCCTCCATGAGCGCCTGCCTTCCCCCATTCGAACAGGAATTGAAATAGGCTCGCTTCGCCGCGTTTCCGTAGTAGGCCTGCGTAAGCGCCTTGCCCTTGACGGCCGTCTCGTGAATGGCGCGATGTCCGAAATCAATCACCTTTTCCGGATGCCCGAGTGCCCAGCCGGCATCCTGTCCGGAGGCCCGGTGTCCTGTATCCGTCGAAGCCGCGGAGTACCCGCGCCGCACCGCATCGGCGAGCCCGCCGTAGCTGATGGAACCCGCGAAGCCGCCATTCCCGATGCCCTGAAACTTGCCGTTCCACCCTGACGCCGGCAGCCACGTCTCAAACTGAATCTCGGAATCGGCCGAAGGGCGAATCACTCCTGCAACGCGGCAAAAAGCCGGAAGGTTGCTGATGGGTGTTCCACCAGGCGAGGTGAACGATCCCGCCTGCACATCCGTTGCTGTGGTCACTGTGGTAGAGGGCAAGGACAGTCTGGCGAGCGCGGCGCAATCGGCGGCGGGCAATGTGGCCGGCGCTAAGGCGAGAACGAGTAATTCTGCGATTCGCATGCGCGCATTCTCCCATTTGAGTAGCGTTCATGCAACTCCGCGCCACACCTCCACTGCCGCCCATCCCAGCAGCACGATCCCCAGTGGAGCGCTGATCCGCCGTCCCCACGCGAAGTTCTTCTCAACGGCCATGATGATCCCCAGCAACAGCATCCAACCGAGGTTCCCCATTTCGACAACGAACATCAGCAGCATGAGCGACCAGCAACAGCCCACGCAGAAGAGGCCGTGATCGATGCCCAGCCGGAAGGCTTCCGCCAACTCGCTGCGGCCCTGCCAGCGCGACATGAGAAACGACAGCGGCGTCCGGCACTTGTCCAGACAGGCGTATTTCAGCGGCGTGAACTGGTAGACTCCCGCGGCGGCTAGAATCACTGTGCTGGGAAGCCACGTGCCGCTAATGTCGGCGCTGCCGGGGATCGCCTGCGCAGCGCGATTGGCGAGCTGCACCGCGATCCCGAACACCGCCCAAACCGAAAGGTACCCGAGGACCACGAGTCCCACCAGGACGCCGCCGTTCGTCTTGGCCGACACCATGCGCCGGAACATCAGCAACAGCGGTGTCGCCGTGGGCAACATCATCGCGACGGTCATCAGCGTCCAGCCGGCAACCACCATCGCGCCGTAATACCAGACGTTCCCCGCGCCCTGCGCTACGTGCCGGGCGCCATGCATCAGTAAGTGGCCGCTCGGCGACTGACCCCACCACCAAAGCGAAAGCCACGCGAGGGCGGTGAGCGACGAAATGCAGAAGCCGAGAACGAAGTCAGGCCACGAAGCGGAAGCTGCCCTGGATGGCATTGCAGTTCTTCAGATCGACGTCTGGTATTCCGTGTGCGCTGGTGTTGCGCTTGTAGTGAGATGCCTTGCTCACGTAGGCGGGCGAGCCCGGGATCGTGGAAAAGGCGCTCTCGTTGAGAGTCGTGGTTTGGCCGAGCGGGCTCTTGTATGGCGCCATTTCCGTGTCCACCATCGTGCCCACCGATAAAGTCCCCTTGCCTTCGGTCACCTGAAAGCCGATGGGGGCGCGCTGCACGCTGACGATCTCGCCCACCAGTTTGGCGAGATCGGCCACCGGGCCTCCAAGTTTCCCGGAGTAGCAGTTCATCAGCGCCTGTTCCTGCTGCGGGCTGGCTTTGTCGTCAATCACCACCACGACTTTCCAGTTGCCTTGCAGTATGTTGCCTGGTATGCGCCCCAGCAACGCGATGGACAACCCCGAGACATCGACGCCGTCGATCGTGCCTTTGTCAAAATGGTGAGTGACAACGCCGTCGCAGGTGCCGTTGTCCGGGTCCTCGCCGATCCAGCACGGGCACAAGACTTTGCAGTCGCAGACTTCCAGGAGTCTGCCTTCCAGTTCGTATGGCATCCCTTCCTCCTTGCTTTGTTGCGCGGCCGCTCGAACGGTCCGCAATCCCAGTAATTCCGCCACAGTATACCCTACAGCGCTTTGGAGTTCCACCGCGCGACGCGCATTTCGTAATGGTGATCGTGGGAGAGGCGCGTATAGTAGGCCGTCACGATATCTCCGTTGGGCAGCGGAACGCTTGCCGGGTAGCCGCAGTCCGATTGCGGAGTATCGGCGATGCGAAACGGTGGACCCCACTTCTTTCCGCCATCCGCGCTCATCCGCCCGTCCACCCCGAAGTTGTTCCTGTTGCGGTTGCCGTAGCTCAAAAGAATGCGGCCGTCAGGCAGCTTTGCCAGATGCCCCGTGATTTGGCCTGGGAGTGTCAGCGGACCTTCGCGACGCCACGTCTTCGCATCATCGCCCGACGTGAACAACTCAATATGATGCTGCTCGCCGGCGCGCTCGAACATACGGCTTGCCGCGAGCCACTTCCCCTCGCCCACATGCAGAATCGCAGTCTCGTTGCCTACCGGATTCAACTCCACCAGTCCGCCCCAACTCCGCCCATCGTCGCGGCTGCGCAGCAGACAGTTGTTGCGGCCATCGTTGCGCCGCGTGTACACCGACACGCAAAGCGACCCGTCGGCGGCGCCCTGGATGTCGCCGAATGGGATGAACTGGTTGTCGATGCCAGTGCCTGCCGGGAGCGGATCCGGGAAGACGCCACTTCGCGTCCAACTCCTGGCCCCATCCGTCGAACGGCAGATCCAGGGTTTCAAGACCTGCCCTCTCGTTGCCGGCGTAGATTGGCCGATCGGCTCGCGGTTCGACCAACCGCTCACCAGCACGATCATGTCCCCGTTGCCGGCCAGGCCTGCCGCGCAATTCATGCGATTCGTCCGGGCCTCATGCGGCCCCGGCCGTCCGCGAAATTTCCACGTGCGTCCGTCATCAGTGCTCGCCCAGCAATCCAGGTCGCCTTCCCATTCCCCGTGGCAAGGCTGGTTGAAGATCGTCGCGATGAGCGTCCCGCCGGCGAGCCGTTGCAGATTCGGCCATGCGCAAACGCCTTGTATCGCAGTCCACGAATCCATGGAGACCGCACCTAGAGGCGCGGCAGCAAGGCTGAGAAACGAGCGTCGAGCCAGGGTATTCACGAGCATGAGGATATCACGCCGACGCGGGGCCTTCGAGAAAATCGCAATGGTGCACAAACCCGAGCGATTCATAGACCTGGCGTGCCGGATTGCCCGCGCTGACATTCAATCCAATCGTCCTGATTCCTCGCGCCAGCAGGGAATTGACTACGGACGCCGTTACCATGCGCCCCAGCCCGCGCCGGCGCCACTTCCGCCGCGTATACACATTGCCTATGGCGCCAATGCTCTCCTCTTCATAGACCATGTGCGTGCCGGCCGCTGCCGCAAGTTCCCCCTCAACATAGATCCCATGAAAGCAACCATCGTCCACCATTTGCGGGAAAAAGAACTCCGGTGACTCGCCGGTTTCGGTGCCGTCGTCGTACAGACTTTGCATCTCCTCCAGATTCCGGCTGCTCAACTGTGCAACGTCCGCGCTCGTGGGCAGCGTCCCGCCATGATAGGCCATGCGAATCATGGGCTTCATCTTCGCTTGTGGGTACCTGCTTTGGAAAACCGGCAGCAGCCGCGGTTGTAGGTTCAGATAGACCTGATCGGGAAGCATTGGAACAAGCTCCTCGAAATGGTGCGGTTCACCAGTAGCAAACAGAATCGGTGTCCCGAATTCCGAGTAAAGGAGTATCAGTGCGGTTTCGCGGTTATTCACCAGCCACTGGCAGTGATCGCGCCGCGACGGGGCAAGGTCACCCAACGCATAAAGGCTCCACCACGGATCCGTGTGAAGGACGCGGCGGACGGCATCTCCCATCAGGCATGCTCCGCGAGCGCGACCGCAATGGCCGCCCCAAGTTTGGCGTTATTGCGAATGAGCGCCTGATTCGCCGCGAGGCTCCTGCCCCGTGTCTCAGTTGCGATCTGCGAAAGCAGGAACGGCGTAACCCGCTTGCCCGTAATCCCGCGCTCTCGTATCGCGGCAAGAGCCGCCTTTGCCGCCGCAATGGCTTCCTTGTCCGGTAACGCTTCTGCTTCCGGGACCGGTACCGCGATCAGGATCCCGCCATCCATTCCCAGGTCCAGCTTCGCTTGAAACGCCGCCGCGATTTCCTCCGCCGAATTCACCACCCATGGCGAGGCATGGCCGCTGCGCAGCGAGTAGAACAGCGGATACTCGTCCGTCCGCCAAGTGCCGACGGGGACACGCAACGTCTCCAGCAGTTCCAGAGTCGCCGCGATGTCCATGAATGCTTTCGCGCCCGCGCAAACCGTGATCACGCGATAATGCGCCAGGGCCAGGAGGTCGGCGGAGATATCGAAGTCCTGCGATGCGGTGGGGCCAACTCCGCCGATCCCGCCGGTAACAAAGACGCTGATTCCGGCCGCGGCCGCGATTGCCATTGTCGCCCCGGCTGTAGTGGCGGCATGCTCGCCCCGAGCCACCGCCACCGGCAGATCCCGTTCGCCAGCTTTACCGACGCTGTCGCTGGTGGCGAAAATCTCAATCTCTTCGCTCGTGAGGCCTACCGTAACCCGTCCGCTCACAACTCCGATGGTTGCCGGCACCGCACTGCCCTCCCGCACGATCTGCTCCACCGCGGCGGCTGTCCGCACGTTCTCGGGATAGGGCATGCCATGTGCGATGATCGTCGATTCCAGCGCCACTACGGGACGCCCCGCGGCCACTGCCTGACGGATGTGCGTGGGGATGACAAAGCGGTCGGGTTTCACTGCAAAAGCCCCAGCGTAGCATGGCGCGGTTCCCGCGCGGGACTCGAGTGAAACGTCAGTCCGTTTCACGCGTCAAACAGATCAAGCGGGTGTCTTTCCGTGCCACCACGAGGTTGATCGCTAACGCATCGCATGGTGTAATAAGGACCGAGGGGCTTCAGGAGCAGTAGAGGATGTACGACGACCATTCTGAGAAACGCGCCAGCGAGGAGGTGGTGACACCGGCTCCTCAGGAATCTGTCCCGGTGCCGCACGGCACGGAACGCTCTGCGTTCGCAAGTACGCTTTTCTGGCTGCGCGACCTCATGCTCAGTGTCGTCATCGCCATCGTCGTGATTCTCTTCCTCTATCAGCCGGTGAAGGTGGAAGGCACCAGCATGATGCCGTCGCTCATCGATCAGGAACGCATTTTCATCAACAAGTTCCTCTACAAGTTCGGCATCGGCGAAATCCAACGTGGCGACATGGTGGTGTTCTACTATCCGGCTGATCCCAGCAAATCCTATATCAAACGCGTGATCGGCCTTCCCGGCGATTCCGTGGCCGTGGAAGATGGCGTCGTATTCGTCAATGCAAAGCGCTTGGAAGAAGGCTACGTGCCTGACGAATACCGCGACCGGCAGTCCATGCCGCTCATCCGTGTCCCACCTGACCAGTATTTCGTCCTGGGAGACCACCGCTCTTCTTCCAACGACAGCCGCTCGTGGGGACCGGTCCCTCGCCCGTACATCTACGGCAAGGCGGTGTTCGTATACTGGCCCATCGAAAAGATGGGGATCCTCCACTAAACTGATCAAACCGGTCCGCGCGCGAGAAGCGGTGTTTCGTGACTTCGCTTTCTCCATTTTCTCCATTCGTGCGCGATGAACCTTCGTGCGCGGTGAAACTGTGCGGGTTGGATTGGGCTTCTAACAACGAAGCGTTGAGCGAGAAAGGGCACAGCGGGACCGATCTGCTCATGTGCGCACACATGCATGCGGTGCGTCCGCGGCCAGTTGGCGGCGTGAAAGGAGTCGTGACTCCGATGTGGGCGTTCGAGCTGGCGGCTGCTTGACCGAAGGGTTGTACGTTCGAGTCCTACCTGGGGAGCCAATTCATTTCCTACCGAGCCGCCCGTCCCCAACCGTTGGCGCGAAAGCCTTCCTCGTCTCACCTGCGTCCCGCGTTTTTCCTACGTTCCCGCAACAACTTGCGCGGACGTTGCGCCTCTCCCGTTTTCTACGTTTCGCACGATAGAGTTCGGATTGCGAGCGCAGCGTGGCGCGTTGCGGCCGCGAGTCCGTCTTTTCCGCATCGAATTCTCTCGTTCTCCAGTTGCCGCGCGGCCTTATTTATCGACCTGTGCCTCTCGGACGTGCCGAGCTAAACGCTCGCATGCGAACCTGTGAGCGGCAAGCTACTGCTCAGGGCCTGACGCTGCGCACATCCGTCCGGCGAAGTACTCCCCTTGTAAGGAAGAGCCTCGTCGCTGGCTTTCGTCAGTGCATAGGTGCCACTCGCGCATGATCGAATCAGTCGGCCCGCTTTCCCGACTCGGTGGCCAACTGCATCACATCCAGCCGCACCTTGCGAACATCCGGGATTGCGCCGGCCGTGCCATCGGGATGGAAATCGAAGATCAAATCCTTGCTTGGATCGTGACGCGGCCAAGTCGGCAGGCCCGCACCGTTCGGGTCCCCGGTCCTGGCGAAGTTGACCCAGTAGCTTTGCGCCATCCTGGAGACCGCCTGATCCTCCGGCGATAGCGTCGAGCCCGGGCGAGCCGTCAGCGTGCCGAACACGAAGCCGATCTCGCCGCCGTGCGGCGTGCCCATCCGCATCTGTTCCCGCATTGCCGCCGGAACGTAGGAGAACCGGTAGCGATAGGCCGGCGAACCATTGGCGGCGAACGCACTGGCGGCGAAGCGGGCCGGTTCGGCTTGGCCAAAGTCGTCGTTAGCCCTCGTTACCATCGTGGTCAAGTCTGTCGTTCCGTCTGGATCGTAGGCCGCCTTCGCCTGGTCGCTCCACTTCCCGAACCGGGCGAAAAACTGCTCCTTGGTGGTGGCCCTTACCCGGTTACCTGCGGTATCGGCGCTGTTGCTTCCGACCATGATCGGAACACGCGGCTGGCGCTTGGCCTTGTAGGCGGTCTCGGCTGTTTCCGTAACGAGTTTGCCGTCCAGGATCGGCGTGGTCTCGTACATCGGACCCCTGACGCCGGGTTGAGCCGGCGCTCCGCGAAGCACCTCTTCAGCGCTGAGCGCCCGCAGTTTGCCAAGTGCGGCCTGGTCCGTGCCCTCAATTCCCATCAAGCGCGCGAATTCCTTGCCGATCGTCTCGGCCGATACCGGATAGTTCGGATCGACGCCGTCGTCGCGCATCGGCCGCGCAGTGAGCACGCTGTCGCGCGAACCGCCAGATTGGGCGATCGCTTTATGAAACAGGCCGCGCGCCATTGGCGAAGCCAGCAGACTGTGCACCGAGACGCCGCCGGCGGAGAATCCGAAGATCGTGACATTGTTCGGATCGCCTCCGAACGCAGCGATGTTGCGCTTCACCCACCCGAGCGCCGCGATCTGGTCCATGTACGCGTAGTTGCCCTTGGTCTCGTCAGGCCGCTCGCGGCTCAATGCCGGGAAGGCGAAGAACCCGAAGCGTCCCAGGCGGTAGTTGATGGAGACAAGGACGACACCTTGTTTCGCGAACTGGACCCCTGAGGTGCCCGGCGAGGAGCCCGACCCGCCCACGAATCCGCCTCCGTGAATCCAGACCATCACGGGCAGTCTCGCCCCGGCCGCCGCGCTCGCGGGGCGCCAAACATTCAGGAACAGACAGTCTTCCGAAGGTGTGGGCACTGCATTGGCGCCGGCCGCCTGCGTTGGGCCGAACCGTCCATGCATGCAGTTGGCTCCGAAGTCCGCCGCCTGTCGAACGCCGGTCCAGGCTTTCACCGGCTGCGGCGACCGCCAACGCAGTTCGCCGACAGGCGGCGCCGCGAAGGGAATGCCTTTATACGACACGACGCCATCGTCGACCACACCTTGCAGTTGTCCGCTGTCGACTCGCACCAGAGCAGTCGTCTGCTGGGCGGCGCCGACAGTCGCCGCCGCCAGCCAACACACCAGAACTATCCGCATTCCATCACTCATTTGGATCCTCCACTTTGTTTCGCCTTGACGGGAAGCATCATCTTTCGATTTGTCGAAATACCGCTCAGACCTTTTTCTTCCAGTACTCCAGCGTTGGTCCCGTGTAGACACCGGCACCGGTGATTGCTCTTTTGCGGACGTCTGCGATCTCGTCCCTTGTCATTGGCTTGAAGTTCTGCACAGTCCGGATGTTGTCCTCCATTTGTCCCTGTGTGCCCGCGCCGCAGATCGCAACGTGCACGCCGGGTTGGCTCAGTGCATACCGCAGGCACTCTGCCGGGTTAAGCGACCGCAAGAGATTGGCTTTGCCGAAAACCTTGATGGCTTGGACACCGATTCCGAATTCCTTGGCGACCGGCAGGGCCGTCTCCTCAAAACTCAGATATGCATGATCGGCCGCGTGTACGGGCATCATCACCGTATCCCATTGGTCGTAAGCCTTCAGTAGGGCTGCGTGTGCGCCGGGATCGAAATGGCCGGTGAAGCCGATCAGGCGGCATTTTCCCGACTTCTTCGCGGCTTCCAGAGCCTTCATCGCTCCGTCCGGAGCCAGGATCTGGTCGATCTCCTCCCGGTTCTGGATGGAGTGGATCTGCCATAGATCGACATAATCGGTCTTGAGCATTCGTAGGGACGTTGCCAGGTCATCTTCCACCTGTTTGGCGGTGCGCCCCATGGTTTTCGTCGTCAGAAATACTTTCTTTCGGACTCCCTGCAATCCAATGCCATACGCCTCTTCGGAGCGCCCGCCCCAATAGGAGCGCGCGCAATCGAAGTAGGTGACCCCGATGTCATACATCCTGCGGACGTGTGCGGCCGCTGCCGGAATGTCCGGGTGGAGGTCCATCCGGGCTCCGCCCTGCGCGATGACACTCACTTTCAAGCCGGTCTTACCGAAAGTGGTAACCGGGACGTCGCCAGCTTTCACACTTTGAGCGGCCACAGGTGTGCTGCTCATGGACAGTCCGGCGAATGCACCGCCGACAAACAATCGTCTTTTCATGTCCTACCTCTCTCGCCTACTCTTCTTCAGTCCAGCTTCTTCTCTGAAAGGAACTTCAACATCAGCTCAGCCACTTGCTTGTTATTCAGATCCGAGAATGGAAAATGGGTATTTCCACGAATCCCGACTTCCGGCAGGTGCACAACGGTCACGTCGCCACCGTGCCGGTTGACGGTGTCGCGCCACTTGCGGGCCATCTCCAGCCGAACTCGCCATCCATCCTGTCCGGGATTGTCGTTGGGCTTCTCCGGAATGAAGTCGCCGTAGTAGATGACGATGGGGATCCTGGTCAGTTTTGTGAACTCGGCCATGGGCACGCCGATCGCCTCAAGCGTCCCACCGGAACTCGGGAGTGCCTCTGGAACTTCTCCCTGGGGAAACAAGAAGCCGCTGCCCGGCTCATAGGACACGATCCCTCTCACATTGCCGGTCTTGAGTACCGTCAGCCATCCAAGCCCGCCACCTTGCGAGTGAGTAACGAAGACGGCCGGCCCGATCTTCTTGAAAAGCGCTGCAAAGGCGTCCGAGTTCACCTCGGGATCGTACGGACCCACGCTAGGTGTCATCTGACGGAAATATTGGTTCAGCACTTCAGGATCCTTCGAAAATTGGACTCCCGGAAAATACTCCGGCCAGATGCCAACCCGAAACGTGTTGAACCACTGCTGCTCGTCGGGCGTGGCGTTTACCGTCGCTGAGACCGTACCGCGGCCAGCGTTGCCACGGCGCGGCTGGTCGATCAGATAGACCGGAAACCGCCGGCGGAGGAAGATCGTCTGGAAGCCCTCTCGGCCATCGGGAGTCGTCTCCCAAGTTTTAGTGAACTGGCCGAAGCCATGCAAAAAGACAAGCGGGAGCTTCCGGCGATTCACGGGAATTTGGTAGAAGACGTAGGCGTGATCACCATGCAGGGTCTGGCCCTCAGGCGTCGGCTGCTTGGGGTTGAAGGTACCAGGATTTTTTATGACTTTGCCGCCGGCGGCGAAGCTGCCTTGCTCCTGAATCATCAATGGCTCAGGCTGGCGATTCCTGACCTGCGCACTGGCTGAAATCAGCAGCGTTGCTGCCATCACCGAATAGCGAAACATGCGAGCGCGCATTACTTCACCACCTGAATAACCTTCAGTTCCTTCTGCCCGCGCACCAGCAGCTTGCCGTCAACCAGCGCCAGCGGCGCCCAGTTATCTCCCGGATCGAGAATGACGGCGCCTGCAAGGGGCTTGAACGCCGCCGCATTCGGTTCAACCAGATACAGCTTCGTATTCCCGTCGGTCATCAGCAGAAGGCCGTCGGCAAGGATCGAGCCACCGCGAACGAAGGGTGGCTGCTGGCCCGTCTTCCATTTGACCTGACCGTCCATGCTCATCGCGACGAGTCCGTCGCTTCGTTCATTGATCGTGTAATGCGAATAGAAGTGCCCTTCGTGCAGAATGGGAGGCTGAGTGTGGGAGCCGAAATCGGGATTCTTGAACAGTTCGGACACGGCATAGGTGTCGCCCTTCTTCCCGATCTTGATCATCACGGATCCGGCGCCATACGCGCCCGCAACGAGGATGCGCCCATCACCGGCGTTGACCGCCTGCGTGACCGGAATGATGTTTTGGTAGCCGTTGTAAGTCCACAACACTTTGCCACTGCGCAGATCCACTCCATTCACGCTTCCGTCCTTGGCGTTCCGACCGCGGCCCACAGCAGCCGTGATCATGACGAGGTGGTCTTCGCCGGCTACCTTGACGATCGAGGGCGTGACGTATCCCGGTGTGCCGGGCAGCGCCGGCGATTTCCATTTGATCTCGCCCGTCAGTTTGTCGTAGGCCACGACCCCCGCTTCCGAGGTCTGAGCCGCCACGATCAGCAGATCGCCGTAAATCAGCGGATTCTGCACAATCGCCCAACGCGGCAGTTCGGAGCCTCCGCCGAAGTCCTTCCAGATGTTTTTGCGCCAGACGGGCTTCCGGGTCTTCGTGCTGAACGCATGCAGATCCCCCAATGCTCCGACGGTGTAAACGTGGTCACCGTCCACAGTGGGGGTGCTCCTGGATCCGGCAAACATGAACTTGCCCGGAGCGTCGTAGGCGAAGCTCCATAGTTCCTTGCCACTTGTCAGGTCGAACACGCGCAGCTTGTCGCCCACGGCTTCATCGCGATCTAGTAGATAGACATTTCCCCCGCTCACGGCAGGGCCGCCGAATCCGGCGCCCAGAGGAACCGTCCAAAGCACCTTCGGACCTTCCTGTGGCCAGGTTCGCATCAGACCCTTCTGCGGTGATGTGTGGTTTCTTCGCGGGCCATAAATTCCGGGCCAGTCATCCGCAATCACAGGCGTAACTGCCGACACAAACAGGATAGTGACAAGTGTTGTGTTCTTCATCTAACTTCCTTTGGGGCTAGATCGTCCTCGAGTAAAACGCCGTCAGTTTGTCCACCGCGGTGTTCACATACTTCGGCACCCAGTAGGTCTCAATATGCGTGGCGCCGTCGATCTTGAACAGTTCCTTGTCCTTCGTGCCGGTGGCTTTGCCGATCGCATCCTCGGTCATGTAGAGGCTGTCGGCTTTGCTGCCGGCAATCATCAGCAGTGGCTGATTGACGAGCTCGATCTGATCGGTGGCATCCCAACGCATCAGGTCCAGCAAGCTGCTCATTGTGTACTTGAAGGTTGAGCCGGGGTGCGCGTGGGTCTTCCAGTAATAGTAGTAACCCTGCCGATACAGATCAAACGGCAGTTTGGCAATCTGCTCGTCTGTCAGATTCGCATCTCCCGCATAAAGAACATTGCCGCCGGTCTTCTCTTGTGCGCGGGCAGACGAAGCTTGCCGCAGGCGCTGCTGGATGGTGTCCAGTTGCGAATCCTGATAGCCATTGCGACGAACGCGTCCGGAGTTGAACATGCTCACCGTCGCAATCGACTTGAACCGTTTGTCGGTTTGCGCCGCAGCCAGCGAGTACCCGCCGCCGCCGCAGATGCCGAGCAGGCTCAGACGCGCGGCATCGACGCCCGGATAGCCTGTGATGAAATCCGCCATGCCATGGATGTCCTCGATGCGGTATGCGGGCTTGTCCACGTTGCGCGGCTCGCCGCCGCTGGAGCCCTGGTACACGGCATCCGCGGCGATCGTGATGTAGCCCTTTTCCGCCAAGCGTTGGGCATACAGCCCCGCGACCTGTTCCTTCACCCCGCCGTTGGGGTGCGCCACAGCGATTGCGGCATATTTCTTCTTCGGATCGTAGTTCGGCGGGGTGTATACGTTGGCGGAAATATCCAAGCCCTTAAGCTTGTACGTGACGGGGTGAATATTGACCTTGCCCGGTTCATTCTTTGTAATGGCGCCGGCGTAGGTCAACGTGAACGGATTCTTTCTGTAATCCTCCGCACTGGCTTCGCCTGCTTGAACCGAGATCATCGCGGCCAGAATGGTAGCCTTCATCGCCTTTTGCCTCATCATGATTTCGGAGGCGCCTCCACGCCCGAGAACGCCAGCACCGGCGCCGGCAGTCGCTCCCCACGGATCTCGATCGCCCGCACAGCCGAATTCAGTTCAGAGATTTCGGTGGGTGTGAATCGAACCGCAGCCGCGACGCTGTTCGCCAGCATGTGCGCCATCACCGTCGTCCCCGGAATGGGCACGATCCACGGCTTCTGAGCGAGCAGCCAGGCGAGCGATTTGAGCCGGAGCGGCCTGCTTCCGTTTGGCCCAGCTCTTGACAAGATCCACAAGCGCCATGTTGTGGCGCAGATTCTCGGGCGAGAACCGAGACTCAACTCCGCGAATGTCACCAGGCGCGAATCGCGTGTTCGCGTCGATCCAGCCGGTGAGGAACTGCACGCCGAGCGGGCTCCAAGGGACAAAGCCGATACCGAGCTCCTCGCAGGTTGGGATCACGTCCCGTTCGGGTCCCCGCCACAGCATCGAGTATTCGTTCTGCACCGCGGTGACGGGTAGCGCTGCATGAGCGCGCCGTAGCGTTTTCAGCCCCATCTCGGACAAGCCCCAATGCAGGACTTTGCCATGGCCCATCAGGTCCTTCACCGCGCCGGCGACGTCCTCGATCGGAACTTCGGGGTCCACGCGATGCTGATAGAGCAGATCAATCCTGTCGGTGCGTAGCCGCCGGAGCATCCCGTCAACGACGCGCTTAACATGATCGGGTTTGCTGTTGAGCCCCGGCCGGCGCTGACCTGTCTCCTGATCGATGTTCCATCCGAACTTGGATGTGATGACGACACGGTTCCGGAATGGCTCGATCGCCTCGCCGAGTATGCGCTCGCACTCGTGCGGACCGTAAGCTTCCGCCGTATCGAAGAAGGTGACCCCGCGGTCGTAGGCCTCCCGAATGAGCGCGATCTGCTCCGGCCGGTAGGGCACCGTTGTCTCATACTTGCGATTGTTGTTCTGGACTCCCAGCCCGACGCTGGAGACCTCCAGCTTGCCCAGTTTGCGGCGGCCAATCGTCCCGGTCGCGGGCGCCTGCCCGCCAAGTTGTGCGGCTCCCGCGGAAGCTGCAAAAGGCGCCGCCGCGAGACCCGCCATCAGTGTGCGTCGTTTGTTCATCATCTGCTTTCTTTGAAAACCTCTCTGGCAACCCCAATGGCGGTTACCGCGTTCGGCCAGCCAGCGTAGAACGCAAGGTGCGTGATAGTCTCGATCAACTCCTCCTGTGTCACGCCGTTTTGGCGCGCGATGCGAAGATGAGACCGGAGTTGGTCCGGACGGTTCAAAGCAATCAGCGCTGACACTGTTGCGAGGCTTCGGTCACGCTTCGACAAATCCGGACGCTCCCAGATATCGCCGTAAAGCACATCGTCAGTGATCTGGGCCAGCTTGGGAGCGAAGTCACCGATCGCGCCTTGAGACGGCCGCGGCCGAGCCACTGCACTGGATGTCTG
This sequence comes from Acidobacteriota bacterium, assembly GCA_016213775.1. Classification (GTDB taxonomy): domain Bacteria; phylum Acidobacteriota; class Terriglobia; order Bryobacterales; family Bryobacteraceae; genus CADEFT01. The sequence goes on from JACQZR010000111.1 coordinate 17,401, forward strand.
ACCGCGCAGTGGCGCGCCGTATTGCGTATCGCTGACCTTCTCCATCCAGTCGACGGTCTTGCCGTCGAGCTGCTCGGTGATGGCGATGTGAGTCATCGAGCTGTTCGGCGCAGCCCCATGCCAGTGCTTCTGACCGGGCGGAATCCAGACCACGTCCCCCTGGCGGATTTCGTCGATCGCATCGCCCCAGCGCTGCACACGGCCCGTGCCCGCTGTAACGATCAGCGTCTGCCCCAACGGATGCACGTGCCACGCCGTTCTTGCGCCGGGTTCAAACAGCACTCGGGCGCCCGAGACCCGCGCCGGAGCGCTCGCCCGGAATGCCGAGTCGACGCGGGCTGAGCCGGTGAAGTGGTCGGCCGCTGCCGGTTGGGGAGGTTGCGCGCCACTTCGCGCGATTCGGATCTGTTCCGGCTGCGCTGACGTTTGGCTTTGAGCGCCTGCCGGTAGCATGCTCAGCGAAATTCCAACCACTACGAAGACTCTCATTTCTGTCCCCCCTTGGCAGTCTTCTCCCAGAATCGGACGGCCTCAAAGATCCATCCCTCGGCGCTCGTGCCGATACCGGGGCCGAAGCCGTGCCCCAGATCCTTGAACTTGCGATACTCCACCTCTGTGCCGGACCGCCGCAGCGCATCGACCCTGCGTTCCATGCTGGCGGGAGGAGCAATCCCATCCTGCTCGCCCACCACCACGAAGGTAGGAGGCTCGGCGGAGGAGTAATCCGAATGCGCCGTGTATGCCATTACCACCGCCGTCGGCTTGGGGACCTCGATGCCGCCATACCTTCCCGCTCCGTACGAGCCGATCGCCGCTGCCATCCTCGCCCCCGCCGAACTGCCCCATAGCGAGTAGCCGGTCGTGCCGACGGCAAGCGCGGCTGCGTTCCGGAAAATATAAGAGAGAGCAGCAGCCAAATCCTCCGTGGCGCGCGTACCGCCATGCCCGACCCGGTACCTGAGCACGAAAGCGTTAAATCCCTTGCTGCGAATCGCTGCTGCATACGGGAAGCCTTCGTGAACGGAGCCGACGTACGAGAATCCGCCGCCGGGGCATATGACGGCGAACGGCGCCCCGGGCCTTCCGCGAAAGAAGAACAGTCCGGTATGCTTCCGCGCAGGCTCCTGCTGCACCTGTGCTTCAGAGTAGAAGCTGTAGAATACCTTCCTGCCGATGGCCGCATCATCGATCATGTCGTTCAACGCGCTCGCTACGGTCTCCGGATCAACGTGTGTGTGATACGGCAGAAGCGAACCGATCTCGCTCAATGGCAGGCGCTCGTCGTAGGAACGATCGTCCCACGGCAGTATCAGGCGACTGAACCCGGCGAATGCGGGATGCCGGAGGATATCGCCCACAGTGCTCTGAGGTCCCAAATTGCCGTACGCGCTTGCACTCATAGACACAACCAACGCAGCAGCGATTGTTCGATATGTGCCTGGTACAGTCGCCATCAGCGTGAGCCTTGGTTTCTGCTTCCAGGTTAGGGTCGCCAGACTGAAATCCGTTAGCCTGAACCTGCCGAGTTTTAGCCTATTCCTGTCGATCGCTAGCAAAAACACCCATTGGAGGTGTACTCTGAGGGCAAAGGAACCTGCCAGATGACAAACCGAATCGAAGAGCTAAGGGAAGATCTGGCTCGCCGGATTGCAGCCCATGTGGGTTCGGAACAGAGGCGGGTTACCGAGGTGCCGGGGCTCACCGTTCATCGCCGGACGGCTCCAACCCCACCCTGTTCCATGACCTATGAGCCGAGCCTGATCCTGACCGCGCAAGGACGCAAGCGCGTGGAACTCGGCGGTAAGACCTACACGCATGGTCCGTCTCACTACCTGCTCGCGTCCGTTGCGCTCCCGGTCGTGGCCAGGGTGGTGGAGGCGAGCGAAAAGTCGCCATGTCTCGCGTTGTCGTTGAAGCTGCCGATGCCGGTCGTAAGGGAACTTCTCAGCCGGGAAGACATTGCGGTTGCTCCGGATGCGCCGAGGGGCCCGGCCATCGCCATCGGTGAGGTCACGGTGGAGTTGCTCGATTCGTTCTGCCGGCTCATGCGCCTGTTGGACCAGCCTCGTGAGATTTCTTTCCTGCACGAATTGATTGAACGTGAGATCATCTTTCGCGTATTGCAAGGACCGGAAGGCGGTCGCCTTCGCGCGATAGCAACGTCTGGTGATCAGAGTCAACGGACGGCGAGAGCAATCGCCTGGATCAAAGACAACTTTGCCAAGCCGCTCCGGGTCGAGGAACTGGCTGAAATCGCGGGCATGGGCGTCTCCACACTGCATCATCATTTCCGGTCCCTTACGGCAATGAGCCCGCTGCAATATCAAAAACAGATCCGGCTGCAGGAAGCGCGAGCGCGGATGTCGATCCATGGTCTCGATGCAGGGAGCGCAGCCTTGGAAGTTGGCTACGAAAGCGCCAGCCAGTTCACGCGCGAGTACAAGCGCCTTTTCGGGCAAACACCGATGCGGGATAGTCGCACGCTCCGCTCGAGCGATGGCGCCAGGTTGGAACCGCTCGTCGGCCGTTAACGCGCCGACTATAGACGTCGTCCGGCCAACTTGGCCTTTCTGTTCTTCTTGCGGCCACATGCAAAAGTTGCATCCTGGGAGCGCTGCGGAAATATTTCAACTCGTACCCTCTACAAACACGCGTCACGCGGGGTATATAACCAGTAGGAGCAGTTAACGGCTGCTCGTTGATCCACCAGACAGCGGGACGAACGCGAAGCGGCGCGGCTTCCCAGGGAGACGCCGATGCAAGAACGTCAAGATCCACCTCAAGCCGTAATCGAAAAGATCGCTTCCATTCTCGCCACCGGGTACCTGCGCTTGCGGAGCGCCGGCCAATTGCAGGATCAGGTCTCCGTAGAGGCCCTTGATAGTGCGTACGTTACGAGCCCTCATAGGTCTGGCAGTTAACGCCACCCGAGAAGGAGAACGATTTGAATCGCGCACTCAAAACGGAAATCGACAGCCTGCGGAAAATGACGGTGGGCCAGCTTCGGCGCAAGCACCTGGAGTTGTCCGGCGAGGAGTCCCGCTCGAATCACATGGAGTTCCTGTTCAAGCGCATCGCCCGGCGCATGCAGGCAGTGGCCGAGGGCGGTTTGAGCGAACGCGCCCGCCGAGCCAGACTTCCAGCTTCCGAAATTGCCCTCCCCATTTCTCAACAACAACGCGGTTCGTATCGGCGCTTGAAGCCGTCGCTTTCAAGACGCGTAGTGCCAATAACTTGTACGATCTCGTTCTCCGGTTTCCAAGCGTTAAGGAATTTGTGTTGGACAAGGAGAGTTTGGGGCGCATCGCGGGGATGTGGAAATTCGATTTCGACTAATTCCGCGACCGGCCTCTACCTCGATTGGAATTGTCCCCGCCAGTTGAGGCTCCGCGCTGTTGACGGGAGAAGTCTCGCTGCGGGGCGGAGTGATTCTGCTGCGGTGCTGAGAAGCTGCGCTGTTGACGGGAGAAGTCCCGCTGCGGGGCGGAGTGATTCTGCCGCGGGGCTGAGAAGCTGCGCGGCTGACGGGAGAAGTCCCGCTGCGGGGCGGAGTGATTCTGCCGAGGTGCTGAGAAGCTGCGCGGCTGACGGGAGAAGTCCCGCTGCGGGGCGGAGTAATTCTGATGAGGCCGGGAGAAATTGCCTTGCGGAGCGGACGACATTGGTCCGCGCTGGAAGGACCTGGAATCGTAGCTGCCACGGGTTCCGTGCGAGGTCCGGTTATCGGGACGCTGACCGCGATTAAAGAAGGATGTGGAGGAGGATCCGCCGCGATCATATTGGCGATACTGTCCGGAACTGAAGTGACTCCGGAGCCGCTGGCTGGGGTATCCGACATTGCGGCGATGCCCGGGATCGTGAGCCCAGCCGATACGGCCGGAGAAGCCCGAATAGCGCGGACCCGAGTAATGATTGCGATAGCCGTAACGGCTGAAGAAACCGGTGTTGACGAAGACGCTGCGGTTAGACCAACCCAGTCCCCAGCCCCAATCCCTCCATCCGCCCCAGCCATGATAGTAACTGCC
>JACQZR010000108.1 GCA_016213775.1 Acidobacteriota bacterium
AAGAGACCGGCATCAAACTGGAAGGCGTTCGTCTCGATGACCTCGGCCGCGCCAAGCGCGTCACCGTCGACAAGGACAACACCACCATCATCGATGGCAACGGCCAGCAGAAGTCCATCGAAGGCCGCATCAAGCAGTTGCGCGCCCAGATCGAAGAGACCACGTCCGACTACGATCGCGAAAAGCTCCAGGAACGTCTGGCGAAGCTCGCCGGCGGAGTTGCGGTGATCAAGGTCGGCGCGGCCACCGAAACCGAAATGAAGGAAAAGAAGGCTCGCGTGGAAGACGCGCTGCACGCCACCCGTGCGGCCGTTGAAGAGGGCATCGTCGCCGGCGGCGGCGTGGCTCTTCTGCGCGCGGCTTCGGTCCTCGGCAGTGTCAAGGCAGTCGGCGATGAGCAGATCGGTATCGACATCGTCCGTCGCGCTTGCGAAGAGCCCCTGCGCCAGATCTCCGGCAACGCCGGCTACGAAGGCGCAATCGTTGTCGAGAAGGTCCGCTCCAACTCCGACCACAACTACGGCTTCAACGCCGCCACTGGCGAATACCAGGACCTGGTGGGTGCCGGCGTCATCGACCCCGCGAAGGTGACCCGCTCGGCCCTGCAGAACGCTTCTTCTATCAGCGCCCTCATGCTGACCACCGAAGCGATGATCTGCGAGATCCCCGAGAAGAAGGCGGCTCCGGCCCCCGGCGGCGAACACGGCCCCGGTGGCATGGACTACTAACCGTAACTGCAGAACGAAAATCGAAAGGCCCGTCTGCCGCTCGTGCGGTGGGCGGGCTTTTTGCGCTCCTATCCGGAAGGTGTAATTAGGGTTCGAGGGCTGTCGTGAACCACGCAGGGTGCCCTCGCTGTTCATGCCGTTGGGACCCGATGCTGGCCATCCGCCGCCAGCGCCCCGATGATCCCTCCGTCACCGCATTGCTGAAGACGTCAAATCTGTTCCGCGAATTTCCGCCGCCACATGGGCGGCTACCTACTTCGGTACGGTGTAGTTCTGAAGGTCACAGAGCTCGCGTCCGTAACTGGTGCCGAAGAGCGTTTGGATCACGAACGTAATGAAAGCGCCAGGTCCAATCTCCAGCACCAGCTTCGGCATCTGAGCGGCGGTGTTTCTGGTGAAGTTCAGCGAATAGGAAGTGCTGACGGTCCACTTGGGATCGACGGTGGGGCCCGCGCCGGGCACAAGCTTGCCCATGTAGGAGACGCGGCCGATCTTCACCGGAGCAGTGGCAATGGTGGAGTCGCTCACGTAGTAGATGTCCAGCACGGCGTTGATGCTTGTGATCGTCTTGGATTCGTCTGCTTCAAAGGTAAAGAGAACTCTTTGGAAACCGCAGTGTTTCCAGATCTCAGCGTTGTTGGCGGGAACAACGAAGTCAAGATTGGAGAGGACGCCCAGCGACTCAACTGAGGCGCCACCGGAGCTTGTGCTGAAGTTGCGGACTCCCGCATCCATAGAAGTGGTATGAAGCATGAATGATTCCTCCTGTAACCGAAGGGCGGAGTGGAAGAGGGGAAGACCGCTGCGGCGCGCGCTGCCGCGCGTCTTCACTTGGAGTGGCATGGTCTCGCGGAGTTCCGTTTTCGGCTCCGGGTTCGAAGTCAACCGGGAATTCCGCAATGGACTCCCGAGTCGAGTACAGTATACACCCGGACGCCGGGCTTTGAACCCGCGAGGAACGACCGTCCGCCCCCAATCAGCACGACAGCCATCGCCGCCACATCCTTCGCCAGCCCTTCCGCAATGCCTTTCGGCACCCCCGGACCGAAGGGCATTCACTGGCGGATTATTCACGGTAATAACGGCTACATCCTGATGGACTGAGGGCGCGGAACTTCCTGGATCAAGTTCGCGCCCTCCGCACTCGCAGCAGTGGCCTCCTCCCGGTTCAGGTTCTGGTGGTGTTCACATAGTTGATGATCAACCCTTTGAGCATGGAAATGGCGCGGTAACCCTTCCGGTTATCGACGAAGACTCCCCGCCAGTGCGGACGCGTTACGCCCGGAATTTGATCAAAAGCAGGAATGCTCATCGTCGCGTGGCACTGACTGTCTACCGTATAGACCGCGGCGTAGACGTTATTCGCGGGGAAGAAGTAATCGTCAACTCTGCCGGTGTCAACGATGGTGACGTTTCCCTTGCCATCGAGGGTGAGCGTTCCAACATGAGTGTATGTACCCGGTGGCATCAGGAATGGGTTTCCCGGGAGCACGGTTCCAAAGCCCGCATATCCGTAAGTTCCAGCGACGTTGGCCACTGTGCAGCCTGCTTCATCGGCGGGTCTTTCCTCAGCAATCGCGGCTTGAGTAAACAGGTTGTACGGGATGGTTCCAGTAGAGGTCATTGCAGCGACTGTCATCGCAGCGATGGCAAGAGCAGCAACTGTAAAGACAAGAAAACCTCGAAACTTCATGATGATTCCCTTTCGTGCGGGCACAACACGCCGAATAGCGCAGTGCTGGATTAAGGTTGTTTGATGGGGCCGGTAGCCAGCCCGTCCTCGAATGGAGTTATCTGTCCGCGCCGTTCCTAAAAAGGGGCGAAGTAACCATTCACGTCCAGGATGACGTGGGTCGTGTTGGTGACGAACACGGATACCGCTCCGCCGGCGCCGGCCTTCACAATCGCTGCGTTGGCGAGTACCCGGGCCCGTGGCGAACTGAGCGTCGAAGTGAGTGGCTGGCTCTGGCCCGCGGGCCACAGGTTCAGATAGGCCAGCGGTTCCGATGGCGCCACCGTCACGTTGAGAGAAAAGGCCTGCGCGTTGGCGGGAATCCCGCATACCCCCGCGACCTGGAACTGCCGCGTTGTGCCGCCCGCCGCGATCGGGCCTTGTCCGGCGCGGGTGTCCGCCACCCGGCATGGAGCGGCCGGGTAGAACTTCAGGCTCCCCGTGGAAGGAGGCGCGAAGTAGCCATTCAAATCCAGTAGCAGGTCTGTGCGGTCGGTGACATAGGCGTTCACCGCCCCGCCGTTGCCGCCCGCCACAATGGCTGCATTGGAGGCCGTCAGTCCTTCAAAAGAGTTCAGTGTGGAGACCAGTGGCTGCGCCGCCCCCGCGGGGAATAGTGTGAGATAGGCCAGAGGCCCGGGAGGCACCACCGTTGCGTTGAGGGAGTAAGCCCGCGCGTTCGCCGAAACACCGCAGCCGGCAGTCAGGATCGGGAGGAGCCGGGCAACTGCAGCCAGCAGCGCCGGCGGCCCGAACATGCCTCCAAAACCGCCCCGCGTGTCAACGATGCGGCATGGCGCCAGAGGATAATAGTCGAGCGCGTTCGCGCTTGCGGGAGCGTCAAAGTACCCGTTGATGTCCACCACCACATCGGCGGTTTCGGTGACGAATACATTGATGGCTCCATTGATGCCCGCGGAAACGATTGCCGCATTGGATATCACGCCGCCATGCAGGGAATTCAATGTCGATACCAACGGTTGCGTCTGGCCCGCCGGCCACGTGGTCAGGTAGGAGAGTGCCACCCGAGGGACGACTGTGAAGTTGAGCGAATAGGCTTGTGCGCTGGAAGGAATGTTGCATCCACCTTGGAGAATGGGGATAGGACGGGTCGTGCCACCGGTCAGACCCGGAGGCCCGAACGCGCCTGTTTTTCCCTCGCCCACGCGGGTATCCACGACACGACACGGCGCTACTGGCACAAAGCTGAGGCCTGCATCCATTACCGGGCAACTGGCGACGAAGTCCAGTCCTGTCTGACTCTCACTCAGATTGCTGATGGACCGGTTCGCGGGAATGAAGCTGCATCCGCTCCGGGTCGGAGTGAGAACGTAGCTCAGACCTCCCGCCACACTGAATTGATAGCTGCCCCCACTCAGGGTTTGGACCAGATTGGTGGCCCCTCCCGAGAGCTTCATGCTGATTCCGGACATCGGAGTCCCGCCGTGATCCCGAATCGTCCCGCCGATCGTCCAGGTGGTGATGCTAGCGCAGGTGGCGACGAAGTTCTGTCCGGGCTGACTCGCGTTGAGTGCATGGAATGACCGGCGCTCCGGGACAAACGTGCAACCCGCCCGCGTGGGAGTGACGATAACGTCGAGACCAGCGGCAATGCTGAACTGATAGTCGCCGCTCGAGGATGTCTGCACCGCAGCGGCCAAGCCACCCGATAGAATCACGCTGACTCCCGCCTGGGGGTTGCCCGAATTGTCCCGGATAGTCCCGCCGATGGTCAACGCCGTCGCAGTGCATCTGGCCACAAAATCCTGATACTGACTCGTGTTCATAGCGTGGAACACGCGGCTCATTGGCTCAAAGGTGCACCCGGCCCAGGCAGGTGTCAATGAATAGGTGAGGTTTCCGGGGACGCTGAACCGGAAGTTACCGTTGTTCTGTGTTTGGGCCGTATAACTCGCGGAGCCGTTCAACGCCGACAGGGTCAAACTCACTCCGGAAAGTGGGACGTTGAAGAGATCCCGTACCTGGCCGCTGATCGTGACGGGAACAGGCGCGCAAGTGGCCACAAAGTCCTGTCCGGAGGCGCTGACAATCGGTGGGTGGTAGACCCGGGCATACGGTTCAAACGTGCATCCGGTCCGATCAGGCGCCACGATGTAGATAAATTCCAAGTCATTTGGGACTGCGATCGCATATTCGCCATTACCATTGGTCGTCGTGAGGATATCCCCACCCAAACCAGCAATCCTGACCATGTTTACCCCTACTAAGGGGAACCCATTCTCCAGCACACGGCCACTGATGATGACAGAGGTTCCTTGTGCGGTCACAACTGTTCGTGTTGGCCCGCCAAAGGGCGAGCTGGAATCGCCGGGTTCCACTAATACCCCCGGCAGGGTGTTTTGTGCGTACAGGGCACTGCAGCTCCCGAGCAGGAAGCAGGTAAGCGCGCCCGTCAACTTTCTCTCCATTGCTCAAACCTCCTGCCAGAATCCTGGACCGCGCGCGATCAAGAGTAAATGGACGGAACGTTGACTATGTATTAATTCTGTCTTACCGGGCAACCCATAGATAGAGAAGGACGAACGAGGCGCGGGCTGTCAAGCACCCGTCGCCGGTTGTCACGGCTCCAGGTGGATTCTCTTCAGAATCGCGTGATAGCGTGGGTCAGAGCGGATCGGATCCAGGAACGGATATGTCTTGAACGGGACAATGAAAGGGTCGTGTCCATCCACCGCCCGGTCAAGCCAGCGGAACCCCTCGTCTATATCCCCAAGGGCGAGATGGATCCACGCAAACCCTGTCGGCGGGACGTAAGTTTGGCGGACCATGCGGGTAAGCCCCTCCAGGATCGCGCGGGCTTCCGTGGTGTCTCCGCTGCGCGCCAGTGCCTGGCTAAGCCAGCCCAGCATCAACGGCGAGTTGCCGGAGAGTTCAGTCGCCCTTCGCATGTTCTCCACGCCCGTGTGGAGATCTCCGTTGAGCGACGTAACGGCTAAGTGGAAATAGCCCATATAATAGGCCGGATTAATCTCGATCATCAACCGTGCTTGTTCGAGCCCACGGCCGTATTGGCGCCCCAGCCAGTACATGCACGACAACCACCCCCGCGCGAACACCCACAAGGGGTCCACTTCCAGAACATACTCCATCTCAGCCGCCGCCTCTTCCATCCTGCCGGCCGGGAGGAATACGAACGCAGCCGAGCGGAGCCGGACCACTGGCGAAGTAGGGTTGAGTTCCAGCGCCCGCCGAACGTGCGCGGCCACCTCGCTCCAGTCGTAGTCGACCTGCTTGCGATACATGCCAAGCAGCGAATGTGCCTCGCCCAGAGTGAAGTCCAGTGTCACGGCCCGGATCGCCTCAAAGATCCCCGTCGTGAACATCTTCTTGGGAGGCGCGAACCCGAAAAAACCCGCGTACCAGTAGAGGTCAGCCAGCGCTTCGTGAGCCAGCGCGAACTGCGGATCGCGCTCAATTGCCTCCTCAAAACACTGTTTGCCGCGCAGGATGCCCTCGCTGTTCATACGGTTGAATTCGGCGCGGCCCTGAAGATAAACGTTGTACGCCGCGAGGTTTTCCGTCGGCTGCCGGGGCATTCTCCGGCTGCCTTCCCCGCCGTTGTCCGCGGACATGCCGATTCGCGCGGCAATGGCTTGCGCCGCCTCGCGATGGATTCGGAAGACATCCTCTGCCTTGGCCTCGTAGCGGGTTGCCCAGAGGTGTGACTGGTCGCTCACTTGAACCAGTTGCAGATTGACCGCGAAGCCATCCTGCTCCAGTCGCACGCTGCCCTCCACGATGTAGTCGATGGACAACTCGCTCCCGATGCTCGCCGCATCCTTCTGAGTCCCCTTGTAGTGCATGGCTGTTGTCCGCGCCAGCACTGCCATTCGATCCGCCGCCAAAGCCGCCAGCGCCCCGATGATCTCCTCCGTCATCGCATCGCTGAAATATTCCTTGGCTGGATCGGAAGTGAGGTTCGCGAAGGGGAGTACCAGAACGCGCGGACGCCTTGGTGTGCGGAGAACCGCAAGCCCGGCAACTTCCCAAGCCTGCCCTATGAATCGGTATCCCATCTTTGGCAAGGTTTCGATGAAGCGCGGCTTGTGCACCGAGTCGTTCAGCACTTCCCGCAATCTGGCAATAGCTGCATTGAGGTTATTGTCAAAATCGACGAACCTCTGGCCAAAGCCGGTGGCGTAGCTCCTCGCGGGTGATAAGTCTCCCCGGATGCTCCAGTAATGCGGCGAGAACCTCCACAGGCCTCCCTCGCACCGGAACTCTCACTCCATGTTTGAACAGTTCGCCGCTGCGAGCATCTAACTCGAAGTCCCCAAACCGGAACCGCCGCAAGGTGGCAGGCGTGGTTTCCAACACACGACCTTTCTTTCATCCGTGAGCATAGGGCCGCACGAGAGCAGTGTCAAGGCGCGCGCGCCCACGCAACACCCTCAATCCGACATCAGGAAAATCAACGGCCGCACATCGTCATAGGGAGTCCACTCCCAATACCGCAGCAGGATCATGTACACCATCAGTCCCGTCTCGCCCTCGCCAAACATCAGGAACCGCAGCGATTGCGACATCAGGTTCTTCCGCGAAAGTCCCAGGAAAATGCTCATCGGATCAATCAACTCGCTCAAATAGGCAATGGTGTTGGCTACCGCGATCGCCTGCGAAATCTCGATCACATAATCATTCGATCCTTCGCGCCGCAGCTTCAGCGTGGGCTGCGAGAGGAACTCGCTCCGATTGTCCACCAGACCTACATGCACAAACGCCACCGGCCCCTGAACCGAATAATGCTTGCGAATCTCCGCGCCCTTCTGCGCGCGCATCCCGAAACTCCGCAGCGGGGCCAGATGAACCTTCTTCCCGCTAACCACCGGCCACAGCTTCGCCGATTCGTCATCGGCGAACACGAACTCCGTGACGCGCAGTTCCGTCGATCGCATCAACCGGCTCAACACACTCACCGTGACCACCAGCGTGATGAAGATGGCCGAAATGATCAGGCCGTCGGGCCGCTCGCGCACATTCTCCACCAGCGTGTACAGGAACACTAGCGCCACCAGCGAAGAGAAGGCCGCCAGCAACCGGTTCTCCTTGCGCAGCACCAGCGCCGCCGCCGAGGCCGCCGACAGCATCAGCACAAGCACGCCCGTGGCATAGGCTCCGGCCTGCGCATCCACATTGGCCTTGAACACCACCGTCACCACTACGTTGATGGCGAACAGCACCAGCACGAGCGGACGCGAATACGAGACCCATTGGGGAGCCATGCCGAATCGCGGCAGATAACGCGGAATCAGATGCAGCAGCCCGGCCATCGCGGACGATCCTGCGAACCATAGGATCAGAATCGTCGAGATATCGTAGATGGTGCCGAACGCGTGCCCCAGGTGGAGGTGCGCCAGAAACGCGATCGCGCGCCCATTGGCTTCTCCACCCGCGCGGTAGGCCGTTTCCGGCACCAGCAGCGCCGTCACAAAGCTCGACGCCAACAGCATCACGCTCATGATCAACGCCGCCGAGGCCAGCAGCTTCCGCGTATTGGCAATGCGCCCCACCGGCACCTGGCCGTGCCCGTCAGATTCCGATCCGCGAATCAGCGGCATCACTGACACGCCTGTCTCAAAGCCGCTCAAACCCAGCGCCAGCCGCGGGAAGATGAGCACCGCCGCCAGCATCAAGTGTGTCCAATCGCCCTTCGCGCTCAGCGCCGCCGTCCACTTCGGCACCAGCTCCGGATGCGAGAAAATGTGCCCGGCGCACACCACCAGCACCACCACGTTCAGCAACATGTATGGCACCGCAACGAATGCCGCCAGGTTGATCGCCTCGGAAAAACCCATCAGGAACACCACTGCCAGCAGTGCCAGCAGGCACAGCGTCAACGGCAGTTGACCATGCTCCAGAAACGGCTTCAGAAACGGATTCTCCACCGCGTGCTGCGCCGCATCCGCCGCCGACAGGGTCATGGTGATCACGAAGTCCATCGCTGCGAAACCGAGCAGCGCCAGCACCAGCATCTTGCCCCACCACCCGTGCAGCAGATTCTCCAGCATCGCGATGGAGCCTTGCCCCGCGTACGAGCGCTTGGCCACCTGCGCGTACACCGGCAGCGCGCAGCACAGTGTCACCACAATCAGGATCGCCGTGGCCAGCGGAGACAGCGCCCCCGCCGCCAGCAGCGCGATTCCCGGTTGATAGCCGAGCGTCGAAAAGTAATCCACGCCGGTAAGCCATAGCACCATGTACCACGGGTGTGAGGCATGCTCATGGTGCGCCTTCTCGTCGTCCAACCTGCCGCCGCTATGCAGCCATCCCCCCAGCCCCTTCGCTGGCTGTGGCGCCGACTCACTCGTCGGCAGGTGCTTTCCTACGGTGTGTTGTGGCATAGCCTCTGATTGATTCTATAAGATGGATTCCAATGGGCTCCAGCATTCTTACTGTTATTCTCAGCGCCGCCGCGCTTTTTGCCCAACCGCAGCTCCCGCCTACCGAACTCGAAGCCGTCGTCACCACCGAAATGGGTACCTTCCGCTTTGAGTTCGCCCCGGACAAAGCACCCAAGCACGTCGCGCATTTCCTCAAACTCGCCCGTGAAGGTTACTACGATGGCAGCGCCTTCCACCGCGTCGTCGCACGCGGCATCATCCAGGGCGGCGACCCGCTGCTCAGGAATCCCAAAACCCCCAAAAATCTCTGGGGCTCCGGAGGGCTCAATCTCCTCGCCGGCGAATACAGTGACCTGAAGCACGACCGCGGCATCGTGTCCACCGTCCGCATCCCCAACAAAGCCGATAGCGACGGTAGCCAGTTCTTCGTCTGCGTCTCGCCGCAGGCCGTGCTCGACGGTCAGTTCTCCGCTTTCGGCCGCGTCACCGAAGGTATGGATGTCGTCGAAAAAATCTCGCAAGTCCCCGCCGGCGAAAACGGCATCACCGAAAAGCCAGTCCGCATTCAGAAGGTGATCATCGAAAAGAAAAAGGTGGAGCCCTTCCTCAACGCCCCCATCGAAGAGCTCAAGAAGACCGTCACCCTGAAAACTACCCTTGGAGAAATCAAACTCCAGATGGATCCGCAACTCGCCCCCAACCACGTGCGCAACTTCCTCAAGCTCGTTGCCACCGGCTGGCTCGACAGCACTGTCTTCCACCGCATCGTCAAGGATTTTGTTGTGCAGGGCGGCATGGGCGAGGGCCGCTCCACAGGTGACACGCACACCGCCGACCGCTGGGTCCGCACGCTCAAAGCCGAATTCAGCAAGGAAGCCAAACACACCCGCGGCATCGTCTCCATGGCCCGCGGACAAGACCCCGACTCCGCCGATACATCATTCTTCCTGATGCTCGCCGCCGCCCCGCACCTCGACAACAACTACACGATCTTCGCCCACATGATCTCCGGCCTCGAAGTCCTGGCCGCCTTCGAAAAAGAAGAAGTAGAAGCCGAGAAACCGAAACGGCGCATCGAACTTATCACGGCAACGATAGACTGAACTTCTCACCCTAACCGGTGCAAAACTTCCGCCTCCCAATTAGCCGTCATCGAATCAAAACCCACCTGCTCCCATGTCCACTTTCCAGTCTCATCAATGATCCACAACCGCGGCACGCTCAGAAACCCCACAAGCTGCCCGACGAATGTGATGGCCGGCACCACCGGAAACGAAAGTCTGTTCCTATCCATATACGGCTGGATCGGAGTCGTATCCTCATCCACATTCATGCTCAACACCTGCACATCCGTCCGTTCGTTCAGCAGCGCGCACAGCCTTTCAAACTGAGGCAGCATCGTTTGACACGGCCCGCTCCAGGTGGACCACACCGCCACCACAAGTTTCTTCCCCTTCAGATTCCGCAGCGTCCAAACCTTCCCATCCAGATCGGACAGCCGGAAAGGTGGCATGTCTTTCGTCGGTGCTTCCCATCTTGCCATCGGACAGCAGCTACACTTTCTCCGGAACGACGTATGGCGCGCGGTAATTGCGCGTGATCAGTGCATCGGCCTGCGCTTCCCCAAACTTCATTCTGGTCGCATCCCAATTCAATTTCTTCCCAGTCCGGTAGCTGATGTTCGCCATGTGGCAATACGCCGATGCCAGCGCGTTCACCGCAACCTCGGCTGTCAGTTCCTCACGCTTTCGGCTCTTCACAGCTTTCAGGAAATTGTCCATGTGCGGCGCCGTTTCCCCGCGCTGCGCTTTCCCTTCGGCTTCCGGCTCCCGCTTCCCTTTGTACAGCCACCATCCGCCGCTATCCACCGCCATGTACCCGTCCGACCCGTAAAAGATGTTGCCCACCACGTTGTTGCCACGCACCTGCAGCGGCCCTTCCGCCGGCGTCACCATCCCGCGCACTTCAAACACAAGCTGCAACCCGTCATGCTGGAACGTCGCGTGTTGCAGGTTCGGCGTCTCCTGATCATCGTCATACAGCATCTTGCCGCCGGTGCAGATGACGCTCTTCGGAAACGTCGTCACGCCCGTTCCCCACAACATGACATCCATCTCGTGCACGCCCTGATTGCCGATATCGCCATTGCCCGTGTCCCAAAACCAGTGCCAGTTGTACTTGAACCGGTTCTCGTTGAACGCCCGCAGCGGCGCCGGCCCAAGGAACAAACTCCAGTCAATACCCGCCGGCGTCGGAATGTCGGGCTTCTTCCCGATGGAAGGCCGCCGCTTGTAGCACAGGCCCTTCGCCATGTAGATCTTCCCAATCGCCCCTTCGCGCAGCATTTTCATCGCCTCAATCTTGTGCGCGATGCTGCGGCTCTGCGTCCCCGCCTGCACAATGCGGTCGTACTTCCGCGCCGCCGCCACAAGCTGGCGCCCTTCAAAAATGTTGTGGCTTACCGGCTTCTCCACATACACGTCCTTGCCGGCCTGCATCGCCCAAATCGCCGCCAGCGCGTGCCAGTGATTCGGCGTCGCAATCGACACCGCGTCCACGCTCTTATCCTCAAACAGCTTGCGCATGTCGGAGTAGACCTTCGGTTCGTGCCCTTTGGCCTTCTTCACCAGCGCCACGCCGCGCTCCTGCGCCGCCTGATTCACATCGCACAACGCCGCCAGGTGGCAATCCAGCCGGCTGTACTCGTTCATGTGATCGGTGCCGCGGCCACCCAGCCCCACCACCGCCAGGTTCACCCGGTCATTCGCGCCTAGAATCGGCCGTGCCTGGGTCGCAATCGCGGCCGCGCCGCCAATAGCGCGCAATGCCTGGCGGCGGTCAGTAGAAGTCTCACTCATAGCTGTCTCATGATATCATCCCACCCATGCAACGACGTGATTTCCTCGCTGCCACCGGAGCAGCCCTAGGCCAGCCTCTCGACGCCCAAACGCGCCGTCCCAACATCCTTTTCATCATGGTGGATGAGATGCGTTGGGACGCCTTGCACTGCCACGGCCATCCCGTCGTTGATACCCCGAACCTCGATCGTCTCGCCAAGCAGGGCGTGCGCTTCACCAACGCTTACACCGTTGCGCCCGTCTGTTCCCCGTCGCGCGCCTGTACTTTCACTGGCCGCTACGCCGACGTGAACGGCGTGATCACCAACGCGCTTCCAGCAAACGACGGCGAAATCTTCCTGCCAAGCGTCCTCAAGCATTACGGCTATCACACCGCTATCTCCGGCAAACTCCACTACGCCCCGCGCGGCTACAGTTTCGGTTTCGATCAGTTCTGGTCATTCAGTGCGGAAGGCCCGGCCCCCGAACTCGGACTCAATGCCCACATCCAGCGCAAGTACGGCAAAGGCGCGCGCAAATGGGATCGCGTCGATGGCACCTGCCCATGGCCCGACGACGAGCTTGGCCGCGACGTCGGCGTCTTCAAATACGCCGACGAGGATTTCGAAACCGAATGGCTCACTGACCGGTCTCTCGAATACCTCCGCAGCCGCAACGGCAAGCAGCAGCCATGGTTCCTCTTCACCAGCTATCTCAAACCACATTCGCCCTCGGTGGAGCCCGCCAAATGGCTCAAGAAGTACGACCCCAAAGCCATCCCCGTCCCCAAACTCCCCGCGGACGCCAAAGCCGTGCGCGCTACCAAGCGCGGCCAGCAGCGCCGCCATTTCATCGACGATGAGCAGATGCTCCGTGTGATGAGCGCCGCCTACTACGGCGCCATCGCGCACATCGATCAGCAGGTAGGCCGCATCTTCGCCGAGCTCGACAAACTCGGCATGACGGACAACACCCTCATCCTCTTTACCGCCGACCACGGCAACATGCTTGGCGATCGGGGGCGCTTTTTCAAGGGCATCATGTATGAAGGCTCCTCGCACGTCCCGCTCATCTGGAAAGGCCCCAAAGGCGCACCCGAAAACACCGGACGCACGGAAGAGAAAATCGTCGAAAACATCGACCTTATGCCCACCCTGCTCGAAGCTGTTGGCCTCCCCGTCCCCGAGCGAGTCCAGGGCCGCAGTTTCCTCAAGCTCGCCCGCGGCAAAGACCCGCAGTGGAAAGACCACTGCTTTTCCCAACTCTCCACTGCCATGATCCGCACTCCGCAATTCAAATTCATCGACAACAGCCGCAACCTCGGCGCTGACTTCGAGCTCTACGACATGCGCAACGACCCGCGCGAGCAGCGCAACCTCGTCTCTGAAGCCCGTCACCGCGACAGGATCGAGAGCTTCAAACGCCAGCTCACCCAGTGGCGCGCCGACAAACCAGCGCCAATCAAAATCACTGGAATGGCCGTACCCGACTACGCCTTCCTCAGCAAACAGGAGCGCGAGGAGGCTCGCGGAGCCACTCCTCGCGACGACACTGCTCCGCGCCGCCGACGGTAACTCCGGCATCGGGGCTACACTGAAATATGTGAAGACGTCTACGAACGTTACCTTGAGTCTTCCCGACGCGCTGCTGCGGAAGTTCAGAGTCTATGCAGCGTCACGTAACCAGTCAATGGCCAGTCTGGCGGCACAAGGCATCCGCGATTTGATGGAGCGGGGTCAACAGACTGCCGCCGCCAAGCGCCGATTCCTCGATTGCATCCGAAACGCGCCCGATCGCGGAACGGGCGGCACCATTCGCTGGACCCGGGACGAGTTGCATGAGCGTTGAATTCGTTGACACCAATCTCCTCGTCTACGCGCACGACGGCGGAGCGGGCGCCAAACACACCAAAGCCGTGGAATTGTTGGAGCGGCTATTCGAGGAAGGTGTTGGCGCGCTCAGTACTCAGGTTCTGGCGGAATTCTACGCCAGCGCTAGGAGAAAACTCGGCATGACCACCGCCGATGCCGAGGCAGTCATCCGCGATTTGGGTGGCTGGCTCATTCATCGCCCCTCTCGGCCTGATCACTGTCCACAACCCCTTCCGATAGGGCGAGCCCGCGCCGCCGCTGACGACCACCACTCAACAACTCCCCTCGCTCCACTACCGCGACTCCGCGCAATGCTGTAGCATTTGAGAATCGCCAACCGGGCCGTGAAGGAACGCTGATGAGCCAACACCAGGATCGTGAAAACTCTCGCCGCCGCTTTCTCAACGCCGCATCGCTCTCCGCCGCCGCACTCGCCGCCGCCCAGACAGCCAAGGCTGAACCGAACGCGGCCATCCGAGTCCCCGACGCAATTCCCTCGGCAATCAAGATGCCCGGCAAGCCTGCGGCGTTCCCGATGCGCGGCGCCCAGGTCTTCGCCAAAGTCTGCAAGGACGAAGGACTCGCCGCCCTCTTCTGCTGCCCGGGCAACTACGAAGTCATCAACTCCATCTGCGAGGAAGGCATTCCCTGCTACGGCGGGCGCACTGAAGGTTCCATGTGCGCCGCCGCCGACGCCTTCTCGCGAGTCACTGGCGAAGTCGCCGCCTGCTCCGGTACTGAAGGCCCCGGCTTCACCAACATGATCATGAATATCGCCGCCGCCAATGCCGCCCGCACACCCCTCCTCGTTCTCGCCAGCAACAAGCGGCTCTCCGACGATGATTGCGAAATGGGCATCCAGACCGTCTATCAACAGCCCACCACCGAAGGCATGCGCAAGTACGGCAAGCGCCTCATCGATGCCAAACGCATCCATGAATACGCCGCCTACGCTTTTCGCGAGTTGAAAACCGGCATCCCCCGGCCCGTCCATCTCGATTTCCCTTCCGAAATCTCCAACGCCCGCTTCAAGGACTCGAGCGAGCTCCGCTACTTCCACGAAAAATCGAAGTACCGCACCGATGCCCGGCCGTACCCCGATCCCAAGCGCATCAAAGAGCTCGCGGACCTGATCGTCAAAAGCAAGCGGCCGATGATCGTGGCCTCCGCCGGTGTCTTCTACAGCAAAGCCTGGGACGCACTCAAAGCCGCCGCCGAACGCGCCGAAATCGCCGTCGTCGAATCCGGCCCCTCGCGAGGCCACTTCTCCGACGCGCATCCGCTTTCCGCCAGCACCGCTCCCGGCGCACTCCTCAGTGCGGATCTCGTCATCTTCATTGGCCAGTACTCCATGCCGAACACCGGCGAATGCAGCTTCTCGCCCGAAGCCACTTTCGTCCGCATCGATCCTGACCAGGCCGACATCGGCCGCAACTGGCCCATCGACCTCGGCATCGTGAGCTGCGAGAAAGCTGCGCTGGAAGCTCTCACCGCCGCGCTTCCCCGCGTGCGCCACGAAACCTGGGTCGCCGAACTCGCCGCCGAACGCAAAAAGTTCGAAGAGCAAAACGACAGCTACTACACCACCGGACTCGGCTACAAAGATGCCGTCCATCCCTCCGTCATCGCGCGCCAGCTCAGTGACTTCCTCTACCGCGGCGACATCGCCAAAGAGCAAACCTCCGTGGTTATGGGCGGCTACGGCATCGCACGCTACGCCCGCCGCTATCTCCGTGCTTACCGCCCCGGCCAGATCTGCAACGGCGCGTATCAATACGGCGCCATCGGACCCGATTGCGGCTACGCGTTTGGTGTTGCCGCCGCGGTGCAGCAAGGCACAGGCCCGCAATCTCCCTACAAAGGCGCGCCCATCATCGGACTCACCGGCGACGCGGGCTTCGCCTATTCCGGCATGGAAATCGAAACCATGGCCAAGTACAAAATGCCTGTCGTCATGATCGTCTACAACAACAACGCCTGGGGTATCATGACCCAGGGCAAGCCGGTCCACATGTATCTCTTCCAGGAGAACCTGCGCTATGACAGAATCGCCGAAGCTCTCGGTGGCCGCGGCGAATACGTCACCAAGCCGGAGGAGTTCCTCCCGGCACTCAAACGCAGCTACGCCATCGCCGCCAGGGAACGCGTCCCCACGCTCATCAACTGCCAGGCGAAACGCGAATTCTGGTCCAGCCAGTACGCGCCCGGCTTCCTCGGAAAGGTCGAGCCCGGATGCATGGCCTACAGCCACTAGTATAGCGTTTCACTAAAACATATCCAGTGTGATTTGTTTTTTGGTAGACTCGTTGCATGGCGAGTCATTCGCGGCATCCGAAGCTCTTCTTGTTTGAGGAGGAGCAACACATGCTCGATCAGTTACGGAATTCCAA
>JACQZR010000109.1 GCA_016213775.1 Acidobacteriota bacterium
GAATATCTCTCACGGAGGACACGGAGATCACGGAGCCAAACCAACCGGATCTGTCTCCGTGACCTCCGTGCGCTCCGTGAGAAAGAAAAACGCCCGGACAACGTGGAAATCCGAAGGAGGCAGGCGGTATCCACATTGGATTGGAACGGAAGCAGGTTATCTAAATCCATCCGCGAGCATGAAGCCGCGGACGAAAACAGTGGACTGTTTGAGATTGAGAGTCAGGCGCGCAGGGCGCGACGCCCGGACCAACGGCTTGACCGCCTTCGAGGCGGCCCCACTCTTCAAGCCACCCGCTTGCCGGGTGGTGTCTGACTACTGAATAGTGAGAGCAGAGTACTGCGCAATCTCAGGCTCCGCGAGACTTGCCTTGTCTCCCATTGCGCCGGTCATGGGCGTGCGGCCCTCCTCGGCCGCCGCACTGCAAGGATTGCCGGCTGTGGAACGTAGACAAGAGCGCAGGGCGGACTTGCTCAGATCGGACTACAGCGGGGCGGTGCAGTGGCTGCCACCGGCGCCGGTGGTGGAGCGGCAAACGTTGTCGGCGTCTCCACCCTCAAATATCCCGCCGCGGTGTAGCCGCTGCCGGCGGGAGTGAGGGCGATCAGTTGGAACGTCGTTAGTGCGTAGCCGCCAGTAATCTTGGTAGTCTCTGACGGATTGGAATCTGAAATGTCCAGATCCAGGTTCTCGTTAAAGATCCACATGTACTTGTTGCCGCCGGCATCCACGGCCGTGCCGCTGGCTTCCCTGCGAAGGTCCAGCTTGAAGCTGCCATCGTCGTTCGCGCTCGACCAGGCCGTGTTCTTCTTGACCCCCGTCAACTTCACCTGCGATTTCACAAGTGAGCAATCCGATGCTTCTATGGTCCAGTCCCTCGCTACGCGGTCCACGAACGGCCCCATCGTATCGGCCCCGCGTACGCGCAACTGGGCCATCCGCTCGGCCAGTTTCATTTGTAACGACGGCGAAAGCTGAAGCCCTCTATCGGCGGGCATGTCAATATCGCGCGTTTGAGCGCCTGCCGGCACGGTCGAACAGGCGACGCCGATTAAGGTCAAAAACAAACTATTCACTCTCATTTCAGTCTCCTTTTCGAAACTCATGTAACTTCCCGTGGTGTCCACAAAGGTTAGGTAAAGCCGCTGCCGCGGTCACGCTCGGTTTTCCGCAACGGCTGATTGTGCGGCGGCGGAGGTCGAGCCCGCCGCCGCGAGTTACCAGCGGACCTTAGTCCTTGTGGATCACGATACTGCCGCCACCCAACACGGTCGTGGGATCGGCGTTATCGTTGCCGTTCATCTGGTTGTCGTATACGGTTCCGCCAGGGGCCCAGATCTTGATGCGGAATCGGTCCGTGCCGCCGCCGCCAGGCATGTCGCCGTCAATCGCGGTGAGCATGAAGTTGTAGGTTCCGGCGCCGTTGATGGTCCCGGAGCCCTTGTACTGCGCTTTGGCGCCTGCAATCACAAGCCACTCGTAAGAGGTGCTCTTGAATCTCAGGTTAGCCACATGAAATTGGAACTGCGTGTCGCCACTGGGCACATTGGCGCCGTTCTGGTAACGCGATTCAAAGCCGAACGTGGCCTTCCCTGTGAGCGAGGGCTCGGCAGTGTATGCTCCGGCGGGTGAATTGATCCAGCCGCCGCCGGTGACAAAGCCTCCGTTCGGATCGTAGACGGGCAGGAAGAGGCAATCATCAGCGCCAGCGTTGCCTGCGGCATCCCGCGCATGGACGCAGATACTGTAAACGCCGGTGGCGCTGAGCCCAGGGATAGCTCCGCTTACCACGGCCGATGTTCCGCCGGCCGCGCCCAGTGTTGCCGCAGCGGAGCCGTTCACGCTATATTCGGCCGCCGCCAGGTTGCTCCCGCCACTGTCGCTAATAGCGGCTGAAAGGAGTATCCCCGCGTTGACTGGCACTGGGTTCGGGTTGACCGTCGCGTTGACGGTGGTGGGGTTGGTTTTGTCGATGCTGATGCCTGCTACCAACGCCGCGGCCGGATTGCCTGCGTTGTCGGTGCAATTGGCGGCGACGGACTGGTTCACTCCCTCCGTGGACACAAGAGCGGAGACGGGCGACAAGGAATTTACTCCAGACATTCCGTCCGAGCACGCGAAAGCGACACTGACATTGGTGTTGTTCCATCCGGCCCCGTTGGCAGGTGGGGTGCGTGAGGAGGTAATCACAGGTGGCGTCTTGTCGATTTTCACAGTGACGTTGGCCGAGGCCAAGAGCCCGGCGCCATTGGTGGCGGAACAAGTCACCGTGACACCCGGAGTGTCCGTTGTGAGAGATGTCGTTCCGCAACTGGAGGACACGATGCCCGATTGCGGATCGGTGACGCTCCAGTTCACAGTTACACTACTGCGATACCAGCCGCCGGTGCCGAGTGTCCCGCTAACTGTAGGCGTGATTACCGGAGGAGTGCTATCGCTCGCCACGTCAACGGAACCGATATCGCAACGGGGGCCCTGGGGTCGGGCGAACCCTCGTTGATCGGACGTGACGGCGGCGTTGTCAGCGTCCGTGCAATCGGCCAACGGCACGGCGTCGGCCACCGGGCTCCCCGGTTGCGGCAGGTGGGTCCAGGTGGGGCCTCCATTGTTGGCGAGAGCGTTCAGCTTCGGATTGGTGGTGTTGAGGTCCCCGGTGCCCGCAAGTGTGCAGGTGGAGTCGCTCGCCAGGTTATGGCCCAGCGACACCATTACGGTGGAACTGACAGGATAACAGTCATCGGACACGCCTTCTGCCGGACTGGCCAGGATGCTGTTCTTCAAAATTACGCTTCCGTTCGGACTGAAGGCGTGCGCGAAGGCGTCGCCTCGCCCAAAATAGTTCCGGTTTTCGAATAGGGTGGTATGAACGATGGTGGTGGTGGCAGCGGCCCAGTTCATGATGCCCCCGCCGCCATAGGCACTGGAACTCCGGTTCCGCGAAATGGTGCTGTTCACTACCGTCAGTCGATCGTAGTTCATGATGGCTCCTCCGGAACCTGAGGCTTCATTTTCCGTGAACGTACTGTTCTTGATCAGGACCTTACTAAAATCGATCGGATTGTTGCTGACGGCCTTCATCACGAGCCCCCCGCCGTCTGCGCCTTTTCCACCCCGGACGGTGACGCCATCGAGTACCATGTCGCAAGACAGGCAAAACATGATCCGGAAGTCCGGCGTGATGGGATCACTGCTTCTCTGAATGACCGCTCCATTGCCATTGATGACGAGTTTGCCCGTGATGATGGGCAGGCCGGATGGCCCGTTATACGAGTCCGGTCCGTTTATCTGGGTCAGAGTGTATGTTCCGCCGGGAGCCAGGTTGATGGTGTCCGGGCCGGGATTTGCGTTGGCCGCGTTGATGGCAGCGATCAGACCGGACACGTCGCCATCAGCGACGCCGACGGTGGTGGGGCAGACGAACGTGAACACGGGTCCATAGGTCCAGGTGGTCCGCGGAGAATCTTCGACATAGAATCGAAATGTGCGTCCGCACGACCCGTAAGGGCCGGTGCTCACCGGGACTGTCACGACCTGAGACCCGCTATTCGGGACCACTCCGAACCCTTGGGCGAAGGCGTTTGCAGCCACGTCAATCAGGATCACGGCCACATTCGCCGATGGGTTGCCACCAGTCCAAGTGACGGTTACCGGTTGTCCCGCAGGGACCTGGGAACCAGCCGCCGGCGTGATGAGCGTGAAGCCCTGAGCTTGAACCTTAGTGGAACAGAGCGTCAGCAATACGAATCCAACCAACGGAATTGTTCTCGTTAGGCTGCTGGCGAAATTGCTACAGCAGCGTTCCAGGCGGTTATAAGTCATGGCCGTGGCGCGCATCACTGTTGTGAGGTGGTGCGCGAATGCGGGTGTAATGAGCACTTGAGGTTTCATCTTCGAGTCCCTTTCTTAAACAAACGGGTGTTGCCTGGATAAGCGGTTCTTGCGGGGGAATCGGGACACGTCGGGCTGGTCATTTCTTGCATTCGCGAAAATGGATGGCTTTGCGCAGCCGGTGGCGCGAACCAGGTCACTTGCTTGCGGTTGCTTCCGGGCAGGGATCAAATCCTATGGCTGGCAACTGAATAGAAAACACAGTAGTGTACGGTTAAGAGCCCGTCCTAATCAGTCCGCAATGCCTAACCGGGCCATGAGCGTGTGGAAACGCGGATCGTTGCGCAACGGGGCGCTCCAGCCTCGGGCCTCTTCGACGCGGCCGGTAGCGGTCTCCTCAACTCCCCTCTGATACAACCAAATCGAGACCGATCCCGCCCGCGGGTGGGGCTGAACTCCACAGTCTCATTCCGAGGTGGGCGACGGGACAACGCATCCAAAGTACTGGCCGAGTTGCTGGCAATGGAGCCGCGACGCGTAGCGTACGAAACGGCCGTGGCTCAGGCTGTGCTGGGGGATCGCGAAGGAGTGTGTCTTCGCTGGAGCGGGCGACCTGCACGCCGAGCCGCGGTTTCAACAGTTACTAAGAAGTTGCGCCTTTTCCGATGAGCGTCAGCCCCCTCGACGGACGCAGTGTGAGAAATAACAATGTCACTTGCAGTGCGGGGGGGCCTTCGAGTGCCGGCCCAGTCCGCTCAATCGCAGCGCAATGCGTTCAGTGGATCCACCTTCGTCGCTCGGAAAGCCGGTACCCACACTGCCACCAGTGCCACCAATACCAGAAGCACCGGTACCACTGTAAATACCAGCGGGTCACGCGTAGTCACTCCAAACAGCAACGACGCGATCCACTGTGCCAGACCGAAGGCGCCCATGGTTCCCACTGCGACGCCGACGAGCGCAAAGCGCATGCCCTGATTAATCACCATCCGCTGGACATTGCCGGAATCGGCCCCCAGGGCCATGCGAATGCCGATCTCCTGCGCCCGCTGCTGCACCGAGTAGGCCATCAGACCATAGACTCCGATGGCAGCGAGCAGCAGCGCCGCCGCCCCGAACACCGACATCAGCAGCATGTTGAACCGCTGCCGCGAGGTGGACCGCGAGATCACTTCGCTCATGGTGCGCACATCACTCACAGGCAGTCCGCTCACCTGCCGCAGTTGTTCGCGTATCGTCTGAATCAGCGCCGACGGATCACCCTGGGTGCGGACGACCCAAGCCAGAGGCGTGATACGGACATTCAACGCGTTCAAAGCATCCGGCACCTGAGAGTTGGGAATGTACATCGATGGTCCGGGGTTGCGGTTGAGCGCGCCGTCGCGTACGTCGGCTACGATGCCGACGATCTCGCGGGGCTGCTCCGTTGCCAGTTCCACCATCGTGCCCCGGCCGATGAGAATCTGCTGACCAATGGGGTCGGCGTTCGGCCAGAAACGCTGCGCCATTGCCTGGTTGATCACCACCACTGGTGTGGAGCCTGCTACATCTTTGTCGGTGAAGACACGGCCCTTCACCACCGCTATCCGGAACACATCAAAGAGGCCGGGAGAGATTGTCTTCCATCCACCCCCGCCGTGACTCCGGCTGTTGCCTTCCAGCGGCCGTCCGATAATCTGGAAACCAAGTCCGTAGCCGCCTTCGAGCGGGACGCAGCAGGAGGCGCTCGCCACGGTGACGCCAGGTATGGCACGGACGCGGTCGAGGCCATCGCGAATCAGGCGCTCCACGGCGGCGGTTTGCGCGAACCGGCCCCCGGCAAGCGACATGCGCATGGTGACGACGTTCTCGGCGGTAAAGCCGGGATTCACCGCGGCCAGCGCAAGCGACGTGCGAATCAAGAGCGCGGCGCCAACCACCAGAATCACGGCCAGCGCCAATTCTGAAACCACCAGAAGCGTCCGGGCTTTGTTCTGGCGGAATCCGGATCCCGACCGGCTCGCGCTTTCCTTGAGGGCGGTGGCCACATCCGTGCGCGACGCCTGCAGCGCCGGGATCAATCCAAACAGGATACTGGTGACAGCCGCCACCGCGACCGTGAATGCGAGCACGCGCCAATCCAGCGTGACCAGGGCTCCTTCCCGGCCAACCCGCGGCAGATTCGCAGTGTTCACTGTCAAAAGCACTCGGATTCCCGCGATGCCAAGTGACGATCCGAAGATCGCGCCAACTGCGGAAAGCAGTACGCTCTCGGTGAGCAACTGCCGTACGATCCTCCATCGGGCGGCTCCAATGGCGGCCCGGATGGCCAGTTCCCGCCGCCGTCCCACGGCGCGCGCCAGCAGTAGATTCGCGACGTTGGCGCAGGCAATCAGCAGGACCATGCTTACCGCGGAGAGGAGAACCAATAATGAAGACCGCACATTCCCCACCAGTGCTTCACGCAACGACTCCACACTGAAACCTTGGTTCGCTTGCAGCGCGCCGGGATACTTCTGCAGGAAACCCGGCACCGACGCAGCCAACTGAGACTGCGCCTGTTGCAGCGTCACTCCGTTCTTCAGCCGTCCAGCCGCCGTAAAATAGTGTCCCTGCTCGCGCAGCGGCGGGTTGGGGTTGAGCCGGAAAGCCACCCAGACGTCCGGTTGCGGACCAAACTCCTGAAAGTCGAAGCTACCTCCCACGACGCCGACAATCACGTGCGGATCACCGCCCAACAAGAGCGTCTTCCCGAGGATGGATTCGTCGCCGCCCAGACGCCGCTTCCACAACCCCTCGGAAATCACCACCACCTTGGGGCCATCGGGCAGGTCTTCCTGCGGTGAAAACCCGCGTCCGCGGATCAGAGGTACGCCAAAGCAGCGAAAGTAGGCTTCGCTCGCCTGCACGGAGCGGAGTTGTTCGGGCGCATCCCCTCCGCTCAGATTGAGCGCTCCGGAGCGGAAAGCCGTGACGTCTTCCACTACTGCAGATTGGTCGCGCCAGTGGGCGAACTTGATTGGTGAGGCCCCTTGTCCCTGGCCCTGCGGAGAGGTGTTCATAAACAGCACAATCCGCTCGGCTTCCGGATACGGGGGAGGTTTTAGCAGGACGGTGTTCACCACCGAAAAGATTGCCGTATTGCAGCCAATCCCCAGTGCCAGCGCAGCTACGGCGGCGGTGGTGAACCCCGGGCTCTGCCGGAACATCCGAATCGAGTGTCGAAGGTCGCGAAAGAAGGCTTCCATATGGTCTTTGTTATACGCGCTGGAATCTGTTTTGTTTCGGCCCTCAACCGAGTAGTTCTTTTTTTCGCAGGTCATAGGACCCTGGACCATAAAGTTTCATCTGACCCCCTCCGATTGAGACAGGAGAAGGAGACCCATGAACCGACGACTCGCTTTCGGATTTTTCCTAGCCGCCGCTCTTGCCTACCCGGCCAACTGGAGCTTCAACCCTTTCAAGCGTTCCAAGGACGCCTCAAAGACGGATGCCCCCAAGCCTATTGATGCCACAAAGGACAAGTCGAAATCTGCGCACGAGTTCGATAGCCAGTACATGGGCGGAACCGTGGCCCACATTCCCCAGTTCACCAATGGAACACTCGACCTGAGCGATGCCCGGCAACTGCGCTTCCACTACGGCAAGCCCACGTGGTCGGTTGACTATGCCCAGATCACTCGCATTGAAGTAGGGGACCGCAAGGCTGCACCGAAATTCGTCAAGATTCCGAAGTTGATGACCGACAAGCGGGTTTTCACTCTCACATTTAAGGGCGACAAGGGCGCGATGAACAGTCTTGTGCTCGAGGTGCCGGTCAACTCAGCCTTCTCCGCGCTTCCCCTTCTGGAAGAACGCACAGGAAAGTCCGCCGTTGTCGAAGGCGCCCAAGATCCGGACCACCAGTGGACCGACCGTTACTGGCGCACTTCTACCAATAAAGGCGTTTGGGAAGAAGCCACTGGCAAGACTAAAACGGCCGTCGCCGTAAAGTAAACTCCTGGGAGCGGGGGGCCGCGTTCGTTCCGTAAGCACCCGGTCCCCCCGCAGTTTCACCGGTAGGTCGCCTCATCGGCCGTCAAATGTGGAACGGCGTTAAACAGGTCCAGGCTCACTCGCCCCCTGGAAAACAGCATCTCTGTGAGCGAGGTGTTGCGCATCCGCCAGTTCAACTCCAGCGCAGTTGCATCCGCGGCCCGCAGCACAGTCTGTACCGCTGTGGCAATCGACCCGCCCGAAGCCACAACCAATACCGTCCGGCTGTCCCCAGCGGCTTCAGTGATCTCTTTCAACCCAGCCCGCACCCGCGACTGAAACGCCGCCCAGCTTTCCACCTGATCGGAGCCGATATTGCCATTGGTCCAACGGGTCATCAGTACTTCGAACATGCGCTGGAAATAGCGGTTGGCTTCGGGCGTCTTGCGATACGCGCGGGAAGCTTCGAGCAATTCGGCGAACCTGGTATCGCGCAGAGCGAGCTGCGTTGCCACGTGCGCCATCACGCCGGTGGAATCGAACTCATTCCAGCGTTCGTCAATCACGGCGGTGGGTAACCCCGGAAAGGCCAGCCCGATCTGATCAGCGGTCTGCCGGTGCCGCAGCAACGAGCCGCAGCGCACCTCATTGATGCGCGTCCCCTGCCGGGCCAGCCACTCACCAAACCGGCGCGATTGTTCCTCGCCGCGATCCGTAAGCCGATCGGAATCCTCTTCAAACGCCCGTGCCTGGCCGTGTCGCACGAGTAACAACCGGCTCATGCCTTCGGCTCGTAGGGCTTCAACTCCGCCTTCGCGATGCTCTCCAGGTGCACCTCATCCGGACCATCCGCCAAACGCAGAGTTCGTGAATTTGCCCACGCGGCTGCGAGGAAGAAGTCCTGGCAGACGCCGCCGCCGCCATGGGCCTGAATCGCGCGGTCGAGCACGCGTAACGCTACATTCGGGGCCACGACTTTGATCGCCGCAATCTCCTTGCGCGCGGCTTTGTTCCCAACCGTGTCCATCATGTAAGCGGCCTTCAATACCAGCAGCCGCGCCTGCTCGATCTCAATGCGCGACGTCGCAATATCGGCGCGGATGGTGCCCATCTCGGCAATTCGCCGGCCGAATGCCACTCGTTCCTGTGTCCGCTTGCACATCGCTTCGAGCGCCCGTTCCGCCACGCCGATCAGCCGCATGCAGTGATGAATGCGTCCGGGCCCCAGCCGTCCCTGGGCAATCTCAAACCCGCGCCCTTCGCCGAGCAGCAAGTTCGAGGCAGGCACGCGCACGTTGGTGAACAGGATTTCGCCGTGCCCGTGGGGAGCATGGTCGTATCCAAACACTTTCAGCATCCGCTCGATCTTCACGCCGGGCAGATCGAGCGGCACAAGAATCATGGACTGCTGCTTGTGCTTGGGCGCGGCTGGATCCGTCTTACCCATAAAGATCGAAATCTTGCATCGCGGATCGCCCGCCCCGGAACTCCACCACTTGCGCCCGTTGATGACGTATTCACTGCCGTCGCGCTGGATACTCGCCTCAATGTTAGTGGCATCGGAGGAAGCCACCTGCGGCTCGGTCATGCAGTAGACCGACCGGATCTCGCCATTCAGCAGCGGCGCCAGCCATTGCTTTTTCGCCTCGTCGCTGCCGTACCGCTCGAGTACTTCCATGTTTCCCGTGTCCGGCGCCGAGCAATTGAACACCTCGCCGCACCAACTGACGCGTCCCATGATTTCGCACAGCGGCGCGTATTCGAGGTTGGTGAGCCCTGCCCCGCGTTCGCTTTCCGGGAGAAACAGGTTCCACAACCCCCGTGCCCGCGCCACCGGCTTCAACTCCTCGATCACCGGCACCACGCCCCAACCCACCTTCTCCACCTCATCGAGATACCGCTGCTCGTTGGGGTAAATGTATTCGTCGAGGAAGGCGAGCAGTTTCCGCCGTAACTCCTGAACCTTTGGGGAATAATCGAAATGCATATGTTCTCTCCTAACTACCGGAACGTCCGTAACTCCGCCTCTGCTAAATGTGGTATGTTGTTGAAGCTGAAAACGTGTAACTCCCCATCGCGAATGCGCAGGGAGCTAAATGACGAGTTATACAATGACCCCGCCAGCCGCATGATCTCGCGTGGCGCGAGCTGCAGCGCCAGCCCCATCCACACCGCGATCGGGGTTGCTGAGGTGGACACCGCGATATTGTCTCCGTTGCCGTGTTGCAGAATTGTCTCACGCGCCGACGCAACTCGCGACGTGAAGTCGATCCACGACTCGCCGTCGTACTGATAGCGGCCTTCCACCCAGGCCCGCACCACCGCGATGTCGCTCATCGTCCAACGGCGGTGGACACCCGAGGCAAGGTTCTTCGACTCTGCCTGCATTGCTGCGTAATGATCGCCGAACTCCGGATCGTCAGCCGCCAGTTGCGGCGCGATGCCGTCATACACAGCCGTTAAATCGAACTCGTTCCAGCGCTCGTCCACTACTGGCGCGGGCATCGCCGGGTTCGCCGCGCAAATCTCCGCCGCTGTCTGGCGCTGCCGTTCCAGCCCCCCGCTATAGAAGCCTTGGAACGCCGGACCCTGCGCTGCGAGATGCCGCCCCAGCAAACGAGTCTGCTCGCGCCCGCGTTCGGACAAACGGTCGTAATCGTCGCGTGTACCCGCCTGCCCGTGCCGGAACAAATAGAGAGTGCTCACGCCGCACCGCCGAGGCCAACGGCCCGCTCATAGGCGGCATCCACCAGCGACCGCACGCGCCGGTCGAATGCCGCAAAGCGCTCGTCTTGCGTCTGCCCCTTGAACCAGCGGTAGTAGATTTGCTGCACGATCACCGCCAGCTTGAAGATACCCAGAATCTCGTGGAACCGCAGCGAACGGATCTCCCTCCCGGTGCGTGCAATGTACGCATGGATGAGTTCCTCGCGCGTCATCCAACCCGGGCCGCGGGTGAGGCAGGGAACTGGCCCCTCCCGCACTTCCGCATCCGGCGGATCCCAATAACAAAGGGTCAGCCCCAGATCCACCAGCGGATCGCCGACGGTGGTCATCTCCCAATCGAGCACCGCCTCCACGTGGCCGGGATCGCGCAGCATCATGTTGTCGAGTTTGAAGTCATTGTGCACCAGCGTCGGCGCACCTTCCGGCGGCACAGTGTTCGAGAGGTAGTGAATGACGCGGTCCATGCGCGGAGACTCTTCCGTTTTTGACCGCTGCCAGCGGTCTGCCCAGCCTTTCACTTGGCGCTCGACAAAGCCCTCGGGTTTGCCGAGCGAACGGAGGCCGTGTTTTTCGATGTCGACAGAGTGGAGTTCGATGAGGCAATCGAGGAACGTCCGGCTGAGCTTGTGCGGCAGTTCGGGATCGGTTGCCCAATCAGACGGAATCTCGCTACGGAGCACCGTGCCGTGCCGCCGTTCCATCAGATAAAACACTGCCCCAATCACAGACAGGTCCTCGCACAACAGATACGGCTTGGGTGCCGCCGGAAAATGCGGATGCACCGCCGCCAGCACCTTGCACTCGCGCGCCATATCATGGGCTTTCGGCGGCACCGGGCCGAGTGGAGCGCGCCGCAACACATACTCGCGGCCGCCGGCCCGCAGCAGATACGTCAGGTTCGAATGGCCGCCGGGGAACTGCTCCACCTCGATGCCGTCATCCACTCCCTCGACACGCCCGCGCAGATGCCCGGCAAGCCGCTCCACCTGCAGTTCTTCTCCGGAACGAATCGGTGCTGTGTCTTTGCTGGTGGCGGAGTGCATCGTGGCTGGATTGTAACGAGACGATACCATACACGCGGAGCCCGGCAAAACCGCTCGCACTCACCGCAGGGCTTCCTGCACTGTCCTCCCGGTCCAGCATGCCGGCGGACGCACCCCCAACAGCCAGGCCACCGTTGCCGCCGTATCATACGTATTCACCGCAACGTTCAACTCTCCTGCGCGCCCTATACCAGCCCCCGAAATCACCCACGGAATTTCGATCTCCTTCTGGTTGTTGCTGCCGTGCTTCTTCCCAGTGCCGCCATGGTCCGCTGTCACTACAATCGCCGTCGACGAGCCGAGCTTCGCTTTGCGCACCGCCTCGATCAGATCGCCCACCAGCGTGTCGATCCGTTCAATCTCGGCCATGTACTCCGGCCCCATCCAGCCCTTGCCGTGGCCGGCATGGTCCACATCGTCCAGATGCACAAACAGCAGCGCCGGCTTCTGCACCAGCCACCACTCGATGGCCGCCGCCATCGCCTCCGCCGACCCCTTCACATGGCGCTGCACGGTGGCCGCTTTCGGTTCTACCAGGCGGCCGAAATCCTCCCAGTCGTGAAAGATCCCGATCCGCGCTTGCGGCTTCTGCTGCCGCAGCACGCCGAACACAGTGGGAAAGGTCGCAGCCGTTCCCTTGCAGACCGGTTCGATGTCATGCTTGTCCACCTTCCATTCATTCGTCACAACGCCATGCTGCTCCGGCCCCGCGCCCATGATCATCGACGCCCAGTTCGGACTACTCACCGTTGGAATCACCCCGCGCGCGCCCAGTGTCCACGAGCCCTCCTTCATCAGTTTGCGGATATTCGGGGACTTGGAGGCCCGCAGACCCTCCGATCCGAGCCCGTCGATCCCCACTACGATCACGTGCGAGGCGAGCGTTTGCGCCCCCACCCAGCCGGCACCGCACAGCAGCCATAACGCGATGAATAGAAGATTCCGTCTGCATTGCATAGCTCGTATCGTACAATGAAACTTTGCCTCGTCCCCCAGGTACTTCTTCCTTGATCAACAAACTAGTCATTGCAAATCTGAAACATCGCTGGATCCGCACGATATTGAGCTCGCTCGCCGTGGGTGTGCAGGTCACTATGATTCTCACGATCGTGGGCCTGAGCTACGGCATGCTCGATGACATCGGGCAGCGGTCGCGCGGCGTCGGTGCCGACATTCTCATCCGCCCGCCGGGCAGTTCCATCATCGGGCTCAGCAGCGCCAACATCCCGGAGAAGCTGCTGGACTTTGTGCGCAAGCTTCCGCACGTAGCCATCGCCACCGGCACCACCGTTCACCCGATCGGCGGACCCAACTCCGTCACCGGCATCGAGCTCGAAAGCTTCTCCGCCATGAGCGGCGGATTCCGCTATATAGAAGGCGGCCCATTCCGGCAGCCCGACGAGGTGGTGATCGACCAATTCTGGGCCCGCCAAAACAAGCTGAAAGTGGGCGACTACGCAAGTTTCATGGACCGCAAGTGGCGCGTCTGCGGCATTGTGGAACCCGGGAAACTCGCTCGCATGTTCCTCCCTATCAAGCTCCTGCAAGACCTTTCCGCCAACACCGGCAAGCTCACCATGATCTACGTCAAAGTGGATGAGCATGAGAATCTGCAAACCGTCATCGACGGCTTCAAGAAGGAACTTCCCGGTTATCAGATCTACTCGCTGGAAGAGTTTGTCTCCCTCATCTCGGTGGACAACGTCCCTGGTGTGAAGCCCTTCATCTACGTCGTGATTGGCATTTCCATCTTTGTCGGCTTCCTTGTGGTCTTCAACTCCATGTACACGGCCGTGCTGGAGAGAACGCGCGAGATTGGCATTCTGAAAGCCCTCGGCGCGACGCCGCAAATGGTGCTCTCCGTGCTGCTGCGCGAAGCAGTCGTGCTGGCGCTGGTCGGGTCCGTCGCCGGCATTCTGCTGACCTACGTTGCTCGCTGGGCCATCATGCACTACGTCCCCGGTTCGCTCACCCAAACCATCGTGCCCAACTGGTGGCCCATCGCCACCGGAGTGTCGCTAATGGGAGCGTTACTCGGAGCGCTTTATCCCGGATGGAAGGCCGCACGCCAGGACGCAATCGAGGCCCTCAGCTATGAGTGAGACACCCAAGCCACTTATCGAAGTCACTGGACTCACCAAGACTTACCACATGGGCGAAGTCGAGGTGCGCGCGCTTCGTGGTGTCGATCTCAAGGTGCGGAAAGGGGAGTTCATTGCCATCTGTGGTCCTTCCGGTTCCGGCAAATCGACTCTCTTCTACGTGCTCGGCGGCCTCGCCTCCGCCACCACCGGCTCCGTGCTCATCGACGGGCACGATCTCTCCAATATGAGCGACGGCGAGCGCACGCAGATCAGACGGGATCTCGTCGGCTTCGTTTTTCAGCGCTACAACCTGCTGCCCACTCTCTCCGCCATGGACAACATATCCATGGCACAGTTCATCGCCGGCAAGCCCCAGCACACCGAAGGCTGGTTCAAGCGGTCGCTCGAAATGTTGGGTGTCGGCCATCGGCTGGGTCACAAGCCGCGTTCGCTTTCCGGCGGCGAGCAGCAACGGATTGCCATCGCACGCGCCATCGTCAATCAACCGGCGCTTCTGCTTGCGGACGAACCCACCGGCAATCTGGACACGGAAAACTCGGAAGTGGTTTTGAAACTCCTCCGCGACCTGAATGAACGACTCGGCCAGACGATCCTCATGATCACGCACAACCCCGAAGCTGCCGCCTTCGCGCACCGCATCATCCACATGCGGGATGGAAGGATCGTCTAATTTAGCGCGGCTTAGCCAACTTGGTCCAGTTTTCCCGCAACGCAACTCCCGGATCAAAGCCTGGCGAATCGGATAGCAGATACTCCCCTCGCGGACTGATCCATGCGTTCTCATAGCCCCCGGCGAGTTCCACCTGCTTCCCGCTCACTGGATTCACATACGTCTCCACACCTCTGATCGCCTGGCTGAACTGCGCCGCCGCCCGGTCCTGCACTGCCTGCTGCTGCTGGTACGCCTGGCTGATGGTCGCGCTGATCTGCTGGCCTGCTTCGCGCCATATCCGTGCGCGGTCCATCGCACCGCGCGCCGCGATATTGCCCATATTGGCGAGGAATTGCGATACCGCCGCTTGATACTGCGGATTGGGCCGCGTGGAGGCCATCATCGTGGCGGCGAGCTTATTGTCGAATCGCCCCGCCGGCGCACGTACACTCAGCACACCCTCCGACATCACACTGTATGTCAGCGCGGACATATTCATCTGCCCTTGCATCAACGCTGCTGTGTTCGCCGAAGGCGTAGCCACCGTTACCAGAGTAGCCATCACCCACTCTTCCACCGCCTGTCCACTGCGTGTGTATTCAATGCGCACGCTCGCCGAATCGGCGCGATAGGAGCGCACATACCCGGCCTGCACCATCGGCTGGTAACTCTGGGCAAGTTGCGACTGCTTGGCCTGCGTCATTGCGGCCATCGGTTCCGCCTTGACAATCCGCGCTCCCGGGCGCATTCGCGGAATAACGGCTTGCCGCAGATAGTCCACCGCCGACGTTACCGGTCCGGTGTCGCACCCGGTGCGTGCCGCCGCTTGCTGGCGCAGGATCTGCTGCATCATCGGATCGGTGGCGGCCTGCCAGAGATAGCCCGGAGCGTACTCGATTGCCGACAACCCATCGGCGGACGCGGCCTGCAACCGTATCTGAATGATGTTCGCCGGACAGCGCAATTGCTGGTTATCCCAGGTGACGCCACTCTGGTCCCGCCAATCGGACGGCACCAGCAGCCGCACTACTTCCACCGGCTGGCCGAAGCCTTGCTGGTCGATCACCTGGATTTGTTTTAGACGGTAGTAGGTCCCCGCCGCCGCCGGCTGTGTCGGCGGCTTCTGTGCCGGACACAACGCAGCGCACGCCGCGCACACTACGAGACGCAGAGGTTTCATAAACGCGTCCTCCTAGCCCAATAAGCTGACCGTTTGCCGTAGCCGCGCCACGGTCTGCTCCTGTCCCAGTGAGTATATCGACTCAAACAATGGTGGTGTGACCTTCTTTCCCGTGACGGCGATGCGAACCACAGTGAACACCGGCCCAGCCTGCGCGCCCGATGCCTCCGCCACCAGGCGCAGCGCCGCCTCGATCGCCGACTCATCAAAGTGCTGCACCGCGGCCAGAGCATCGGCACATTGCCGGCACAACTCGCGAGCCTTCACGGCGTCCATCCCCTTCTTGAGCATCGCCGGCATATCGCGATCAATCTCGTCCTTGAACAGGAAGTCCACCAGTGGCACGGCATCCGGCAGCAACTCTAATCTCTGTTGAATATGAGGCGTAATGCGCTCCAGTTTTCCGTCATCGACGTTCAACCCCGCGGCTGCCAGAAACGGCTTCAATCGCTGGGCAAGGTCCGCCGGTTGCAGTGTCCGGATGTACATTCCGTTCATCCATTTCAGCTTGTCGTAATTGAACACTCCGCCGGCGTTGTTCACGCGCTCGAGCGAGAAGCGCTGCGTCAACTCCGCCATCGAGAAGATCTCCTGCTCCTCACCCTCGCCCGGCGACCATCCGATTAGCGCCAGGAAATTCAGAATCGCCTCCGGCAGATACCCGTCTTCGCGGAAGGCGCTGAGGAACGTCGCCCCGTGCCGCTTGGACAGCTTCTTTCCATCGGTGCCCAGCACCGGAGGCAGGTGTCCGAAAATGGGCGCGGGCCATCCGAGCGCCTCAAACAGCAGCAGGTGCAGCGGCGCCGTGGAGAGCCATTCATCAGCACGCAGCACATGCGAGATCAGCATGTCGTGATCGTCCACCACCGTTGCCAGGTGATAGGTGGGAAAGCCGTCCGTCTTCAACAGCACCGGATCGCGGAGGATGATCTTCTCCCAGCGCACCTCGCCCTTCACTTTGTCGTCGAGGATGATCTGGCGCTCCTCGGGAATCCGGAACCGCACCACATGGGGCAGGGAAGCGTTGACATTGCGATCGCGGCAGTACCCCGAATATCCCACCTGCTCCTTGCGCGCGGTCTGCTCCTCGCGCTCCTGTGCCAGCCGCTCCGGAGTGCAATCGCAGCGGTAGGCCGCACCGAGGCTGATCAGCTTTTCCGAAATCTCCTTGTAGCGATCCACCCGCAGGCTTTGCACATAAGGTCCCAGCGGTCCGCCGATGCCGACGCCGTCCTTGGGTGGACCATCGGCTTTGGTGATCTCCTCCGCGGTAGGGCCCTCATCAAAGTGCAACCCCACCCAGCGCAGGTCTTCGATCAACGCCTGAATCGCACCGGGGACCAGCCGCTCGCGATCCGTATCGTCAATGCGAAGCAGCGCCTGCCCGGCGTGCCGATGCGCCAGCAGAATCTCGAAAAGGGCCGTGCGCACGCCTCCGATGTGCAACATGCCGGTAGGACTTGGCGCGAAACGTGTGCGTACTGTCATTCCCCTTTATTATCGCCCGTAGCCTGCCGAAGCCGCCGCCTTCGTTCCATACTTTCCCGCTGTGGCCATATGTAGCTATGATTAGTCGCATGGAAACCGGCATGCGCGAATTGTGGCCACGGGCAGGTGGTAGCAGAGCTTGTTCGGCGGGGACGAGTCACTTCGACCGGTTGATTGGTGCTGCCGTGGTCACTCCGCCGGTTGAAGACGGCAAGCCGTGACTAGGCGTAGGATCCCCACTCCATGCCGATTCCCAAGACCAAATCCGAGCTGCTCACCGCAATGGAGCGCGAGTACCGGCTGTTGATGGAAAGCATCGGATCAGTCGACGAGGCAAACCGGACCGTTCCCGGCGTCTGCCATCAGTGGTCGGTAAAGGATGTCATCGCGCACCTGGTCGGTTGGAAGAAGATGCTGTTGACCTGGTGGGCCGAGGGCCTCGAAGGCGGCAATCCGCGCACACCCGCCGCCGACCTCAAATGGAATCAGACGCCCGAACTCAACCGCCGCATCTATGAACAGTGGCGCGATGTTCCCTGGGACGAAGTGCTGCGCGAGTTCGAATCCACCTGGCAAGCCCTCCATCTACTCGCCGTAGCAACCAGCGAAGCAGACCTGTTCCGCAAGGGGCTCTATCCGTGGATGCGTGTCTGGCCGCTCGCTCGATGGATCTCCGCCAATACCAGCAGTCACTATCTCTGGGCGCGCACTCGCATTCGACGCTTCTCCAAAACACTCCGCTAGAATCTTCTTTTATGACCGACCCCCTACTCGCGTGGCGCGGCGAATTCCCAGTCCTCAATCGCACGCTCTACATGATCAGCCATTCGCTCGGCGCCATGCCGGCGCGCACTCGCCAATGCCTCACCCAATACGCCGATCAGTGGGATAACCGCTCCATCCGCGCCTGGGAAGAAGGCTGGTGGACCATGCCCGTCACTACCGGCAACCTAATCGCTAACATCATCGGCGCTCCGCCGGCCAGCATGGTGATGCAGCCTAACGTGACCGTCGCGCAATGGATCGTGCTGTCCTGCTTCGATTGGCGCGGCATCCGCAACAAAGTCGTTTCTGAGGCAATGAATTTCCCCACCAACCTCTACATCCTGGGCGAGCTCGACCGCCTCGGTGCGCGGTTCGTGAAAGTGCCTTCGCGCGACGGCATCACTATCGCCGTTGACGACATGCTCACGGCCATCGATGAAGAGACCCAGCTCGTCTGCATTTCGCATGTCCTCTTCCGCAGCGCCTATATCCAGGACGTCAAGGCAATCATCGAAAAAGCGCACCGCGCCGGCGCCCAGGTCGTCGTCGACATTTACCAATCCGCCGGCACCGTCCCCGTGGATGTGACTTCCTGGCAGGTGGACTTCGCGGTTGGTGGATCGGTGAAGTGGCTCTGCGGCGGACCAGGCGCGGGATACCTCTACGTGCGTCCCGACCTTGTTGCGCAGCTCCGGCCGCGGCTCACTGGCTGGATGGCACACGCCTCCCCGTTCTCTTTCGCGGATGACCCGATCGACTACGCTGGCGACATGTTCCGTTTCCTTCACGGCACTCCCGCTGTGCCGGCGCTGTTCGCCGCGAAATCAGGCTACGAGATCATCAACGAAGTGGGCGTCGATCGCATCCGGGAAAAATCCATCCGCCAGACCACGCGCCTGATCGAGACGGCGCTCGCCGAAGGCATCCCCGTGCGCAGCCCAATGAATACGGAGGACCGCGGCGGCGCAGTCATCCTCGATGTCCCCAACGGCTACGCCATCACTCAGGAACTCTTGCGCCGCGATGTGCTGCTCGACTACCGCCCCGGCGCCGGCATCCGCCTGGCACCGCACTTCTACACCACGGACGACGAAGTGGACGAAGTGTTGCGGCAGATAGTGGCCCTGCGCGATCAGCGCTCCACGTAGCGATACGCCTGCTTCGCGTTTTTCCAGAAGTAGCCGTCCGCCGCCATCTGACCCTTCGCCGCAAAGTAGTCCATCACCACCTGCAAGACTTCCGGGTACAAGGCGTATTTGTTGCTCACCGGCCAGTTGCTCGCATAGATAAGCCGCTGTGGCCCGAACGCTGCATAGATGGACTCCAACTCATCGCGATGCGCGCGCACGTTGCCGCTCACCTTCGCCCACACCTGACCTCGCCCACGCAACGGACCGAGTGCTGTGGGCTTGTCCAGCGGCAGATGGTCGATCACCACTCGCAGCTCCGGCACACGATCGGTGAGCCGCGCCACTGTCTCAATCAGCGATGGATCCCCAATCGCATCCAACTGCAGATTCGCCCCGGCGAGCCGCTTCATGTCCTCCACGAACGCCGGCTCGCTCAACCCCGCCGCAATGCGCCGTCCGTTCAACCGGATCCCCAGGAACAGCCGGTTTCGCGCAAAGCGCTTCAAGTTGGCCGCGAACTCCGGCACCCCCGCCTGCAGGTTTCCGGTGATTCCCTGAATCAGCTTGTCACCCTTGGCGAGATCGAGCAGCCACTGATTGTCCTCCAGCCACCCGCTTGCCTCCACAACTATGACGCCATCCACGCCGAGCCCGCTCGCCGCTTCACGAAACTGCTTCGGCAGCGTGGTTCGATAGAGCAGGGAATCGTTCTGATTCGGCCAGGGCACGCCCTGCGCACGGGAAGGATCGTAGAAATGCACATGCGTGTCGACGATCCTCCGCGGCTTCACCGCCGCCGTTAATCCGGAAGCCCCAGCCGCCATGAGAAAGCCTCTGCGCCGCATCTTGATCACTTCACCCTTGCCAACGTATGCGGTGCATGACAGCTCGCACAAACAAGCCTGCCCGCCGTCGCCGCCACACCAGCGCGCGTACATGCTTGAGGCAAACTCGCATGACACCGGTCGCACTGCCGCTTCATCGCCACCACGTTCCGCGCCGCATGCACGCCGTGACAGGTGGCGCAATTCGCCGCCCGCTGTTCCGATTTCGCCGCCACTATCTTCCCGTGCCTGGACAGGGCGTAATCCTTCAACTGTCCCGTGTGGCAACCGCCGCACAACGCCGGCACCTCGTCCGGACCCGCGACTTTGTCCGGAGCCGCCGCACCAAGGGCATCCCTGTGCTTCTGGCTCGCCCCGTGGCACACTTCGCAGGTCACTCCGGCCGCGCCATGCTTATGCCCGCGTACGTCATCCACCTGCTCGCTGTGGCAGGGCGTGCAATTGCGGCCCAACTGCGCCCATGCCAAGCCGTTCCACAACAGCAATAGGACAATCATCCGATTCTCTTGATGATCTTCCGGTCAATGGACGCGACACTGTGCTTGCCCGCCAGCGCCATCGAAAGCTTCAGCTCCGCGCCCAACATCCACAGCACGCGCTCCACGCCCGCCTGCCCGTACGAGCCCAAACCCCACAGCGGTGCGCGCCCTACCAGCACTGCCTGCGCCCCTAGCGAGAGCGCCTTCAATATGTCGCTCCCGCGCCGGATGCCTCCATCCATCAACACCGGCACGCGGCCCTTCACCGCATCCACAACATCCGGCAGCGCATCAATCGTTGCAATCACGCCGTCCAACTGCCGCCCGCCGTGATTGGACACGATGATACCGCTCGCACCATTCTGCACCGCCAGCTCGGCGTCCTCCGGATGCAGCACACCTTTCAGAATCACCGGAATCCTGCAGGCCCCTCGCAGCCAGCCGACGTAGTTCCACGTCAGCCCCGGTGTATGAGGAAGCCACATCGCGGCTTTCGCCGGATTGCGAGGACGCACGTTCTCGCCCGCAGTGGGTACCCCGGTACCCATGTAC
Source organism: Acidobacteriota bacterium (assembly GCA_016213775.1). GTDB lineage: Bacteria > Acidobacteriota > Terriglobia > Bryobacterales > Bryobacteraceae > CADEFT01. The sequence continues at coordinate 20,749 of JACQZR010000109.1, forward strand.
CCATAATCGAAACGGTTGCGATTGTTCCGGTCGCGATTCGATTGATATTGGTTGTCCACTGTGACAGTGATCGCTTTCGCCCCGCGATCCTCTATTCGCCGCGCGTAGCTCGCCGCCTGCTCCTTGCCCGGCTGGCCGATCGTGTTCGACCACCAGTTCACTCCGCCTGCCTCTTCCACAGCGCGCTCGGCTCCGCTGCCCGTGCAGAACAGCGCCTTCGAGTTCGCGCACGCCTTCGCCACAATCGTCTCGGCATTCGGCACTACAAGGTTCTTTCCGCCCGTCGGCGCTACCAGGATCGGCGACGGAACCTCCACCCCGAACAGCGTCGTCGATGTGTCCACATTGCTCACATCAGTCAGAATGCGCGGCACCGGGTACCAATGCTCATAGGCATGGCGATTGGCCCGGAGCGTAAGCTCGTCCTCCACTCCTCCGGCGATAAAGTCGTAGGCGAGCTTGTGCAGTTTGCGCTTCGCCATTTCCTCAAACTCGTGCACGTTGATTGGCCCCATCACGTCGTCTGGAATGGGGGTTTGCTGAATCTGCTGTGAGAATAGGGGCGAGCCGGATACAAAGCCCATCAGGGATCGAAATGCGAGGCGGCGGTTCATAGCAACCAGATAATGATATCGCCAATCCCGCCCCCGTCGTGGCTTGGGTGCTTACCGGTTGCGATGCCGTCGCATCAGGCCCGCTGCGATCAGCCCTAGTCCCGCCATGGACATGGTTGCCGGCTCGGGTGTCGAGGCGATTTCGATCATGCCGAATGCGCCTGCACTCTGATCCGCCGGTGTTGTGGTGTGGAACGTGATCACCACCACGCCGCCGTTGGCTACGGTTCCGCCCGAGCAATGAACCGTCAATCCGGAAGTGTTGCAACTGGAGAAGCCGAGCACGCCTACTGGAGACGACACTCCGGACGCCGCCACCATGATCGCGTCAAACCCATACCACGTCACACCACTGTTATTGACGATCACCTTCGTCACCGCATAATCGAAGATCCCGGGGACGTTATTGCCGGCGATCGTGTTGGTCAGCCCCAGACTGATGTTGATGCTCGCCGGATTAACAGCCGTCATCGTTTCCGTCACCGAAAGCGTGCCGGTGAGAAGAGTCGGGTTATGAGCGAAGACGCAACTGTTCATCGACCCGCCTGTGAAGCCGACCTGAGTGCAGTCGTTGATGACGTTTCCTTGTGCCATTGCCGTGGTCAACATCATAAGGGTCCAGAGAGTACGCAATGTCATGATCTGTTTAAGATCCTCCTGTACTCTCATGCGCACCCTCACGGCAACAGGGGTCAAACGGTATGCGATTCCTTCAGACTCGCCACGCAAGCGCTTGGCAAGAATACTTAACGTTCCGATTTTGAAACCGTTTCTCTCAGGATCTCGTCTCTTCGGGTGTAGGCAGTTAAGGATGCCAAAACAATGAAAACCATGAAAAAACTCACGCTGATCCTTACGGGAAGCCTGCTGGGCGCTGCGATGCTGTTACCCGCTACCACTACGACCCCGGCCACCCTAACCCCTCTGGAGGAGAAAGTCCGGCACGAACTTGTTGTTCTGCCGTTCTACAATGTGTTCGACAACCTCGCGTTTCGAGTGAATGGAAACGAAGTCACGCTGACGGGCCATGTGACTCGTCCAACACTGAAGTCGAGCGCGGAAAACGTGGTGAAGCGCCTGGAAGGTGTCGCCCGCGTCAACAACCAGATTGAAGTCCTGCCTCTCTCCCCGTTTGACGACCGGTTGCGGGTGGCGTTGTTCCGCACCATCTACTCACAGCCCGGTCTCGACAAGTACGCCCTGGGCGCCGTCCCGGGCATTCACATCATCGTGAACAATGGCAATGTGACTCTCGAAGGCGTAGTCCTGAACGAAATGGATCGTAACATCGCCTTCCTCAAAGCGAATGGTGTGCCCGGTGTATTCAATGTGCAGAACAACCTTCGCCTCGAGACAAGGACGAAGTAACGGCATCCACGAAACTGCATAGACCTCCTCCGTGCGAAACGGCTGTACCTCCTCGGCACAGCCAACCTGAAATGGCCACCCGTGTCAGAAGCGGGTGGCCCTTTTCTTTTATGACCACTTGCTGTATCGGCTATCCTGTTGTTCATGGAGATGCGTGGAGGCAATGAGAGCCGTGGTGTCTGGAAGAAGTACCTTGCGTGGGCGATGTTCGCGGCAGCCGCGGCGCTGGTGGCCACCAAGCCGCCCCATAAGCTCGATATGGGCATCTGGAAACCGCTTCAGGCGCCGGTCTCGCTCCAGCCCGGACTAAGCACGACGCCCGAGTTTGAAACGCAACGTCCGGCCGTTCACCGCATCCTCATCGCCGCCGAGCCCAGACTGCCGCTCGAAAAGCTCGCCTGCCTCCTCGGGGTCTCCAAGGATAAATCCTGCGAAGGCATCCCCGAACAAATCGGAATCACCTGGCGCGTTCTGCAGAGCGGCCAGGCCATCGCCTCTGGAGGATCATCCGAATTTAGCGGAGGGTTCTTCACCGAAATCGCCGCCCGCGAAATCGGACGCTTCACCGCGAAACGCGGCGGCCGCTACTACATCGAGTTGAAGGTCGAACTGGATGGCGGCGAATTGAAAGAAGCCAACCCCAAGCTGCTCGTCGAGACCCTTCCCGAGGAGTGGAAGGACGAAGTCGCCGGCCTCACGATGCGTTCCCGTCTGCAGCCCATCGCCGCCGCCGTGCTCACGCTGCTTGGCCTACTCATTTGGGTCGTGCCTATGCTCCAGCCCGATGGACGCGCCGACGCGCGATAGATTCTTGCTTGATCCTGGCAAGCTACTGGTTTAGCGCATCCGCCAGCGAGATCCGGTTCTTTTCCAGCGTCACGCCCATAATCTGGTCCAACCCGATCCGCGCGCGCAAATAGGCTCCCTTTGCCGAAATCTCGCTCGCCTCGGCCGCCACCAGACTCCGCTGCGAGGTAATCACCTCGTTCAACGCGGCACTCCCCAGCCGGAACATGAATTCCTTCTTCGTCAATAACTCCTGCTGCAAAGCCCGTGTTGCCACCGCCGCACCAAATCGTGCCTGCGCCTGTTGCAGCGCAATTCGCTGATTGGAAATATCCACTACCATCGCGTTTTCATCCCGCAGCGCCGACACCTCCGCCTTGCGCAACTCCAACTGGTCGATACCGTAATCCCCCTGCGCTATCCGGTTCCCAAACCGCCCCTGCGCAAACACAGCCACCCGTTCATTCGGGAAATTCCGGCGGAAAATCTGCGCCAGCGCCGTCCCAAGCCCTCCCACGAAGTAATCATTCGGCGCAATCCCGCGATACGGTTGCGACTCGCCGGCCAACCCGCTGTTATAGACCTGCGTGATCCCCACCAGTTGCGGCAGCAAGCCGCTCAGCGTGCCCAGCGCGCTAATCCGTTGGTTCTCCAACCGGATCCCCGACGCTACAACGTCCGGCCGGTTTTGCTTCGCCGTCTCCACCATCTGCCGCAACGGCGGCAGCGTCTCCCGTTCCGGCACCGTCACCGTATCCACCGGCACCACCTCGATCGTATCCAGCAGCGGGTCTTCCATCCCAATCCGGCTGATCATATTCTTTAGTTGATTCTGCCGCTGCCGCACCGCCTGCCGCGCGTCCGCCATCTCCCGTTGCCGCGTTGCCACCTCCAACTCCGGCCGGTAAATGTCCACCCGCGACCGCCCCCCGATCCGGATCTCCTCGTTCGTATCCCTAAAGAACTTCGACGCCACGTCCAACGCATTCTGACGGGATTTCAGAGTCTCCAGATCCACCACCAGCCCGTAGTACACGTTCAGCACCGCCGACGTCAGGTCGATCAACTGCGACCGGACCGACTCGCGCGCAGCCAGCAGATTCCTTCCCGCCACCCGGATGAACCGGCTGTTCACATCCCGTCCAAACCCGTTCAGCAAATTATGCTGCAGATAGAAATACAACCGCGGCGCCGCTGAGGGGTTCAGGATATTGGTGGGTGTATTTTCCTTCAAATAGGATTCGCGGAAGCTGGTCTGCGCATAACCACCGGTAAGTAACCCCTGCTGAATCGAAGTATTATAGAGCCGCACGCTATCCACGAGCGCCGACGTCTGGCTTTGCACCGTGTTCACCTGCGGATAAGTGGTGTGCGAAAACACGGTGGAATTCTGGACCACCGGATCCAGGTTCGCCGTCACCGGACCGATCTGCGAGATGGCCGCGCCACCGCCGCCGCCACCGCCACCACCGCCGCCACCACCGCCCAGACCCGCGCTCGACTGGCTGCCCGACACGCCCTGGCCGCTCGCCACCTGTCCTATCTGAGCACTCCCACTCGGAATACCGCGCAGAGGACCGCCGGCTTCCGCGCGTCGCAACTGCCACTCCGATTGCAGCGGACCATACCGCGCCAGCTCCAGATCAAGGTTATTCTCAATCGCCAGCGCGACCGCATCCTGCGCGGTCAGATACAATTTGCCGGCGCGAATCAACTGCGCAATACGCGGCGAATTCGCCCGCCGCACGGGCGTCAGTGTTGCCGGCCGGTACGACCGGATCCCCCACCTGCCTTCGGGCGGAGTCACAGTCAACGCCGCCGGCTGCTGCCCCGCCGCGATCACAACACTTAGGAACAACGCAAGGATGGGCCGTGTCATTTTACTTGCCCTCCGGCCGCTGCGGCAGATTGTCGGGGAGTTTTGATTCCCTATTGACGCGCCCTTCGGCGGCTTCCTCAATGGATATGCGGTTCATTTCCAGCGTCCGCCCCAGCGCCTCGTCAAAGCTCACTTTTGCGTGCATATAGTTCGCCTTCGACTGCACTTCCGCAGTCTCCGCCGTCCCCAGGTCACGTTCCGCCTGAATCACGATCGTGAGGTCATTCACGCCAAACCGGTACCGCTCCTGTTCGGCTTTCAACGCCTTATCCGCAAGCTGCCGCGTGTTCACGGCGGTCTCGTAGCGCGACCGAGCCTGCTCCAGTCCGATCACCGCATTCTTCACCTCGACGCGGATCTGGTTGAGCGCCCTCTGTAACTGCAATTCGCTCTGGCGCATTTGCAGTTGATCGGCGACGTGATCGGCCTGCGCCACGCGGTTTCGAATGGGAATATTGAGCGAGAATCCCGCCGAATAATTGGGGAAATTGCGCCGGAAAATCTGGCCCAGCAGGTTACCGTACCCGCCCACGAAATAGGGATCCGCGTTTCCGCCGGCGCCGCGATTCAACGGATTCACCGGGCCGCTCAAGCCGTTGTTGGTCAGATCGGCGAACGCCTGCAGATTCGGCATCAATGCGTTGCGGCTGCCGTTCAGGTTGATCTTGCTGCTCTCCAGGTTGATGCGTGCCTGCTCGATCTCCGGCCGGTTGGCAAGCGCCGTTTGCACCAGTTCCGGAACAGGCTGCAATTCGTCTCTCTCCGGAATTACGATCCGGTCCAACGGCACAATCCGCACCTCATCTAACCACGACGTTACCGATGCGTTGCGGCTCAGCGCATTCTTCAGAATCGTCTCCTGCTGCGCCAGGTTGGTCTGCGAGATCAGCAGGTCTTCCTTCAGCGACGAAACCTCCGCCGCTCCGCGTGTCAGTTCAATGGAGGCAATCGTGCCCTGCGCCACTCGCTTCTGGTTATCCTCGAACAGCCGCTGCGCCCGGTTCAGCGCTTCCTGCTTGATCCGGACATCTTCGTGGAAGCTCACCAGGTCCCAATAAATCTGCAAAATCGCCGACACTGTCACGCTCACCTGCCGCCTCAACTGTATGTCCGTGACTTTCACGTTGTTTCGTGCGACCCGGATATTCCGGTTGTTCACCGCCCGGCTGAAGCCCTGCAGCAGGTTCTGCGTAATGTAGAAATCCAGGTTCCCCGACGTGGCCGGATTCAACAGGTTGGCCGGTGAATTCACCTTGTTCCGGGAAGCCGAGTAAGTAAACTGCATCGCAGTCCCGGTGAGAAACTGCTGGCCGTAGCCAAACTGATACTGGCGTTGTTCATTCGTCAGGGCAGTGGTCTGGCTCAGAATCGTATTACTTAACGGCGTGCTGGTGTGCGCGAAGTTGACGAAACCGAATACCGACGGGTCGAGATTCGGCGGCGTTGGTCCGATTTGCGTGACAATTCCGCCGCCCGATGCCACGCCCGATCCCCCGGCGAGTCCGCTCGTATTCACGCTCACGCCGGCGAGACTTACGCTTACCGGACCGGCCATCACCGGCGTATCAATGGCGCGTAGAAAACCGCCGCCCTCGGCGCGCCGCAAAACCTCCCTCGCCAGTAGCGGACCATAGCGGTGAATCGCAATGTCGAGGTTGTTCTCCAACAGCAGCGCAATCACGTCAGAAACGGACAGGTACAGGTTACCCGCGCGGATCAGGCTCTCCAGCCGGGCCGTGTTCTGCAACCGGGCCGGCGAAACCTGCCGCCTTTCAAAATGAAAGGGCTTCAACAGCCGCCCGACATATCGCGGTGGTAGAGGCGTCGTGATCGAGACCTCGGTACTGTACTGAGCATGAGCGGCCACCGCAAGCAAGACAAACGAAAAAAGACGCATCGGAGGGAAGGCTGCAATCCGTATTCCAGCCTAAACCCATGCAATGAGGGGAGTTGTTACGTCCCACGGTCCCAGTTGTGGGACAAACTGTCCGGTTGCGCGACACCCCTTCTACGGCAGCGCGCTCAACCGGCGTTGCGCCTCCTTGAGGTCCGGCTGGAGACGCAGAGCTGCGCGATAGGCGGCCTTGGCCGCAGCGGAGTCACCCAAGGCTTCGTGCGCATTGCCGAGGTTCATCCACGACAGAGAATGATCCGGATTCCCGGACACCGCCTGTTTGAGGACAGCGAGCGCTTCCTCAATGTGATCCTGTACGGCGTGTGCGACACCGAGATAGTTCAGGGCGTCGGTGTTCTTCGGATCAATCGCCAGCGCCTTCTTCAAATACGGCACGGCGAGTTGCGGCAGCTTGGTTCGCAGGAAAGAATTGCCCAACGCGACAAGCACCGGCACGTTGTCCGGGTCCTGCTTCAGCATGCGCTGGTAAACGTCCGGCCGGGGTTCGCGCAGATTCACCATTTCCAACGACACGGGATCCGCCTTTGTGTAGTAGTCGATCACCGCACCGCGATAGGGGACGTGGATCTCCGTCTTCGGGTTGGTGAATTTCGGCTTGCGCTCGATCTTGTGGTCGCTCATCAAGGTGTGGATGGCGTCGGAGGGAACGCGCTTCGGCATGTGGCAGGCGGCGCAATCGCCCGGGCGGTGCGGCTTCGCATGACACTGCTGGCAAGAGTTGGCGCGCACCTCGGCCGAGTGCGGATCATGACAGGTGGTGCACGTCATCGCGCCCTTCGACTGCAAGAAGCACTGCGATTGCAGCAGCCGGTAACCGGTGTGGTTGATCTCGAACCGCTCGCCTTTCTCGGCGCGGTCGAACAGAAGTTTGTAATCCGCGAGCGGCTCGCCGGGTTGGAAGGAGAATGCCGCGCGGCCTGGCTTGCGCAGTGAATCGGCGATCCCCCGCGAGTCGGTTTCGAGGTGGCACTGAAAGCAGACTTCGCGTTGCCGTTGCGGGGTGAGTCGCGCGGGATTGAGGATCGTACCCTTGCCGGGTTTTGCCAGGTGCGCGGCGGTATTGCCGTGGCAGCGATGGCAGTCGATGGGGGCCGGAGCGAGCGTGGCCGAATGGCAGAACAGACACGATTCCGAAATCTCGCGCCGGAAGTCCATGTGATCGGGCGAGTCGAATCCCGGCGACATCGCGTATCCTTTCAAGGTGGCGTACCAGGACACTGGCATTTCCATCAGACGGCCTTGCGCGGTGCGATGGACGTAGGTGACGGCGTGGTTGCCGGAGCCGATACCGAATGCTACCTCGCGTTCCACTACGTGAATGCGCTCCCCATTGGCGTCGGTTTGATAACGCGTGATGCGGCCCGGTTCCATCTGGTAGGTGCGTTGCGACAGTTTGTGCGCGAATGAGGACGGAGACAGCGAGGGCCGCTCTTGTATCGAGCGGCCCATGCCGGTCTTGCGAAATTTGTCAACCTGCGCGGGATGGCAGCCGCGGCATGCTTCGCCGGGGCCGGCCTGCGCGCCGGCGAGGTTAGAACTGCAGGCGAGCGCCCACCATAAAGCTGCGTGGATCGCGCGCCGATGTGACTTTGCCAAAAGTCGCCGGTGTGAAGAACGACGTGCCGACACCATTGAACTGCGTGTGGTTGAAGATGTTGAATCCATCGGCGCGAATTTCCAGACGGCGTTTCTCGGCAATCTGAATGATTTTAGCGAAGGACATGTCCACCTGGTTCCAGCCCGGTCCGGACAGGATGTTTCGTGCCACCGGCGAGAACGTCCCGTAGTCCCCGTCAGACACCGGCGGTGACTTCCTGCGCGGACGAAAGGGCGGCTGTCAGGAGTAGCGTACCCAGTAAGCTAACGAGACGGTTTGACATTTCGATATCCCACCTTTTGCGGATTTTTGAGACTGCCCGGATCGACGGAGACGCGGCGGAAAGCGGCGGCCGCGACTTGGCTCAACGCCAGTTTCGAATTAGTATAGCTCTTACCGCGGGATTATCGGTAGCACAATCCTCGTGGGCCGCTGCGCATCCATGTAGATCGTGTTTTGCGCGATTCGCCAGCGGCGGTTGTTGTTGAGCGGTTCCCCGGTGTTGGGGTTGACATCGAAGCGCGGGAAGTTGCTGCTCGAAATATCCAGCCGGAGACGATGGCCTTTCTGAAAAACCAGCGACGTCGGGTACATCTCGATGGTGAATTCGTAGGGATGATTCGGTTGCAGCAATGCCGCTTTGCCGGAACCGTTGCGGTAGCGGCCGCGAACAATGCTGTCGGCTACGATGAGGTCGACGCCCGCGGGGTAGTCTTTGTTGGGTGGGTACACATCCACGAGTTTTGCGGTGAAGTCAGTGTCTGGCCCGTCCGTGGAGGCCCACAGCTTGACGATCAGCCGTCCGGTGACTTCAACAGGCGCATCGAGAGGCGGCGTTTGGAACACCAGCACATCGTTGCGGGCGGCCAGCGGACGCGAATCCGCGCAAAGCCAGATCGCGGGGGTGCAGCGCTGGTCCGTGGCGCCCATCATGCCGAGCGTGCCGAACGAAGACACGTTGCCGCCGAGGGTAGGAACGGGATTGCGAGGATCGAAGGTGAACGAAACGGGCGGCTCCTGCTGCGGCGTGGTTTTGGACAACGTGCCGTTGGCGTGAGCGTAATAGGGTGTGTAGGCGGTGCGCGCAAGCGGCCATTCCTGCTCGTCGCGCCAGTGGCCGCCAACCATCAAACGTCCTTCGGGCGTCTTGTGCCCGCCACCGCCGCCCATGATGTAGAGCTTCACAGGCGCTTCTTTATCGACACCGTTTTCGATGCCTTTCAGCCAACGGTCGTACCAGCGCAGACGCCAGTCATTAAACGCCAGCGCGGCATCGGGAGTGAACTGCGCGTCACCTGCGTTGGAAAGCCCCTGGCCGCCGTGTGTCCAGGGCCCGATGATGAGCCGCTGCTGCGATTTCTTCGTCCGCTTGAGCTCGATGTAATTCAGGTTGGCGACGGAGTTGCCCCACGAATCGTACCAGCCGGTGATGTGGTAGATGGGGATGTCTTTGTACACGGCAAGTTGATCCACTACGCTCGCGCCGTGACTCTTCCAGAAGTCGTCATAATCACCGTGCGACATGGCCTCGATGAGCCACTTCTCGTAATCAGGGGCATGCTGAAGAGCCGTGGTGCCGGAGCGGAACGGAAGTCCCCGGACGTACTCACGGACGCGCGTTCCCATGTCCACCAATGCCGGCGCGGCTGCCGGATCGACGGCCGCGCGAAGGCTCGCGGCGGCGGCGCTCTGCGTGACTGTTGAGTTGCCCAGCGTCGCCACCCAATTGAACCAGCGCAGCTCAAACGCGCCGTTGTGGCGCATCCCGTAGCGGCCGAAGTTCGACATTGCGTCCACTGGGATCATCGTCTTGAGATTGGGCGGATTGGAAATCGCAAGCGCGTGCTGCGTGGCGCCGCCATAGGAAGTGCCGGCCGTGCCGATGTTGCCATCCGACCAAGGCTGGCCTGCGATCCACTTGACGGTATCGAAGCCGTCGTTGGGATCGTTCTTGATCGGGATCCAGCGGCCTTCGGATTCGTAGCGCCCGCGGACATCCTGCACGATCACCACGTAGCCTTTGGGCACGTAGTAATCCGCCAGCGGTTGAGCGCGGAGTTTGCCATATGGCGTGCGCTCCATGATCACAGGGAATCTGCCCGGCGCCGGCGCCCCGTCACGCGCCGGCCGGTAGATGTTGGTGGACAGTTTCACGCCGTCGCGCATCTGGATGGTGACGTTCTTATCGAGGTGGACTGTGTACGTCTGGGCGGAAGCGAGAAGGGGCAGGAGAAGCAGAGCGGATCTGGCCGTCATGGTGATTGGGCCATTGTAACGCCATCAGAGGCCATGCAAGTCTGATCGGGTCGAGTGACGGGGTTTGTGCCCCGTCACCCTCCCACACCACCGGACGTGCGGTTTTCCGCATCCGGCGGTTGAACGCAGCGGTTTATCGCGCCGCAAGATCTGATGGCAATAGAAACTGAAGTTGCTTTAGC
>JACQZR010000105.1 GCA_016213775.1 Acidobacteriota bacterium
AACGCCCCACCCGCTTCATCTGGGTTGCAGAGCGCCTTCGACAAAATCGAGAAAGAAATCGACCTGCAAATCCGGGAGGCAAAGCTGGTGGCCTGAAACTTGACTTGTTTACATCAACTCTTGAAAGTCAAGACCCCTAGACCCGGACTCCGATCCGCTTACCGACGACAGGCAGGACGCCAAGTTGCGCCGCGTCCGTCAATTCGCCCGGCAGAATCAAATCGCGCGCGAAAAAGCCGTCAGGATGCTGTCGGAAATTCAGACCGAAGTCCGCTCGCGCCTCCAGGCCTTCCCGCCCGATCCGAAAGCGGAAATCCCCATCATGCAGCAGCGGCCGCATTCCCTTTCCTTGCTGTGCAAACTTCGCGACGTAGCTGTCAACTGCAAAAAAGCCCAGGATCTCAAGTCCCCCCCGGCGTGTGGTGGGATCAAAGCCAATTCCACAAAACCTGCCCAGAATCAGTCGGTTCCGACGCCCACTGCGGCGGCCCCGGCGCAGCAGATATGAGGTGACCCCCAACCAGGCTATGCAGGAATCCCGTTGACCACCCCTCCGGCGGTCGAGACCCAACAGATGCAACAGCGTGGCATGCCGGTCGTGTCTATGTACAGCCTTCTCAACAGAACCGAACCCGAAATCGTCGGTCGAGCCGTACGCCATTCCTCTGCGAATGCCCCCGCCGGCGGCAAGCAGAAAGCGCTACTCCGCGCCTTCCAACCGGTCAATGCGCTCCAACGCATTCTTGCAGTGGTAGTCGATGTCGCTTCCCAGGTGCGCTTTCAGCAGCAGCCGCGCCGCTGCCCGCAGCCTCGGTTCCTGGGCCACAAATGCCGCGAAGCCCGCGCATTCATAACGCAGCGTGAAGTCCTGATCCCCATCCGCCATCAACGTACTCATCGCATCGAACAGCGCCTCCACCTCGCGCGGACTCGCCGCCCACTCGCTCAACACATCGTCCTCGCTATAGCGGATCAGCTTCGCCAGCGGCTCGCGAATCCACATCTCGCGCAGCATCGCCGGTGGCTCGCCATCTCCCAGAAATCGCCGCAGCACGGGCAGAAACGCCGCCGGCGCATCGAAGAACCGCGTCAGCGCCGCCTTCGAGACCACCAACTGCACCTCGCGGCTATACCAACGGTACAAGCACTTCCACGTCTGAATCACCACCTCCTCGGCGTCAGGAGCAAACAGCCGTTGCACCAGAAACCGGTGCAACCCCTCGTCAGCGGCGTGCCGCAGTTGCACCTCAGCGAACGCAATCAATTCGACGCGCACTTCATCACTGGCCTTGCTCCACTGCCGCGGCACAAAGTCCAAAGGCATGCGGCCCGGCTTGGCAACATCATCCATGCCCCATTGGCCGGCGTTGAACTCGCCCGTTTCCACCCAGTGTCCGCACAACTCGGCAAGATACTCCGGGGGCAATTCCGCGCGCTGCAACAGTGCCTGATAAATGGTCCGGTCGCGTCCCGACAACTCCGCCAGCCGCACCGCCTCGCCCGGCGGCACACCGAAGCACAGCACGTGACAAGCGGCGCTCAACACCCCCCGATCCTTGGTTTCCTCGGCGATCTTTGTCAGCGTCCGCCGCAAGTCCGGCACCGGCTTGCGCCGCATCGACAGCTTCTTCAACAGCTCCAGTTGCCGCTCCCCGGTTGCGGCCAGCAGCACCTCATCAATGCCACCCGGCTCGCCCGCGTCGATCAGAACCTTCGCGGCCACGTGCCGCTGGAGAGCATCGTCGGACCGCAGCGCCGCCCGCAGCCGGTCGACGTTGCGTGTCCCCACATCGACGCAAAACTCATCGTCGGCGCTCAACACCGCATCGGCGGGCACCTGAGCTTCACGATCCCCGAGCAGGATCCGGTGAGCGGCCGCCGGCCCCGGACACGGAGACTCCCGCAAGGCGCGTACCATCTCACGCTGGTCGATCGGAACGCCTGCGCCGAAAATGGCCCGCCACGTGCTCAACTGCAGTATGGCCTCAGAGCGAACCTCTACGTGCGGCGAGTTGTACAGTTCGAACACTTCCCCGTTGTCGATGGGGTCGCCGAGGTGGAGCCGCGCCAAACCTGCCAGCGAGCGCAGCAATGGGATAGGAGAGCGCTTGTGAATCTCCATTGCCGGCACCTGCACATCGAGTTCCCGCAGACGGGCCTCTTCCCAAGGCAGTTCCACAATCAATTGCTCTTCCAATTCGGCGCTCCAGTGCCGTTGATACAAGGATCGCTCGAGAAGCCGCGCCTGCTCCACGTGCTGCGTCATTACCGTCGCATGCCGGGAGTAGATGTTGGCGAAGTTCTCAATCTGCTCCGGGTCCATTTCCCCAAGCATTTTGGGGATTGTGAACCGGTCCACACCCGCATGTTTGAGCATTCGCGCCGCACCATATTGTTCCGGTTCCACCACCACGGCCGCGCAACTGCGGCAGAACTTCGCCGCCGGAGTCCACTTGGCGCACCAGAAGCAGCGCAGTTCGCGCCGCACGGTTTTACCGCAATGAACGCAATAATCGCCCGCCTTCCAACCGGGAGGTTGGGGCAGAGTACAGGATTCGCAAATTGCACGCATGGGGGTTGTTACTGTGACCGCAGTCACAGAATAGCTACACCAGATGGTCGCACAATGTATGCTGAAAGGGAGCTAACTGATGTCTCACCCCGTTGATGAACTCATGTCCGAGCACCGGCTGATAGAACGGATGCTCTCCGCGCTACAGAGCCAGGTGCTTCACGCGGACGCTAAAACATTTCCCGTCGATTACGTTGCCAAGGCGCTTGACTTCTTTGTCAACTTCGCCGACAAACGTCATCATGAAAAGGAAGAGAAGATTCTCTTCCCGGCGTTGGCCGCGGCCGGCGTGCCCCGTCAAGGCGGACCCATCGGCATGATGGAGTACGAGCACACGCTGGGACGCAACTATCTTGGGACGGTTCGTGCCAACCTCGAAGCCGCGCGCACGGGCTCACCCGCAGCGATAGCCGCAATACGGGAAGCAGTTTCCGAATACACGCACCTGCTCGCCAATCACATCATGAAGGAAGACATGGTTCTCTTCCGCATGGCGCAGAATGTCCTCTACGACCAGCATCAACTCGCAGCTATGTTGGAGGAATTCCACGACAACGACAATCCGTACCTGACGGACGAGTTCCGGGCAAAGTACGAGGCAATCGTCGAGGAATGCACGGCGATGGTGCCGGCTGTGGCGTAAGAGTTACCGCTCCAGGTACTCGATCCAGCTCGTCATCATCTCTTCTTCGCTCTTATCGCCCCAGCGGACCACCTCTTTGGGGTCCGGGTTGGCGGCGTTGTTGACACTGTTATCGTAGTGGGCCGTGACAATGAGACGGCTCCCTTTCTCCACCAGCACCGGGTCGCGCAGCCGGTAGACTAACTGCCAGTTGAAGTCGTACTTCGGTACCCAGAGCAGGGTCTCGCGGCGGCCATCCGGACGCACCACTTCGTACTTCACATCTTTACCGCGATAGTGCATATGGGGCGTGAACGACAGCAACATCCTGTCGGCTTCGAACTCGTAGCACCGCCTCACCTCATGATTCGCCGCCCCGGCCGGAATCTGCATGAAGAAGTTCCGCAGATCCATCCGGCGCAGCGCACGTCCCGGCTTGCCCGGCGCCAGATAGAGCCCGACGCTGGTCCGGTCGCGTTGCGGCTTGCCGCTGATCCGCGCATAGTGGATGACGAACTCCAGCTTCGCTCCCGGCGGGATCCACTTCGCTGACCCATCGGGAAAGACATCCGGCGGTCGCCCGGGCAGAAATGCCGCCAGCCCGCCTTCCTGCGCGCCAGTCAGAAACGGCAGCGCCGGTGTGTCGGTAGCGCATCCGTCATTCCACACGGGAGCGTCCTTGCGAATCCGGCTTAGCTTGCCTTCCTTCAACAGGTACTGTTGGAGCGACGGCATGTTGCTCGTCGAAGCAACTTCCATCTGCCGCGGGTCCTCACTCACCAGCAGGACGTGAACGTGATGCACCACCTGCCGGTTGCCGGGACGGATCTCGGCCGCGCGGATCCACTTGCCTTCGGCGAAGTTGGTCCTCACAACAAAATGTTCGTAGGCGTCCTCGCCGGGCGTGACCTGATAATCCTCGCCTATATCGATGACTATGTCGGGCTGGCCCAGATGCCAGCCTTCTACTTGGCGCGGCGGCTGCGGTACCGATCCGGAGCCTTCGGCGGCTCCGCCATCCACCCATGTCTGAATGGCCGCGATCTCGCGCTCGCTCAACCGGGCATCGTTGGCCCAGTGCCCGACTTTCGGATCGGCAAACCAGGGCGGCATCTTGCGGCTGACCACGGACTGCCGGATCGCCTTGGCCCATGGCCGGACTGATTTGTAATCCATCACCGAGAACGGGGCGATGTCGCCCGGGCGGTGACAACCTCCACACCGCTCGAAGAGGATGGGGGCGATATCTTTGCGAAACGTCGGCGCGGACGCGGCGTTCCCCGCGTCAACCAGGACCAGCATAGGCAGCATCCAGCCCAGAAGAGGACTCATGAGGACGAAACTATCACATTTTTCCGGCTCCCCGACGCGTTATACTTTCGTAGGGCTCGGCTGTGGGCTCCCGAGCGGTCCTCCTATTATGAAGAACCTATCCAGGGTCGTATGGTCTGAAGGTATGTACCTCGGGCCGCACCATTTCCAATTGCAGAGCCGCTATTTCGAGGATTCCATTCGCTTTGTCACGGCGAATCTGTGGTATCAATCCTACGGCATGGTTGGGTGCGAGTTCGATCAGGAAGCCCTGCGCAACGGCACGGTATCACTGATGCACGCGCGCGGCATCATGCCCGACGGACTCACGTTCCACATGCCCGATGCCGATCCATTGCCGCAAGCGCGTTCGGTTGCCGAGGTGTTTCCTCCCACGCGCGATAAGGTGACGGTGTTACTGGCGATCCCCGCGCGCAAGCAGGACGGACTCAACTGCGTTCCGGTGCAGGAGAGCCTCGCCAGCCCGGGCACAAGGTACAGCGCCGAGACGCGCGTGCTGCATGACGAGACCACCGGCCGCGACGAGAAGCCCGTTCAGTTGGGCCGCAAGAACATCCGGCTGCTGCTGGACACCGAGAACCTGGAAGGGGAAGTGACGTTGCCCGCGGCGCGCATCATGCGCGATGGTTCGGGACACTTCATCTACGATCCCGATTTCATTCCGCCCTGCGTGGACATTGCCGCTTCCGATCACCTGATGGCGATGACGCAGCGGCTGATCAGCATCCTGGAAGAGAAGAGCAATTCCCTGTCGGTGGGAAAGCGGGCATCCGGGAAGTCGTGGGCGGAGTACTCGACAACGGACATCGCGCGGTTCTGGATGCTCCACTCGGTGCATGCGGCGCTACCGCCGATACGGCATCTGCTGCTCACGCGGCGGGGTCATCCGGAGGAACTTTACCGCGAGTTGGCGCGGCTGGCCGGGGCGCTGTGTACTTTCGCCATCGATTCGCATCCGCGATCGGTGCCGCTGTACGATCATGCGAATCTCGACACCTGCTTCCACGCGATGGACGAGCACATTCGCCGCCACCTGGAAGCGATGGTGCCCACCAACTGCATCTCGATTCCGCTCACACCCGCGGGCAACTACTTCTGGACGGGGCCCGTCACGGACCAGCGTTGTCTCGACAAGGCGCGCTGGGTTTTCGCCATCTACTCTTCGGTGGGTGAGGCGGAAATCATCCTGCGCACACCGGCCATTGCCAAGGTCTGCTCTAACAAGTACATCGCCGAGCTGGTGCGGCGCGCATTGCCGGGTCTGGCGCTCACGCATTTGAAAGTGCCGCCATCAGCCATTTCCACGCGCGCCGATACGCAATACTTCGGGGTGAGCAGGGCGGGCCCGTGCTGGGAGAGTGTTGTCACCACACGGGAAGTGGGCATCTACGTACCGGGCGATCTTCCCGATCCCCGCATAGAATTACTCGTCGTTTTGGATTAAATTTCATGGCTCAGAGTGTTCCACAATCGGGAGCGGCAGTTCGCCGCCCGGAGAACCTGGCATTGGTTTTCCAGGAGATGTTCACTGTTATTGAACGCATGCGGTCAGGGCGGCAACAGGTGCCCGACGCGGGGGCGTTCCGGCGACAGGCGCGCGAGGCCCTCGCGGCAGCGGACCAGGAAGCGCGGCGCCGCGGCTACACGGCCGAGGACATTCAGCTCGCGATTTTCGCCGTGGTTGCATTCCTGGACGAGACGATTCTCAACTTGCGCTGGCCGGCCTTTGCCGACTGGCCACGGCAGCCGCTGCAGGAAGAGATGTTCGGCCATCACATCGCCGGCGAGGTCTTCTTCCAGAACCTGCAGGCGCTACTGGGGCGGAGCGATTCGCATGAGCTGGCCGACCTGCTGGAGGTCTACCAGACGAGCCTGTTGTTGGGATTCGCGGGCCGCTACAGCATCGGCGGCAGCGGGTCGCTGCGGTCCATTATTGAGGCCGTCGCCGCCAAGATCCGGCGCATTCGCGAGTCCACCGGAGCGATATCTCCAAGGTGGATGCTGCCGAACGAGAACTTCACGTTCTCCGCGTCGGACGTCTGGGTCAAGCGGCTGATCATCGGAAGCATTGCCTGTTCCGTGCTCGCGCTCATCCTGTTCGCGGTGTATAAAGTTGTCCTGTCCAGCGGAGTGAGTACGCTGGCTGATTTGACTGGGGTCAGGTAGGAAGGAGACGGCACATGAGACTGCATTTCGGGCACGTTGCCATGCTGGCCTTCTTCGTGGGGACCGCGGCTGTTTCGCATCAATTTCAAGGGTATCTCGGCAGCAAATCGACAATGGTCATGTACTGGCTGTCGGCGCTGGGTATCACTGGAATTGCGTTCTTCGCATTGATCCAGCAGAAACTGTCGGAACGTAAGAAGGCGAAGGAAGCGGAAGGTTCGGGCGCAGCCGCGGGTGGCGGCTCGGGAGCCGGTGGCGCAGCCGCCGGATCAGGAGCGGAAGGCGATGTCGACCTGCTGGTGAAAGACGCTGAAGCGCGTTTTACGGCATCCAGTATCGGACAGGGAGCGAAGCTCTCGTCCATGCCTGTGGTGTTTGTGGTGGGCGATCGCGGTTCCACAAAGACACACGTGCTGATGCACTCCGGCATGGAAGCCGAACTGCTCGCCGGGCAGGTGTATCAGCAGGACAACATGATTTCGCCGACGCGCGCCGCCAATTTCTGGTTTGCGCGCAAGGCCGTATTTGTGGAAGCGGGCGGACCGCTTTGGGCCGATGGGGCAAGCTGGACACGGCTGCTCAAGAAGCTGGCGCCCACCAAGCTGTCGTCCGTGTTCGGCAAAGGTAAGGCTGCTCCTCGGGCGGCGATGGTGTGCGTGGACCTGGAACGCTTCCTGCAACCCGGCGCCTCCGATTCCATGGCGACGGCTGCCCGCGGCATTCAGGCGCGTCTGCAGGAGTTCTCCGAACAGTTCGGGATCAGCTTTCCGGTCTACGTGCTGTTCACGCGTTCAGACCGTGTACCGTTCTTCCACGACTTTGTCCACAACCTGAGCAACGAAGAAGCAACCCAGGTCTTTGGCGCGACGCTGCCGCTGAAAAACACCCGCGTAGGCATCTACGCCGAGGATGAAACCAGGCGGCTGAACGAGTACTTCAACGAGTTGTTCTATTCGTTGTGTGATAAACGCATCGAGTATCTGCCGCGCGAAGGCGACGCCGAGAAGCTGCCGGGGTGTTATGAATTCCCGCGCGAATTCCGCAAGCTGCGAGCCACGATCGTGCAGTTCCTGGTCGATGTCGGGCGGCCGAGCCAGCTCAGCACATCGGCGTTTTTGCGCGGCTTCTACTTCTCGGCCGTGCGTCCGGTCATCGTCAACGACATCGCGCCCACACCGAGTTTCCAGCAGCCGCAGCGGCCCGCCTTTGACGCGGGCGGCAGCGCGACGCGCATGTTCAGCATCGGCGATTTTCAGCAACAACAGGTGCCGATGGCCGCTCCGCAACAGACTGGCGGCAAGAAGGTTCCGCAGTGGGTCTTTCTCAGCCAACTGTTCAACAACGTCATTCTGGAAGATAAGGCTGCGTTGGGCGCCAGCGCGGCGAGCACCAAGACGAGCGCTCTGCAGCGCATTCTGCTGGGCACGGTGGCGTTCCTGGCGTTGTTCTGGTCGATTGCACTGACGTGGTCGTTCTTCAACAACCGCGCGCTGGAGAGACACGCGATTGATGCGACGAAGGCAATCAAGTCGGTGCGGCAGGCGCCGGGTACGATTCCATCTATCGACGATCTGCGGCGTCTGGATTCGCTGCGCCTGCAACTGGAGCAGTTGACCAAGTGGAAGAAGGACGGGGCGCCCTACGGTTACCGTTGGGGACTCTATGTCGGCAACTCGCTGCTCCCGGCAGTACGCAAGGCGTACTACGATTGCTTCAACCAGCTTCTGCTCAGCGAAACGCAGACGCGGATGGTGGGGTTCCTGCGCTCGCGTCCGTCGAAGGCGAGAGAGGAAGACGACTACAACTACGCCTACGAAACCTTGCGGGCGCACCTGGTGACCACTTCCGAATGGAAGCACATCATGGACGACGACGCGCAGCCGCCGCGGCTTTCCGGCGTGCTGGTGGCCCGCTGGTCAGAAGGGCGGGACAGCACCATCGGCGAAGAACGGAAGGCTCTCAGCAATACGCAATTCCAGTTCTACTCGGGCGATCTGCGCAACGGGAATCCCTTTCCGCCGCGAGAAGACGCCGAGGGCGCGGACAAGTCGCGCATATACCTGGCGTCGTTCTCAGGGTTTGAGAGGCTCTACAACTCTCTACTGGGGAGGGCCAATTCCAGGTTCAAGCCGGTGAACTTCAACGCGACCTATCCTGGATCGGCCGCGGTGGTGACGAATAGCAAAGACGTTCCCGGCGCGTTCACCAAGGACGGCTGGGCGTTCATGCAGGGGGCCTTCAAGAAGAAAGAATTCGGCGGCGAGGAGTGGGTGCTGTTGCCGAACAAGTACAAGGCAGCGGCATCGGTGCCTGAGAATCTGGACGACCTGCTCCGCGCCCGCTACCGCGACGACTACATCAAGCAGTGGCGCGAGTACTTCGCACGCACCGGCGTGGCGGGGTATCGTAATCCCGCCGATGCCGCCGCCAAGCTGCAACATCATTCCGATGGCCGGGCCCCCATTCTCGCCCTGATGGAGTTGGGCAGCTATCACACGGCAGTGGAGCCGGCGGGTGAGCCGTATGCGGACGCGGTTCGCAAGGCGTTCCAATGGCCGCAGATCGTTGCGCCGCCGCAGAAGGACTTCCGCACCTACATACTGGGCAACAACCGGCCTTACACGGAAGGCCTTGGCGGATTGCAGGGCATCATTGAAACGGCCTCGCGGATGACGCCGCCGGACGCGGGCACCATGGCCCAGGTGGAGATGTTCAAGTCGCAGGCGCGCAGTAAGAAGATGGCGGTGGAGGCATCGCCGGGTACCGATTCGGAGGGCAGGCTGGACCAGATTGTCGACCGCATCATGGATGCGCCCATCAAGGGTCTCGACGACATCTTCTCCCCGGCCAATGCCCTGAACGCCGAGGGGGCTGCCTTCTGCGCGGCCTTTAACGCACTGACCAACAAGTTCCCGTTCAACCCGGTGGCGGATCCGGAAGTGACGCTCGATGAGTTGAACATGCTGCTACGGCCGGGCACAGGCAAGCTGTCGCAACTGGCGGAGAAGATGAAGCAGCCGGGAGTGAAGCTGAATCCCGTCTTCTCGACGTTCTTCAATAACGTGAAGGCAATGGCGGACGCCTTCTACCGCGCGGGCAACGACCCGGTGCTCAACTACACGGTGCAGTTCGCCGAGGCGGCCAACATCATTGAAAAGCGCAACTATACGAACGGCAATATCTCCATTGATGGCAAGCAGGCCAAGCTCGGCTCGCCGGCTGTGTCGTACGTGTGGAACGGCGCTCCGCAGGTGGTAACGGTGAGCCTCGACAACGACACCAAGAACAGCAAGAAAGGTCCGTGGGCCATCTTCCGGTTCTTTGTCGACGCCACGCTCACGCCGCAAGGCGCCAACTACCTGCTCGCATATCCGCTGATTTCCGGCCGCGAGAAGTTCGGCGAATGGAAGTTTGTGGTCAACCTCAGCGGAGCGCCGCCGGTCTTTGACAAGAGGTTCTTCGCGAACCTGAAATGTGTCCCCACGGTGGCGCTGAAATAATACCGTTTCGATTGGCGCACTATACTAGTAAGGGATCACCGAATGGAATTGCCAGCAAGGATAGGAAAGTACGAACTCCAGGAGTTCCTGGGCGGCGGTATGTCGCACGTGTTTCGTGCCACCGATACCGTGCTGGGCCGGACCGTGGCGGTGAAGATCCTCACTGACGACGGGTGTTCCGATCCCGAGACGAAGGCCCGGTTTCTGCAAGAGGCGCGGCTGGCGGGCAACTTCACGCACGACAACATCATCAGCGTTTTCGACTTTGGTGAAGAGCAGGGCCGGCCCTACATCATCATGGAGTTCCTGCGCGGCGGCAGCCTGCGGGACGCCATCAAGGCGGGCACAACGGGCGATCTGCGGAACAAGCTGAGCATCGGGCTGCAAGTGGCGCGGGCGCTGGATTACATCCATTCGCGGCGCATCATCCATCGCGATATCAAACCGGACAACGTCCACGTGGATGCCAGCGGCCGGGTGAAGCTGATGGACTTCGGCATCGCCAAGTCGCACAGCGTCGCGCTGACGCGGGTGGGATTCACACTGGGCACGCCCTACTACATGGCGCCCGAGCAGGTGTTGGGCCAGCAGGTGACGCCGCTGGTGGACGTTTATTCGTTCGGCATCCTGCTCTATGAGTTGTTCACTGGCGAGAAACCGGTGAAGGGCGAGTCGATTGAGAAGGTGTTTCATCAGATTCTCAACGAGCCGCTGAATCACGAACCGCTGCGTCAGGCGGGTCTGCCGCGCGAGGTGGTGGAATTGGTGGAACGCTGCACGGGCAAGACGCCGCAGCAGCGCATCCAGGGTTTTGGGGCGGTGTGCGTGGAACTGGAGCGGCTGCTGGAAGAGATGACGCCGCCGGTGGCTACGCTGAGTAAGACTGGTGTCTCGCAGGTGCCCGGGCCGCCGCAAACAACCTTGTTGGGGAACCAGCCGCTCAGCACGACGGCCGGCAATGTCGCGGCGAGGCCGCCTGTTCCACCGGTGCAACCCATTGCGCCGGCACACGAGTTGCAACCCGTTGTGATTACGCAGGCGGAAGAACTACCCGCTTTCATGAACTTCCTGCCGGAGCAATTCCGCACACAGGAATGGTTCATCGCCATCGTCGCGGTTGGCATCATCTTCGCGTTGACGTTTCTGGTAGTGCTGTTGCGAATGCTCCTCAATCTGGTGGACTGAGCGGGGGCCCATGCAATTGCCCGCGCGATTCGGCAAATATGAACTGGAGAAGTTCCTCGGCGGAGGCATGTCGCAGGTGTACCGCGCCAAGGATACAGTGCTGCACCGCACGGTGGCGGTGAAGATCCTCACCGATCAGGGGTGCCGCGATGAGGACGCCAAGAAACGCTTTCTGGCTGAAGCACAGATGTCGGCCGGCTTCCGTCACGACAATGTGATCACGATTCACGATTTCGGAGAGATTGAGGGGCATCCGTTCATCGTGATGGAGTTCCTGACGGGCGAGGATCTGCGAACTGCAATGGACGAGCAGCATACGGGCGATCTCAAGCATCGTCTGGGCCTGTCGTTGCAAGCCGCGCGGGCGCTGGCTTACGTACACACAAAGAACATCATTCATCGCGACATCAAGCCCGAGAATCTGCATGTGGACGAGAACGGGCGCGTGCGTTTGATGGACTTCGGCATCGCCAAGGGACACAACCTGTCGCTTACGAAGGAAGGCTTTGCGCTCGGCACGCCGTACTACATGTCGCCGGAGCAGGTGACGGGGAAACAGGTGACGTGCGCATCCGATGTGTATGCGTTCGGCATCGTACTGTACGAGTTGCTCACGGGGTTGAAGCCGGTAGCAGGCGAGACATTCGAGAGCCTGTTTTATCAGATTCTGCACAAGCAGTTGGATCTGGCGCCATTGGAGCAGATGGGTGCGCCGCCGGCGCTGGTGAAGTTGATTGCACGGTACACTGCGAAGCAGGCCGAGGAACGTCCGCAGAGCTTCGATGCGGTGATCCCGGAGTTGGAGCGAGTGATCGCCGGTCTGGAGCCGAAGCCGGCACCAGTAGGGGTAGCCGCTACGCCCGCCGCGAGCAAAAGCATACTCCCGTACGCGGCTGTCGCCGGCGCGCTGGTGGTTACGGCGGCGGTGCTGGCATTTGTGTTTCTGCCTTCGCGCAAAGGGGAGAAGAAGGCCGATATTCCGGTGACGAAAGACATCGTGAAACCAGTGCTGCCCGAACGCCTGACTTCCGACTTCGGCGAAATGGTTCTCGTGCCGGAAGGGAAGTTTCTGTCCGGCGCCGATAATGCGGAGAAGACGCTGCCGGCGTTCTATCTCGACCGCACCGAGGTGTCAAACGGGTCATGGAACAAGTTCCGGCCGGAGCCCACGGGAAAGCCGAACCTGCCCGTTGTGGGCGTAAGTTTCCAGGACGCGGCCGATTTCTGTGCCTATGCGCGCAAGCGGCTGCCAAGGTTCGATGAGTGGGAGAAGGCGGCGCGCGGCCCAACAGGCGCGATTTATCCGTGGGGCAATGAGCCTGATGCGACCCGAGCCGCGGTACAGGGAAACGCCAGCGCGGCGGGGCTGCAGCCGGTGGAGTCGTTGCCGAATGGGGCCACTCGCGGGGGCGCGCTGAACCTGGCCGGCAACGTGTGGGAGTGGGTGCGAGACGAGGGGCGTAAGCCGAATGAGATGCGGGTGAAGCAGTTTGCGGCGTTCGGATTCACGGCCGCGGACGCGTGGACCGCGGTGCGCGGCGGCAGTTTTCTGTTCGATGTCGATGCAGCGAAATCGTACGAGTTCATGACGGTGCCGGCTGGGTTCAAAGACAAGGACATCGGCTTCCGGTGCGCGGCGGATCCGGTTAAATGACGCGCGCAACGTCAGTGGCGGCGAAATAATCATGGCCTTTGAATAGCAAGGGTTCTCCAGACCATTGCGCCAGGGCATAAGCGGCACAGTCGCCGAAGTTGAGTCCTGCGGGGTGACGCCCTTTGCCATAGCGCTGAAAGGCGCGGCGGGCAAACGCCAGTTGTTCATCGTCAGAAGCAACAACCTCGATGGAAGCACCTCTTAGGAAGCTGTCAAGGTCATACCCGGCGTCCGGTCCTTGTCTGCTTTCCAACACGCTCGACGCTTCCAAGACGGAGACCGTTGAAATGACGCAGCGCGGTGCTTCACCAATCAGTGTCGCGAATCGCTTCTGTTCGGGCTCCTTCTGAAAGATGCAAGGACCGCTGACGTGTCCAGTGTCATTTAGTGGGTGCCCCAAACTCGTCGTAACCCAGGATCTCGTCGTCAGAGAGTGTGGAGATAATCGGGCGGCTCGCGCACCGATCGGCAATCTCGCTGATTTCGTCAGCAATTCTACGGGCCGAGCGAACCCGGCGCAGACGATGATATTTTTCGTCGAGGGCGGAGCGGATTGCTTCCGTGATTGTCTCCCCGGTCATACCTGCGACCTTACGGGCGAGTTGCTCTGTCTCTTCGTTCTTGATGCTGATCGGCTTTTCTACCTTTATTGAATGCTATCGTGATTTCCAGATCAGGAGAACCATGAAGACCGACCATTTGTGTAGAGCCGCGGATGGCGTTACCGTGGCCTATTCGCGCAGTGGTGGCGGCGAGGTGGCATTGGTGTTTGTGCATGGCGGGCTCGCCAACCGCGGGTTTTGGGATTCCCAAGTGGAGGCATTCGCGGGCGAGCATACGGTGGTGACGGTGGACCTTGCGGGGCATGGCGATTCGGGGGCGGACCGCGTGGATTGGAGTGTGCCGCAGTTTGGCGCGGACGTGCGGGCCGTGGCGGATGCGGAGGGTCTGCAGCGGATGGTCCTCGTTGGGAACTCGCTGGGCGCGCCGGTGGCGGTGGAGGCGGCACTGCTGATGCCGGGGCGGGTGTTGGGTGTGGTTGCCGTCGATACGTATCAGAGCTTCGATTTCCACCTTGAGCCGGAGGGGATGAAACAGCGGGCGGCGGCGTTTCGCGCGGACTACACGGGCTGCGTCCATCAGATGGTCAAAATGCTGTTCCATACTGACGCCGATCCGGAGGTGATGGCCGATGCGGAGCGGCGCATGCAGAAGACGCCACCGGATGCAGCGGCGGGGTTGTTTCTTGGCATGGCGGGGTACGATCCGGCGGAAGCGGCGCGGCGGCTGACCGTTCCGCTGATCGCGATCAACGGCGATATGTATCCGACCGATGTTGCCGGAGGACGCGCGGTGGCCAAGGATTTCGACGCCGTTATTATGGAGCACATGGGGCACTATCCGATGCTGGAACGGCCGGAGGAGTTCAACGCGAAGCTGGCGAGCGTGATCGAGCGGCTGCGCGTGAGACAATAAAAATTCCGCCCCCTTCGTCTTTCCCGCGCCCCGGGGCGTCATTCCCAACAGGAGAGTCCGGCAAGTTGATCTTCCGGGAAGTCGAGGACCGTGACCTGATATTGAAGGCGCGCGGCGGCAACGTCGACGCGTACAACCTCCTCGTGTCCCGGTGGGAAAAGCGGATCTATAACTATTTGCTGAGGATAACGGGAAACCGCGAGGACGCGATGGATTTGAGCCAGGACGCGTTTCTCAAGGCGTACCAGAACCTCCGCAAGCTCGATGATGTGGCGCGCTTCGGACCATGGCTGTTCCGGATCGCTCATAACGAGGCCTACTCGCTGCTGCGAAAGCCCAAGGCCGATGCCGAAGTCGCAGAGATGGCGTCGGCGCCCGGTTGGGGCCGCATGCTGCCGATGGAGACCTCGCTGGCCGTTGAGCGCGCATTGGACCGCCTCACTCCCGATCAACGGGAAGCCGTGCTGTTGAAGGTGTACCAGGGATTCAAATTCGAGGAGATCGCCGAGATCACGGAGACGCCGGTTTCGACGATCAAGTCGCGTGTGTATACGGCCCTGGAGTTGTTGAAGGAAAGTCTGGCGGCTGTTCGGAGTTGAATCATGAGTACTAATTGGGAGCCCGATTTGCAGGGTTATGCGTTGGGCGAATTGTCTGAAGTCGAGCGCGGCAAGGTGGAGCAGTATCTGGCGGCGAATCCGGCGGCGGCATTGGAAGTGGAGCGCCTCGGATTGGTGACGGCGGCACTGCGGCGCATGCCGGAAGAGGAGCCTCCGCGGCGGATTGCGTTTGTGTCGGACAAGGTCTTCCTGCCCAAGTGGTATGAGCGGATTTGGAATTCGGGAGCGAAGCTGGGGTTTGCCTCGGCGGCGCTGCTGGCGATGGCGATCGTGGCGCATGGGGTCATCGCGCGTCCGGCGCCGGTAGTGAGTGCCGCTGTGTCGCAGGTGGAGTTGCAGAAACTGGTGGACGCCGAGGTGACGAAGCGAGTGGATGCAGTGGTGGCGCAGGTGAAGGCGGAAGCCGATGCGAAGTCGCAAGGGTTGGTGAATGCGGCGCTGGATCAGGCGGAGAAGAAGTTTGCTATTGAGCGGCAGCAGGACCGGATGGCGGTGGAGGCGAGCTTCACGCTGCTGAGGCAACAGATGACGCGAGCGTTGTATGTGGCCAGCAATGAGCGGCCGCAGCGGCGAGGTGATCAATGAAGCGCGTAGTTGTCATTTTTGTGTTGATGACCGTGGCTGCGGTGGCGGCATCGACGGTGTCGCGCGCTTCAGTAGCGGCCCTGGAGAAGAGCTTCAACAACCGGTTGGATCGCGAGGTGCTGGACGGCGATCCGTTCCTGTTGCTGGGCATGACGCAGGGCATCTACATTGAAGGATTCGGCGTTGTGTACGCGGCGGAAGTGAACCTCATGAACGCTCCGGGGATCAATCCGTTTCATCCGGAAATGACGAAGGCCGACTGGCAGCGGATCCGGCAGAGGAAGCTGCAACGGTTGCCGGCGCTGCGGCAGGCGATGAAGTCGATGCTGCTTGATTCGGCGGCGTCGTTGGATGGCATGCCCGCTGAGGAACAGCTCGTGGTGGGTGTGCGGATCACGCGGCAGCCGGGCGAGGACGCTACCGGGATTCCTTCGCAGATCGTGATGCGGGCGCAGAAGCGCGGCATGCTGGATGTGCACACAGGGCGGGTGGCGCGGTCGCAGATGGATGCGCTGATCAAGGTGAATGAGAACTAGGCTAGGCGAGAAGCCAGGAGCCAGGAGCCAGGAGCCAGGAGCCAGAAGCCAGGAGCCAGAAGCCAGGAGCCAGGAGCCAGAAGCCAGGAGCCAGGAGCCGAAAGCCAGGAGCCAGGAGCCAGGAGTCAGAAGCCAGGAGTCAGAATGAACACAGTTGATGGTCTACCGTTGGCGACGGCGCGGCATAACGAAGGCGGCGCCGCGGGATGCCGTGAGGTCTAATAGATGCGTCTCGGCGAAATGCTCATCGCGCGGAAGCTGATCTCCCAGGAGGAGTTGGACCGCGGGCTGGAGATACAGAAGGAACGCGGCGAGAAGTTGGGGAAGATTCTGGTGGATCTCGGCTTCATCGGCAACAAGGATCTGCTCGGGGTGTTGAGCGAGCAACTGCAGCTTCCGCTGGTGGCGATTGACGGCCCGCCGTTCATCGTGCCCGAGACCGAGGCGCTGGCGCCGCGATTTCTGAGGCAGTTCAAGGCGCTGCCGGTGGGCATGTCGGATTCGACGCTGCGGCTGGCGATGGGCGATCCGCTGGATATTGAGACTGTGCGCACGGTGGAGGCAGTGACCGGGCTGAAGGTGCAGCCGGTGCTGGCGAGCGAGCAGGAGATCGTCGATGCGATTGACCGCTACCTGGGCGATCGCAATCGCACCGAGGCTGAGGCCGATGCGGTGGGTGCGTCGGAAGAAGACCTGGAGCACTTGCGCGATATGGCAAGCGAGGCGCCGGTCATTCGACTGGTGAACGCGTTCATCGCGCAAGCGGTGGAGAAACGGGCGAGCGACATTCATATTGAGCCGTTCGAGAAAGAGTTTCGCATCCGGTTTCGCATTGACGGTGTGCTGCAGAGTCAGGATTCGCCGCCGCGGGAAATGAAAGCCGCGATCATCTCGCGCGTGAAGCTGATGGCGAAGTTGAACATTGCCGAGAGGCGGCTGCCGCAGGACGGACGCATCAAGATCAAGACGCTGGGACGCGAGGTGGACCTGCGCGTTTCGACGCTGCCGACGCTGTATGGAGAGAGCGTCGTGATGCGCTTGCTGGACCGGTCGGCGGGAGATTTTTACGATCTGCGCAACCTGGGTTTTGATGATCATATGCTGGCGCGGATGGAGTACTTCACGTCCCTGCCCCACGGGATTTTCCTGGTGACCGGGCCGACGGGGAGCGGCAAATCGACGACGCTGTATTCCGCGCTGAAGCGCATCAATCAGACGGACCGGAAGATCATCACGATTGAAGACCCGGTGGAATACCAGATGGACGGGATCAATCAGATTCACGTGAATCCGCAGATCGGACTGACGTTTGCGTCGGGACTGCGGCATATCGTACGTCAGGACCCGGACGTGATCATGGTGGGCGAGGTGCGCGACCGTGAGACTGCGGACATCGCGATCCGGTCGGCGTTGACGGGCCACTTTGTGTATTCGACGCTGCACACCAACGACGCACCGAGCGCCATCACGCGGCTGACCGATATGGGCGTGGAGAATTATCTGATCACGTCGTCTCTGGTGGCGGTGCTGGCGCAACGGCTGGTGCGGGTGATCTGTTCGGATTGCCGCGTGGCGGACCGGCGCGTGATGACACCGCAGGGCGAGGAGATCCCGTCTTTCCGCGGCGAGGGGTGTGAGCGGTGTCATGGCTTGGGGATGCGCGGGCGCATGGGCATCTTCGAAATGATGGAGCTCAACGATGAGATGCGGCGGCTGATCATGCAGAACGCGGATGCGTCGGTGTTGACGGCGGCGGCGCGTGGGAATGGGATGCGGACGCTGCGTGAAGACGGGTGGTTGAAGGTGAAGTTGGGGGTGACGACAGCGGGCGAGGTGACGCGTGTCACGCAGGAGTTTTAGGTGAGGGACGAGAGTGCCCGATGACCACGTACTTTTATAAGGCGGTTTCTTCCGATGGCCGGCCGCGGACGGGGACGTTGTCGGCGACGTCGGAGAAGACTGTTCTGAGCGAGTTGCGCAAGCAGGGGCTGACGCCCGTGTATGTCGGCTTGCAGGCGAGCAAGGGGTTTTCCTTGGCTCTGCCTGTTTTTTCGGGAGCACGGTCTGGCGACATTCTGTTTTTCACGCAGGAGTTGTCGACGCTGCTGAACGCGGGCATTCCGCTCGACCGCGCGCTACAGATATCCACCGAGTTGGCCGAGCGCCCGCAGTTCCGTGCCGTGGTGCTGGATGTGCTGCGGCTGATCAAGGGGGGCAAGAGCTTTGCGGATGCGCTGGCCGCGTATCCGGACCACTTTTCCCAGTTGTACGTGAACATGGTGCGCGCGGGCGAGGCGAGCGGCAGCCTCGGGGTGATCTTCACGCGGTTGGCGGAGTTTGAACGGACTCGAGACGATTTGCGTGGGTACATTATTTCGTCGCTGATCTATCCGGCTTTGCTGGCGGTGGTGGGCATGGGGTCGATTCTCGTGCTGTTGAACTATGTGGTTCCACGATTTGCCACGGTGTTTGAGGATTCGCGGTTGAAGATGCCGCTGCCGACGATGATCCTGCTGGAAGTGAGCAAGTATGTGCAGACGTATGGCTGGATGGTGATGCTCGGGCTGGTGGCAGGCAGCGTCGCGCTATACAGCTACATCCGGACTCCGCAGGGCCGGCTATGGTGGGACACGTTCCGGCTACGCTGGCCGCTGTTGGGTGATGCATTGCGGAAGGCGGAGACGGCGCGGTTCGCGCGCGCGATGGGAACGCTAGTGGCCAATAGCGTGCCACTGGTGCAAAGCCTGGCGATTGCGGGCGCGACGTTGAACAACCGGAGGATCGCGGGGTCGCTGGAGGCGGTGGCGCAGGGTGTGAAGCGCGGCGAAGGGATCGCGGTGCCGTTGCGGCGTAGCGGGCAGTTCCCTCCACTGGCCGGGCATTTGCTCACGGTTGGCGAGGAGACTGGAAAGCTGGACGAGATGTTCCAGCGCATGGCGGACATCTACGAAAACGACACCAAGGTTTCGATTCGCCGGTTCACTTCGCTGTTTGAACCGCTGGTGATTCTGGTGATGGGCATCATTGTCGGGGTGATGATTCTGAGCATGCTGTTGGCGATCACGAGCATCAATGAGGTGGCGGTATGAGGGACGGGGTAAAGCAGGTGCTCCCGATCGCGGCTGGTGTGCTGCTGGTGGTGGGAGCGTGTATCGCGTTCGCGATGAGCGTGGTGCATCGCGGCGCCAATGAGCCACGCCAGACTCTGGCGCGGCGCAACATCAACGAGTTCCTGACGGGGCTGGAACGCTACAAGGCAGACACGGGAACGTATCCGACGAACGCGCAGGGATTGCGGGCGTTGCGGGAGCGGCCGGATGGGGTGGAGAGCTGGCACGGTCCATATCTTGCGCATGAGTTGCACAACGATCCATGGGGGCGTCCTTATGTGTACCGGTATCCGGGCGAGCATGGGGATCAGCCGGACATTGCGAGTTATGGAACGGATGGGCGGCCCGGGGGCGACGGAGTGGATCGGGATATTGTGAGTTGGAAGGGAAAGCCATGAATCAGCAGAAACCGCGGCGTGGACGCAGAGGGCAAGCCGGCGTCACCTTGATCGAGATGCTTGTGGTGGTGACGATCATCGCGCTGTTCGCGGCCATCGTTGCGCCGCGCATGTTGCGAAAGGGCGATGCCGCGCGGCAGACGGCGGCACGCGCGCAGATCAATTCGTTTATGACGGCGCTTGGGGCGTACAAACTCGATACCGGAATTTTTCCGACGAATGAACAGGGGTTGAAGGCGCTGCGTGACAAGCCACAAGGGATCAACAACTGGCAGGGACCTTATCTGCCGCAGGAGATTCCGGTGGACCCGTGGGGCCGGCCGTATTCGTACAAGTATCCGGGCGAGCACGGGGATGAGCCGGACATTATCAGCTACGGGGCGGATGGTCAGGCCGGCGGCGAAGCGATCAATAC
The DNA here is from genome assembly GCA_016213775.1 of Acidobacteriota bacterium. Taxonomy (GTDB): domain Bacteria; phylum Acidobacteriota; class Terriglobia; order Bryobacterales; family Bryobacteraceae; genus CADEFT01. Next base: position 20,172 of record JACQZR010000105.1, read on the forward strand.
GGACATTGTGAGTTGGAAGAGTCAATGAAGTGGATGCCACGGAAACCGTTTGCCCACGCGTGCGGCTCGGATTGCGGATGCGAGGGTGGGTCGAGGCGTACATGCGGAGCGAGGCGAGATACGATTCGTGAGGATGTGACCAGTATCAAGTTGCAGAAGTTCGCGTCGGAGGAAGGCCGGGCTGAAGCCCGGCGCAGGATGAATCCTGCCCCACGTGGGGCTGGCTTTAGCCAGCGCGGGACTTCAGACTCGCCAGTACGCGGATTTCTGCAAGAAGGCACCAGGTGTGAGTGTGAATGCGGCATCACGTTGATGGAGATGCTGATCGTCGTGACGCTGATCGGATTGATGGTGGGGGTGAGCTTTCCGTCGGTGTCGTCGGGCGTGGATACGCTGCGGCTGAGTTCGGGTGCGGACTCGGTGGCCTCCTTTCTCAACGCGGCGTTGAACCGGGCGGAACGGCGCCAGCAGGTGGTGGAAGTGACGGTGTCGAAGGCCGAGAACAAACTGACAATGCGGTCTACGGAGAAGGGTTTTCTGCGAGAGCTTACGATGCCGGCCGGCGTTACGGTGGAAAGCGATCAGCGGGTGTTTCTTTATCCCGGAGGGACCGTTCCGCGCATCGCCGTGGAACTGGCGAATAAGCGCGGAATGCGGCGGCTGGTGCGAGTGGATCCGATGACGGGTGTGCCGGAGATTGAGACGCTACAGGAGGCTGCGCGGTGAAGAATGAGCGCGGCTTTACGTTGCTGGAGATGCTGGTAGCCACGACGTTGATGGCGATCGCGGTGGTGGGGTTGCTCTCGGCGCTGTCGTCTTCGCTACGCAATGCAGCGCGGTTGACGGATCATGACCGGGCGGCTCTGGTGGCTCGGCGCAAGGTGGATGAACTGCTGTTGCAGGCGCGGCTGCCGCGATATCAGGTGATGGAAGGGCCGCTGATGCCGGCTACTGATGCGGGGTTGACGGGTGGATGGCGCGCGCGGCTGGAACCGTTTGAGGTGCCGCCGAATCTGGGTCCGGGGAACGCGATTCTGGAGCGGCTGGAATGCGAGATCTGGTGGCAGGAGGGCAGCCAGCGGCGGAGTTACAAGCTCGATGCTTATAAAACCACTGTGCTTCGGACGGAGGACGTGCTGGCGGGGGTGTTGCGGTGATGTTCCGACGCCTATTGCACGCAAAAACGCAAAGGGAAGACGCAAAAGCGCAAAAGGGATTGCGCGGCAAAGGGCGGCAAGAGCGTGGGGTTACACTGCTTGAGTTGTTGATTGCGGTGACGCTTTTGTCGTTGCTGGTGGCGGGCGTTTTGACTGCGATGCGGGTGGGGATTACCGCTTTGCAGCGGACCAATCAACGCGTGATTGCCAACCGGAGAGCGGTGGGCGCGCAGAGGATTCTCGAACAACAGATAGCTGCTTTTGTTCCGGCGAGCGCGGATTGCAATGCCGCCGGGGGGCCGCCACCGTACCAGAAGATCGGGTTCTTTCAGGGCGAGTTGCAGACCATGCGGCTGGTGTCGGCGTATTCGCTGGCGGAGGCGGGACGCGGAATGGCGCAGATTCTGGAGTTTCAGGTGATTCCGGGGGAGAACGGCGTTGGCGTGCGGTTGGTGGTGAACGAGCATCCGTACAGCGGCGGGCATGGGACGGGACGCTTTTGTTTAGGGGTGGCGTTCGATCCGGCCAGTGGGGCGACGGTTCCCAGGTTTGTTCCCGTCGAAACAGGACCGCGCTCGTTTGTTTTGGCGGACAAGCTGGCGGCTTGCCGTATTCTGTACCGGGAATCGCTGTTGGAGGCGCCGTTTGAACGGTGGGTGCCGCGATGGATTCTCACTTCGTGGCCTACCGCGATTCGTATTGAGATGGTTCCGCTGGAGGCCGATGCTTCGAAGATCCTGCCTACTACGTTGACCATTCCGGTGTTTGTGAACCGCGTTCCTATGGGGCTCTATGGCGATTAACCGCAGCAGAGGTGGTGCTCTATTGGCCGTGTTGTGGCTGTCGGCGGCGTTGTCGGCGATTGCGTTTTCTGTCGCCACTACGGTGCGCGGGGAGTTGGAGCGGTCGGCTACGGCGGCGGATGGGACGCAGGGCTATTTCGTCGCGCGCGGGGCGATTCAGCGGGCGCTGCTCTACGTGTCCTGGGGCGAGCAGTATCGCAATCCCGATGGGTCTGCGCGGTACTGGCAGCACGGGATGCGGCGGTTGCATTTTGAGTTTCCGAACGGTTCGGCGGACGTCGATTTCATTCCGGAATCATCGAAGTTAAACGTAAACACGGCGAAACCGGAGGAGTTGTTCCGGCTGCTGGCGCTACTGGGTGCGGGGCCTGAACAGGCGCAGGAGATCACAGCCGCGATTGTGGATTGGCGGAGCCCCAGCGCGGGTCAGATGACAGCCTTCGATCAGTATTATTTGTCGCTCAATCCGTCTTTTCGCGCACGGCACGCGTCCTTGGAAGAGATAGAAGAATTACTGGCAATGCGCGGCGTCACTCCGGAAATGTTCCACGGCAAATTCCTTCGCGGTGGCGAAGACAGGCTGATTGCGCAGCCCGGTCTGCGGGACTGCCTTTCGGTGTATTCCGATGGCGGGCGGGTGGAAGCAAACTCGGCGCCGGAAGCGGTGATGGCGGCGATCGGGATTCCGCCGGATGGCATTGCGGCCATCGTGGCGCAGCGGCGCATGGCGTTGTTTCCGAACCAGGAAGTGTTGCAGCGATTCACGCAGCCGATGGGGCCAGTGGCGTCAAGGTTGTTTGTGGGCGAAGGTTCGATTACGACGCTGCGGGCGACGGCGCGCGTGCGGCTGCAGAACGGCCAGTTGTCGGACATGAAGCGGACCGTATCCGCGCTGGTGAAATTCGCGCCGGTGACCAAAGACGCGCCGTATCACATCCTCCGCTGGTATGACCAGGGAGGCCTGGGAGTGAGCGACATTCAATGAGCACGCGGACCAACTGGCTGGCGATCGGGACCGGCATTGGAATCGAAATCTCGGCGCAGCAGTTGCGCGTAGCGGTGACGAAAGTGCGGCCATCGGGTGCCGAAGTTTTGGGCACGTTGTTGATCGACTCCTATCAGACGCGGCCGGCGGCGGAGTGGGGTAACGAGTACGCGGCCCTGTTGCGCAGGCACGGTGTGAGCCATCAGGCGGCTGCCGTGGTTCTGCCGCGGCGCGAGTTGACTGTGCGCGTCGTGTCGCTGCCCGGTGTGGCCGATGCGGATTTGGAGAACGCGCTGCGGCTGCAGATCGACTCGCTGCACCCGTATCCGGAAAACGATACGGCGTGGACGTGGGCGAAGCTGGGCAAGCAGGGCGCACTGCTGGTGGCCATCACGAGGCAATCGTGGATGGAACGGCATTTGGAATTATTGACCGAGGCGGGTATCAAGGTTTCCTCCTTCACGTTCCCGGCGGCGTTGCTGTACAGTGCTCTGCGGCTGTACACGACGCCGCCAGTGGAAGGCTTTGTGGGGTTGATGGAGACCGACGCAGGCGTGGAAGTATATGGCGAAAGCCCGGCGCGGGCTGCGTTCTCGGCGTTGTATGAGGTGAGCTTGGAACGTGCCGCAGGGCTTGCCGCCGCGGAGTTGCGGCTGTCCGAACATTTCTCTCCTAAGGAACTCGCCGGGTTGCTTCCCTCTCCCCGGCGAGTGATGGCCGGGAGCAGCGACCCACTGCCAATCGCGGCATATCTGGCTTCGCTGGCGGCGGCATGCCCACGCTTGGCCCTGCCCGCGAATCTGCTGCCGGCCGCGCTGCGGGTAACGAGTTCGCGTTGGATTTATGTTCCGACGATCGCGTTGGGGACGCTGGTGATGATCGGAATGGTGGCGCTGGGATTCTATGCGCGCTACGAGGACAAGAAGTATCTCGATGCGCTGAACGCCGAGATCCGGTCTTTGGAGCCGAAGGCCCAGATGGTGAGCAAGATTGATCAGCAGGTGGCACAGGCACAGGCGAAGATGCGGCTTCTGGATACGTTTCAAGGACGCACGAAACAGGATCTGGATGCGCTGCGCGAAGTGACGAAGGTGATCCCGCCGCCGGCGTGGTTGAACACTTTGGAGCTAAGCCGCACGGGGCTGGTGGTTGCGGGCGAATCCGACCAAGCAACAGGATTGCTGAAGGCGCTGGACAGCTCACCGCAGTTCCAGGGTTCGGAGTTTCTGATTCCGCTGAGCCGCGTGGGAAACGTGGAAGTGTTTCGTATCCGGTCGGGACGCGAAGGGGTGCAGCAATGACGTTATCGGAACGCGACCGGCGCGCGCTACTGCTGCTGGGCTTTGCGGCGATCGGCACGGTGTTGTATGTGGTGATCTCGGACACGACAGTGGCTACGGGAACCCCGGTGAGCGCGCAGACGTCGATTCCGGCGGCGGAGAAACGGCTGGATCGTATGCGTCAGATGGCCGCGCTGGTGCCGGGCCGCGAGGAAGTGTTGAAGCAGGTGCAGGCGCAGGTGTCGCAGCGCGAGAAACGCATTCTACAGGCCGATACCGCCGCACAGGCGCAGGCGCAGTTGCTGCAGATTGTTCGCAGAGTCGCCCAGGCGCAGAATCCTCCGGTAGAGTTGCGCGGCAGCGAGTTCGGCGCGGTGAAGTCACTGGCCGATTTTGGAGAGGTGCCGGTGTCCGTCAACGTGGAGTGCGGCGTGGAGCAGTTGTTGAACATCCTTTCGGAGTTGACCGCGCAACAGGAACTTTTGGCGGTGAATGAGCTGCGCGTCTATTCCGCCAATGCCAAGCAGAAGACAACGAACGTACGGCTGATGGTGACAGCACTGGTGCCGAAGAAACTTGTTCCGGAAAAGAAGGGAGGCGCGTTTTGACAAAGAAGCTCATCCTCCTGAATCTGCTGCTGCTGTGTGCGCTTGGAGTGATCGGGAAGCAACTGCTGGATATGCGGCGGGCAGCATTGGCGCGCAAGCAGGCCGCGCTGGAACAGAAAGTGAAGCCAGCGCCCGCGCCGCCGTTGACACCGGTTCCCGTGCCCGCGGCGGTGCAGGCAGCGGGGTATCTCGACGTCGCGCAGCAGACTTTGTTCTCCAAAGACCGCAACCCGAACATCGCAGTGGAGCCGGAGAAACCGAAGCCGGTTCCGACTTTTCCGAAGCTATACGGCGTCATGAATTTAGGTGATGGGCCGATGGCGATCCTGAGCGATGGGCCTGGCAAACAGAAAACTTTTCGGGCAGGGGAAAAGGCAGGACAACTGCTGCTGGCGGAGATCGGAGCCGATGCGCTGGTGTTTGAGTTCGAGAAAGAGAAGTTCACCAAGAAGTTCACGGAGCTGCAGGTGAAGACGGAAGAAGCGCCGGCGGGGGGCGGGGATTCGCGGCCCGCGGCCGCTGCGGCTCCGGCGACACCGCCACCGACGAATATCGGCAAGGTGGGCGAGCCGGGCAGGGAAACAGGCGGAGGAATTTCGGCGTGCAGCGACAACGACAATTCGCCGGCCGGAACGGTCTCGAACGGGAAACGCAAAGTCATTACGGAATCGCCATTCGGCAAGGTGTGCCGGTGGGAGCCAGTCCGCTAAAGGAGAAAGCAATGAAACCAATCGTGATCCTTCTCGCCATTGCCGCGATGTGCGCGGCCGGACAGGAGAGCAAGCAACCTCCCCCGGCGGCCGCGAAGAAGAGTCCGGCGAAGGCGCCCGCGAAGGCTCCGGCTAAGGCTGCGGCGAGGACCGCGCCAAAGCAATCGGTGGCGGCGAACAAAGCGGCGAAGACCAGCGGCTCAGTGGACCCGAACTCAATTCCGCCGGGTGCTAAAGAGATCGGGCCTGGTGTGTACCGCGTGATGGATGCCGCCGGCAAGCCGTGGATCTACACGCGCACGCCATTCGGCTTCATGAAGGCCCCGGAGGCGAAGGAGTTCGTGCAGCCGGAGGCGGTGCCGGCGGATTGGACGGTTGCGGACACGGGCGATTCGGTGACGTTTACCCGGCCGTATCCGTTTGGCGGGTCGAAGACGTGGACCGTGAAGAAGACGCAGATGACCGATGTGGAAGATGCGGTTTGGAAAAAGTCGCAAGGGCTGGAGAAGAAGTAAATGCCACGCAAAGTCCTGACGGTTTTCGTCGCGGTATCGCTGTTGCTGACAGCGCAGCCTCCACCGCAACAGCCGGCGCCCGCGCAGACTGCGTCGCCGGGCGGAAGCATCGTGTTGAATCTGCCCAATGCCTCGCTGACGGAAGTGATCGACATTCTGGCACGGCGGTTGAAGATCAACTACATTCTGGATCCGCGGGTGAAGGGGTCAGTGATCATCAACACCTATGGGGAGATCAAGGCAGTGGATGTGCGGTCGCTGCTGGACACGATCCTGCGCATCAATGGCGCGGCGATGGTGCAGGTAGGCGATCTGTTCCGCATTGTTCCGATCAATGAAATCGGGCGTTTGCCGATGAAGCCGCAGAGCACGGCGCAGAACACGGATATTCCGGAAGACGAACGGATGGCGCTCAACCTGATCTTTCTGAAGTACGTGACAGTGGGCGACCTGGTGAAGTTGATTGATCCGTTTCGCGGCGAGGGGTCCACCGTGTCGTCGTATGATCCGGCGAATCTGCTGATCATCATGGACAACAACCGCAACCTGCGGCGGACGATGGAACTGATCGCGATGTTCGACAGCGATACGTTTGCGTCCAAGCGCGTGAAGCTGTTTGAAGTGAAGAACGGGAAGCCGAGCGATCTGGTGAAGGAACTGGATGCCGTGTTCAAGGCGTATTCGCTGAGCGAGAAGAGCAGCTCAGTGCGGTTTCTGGCTGTGGACCGGATCGGGACGATCATCGCGGTGGCGCCAAATCCGGGCGCTTTTGACGAAGTGGAGAAGTGGCTGGAGAAGCTGGATATCGAGGTGAAACAGACGGCGGGCGCGACGGACAACTACGTGTACCGTGTTCGATACGGGCGCGCGGATATGCTGGCGATGGCGATCATGCAGCTTTACGGCGGGCTCTATCTGGGGATGCCGATGATGGGGATGGGCATGATGGGTATGGGCGGATTCGGCGGCATGGGGGGATTCGGTGGAATGAACAGTTTTGGGGGAATGGGCGGATTCGGTGGAATGGGCGGCAGCATGGGCACACCGTACAACCCGTACATGTACATGAATCAGACCCCGAGCCAGTATCAGCAATACGGCGGGTCGTACGGAATGACGACTCCGGCGTTTGGGGCGCAGGGGCCGTTGCCTCAGGGCGCATCGTCGAGCGTCCCGCTGACGACACCGACGACAACTACGACGCCGTTCACCGATCTGACTGGAACGCATCTGGGCGCGGCCAACCCACAGGCAGCGGCGCTGAAGATTCCGCGAGTGGTTCCGAACCCGTTCGACAATACGCTGCTCATTCAGGGAACGCCGACGGAGTACAACCAGATTGTGCGGTTGCTGGAGAAGCTGGATGTTCCGCCGCGGCAGGTGCTGATTGAGGCGCGTATCTATGAAGTGACTCTGACGGGTGCGCTGGCGAGCGGAGTGCAGGCTTATTTGCAGCAGCGGACTGCGGGCCGTGAGAGCAACAAGGGTCTGTTGAAGGCGTCGATGGACGGATTGTCCACCACGTTGTCGACCGCGCACCTGGTGGGGCAGACAAAGGAACTGCTGCTGTTCATGAACGCGCAGGAGACGCAGGGAAAGACGAAGGTGATTTCGGCGCCGTCGGTGATTGCGACGGACAGCATCCCTGCGTTGGTGAACGTGGGAACAGAAGTGCCGACGTTGAGCGCGACGGCGGCGTCGGGAGTGCAGTCCGGAGGGAACACGCTGTTTGCCAACAGCATCACGAACCGGAATTCGGGCGTGACGCTGCAGATTCAGGCGCGTGTGGTTCCGAGCGGGATTGTCACCTTGCAGATCAACCAGGAAGTGAGCAGTCCGGTGGCGCCGGCGGCGAGCGCGGCGATTCAATCGCCATCGTTTTCCAAGCGCAATGTGACGACGCAGGTGACAGTGAATGACGGCGATACGATCGCCATCGCGGGCATCATTCAGGAGAGCGATACGATGAGCTCGTCGGGGATTCCGTTCCTGCACAAGCTGCCGGTGGTGGGGGCGGCGTTCGGGAACCGGTCGTACTCGAAGGAGCGGACGGAACTGGTGGTGTTCATGACGCCCCGGGTGATTTATGACACCAATGAGATGACGGAAGCGAGCGAGGAATTGAAGGGCCAGTTCAAGCGGCTGCGGCGGCTGATCCAGGAGTAGTTGGGGGAGCGGCGCGGAGGAACCGGAAGCCTAATGGCCACTGATGAACAGTGATAAACGCTGATGGGAACCAGTGGTTGGCGTTGGATGGCCGGGTCTAGAGCGGTTCCGTGCTTTCGTTGAGGATATCGAGATAGGCGCGGTAGACGAAGAGGCGGTGGCGCTGGCGACCGGTAGTTTCTTCGGCGATACCAAGATGCCGCAGATGATCGAGAGATTTTGCGATGGTCGGAGCGGAGATGCCCAGCGCGGCGGCGGTGGCGGGGATAGCGACGATGGGGTTTCGTTGCAGATGTTGAAAAACGTGGAGAGCGTTTGGTGCCGGCCGGCCGAGGGTTTCTTTCTGACTGCGGTGGTGAGAGAGGATTGCCAGGATGCTGCGTGCCTTCGATCTGTGAGGAAAGCACCGCCTCTTTGCGGATGTAGGCGTACAAGAGAAGCGAAACGTCTGGTAGAGCAGAGGCCAACCCGTCGAGGCGGCCGAGGCTGTGATTTGCCTGTTCGAGGAGGCGGGCGAATGGGCCGAGTTGGAGCGGCGGGTCGGGCGGCAGCGGGGAGGGAACGAAGGCTCGGACAGGCAACGGATACGCTATTTTTCTTTCGTTAATGCAGATGGTCGAAGTATGGCGACAATGAAAGTAACAATCACACTGCCGGACAGCCAATTGGCGGAGATCCGGAAGCTCGTGGACGCTCACGAGTCGACTAGCGTTTCGGGGTTCGTTCGGCAGGCTGTGCAGAAAGTCGCTACACAACGCTGCCGAGTTTCGCGTGGTGGTTGATCAGGCATTAATGGAGAGCGGCGGCCCGCTGACGGCGAAGGAACGGGCGTGGGCGAAGAGAATGCCGCGTACGCAGCATCGGCGGGACTGAAGTCCTGTGCAATAGCCGTTGGGCCAAGTCCAACGGTTGGCTGGCCTGGAAAGGCCAGCCGCGGCCAGGATTGGCCGCCCCACTAGAAGGCGAAATGTCCAAACTCCAGGGGCCGATTACTAATCGGCTGCAGCTTAACACAAGCGGAGATGGCGGCGGAGGAGGTCGAGGGCGAACTGGGTGGCGAGGGTTCGGATGCGGTGGCGGTCGCCGGAGAAATGATAGCGGCGGACACTCGAGTGGTTTTCGGCGGAGAGGCCGATGAACATTGTCCCGACGGGTTCCGATTCGCTCCCTGCACCGGGTCCGGCGATGCCAGTGACGGCGAGAGCCACTGAGGCCCCTGTCCTTTCGCGGGCGCAGCGGGCCATGGCCTCGGCTACCGGTTCGCTTACAGCCTTGTGTTGTTCGAGGAACGCGGGGTCGATGCCGAGTAGCTGCGATTTGGCGTGATAGGTGTATGTCAGGAAGCCGCCGGCGAAGTAATCGGAACTGCCGGGGATGGAAGTGATGCGTTCGGCCAGCATACCGCCGGTAGCGCTTTCGGCGACTGCGAGGGTTTTCCGCTGCGCACGCAACTGGTGACCGATGACGGTTTCGAGCGGGTCGCCGTTGTCGGAATAGACGCGATCGCCGAGCAGGTCAAGGATGGGGCCGGCCACTTTGAAGAGCAGGGCTTCGGCCTCGTCCTCATGCGGGCAGCGGGCGCGTAGATGGATCTGGATGTCAGCGGCGGCAGCAAGGATGGTGGTGGCGGGATTGGTGTAAGGCTTGTAGACCGGAGCAATCAATTGATCGAGGTCGGACTCACCCATGCAGGCAACGCGGTAGAAACGGGTGCGGATGACCTGTTTGGGGAGCAGCGGTTCGAGACGATGAACGCACTGCGCGGTGAACATCGCCTTGAATTCGTGCGGCGGACCAGGCAGGAGCACAACGTGCTTGCCGGAGTATTCCACCCATTGCCCCGGCGCGGTGCCTCGTTCATTGGGGAGGACATCCGCGCCTTCCACCACGAAGGCCTGGCGTTTATTCACTTCCGCCATCTTGCGTTTCATGCGTTCAAAGCGCTGCACCAGCCAGTCGCAGATATCCTGAGAGAAGACGAGCGGGCGCAAGCATAATTCGGCAACGGCGTCGCGGGTGACGTCATCTTCAGTAGGTCCGAGACCACCGGAAAGGAAAAGCAGGTCCACTTCGTCGAGGGCGTGGCGCATGGCGCGGACGAGCCGCTCGCGGTCGTCGCCAACGATCATTTTCATCGTCACTTCGACGCCGCGCGTGTTGAGCTGATCGGTGAGCCAAAGCGAGTTCGTATCGACGCGATCGGGCGTCAACATCTCGGAACCGATGGCGATGATAGCCGCGTCCATTTACGCGGGCAGGAAGCCTTTCACTCCCACATCGACACGATAGAGCGAGTTGTTGGTGGCCACGATCATGGACTTCGGCGGTGCGAAGGCAAGGCCGACGATGTTGGGTCCGGAGAGGAAAAGTCCGGCGTTCCCGGCAGGATCGATGCGAACCACACCTTTGCGTCCGCTGAGCGACGCGGACACATACGCGTTGCCGTCTACATCGAACGCCATGCCTTGCGGGCGGCCGAGTCCGCGGTAGGAGACTTCGACTTCGCCGGCGGGATTGATGCGCTGCACGCAATCGAAGCTGGAAGTGGTTGGTCCGGTGACGTAGAGATTACCGTCGGGGCCGAAGGCGAGGTGATAGGCCGCGATGGACGGCTCGATGGTGCAGAAGACGTAGATCTGGCGCTGGCGGCTGATCTTGAAGATGGTTCCGCTACGGTCGCCGACGTAGAGGTTCTGGTCCTGGTCGAAGGCGAGGCCGGTGGCGACGCCCATCCCCTCCACGTAGACGGACATGGTGCCGCCGGGAGTGATCTGATAGACGATGCCGTCGTAACGGCTGGAGACGTAGAGCATGCCGTCACGATCCACGGCGAGACCGGTGGCGTTCATGATGTCGGTGACAAAGGGCTTGATCTCGTGATGGGGATCGACACGGTAGACCGAAACAGGAGTCTTCTGTCCGCGCGAGCCGCTGAAGGTGGTGTAGACGTTGCCGAAAAAGTCGAGGCAAGGGTTGGCCACGGGGTGAACGCTGTCCGCGAGTTGAATGCCGATGCCGCAATCCCAGGCGGAGCTGGTGTGCGCGCCGCTGCCGATGGTCATCTTACCGATGCTGGCGCCCTCGGGGACCCGGGCAATGACATAGGAGTTGGACCCGATGACAATGGGCGCGGTGACGTCGCCGAACGCGACGTGGGGACGGTCAGCGCGCGCGAAGTTCCTGCCACGGATCTGAAATTCCCCACCGGGGATTGCAGCCACGGGACTGACTGTTTGAATCTCCGGGCGGTCGGAGTCCTTGAAAATAGGCATGCTCAATAAAGATTGAACCATCCCGCCACGAATAAGACAAGCGCGGCGTAGAGGCCGGCCATCAGGTCGTCGGCGATGATCCCCGTTCCTTTTGGTAGAGATTCGAGCTTACGGACGGGCTGGGGCTTATAGATGTCGAAGATGCGGAAGAGGACGAGGGCGGCGATCATGGAGGTAACGTTGAGCCGCGAGGCGCCGGCCATCGCGATCCAAACGCCGAGGACTTCGTCCACTACGACGATTTGGGGATCCTTGAGATGGCGCTCTTCTGCGACGATGGTGGCGGCGCGGATGGATGGCAGGAGCAGGATCAGGGTGGGGATCAACAGGGACTGCGGGGACAGTTGGAAGTATGTGAGCGCGGCGTAGGCGGGGATCCATGCGCCAATGGCTCCTACGGTGCCGGGGGCTTTGGGGGCGAAGCCGCAGCCGAACCAGGTGGCGAGGGCGGTGGCCCATGGTGTGTGTTTCGTGGTCATTGACGGGTGGTGAGTGCGGCTGGCTTTGCGGGACGTGTGATTGCACTATTATTCCACACGGCCCTCCAGTTGAGTACGGATTCACTGGCTCAGGGATGGCACAACGAAACCGGTATGAATGTCAGGCTGGAACTCAAGCCGGAGACTGAAGCGAACCTGCCGCCCAGACCAGGGGCCAGGGGCGTCCCAATCGAGGCCTACCTCCAGGGTGTGATCGAGGGTCTCGCGGGCACGACATTTTGGCTGAGATGGCCAAGGTCTGTTTGACTTGCCGTCATTCGCCTCAACAGCGAGAGAGCGCTGAGTGGAGCCGGCTTGCTGTTGCTCTCTTCAGTAGCCGGAGTCCAGGTGCAGCATGCCCGCCTTGTTGCCGGGATGTTGTCGCACGGTCACGCTCATGCGTTCGGACCTGCAGCGTCGGGCAGTTTCGCAAGCCGGTCAAGACTCAGGCGAAGGTCTTCAGCCTTGGCCCGCAATAGCTTCAGTAGCTCGTTGAATGAATCCCTTGCCGATGAAGAGTATTCCAGGAATGGAGCTTGACACGGAATCACATCAGCGTCATTCTGAATTCGTAATTGGCCTTGGAGGCTGTATGTCTATTGGCCTTTCTTCCTGCCCGTCCTGGGCGAGGACGCATTTCCTACTATTTCCTGCTGTTTTTTTCCTGGGGGCACAATCCACCTCCCAGATCATCTGCCCGGTTGGTGAAGTCCTGCCACGCGCCATTCCCATCGCAAGCGCAGATGTATACAATGACGGCAAACCAGCGATCCTCATTGGCACTGCAACCGGCATTGTGCTACTGAGGTCCCCGGCAGGGCCCCAGATGGAACCCGGCCGGCGGATACTGACGGACCATGTAGTGACCAGTCTGGCGACTGCGGATTTTGACAAAGACGGCATCGTCGATGTCGCCGCTTATTGCTCTGTCTCCCAGTACGTGCTGATTCTCAAGGGTCTAGGGAATGGAGCGTTTCAAGCGGGTGCCAGCCTTGCAATCAACGTCGACGACTCCCGCGGCCTAGCCGTTGCGGATTTCAACGCAGACGGCATCCCAGACTTGGCTGCCGCTCAGTTCAACGGGGTCGCCCTCTTCCTGGGGAACGGAGATGGAACCTTCCGCCCGGCGGTGGAGATGGCAACTTGGGGCGCTGTGGTGTCAATCCTGGCGGCTGATCTGGATGGCAATGGTGCGCCTGATTTGGTTGTGGCGATGTCCACGAACCAAAACATAGCAATCCTGAAAAACGATCAGGGACAGTTCCAACGAGCTGTCAGCGTCTCGCTCGACGCCGGCTACATCCGCGGCCTCGCAGCCGCCGATTTGAACGGCGACGGGAAACTGGATATCGCCGCGGCGGGTGACGATGGCGTCGCCGTTTTGTTGGGCGTTGGAGATGGAGCCTTCCAGAAGGGGAGTTTTTTTCCCGATCAATCGAGGCCCCTTTCTCTCGCATTGGGCGATCTCAATCAAGACGGGATTACCGACGCCGTTACCGGCAATTATTACGGCGGCCGGATTTCTGCCCTTCTCGGGAAAGGCGACGGGAGCTTCACCGCCGCCGGCAGGGTTACGGCGATCGGAGATGTTTTCGGTGTGACCTTGGCGGACCTGGATGGGGATGGCAAGTTGGATATCGCCGCCAGCAGTTACAACTCCGGCAGTGCCTTAGTTGCTATCGGACGTGCAAACGGCCAGTTCGGAAGTCCAGTGTATTTCGGGGGCGAAAGCAGGGCAATTCTGCGCGCCGCTGATGTCGACGGCGACGGCAACCAGGAGTTAGCCGTGTTCGTGCTTGCCCGTAAATCCTTGTTCCTTCTCCGCCAGGGGGTCTCACTTATTAGCTCAATATGCTTGGAGGATTACCCCGTGGATGTTCAATCCGCCGACTTCAATAGCGACGGCGCCGCGGACTTGCTTGTACTCAGCTTTGGCAGCACCATTGCGGGTGTAGGAGATGAGTTGGAAGTTGCAGTTACCCTTCTCTCGGGACGGCCCGGCGGGGGGCTGCAAACCCTGGTGAAGGTGGCATCCCTCCCCTCCAAAGTAACAACCTCAGCGACCGCTCCCACGTTGGCAGTGGGCGACTTCACTGGAGACTCGAATCCCGATTTCGTTGTCGCGAACGGCATCACCGGATCCCTCCAACTGTTCCGAGGCAACGGTAACGGCGGGTTCACTGCAGCGGCTGAGGTCCCCGGTTTTCGGGTTGCGGCTGTCACTTCCGCAGACTTCGACGGAGACCGTCTGCAAGACCTCGCTGGAGCCACCTCTACAGGTGTCAGTCTAATTTCCGTTTCAGCGGCCGGAGGGTTCACACCGCGAAGGAGCGTTGCAGCTTGTACTCCGGCGTTATCCCTCTTGCGGGGTGACTTCAACGGCGATTCCCGGCCCGACCTCGTTGTAGTCTGCCGCGGAGGCGTCTCGATCTTTTTCAATAGCGGTGGCGGCGATTTCCAGGCCATGCCGCAGTTTACGGTCGGTTCTTCAAAGGTGGACATCGTGTCCGCCACCGTTGCCGACTTCGATGGAGACCGAAAGGATGACCTCTTCATCAGCCAGGCGCTCAATGACCTTTGGGGTAGTGGCACTCTCTTGCTCAGCAGAGGCGATAGAGCCTTCCTGGTCGCCAGCACTATTCCCGTGCCACCCGCCGCCAACGCCCTGAGTGCCGGTCGTTGGGGGGCCGCTGGAAGGATGGCTCTTGCCGTCTTCAGCATGCAGGAAGCTAACGTAACCATCGTGCAGCCTTCAATGCCCGGTGTGCGCTGACAACTCGAAAGGAGGCACACCAATGACTCGCTACTTTACTATTTCCGCGCTTACTGCCATCTTAGTGGCATCCTCTTTGCTTCAGGCACAGACCGTGCGCTACAACATCAGCCACGTTGCTGGAAGCGACATGGTTCGTGATGGGGCCCCCGCGAGCAATGCCTCGTTCGAGTACGTGAGGAGCATCGCGTTTGACCGTAACGGACGCCTCTTCATTGCCGATAGCTTCGCGAATCGCATTCGTGTGGTGACAACGGACAACACTTTCGGCTTTCCGCCCCGGGACTATGCAAACGGGCGTATCTCGACATTTGCCGGGAACGGAATTCCCGCATCGAGCGGGGACGGTGGGCCTGCTGTCGAGGCGGAGGTCAGTTCTCCCGGCAAGATGGCGGTGGACCTTGAGGGCAACCTCTACTTTTGTGAATCCGGGCGCGTTCGCATGGTGGACACCACCGGTATGATCCGCACCATCGCCGGCGGAGGCGCTCAGCGCGAGATAACCGAGAGCGTCGACGCAACCTCCGTTTCGCTGGGGAGCCTCACTGCGCTTACGGTGGATCGGAACAGGGACATCTATTTCACCGAAGCGAACCTGGGGCTCGTTCGCAAAATCTCTGCGGAGGGGAAGCTTACAACCGTGGCCGGAGGAGGGCAATTGGATTTGGAGGCAGACGGCGGACCGGCTATCAAGGCGCGGTTGCTCTGGCCGAATGCGCTCGCCGTCGACTCCGCGGGAAATCTCTACGTGATGGAAATGGATCGCTCCTGCATCCGTAAGATCTCGGCTGACAGAACCATCCGCACAATCGCCGGAACGGGAGTAAGTGGTTCCAGCGGCGACGGTGGACCGGCGGTCAACGCGCAACTCAATAGGCCGCGGGATCTGGCGCTGGATAGCGGAGGCAACCTCTATGTTCTCGATAACAGTGGCATGAACCTTCGGATGATCTCAGCGGATGGAGTAATTCAAACGAAATCGCAGTTATATGGCGGATACTCAGGCGGTGCGACCTCGCTCGCTGTTGGCCCGGAAGATCAGCCTTGGCTTTCTTATTCAGGCCAAGTGGGCTCACTTATTGAGTCCCGGTACTATGGGTCCATCGGAAGTGGTTACACCTGAACTATGCACAGGAATCCGTGACCGGCGGAACGGCTGAGCGGACCGCCATCTGGAAACCCCTGGGAACTCTGCGTTAGAACAGAGGAACAGCGAAGTTCGCGCTTCGTGAGTCCCGTT
>JACQZR010000106.1 GCA_016213775.1 Acidobacteriota bacterium
CTCAAGCAATCAGGCATGTTTTGGACCGTTGCCGGCGCCAATGCCATTATTGCCCTGCGTTGCTGCCACCTCAACCATCGTTTTGAGGGGTACTGGGAGGGCAGGCTCGCGTCCTAAGTTTCACTTTTATGTCGCACACCCTTTGCGGTCGCCACCTTGTCTTTTTGTCCTTTCAGTAGGAGGCCCATAGGGTGTTCTTCTGATGATGCGAGAGCCTGGCTCGGCGGGTTCGGAGGGTGGCGGGGCGCATTCTCTCGCGCGGCGACAGTCTGTTCGGCGGCGTGTGTGGGGGCATTATGCTTCCATTTCGCTTTCGTTTTGCTGTTCGGAAATGGGACTAGGTTCGTCCTGGAATACACCTTCCGGCGCATCTGATTCCCAGGTGGAGTTGGCGAGATTTCGGTGACTTCCGGCAACGGGATGGAATTGCGGTGTTTGGCCTGAAGTACGGGCCTTGTCGAAGGCGGAACCGGATTCGACGAAATTGCGGAAGGTGGAGGCGGCGCGAAACGGACGTTACCGACAGCGGGGTGGTCCTGGCGAGCCACTTCGAGATCGAACTCGGCTTTGGCAAAGCCCATAAGCGCGTTTGCATCCAGCGGGCGACGGCCATGGTTTCCACTGGAGTGTATTCGGTCGGCGTAGCGGGCTCGTATTCGGCTTCCCGGGAGTCGATCAGAGCCGTAAAGTGCACGATGGACTCGCCTTCGAGGACAACGGTGGAGTCGAGTATACCAAGATGCCGTGGTGAGAGGAGCGTTGTTTGCATTCCTCAGTAATGGGCCCGCAGGACAGACGCCCGTTGGCCCGCGAATTTTCGATTCTTCGTTGCGAACTCATTGCGATTCTATTTTTGAATGCACTCGGATTGGCTGCCTCTCAGGTTCGCGCGGAGATTGTTGATTTCAGGGGAGAAATAATTCTCGTTTGTCTGTCACTGACTTTGGCGCCGCTTCGTGACGCCCACCAGGGAGGATGAAAAAGGCCGCGCAACGCGCGGCCGGAGTTTTTGCGACCAACGAGCCGGATGGCAGGTGCTGAGAGCCAAATATGGTGCGTAATGGGTCGGGCCAGTAGATTTTTCGTAGGAATGACAAAGGTTGCATCAGGCATGCGGACACAAATGCCGTTCTCTTGCCAGCCTGTCGGAGGCGCCTGAGTGATGCAAGCGCGCGGTGAACTAAACGGCAAAACGGCAAGGTTCTACCGGTGTGTGGATTGGAATGCCCGCGTGATCGGTATGCAGCCGGGGGGGGAGTGCGATCCGCCCTTTCTGCGCCGGAAATGCATCCAAGGAACGAGAGCATGCATGGCCTTCGTGCGGTTTTACTATTCTCGTAGGGTGTTTCCCGACGATGGATAGATGAAGGCGGCATAGAAGGCAAAGGCCGCTGAAGGGGTGGGTGTTAGCGCGCACACATCCGCGCATTTTGGCGCAAATGTAAGAAGCGATCCGCGCAAAGCACTGCGCTCGTTGAGTGCGATTCTGCTATAAGAGTTCTGTGATCGAGGTGCGTTACACATCTTAGCAATCGAGCTGCCGAAGAAGGCATCGAGATAGTTTAAAGAAAATGCAAAATAGACCTTGTAGTACTGGCAGGTTTTCAGCTATATTTGACTCTTAAGTTTTTGGCGATAACCGAAGCTCCGGTGAGCGGTTAGGGAACTGGGGCGTATTGCATAAGCTTTCCGTGTTTTCTGGCAGGAGGCGTTCGAATATGGCCCGAAGATGGGAGTGGGAGCGGTCAACCAGATACTGTCGAGTTACAGAAAGGGCCACGGCCAACGAGAAACGGCACTGTTTCGCCCCCCCCTTCGCCCGGCAGTGAAGTAAGTCCGATTCGGATGCGCGACGCCGAGGTGATGTGGTACCTCCGGGGTCGCGTGGTTTTGATTCTGCTCCTCTCCTTGACTTTGTGTATCCCAGCCCGGGGTGCCGACTCGTTTGTCGACTTCCCAGTTGGAAGTGCCTGGCTTGATTACAAGAATTATGCGCAGTTCGTTTACGAACAAGGCATTGTCAAAGGTTGCGATACGGGCCCGAAGTACTGTCCTGGCGACAAGATGGCGAGGGACACGGCGGCTGTCTTCCTGGTGAGGGCCATCTATTGGGCTCTGCAGGGCGATCCTGAAGCGTTCACAAACTCGCAAATCCCGTACTTTACAGACGTTGGGGCGACGTACACGAAGGATGGCCAAGTCTACGTCAACTACTACTTCAAATATGTGCAGAAGAATAAAGAGCTCAACATGACCTCCGGGTGCACGGTAAGTACGTATTGCCCGAGCGGAGCGAGTGGAGCGGGTGGTGATGCGAACAACTTGAACTATCAGGACATGGCGGTATTTGTAGTACGTGCGAACGAGATTGTAACAGGCGGAGTAGCTCTGGATCACACCGCCGCAGAGGGGGCTGGTGCGCCTGGATTAACTTGCTCGCAGTCCCCCACCTTCACGACCGAAGGTACAAGCCGGAACTACTACATAAACAAGCTCGTCGAGTTGCATGCAATCGACTGCAGCGGGCCATTTGTCTGGAACGGGAAGATCAGCAGGGCGGAGATGGCGAAATGGCTTGCAGTGGCGGTTATGGGAGCCAGCCAAACGGCCAGTGCCGTACAGCTTGGGAGTGCGGCTGAATTGGCGGCTGTAAGGGAATATGTACGTATCGGAGGCCGGACGCTAATAACGGAAGGTAGCAAGAAGGCACAGGTTGGGCTGCCCAACAAGTTCCGGGTGGCGCCTGTGTCGAGTGTTATCTCCGGTCCCATACTTGGAGGCCTCACGGGAGGGGTAGCTCCAATCACGTTCTACTCAAGCCGGCCAGCATTGTGGAGTCTGGTACCGAACGAAAGGAGCGGTGTTGCTGCGAATAGGCAAGGACAGATCACGCCAGCCAATGTGTACTCCACTACGGCGCTTTACCAGCCACCTGATTATCCGCTGGACGGGAATCCATGTGGCAGCGGTTCCAACAATCAGTGTGTGTACAGTCTGGCGATCAAGGCCAGTGATGCCACGAACACGGGGTATGCAACGGTCACCCTTATTCCTAAACGGAATCCGACGGCCGGCGATCTGTCGTTTACTCCGGCCAACGCCAGCGTCGGAGCCAGTGGTGGAACCGGGACAGTGTCGGTTGCCGCAGCGGCGAGCACTGCGTGGACATCGGTATCCACACAGCCGGCCTGGATCAGCGTCGTGTCCGGCACCAGCGGAGTGGGCAACGGCAACGTAGGGTACAGTGTGGGTGTAAACCCTGGCGGGTATCGTGCCGGGGCAGTCTCGATCGGGGGCAACTACTTCACGATCGAGCAAGCGGGCAACGATTCTGTGAATCTCGCACCGCAACTGGTCTTTGTCGGTCTGAGCCCGGTGGCGGCGAACACGAGTAACGCGACGATCACGTTCGACTTCAGAGACGCTAATGGGACAGGGACTTTCCAGTCCATCCGAGCGGTGGTGGGCGGGGCGGATCCGCTGGCGGTTCCCGCCTGCGCGGTGACGTACAGCAAGCCGGCGAACCAGTTCGTTCTGGAGGACTTTGCAGGAAGCGCAGCAACACTCGGCACGGCGGACGTGCAGAACAGCAACTGCATTCTGAAGGCGCAGGGGACGGTAGCGACTCCGTTGGACCAGACGACAATCCGGGTGACCCTGCAGTTGACATTCAAGGCAGCCTTCGGCGGCTCGCGGACGATCTACTTCGAAGCGGACGACACTGGCTTCTATACCTCCGGGTGGCTACAACTGACGCAGACGTGGAGTGTACCGGTAGCCCCGCCAGTGGTTGTGACAGCCAGCAAGACAGCGGTTCACGCGGGGCAAGTGATCACGGTGAGCGCGACCGTGAACGGAGTGGCGGGCGTTCCTGTGAATTGGAGCGTTGTGCCTGCCGGGGCTGGCGGCAGTTTTGCGAGCGGCACAGCGAATCCGACGCAACACACGGTATCCGCGTCAATGTCGAATGGCAATACGAGCTACACGTACCAGGTGAAGGCGACCAATCCGGCTACGGGCGATAGTGGCACGGTGACGCTGACTTACGGGAACACGGCCCCGACCGTGACCGGAGTTTACCCCGGCGGTGGGTCAGGGAACGGGCCAGTGACGTTCCAGTTGAACTACTGGGACCCGGACGGATACGGCGATATTTCGGTTGTGGAGGCTGCGTTCACGGGAAGCGACGGCTATACGGGCTTCCAAGTGGCGTACAACTTGGCGTATGGCACGCTGAGCGTATTTGGCAATGGTGGCGGGGATACGGCTTGTCCCGGGGGGAACGATATCAGTCTAGATGTCGCAACCGTGTTTGGGTCGTCGTGCACATATTCGATCGCGTCGTCGTCCGGGATGTCGCTGGTGCTGTTCCTGCCGGTGCAGTTTGCGGCGGGAAGCGCCCTGTCCGGGCAGTCGGTGACGTTGAGCATGCGGGTGACGGACAAAGCTGGGGTGGATTCCGGATGGCAGAACATTGCGAGTTGGTATGTGACGAACTGAGACAAGAAATCAGGAGACGGAAGGCAAGAGACAGGAGAATCCGCATGGGTTGGGTTTGTTGGATCGGAAGTTTGGCGATGGGCGCGATGGCGGCGTTGGCGCAGAAGCCAGTGCCGAACACTGGGGGGACGATCATAGGCACTGTGGTCGGGGAGGATGGCAAGGGCTTGGCTGGGGTTTCGGTGACGGTGCTGCGGGAGATGTTGACGGACATCGGCGCATATCCACCGGCGAGCGCGGGAGCGCAGACGAGGGCGAATGGAGGTTTCGCGTTTCAGGGACTTGGTCCGGGGACCTACCGGTTGTGCGCGCAATTGCCCTTCACCGCGATGCTGCATACGTGCAACTGGGAGACATCGGTGGACCGGGTACGAATCGTGAACAACGAAATCCGGGCGGGAGTGAAGTTAGTGATGAAGAGGGGGATGCTGCTGAAGATCAAAGTGGAGGACCCTGGGGGGCACCTGGAAAGGAATGTTGGGAAGACAAAGGGGGCGATGTTGACGGTGGGGTTGGCGGAGCCTCGGAAGAAACTAATGGTGCTGCCGGTGATGAGCAGGGACAAGGCCTCGTGGAATTATCAGACGGCCGTGCCGTACGGAAGGGCGGTACAGTTGCACGCGAAGGGCGGGTTCTTTTCTCTGGCGGATGGGAACGGGCGGTCGATTGACCAGAGGAATGGGGCGGCGCTGGCAGCGCCGGGGCAGCAAGAGGCGGAGCGGCAGGTGGTGATTCGGGTGAATGGGCCCAAGTAGGGACAGGAGGCAAACAGATGCCGAATTCGAGACTTAGATTAGCGGCGCTTGTTCTCGGTTGGGGCCTGATAGGCGGGCCGGCACAGTGCCAAGGGCCACAAAGGGACGAACTGGTGCTGGTGCGTGTGACGCCACAAGGAGTGTACCTGTCACAGACGGTGCTCCGCCCCGGGAAGGTGACATTCATTGTTCTTAACGCAACGCCATTGCCGCAGTGCTCGCTGGATATCGTTCCGGTCGCGGCGAACGGTGCGCGCGGGCCGGCAACGAAAGTCGCGGAAGGGAAGACTAACCGCAAATGGACAGCGGAGACTGTCCTGACACCTGGTAGCTACCGCATCACGGTGAACGGGATCTCACAGTTAGAAGCCGGCCTGACAGTCGGAAACAGGTGATGGACATGCGTAGACTCATCGTTATGGCTGTTCTGCCTTTTGTATGCAGGAGCCAGATGATCATCAATCGGACCTTGTTGGATGGGAGTACCCCTCCGGGAATAGCGCCTGGCGCTGCTTTGGGATCGTACTCCATCAACGATCTGGAATCCGTTAACTTATTCAGCGGCGGTTTGAGTTTTACGGTGCCAGTAGGGCGAATTGGGGGACGGGGCGAGGTGGGATATACACTGACCGTGCCAGTGGAGACCCGTTGGATAGTTGTCCGAACGACTGGCCCTTACACGCTGCTAGGGCCCCAGCCGACCGGAATAAAGACTGGATTGGTGCAGTACTCGCCTGGCTACATGGAATCACGGCCAGAGCAGAAAGATGAGGCATGCGGGTCGAACGTCTACAGTTTGACGGCACTGCACCGGCTGCATTGGATCAGTCCAGATGGCAACGATCAAGAGTTCGTCGACAAGAAAAGCTTGGGAACGCCGCAGCCACCGGGCCAAGTGTGCGTGAACGGCAGTGTCTTTGGAAGCCCCAATTACTACAATCGGGAAAAGGAGTTCATCTCGACCGACGGTTCGGGCATGACATTCCTATCGGACGTGGATATAACGGACGCAGGCGGACAGTTTATTAACGGCTACCTGATGAAGAAGGATGGAACGCGCTATCGGATAGACGGCTCCCGAGTTTCCTGGATGACCGACCGGCACGGAAACAAGATAGAATTTGTGTATGGGAGCGACGGGCTGGGACGCCCGATAGGTATCAAGGACCCGCTAGGCCGGACCATCACCCTCGAGTATCATGGATTCTCGCCATCGCACAACGATGAAGATTGGATCCGGTTGCCAGGGGCAGTTTTCAGGACGGTCAAAGTGCGGTATACAGACTTAAGCGCGGCTTTGCGCGACGGCGGGAGCGTAAAGATGGTGAAGGAACTGTTTCGTAACGCGAGTTACTTGGATTACCCTACCGTCAACAGTCAATATCACAACCCCAAAGTAATACAAGAAATTGAGCTGCCAAACGGGCAGAAATACATATTCCGGTATAACCAGTATGGAGAGCTGGCGAAAGCAACGCTGCCAACCGGGGGCTACGTGGAGTACGACTGGGGAGCAGGCTCTCAGGCCGATGCGGACGGACTCTATGGCCAACTAATGGTATACCGGCGATTGACCGAGAGGCGAAGATACGTGGGAGGGATCCTTGAGGGGAAGACGTTGTATAGCATAGGGATACAGAGCGGATCACTTGCCGTAACTGCCACCGAGCAGAACAGCGGTGGCGGTATTTTGCGCAAGTTTGTGAGCTATTATTCCGGGGATCCAACGACGGCCGCGGACATTGCCGAAAATGGGTTTTCCAGATGGCGTGACGGCAAGCAACTCGCGGAAGAAGTTCAAACGTCCGCAGGATCTGTGGTGCAGAACACAAGCTATGTCTGGGCACAACGAGATCCGACAAACAATGAGAGTATTACTCCCGCGGCGGACGCTAGCCCGAGCGATCCGCGAGTAACTATGATCACAAAGACGACAACGGGGAAGGACGCGTTGCGGACGACGATTGCGTACTCCGTTGATGCATTCAACAATATCACGGAGCAATGTGATTACGCGACATCGCCTTCGCCCGCACCGGCGTACAGGTGTCAAATGTTCGAGTACGTCACTGAGAGCACGTACACAACGGCCTCTGTTCACCTAAGGGCACTAGTCAAGAAGGAGTCTATCGGTCCGCAGGATACGAAGACGGTCAATAATGTGACCACCTACCCGTTTCATCGAGAAAGTGAAACGATGTACGAATACGACAAGTACTGTGAAACCCCAGCATGCACAGGAGCAAGCGGTACGAATACGAAGCTGACTAGCTATTCGGACATCAGTATGCATGACACGGGGCGAGGACAGAACTACACGGAACGCGGCAACCGAACGAAGGTCTCGAGGTGGTATGATGTCGGTGGCCGGTACATCGACGAGATGTACGAATACGACATCGCAGGCAACGTCACCAAGATCACGAAGCCCGAGATGAATGCTGATACGGTGGTTGCAAGGCCCGTTACCTCGGCCTCCTATGCAGACAACTACAGTACTTATGGGCCCCCGGCCGTGACGATTCATACGTACGCTTTCCCAACCAGTGTGCAGGAACCTGGCGGATTCACAATTGGAGCGAAGTACCATTACGGACTTGGTGTGATGATCGAACGTACAGACCCGAACGGGAAATTGACCAAGTATCAGTATGGCGGGTACAACCTGGAGAATGGGACCCTGGATAGCACCAAGAGTGATCCATTGGACCGGCTCACCAGTGTAAACGCCCCGATAGGGACAACGAACTTCTTTTATTTCTCAGCTACCAACACAGTGCGGACTGAGCGTAGCCGCGAAGGCAGTGCGAAGTTAATTTCCGATTCGACAGTAGATGGCTTCGGGCGGCCGCAAAAGGTAACACAAGGCGAAGATGGAGGTACGATAACGACTGAGACGCAATACGATGCATTGGGGCGAGCGTACCGGATCTCAGCACCGTATCGTACTGCCGCGACGAACTGGACTGCGACGACATTCGATGAATTGGATCGTCCTCTGGACACAACGTTCGCCGATAACTCGGTTTCGCGGACGCGCTATTTGGCGGGCGGGTACTCGGTGACCAGAGATGCTGCCGGGAAGTGGATGAAGCGTTGGGTAGATGCGATCGGACGGGTGTATTCGGTGGTGGAAGATCCCCAAGAAACGATAGACAGCTTCAATAATCCCACAGGGCAGGCCGTGCAAACGGGGTACGGGTACAACGCCAGGGGAATGCTGATTCTTGTCGGCCAAGTGTCGGCGGGCCGGTCGTTTGGCTACGATTCGCTTGGGAGGCTGGTATCGGCGTCACTTCCGGAGACTGGGACCTCTGTTAGCGACGATGGTGTTAGCAGCAGCGACACGAACGGGCTAACCTCGTACTATTACGACGACCTTGGGAACTTGACCTACAAAGCGGACCCGCGCACACAGGTAGCGTACACCTACGACATAAGAAGTAGAATCCTGAGGAAGAACTACTTCGGATTTAGCACGCCGGAAGCGACGTACTGCTATGACGGTAGTACGACGAGCACAGGCTGCTCTACAGCGCCGACGGAATCGACGGCAGGAACAAAGAACCTGAAGGGGCGGCTGACGATGGTAACGAATGGGAATGCGCGGAGCATGTTTCCTGCCTATGATGCCATCGGGAGGCCGCTCGGCAGCACACAAGAAATATCCGGGCTCAGTGGAATCTACTCATTCGGGTATTCGTACAATGATCTCGGGTTGACGGGAGTGGTTTACCCTTCCGGGCGAACGGTAAGCTATGGGTTTGACGGAGCGGGGCGGGTGAACAGCTTGACTGGGTTGACGGAGGCTGGGACGACCGGGTACGTCAGCGCGATCAGCTATGCAGAGAATGGCGGGGTGTCGAAGATGGCGATGCTGTCGGGGAGGTATGAGACGCGGTGCTACAATAACCGGCAGCAGGTGGAGTATATGGTGTTGCGCAGCGCGGATACGAGCCTAACGACATGCACGGATGCGACTGGAAACCCGCTGACGTTGCAGCTAGGATACGGGACGGACAATAACGGGAACGTGAGAAGCCAGACGATCAGCAGTGGATCGTGGTCGGTGCAACAAACCTACACCTATGACGGGTTTAATCGGCTGAAGACTGCGGAAGAGGCGACTATCACGGGCGGAGCGGGATGGAAGCAGACATTCGGCTATGACAATGTAGGGAACCGGTGGATCAATACGCTGGAGAGCAATGGAATCTCGTACGGCGCCAATGTGCCGAACGGGTCGTCCTGGTATTCGGGGAAGAACCGGTTGAAGTTGGGATTAGGAGCGCACGACCTGGCTGGAAACCAGGTTAGGTTGGATCCGTTTACGGGGAGCTACGATGCGGAGAACCGGCTGACCGGATTGAGCAGTGCATCGAACGGGCAGGTGCTGTTTGTTTATGACGCCGAGGGGCGGCGTGTGAAGAAAACGGTGATACTGAGCAGCGGAGTTAGGACAACGTACTACCTATACACGGCGGACGGTGAGTTGGCGGTGGAAATGAAGCCGGCATCGCAGGACACGACGGCGGAGTGCACGACGTGTTTCCTCTTTGGAGACCATTTGGGGAGCACACGGGCGGTATGGGACGGGAGCACTGGTGGTGTGGTGTCGCGGATGGATTATCTGCCGTTTGGTGAGATGTTGGGTGGGGACCGGAATCTACGATCGGGGCAGATGTGTGGGACGGGGACGTGTTTCGATGGGGGCGGGGAGTCGTTGCTGAAGTTTACGGGCAAGGAGCGGGATATTGAGAGTGGCCTCGATTACTTTGGCGCTCGGTACTTCTCGGGCGCGCAGGGGAGGTTTACGACGCCGGACCCGCTTATGGCGAGCGCCAAAGCCAGCGATCCGCAGACATGGAACCGGTACGCCTACGCCTTGAACAACCCTCTGAAGTTCGTTGATCCGGACGGACTTGAGGTCCCTGATTCCTGCGTCAAGGATCCGAGTTGCACCATCGTGATCAAGCTGAATGTTGTCTACGACGCAACGATGAATCGAGGTCGCGGGCCGAACCAGCAGCAGCGGCAAAAGTGGGAAAAGGAACAACTTGCGAAAGCCAAGAAGGACTACGGCCACTCAAACATCACGCTGGAGGCTACGTACACTCCCGGGCGCTATGACGTAGGATCCGACGGCCAAACACCCATCCTTAAGGGCCTGAATCCCGACGCGTTGAACGTGATGGTGTCCCAGGGTACTCCAAACAATAAGGCTGGCGTTTCCTATCTCGATCAGAACGGCCCGGTGAGCATCATCAACATCAACGACGCCATTGGCGGCAACTGGTGGCCGGCCGTGATGAACACAACAGCCCACGAATTGGGTCACCACTTCCTCGGGCACGTCGGCACGCGCCCGAGCGGAGCACTCGACGTCATCGGCAAAGAGTACGACGTCGACAACCGCCTGCTGATGCAGAGCGTCGGACGCCCGCAGCAGGACTTCCGAGAGGGAGTCAAGCAAAAGCGGTATGCGGTTCCGCTCCATCCTGAGGCGAACAAGCCCAGACAGTAGGGGGAGCCATGCGCCGGTTCAGAGCACTTTTCACCGTGTTGCTGGGGCTGCTCCTGTTGTTTGACGGAGTTACGGCCTTCAGGGTTTGGTGGTATGGCCTGAAGTACGTCTCCATCATGGACGGGCGCCTGTCGGTCGAGTCCGTACCGTTTACCGGCACGGATTGGGTCGTTCTGCTTCTGCTGGTCAGCCTACATGCGGCGCTCATTTACGCTGTGTGGAAAGCCTGGCACTCAGGTCCGGTTCGTGTATGACGGCGACCGAGACTGTCCGGTTCACCGGCAAGGAGAGGGATGCCGAGACCGGCCTCGATTACTTCGGGGCAAGATACTTCTCCGGGGCGCAGGGGAGGTTTACGAGCCCGGATCCATTCAGCGCTGTTGACGAACTCGATGGCGAAACCTTCGATGACTATCTTGCGAATCCACAGTACTGGAACAAATACGCCTACAGCCTGAACAATCCGCTGAAGTACAAGGACTCGGACGGACACCTGCCCCACGCGGTAGTGGGCGCGCTGGTCGGCGGCGGAGTCGGGGGCGCTCTCGAGCTTTACAGTCAGATCCGAAGCGGGCAGGACATCAACTGGGCGAAGGTCGCAACCAAGACCGGGGTGGGCGCTGCCGTTGGCGCAACCGCGGCAGTGACGTTTGGTGCCAGCTTGCTGGCCCAAGGCACCGCTCTGGGTGTTGTGAACACTGCTGCGGGTATAGCCGACAGGGCCCTCGATAACGATTCCACCACTCAGGCGCTGGATCCAATGGCAGTCAGGACTGACGCAGCCGTTGGAGTCGTCGCGGGCGTGGTTGGGGGAGCCGTTGGCAAACAGGTGCAGAATGCGATGCAGAACACGGCAGGCCAGAAGCTGAATGAGCGTCTTGCAGATCACGCCGTTCGAGCAACTGCCGGGAGGTCGGCCAGCCGGCAAGCGGGCGCAAGAGAGTTGCAACGGCAGGTCGCGGAGCATCCCGAAGCAATGGGTCGCCGCGCTGCGGGCGCGGGGCGTGCGGCCGCGAAAGCGGGAACAACCGCCGCCGCTCAGAGAGCTGCGGAACTACTGAAGAAGCGTAAGGAAGAGGAAGAGCGGAGGTGATGTGCAATGAGCCAATCCTGTGCTGTCCTCTTCACGGCCCGCTACAAATGGCCGTTCCGTCTGGTGGCAGTTATTGGTGTTGTCCTTCTGGCCATCCTGCGCCCAAGCGTTATCGGGATGTGGCGTGAGAGCGGCTGGTTCTTCGGGGGTGCCGTTGTTGTCACGTATGTGGTCGTTGTCGGCGCTGTCATGGAGACCTTCTTGAGGCAGACGTGGCTCACGAACGAAGGCATCCACCAGCGCTCCATGTTTGGCCAGGTGAGGTTCATTCCATACGGCCAAGTCCAGGAACTCGTCATCGAGCGTGACGAGGCATTGCTGGTGAAATATCAAAACGGGCGGCGTCTCAAAGTTCACGCGAAAGAAGCTTCTCCCGAGGCGATCATTGAGGCCGCTCGTCCGTTCTTGAGTCCTGAGATTCGGGTCATAACGCTGTGAATATGGTTACGACGTGGCGCGAAACCGGCAAAGAACGCGACTCGGAAACCGGCCTCGATTACTTCGGCGCCAGGTACTTCTCGGGGGCGCAGGGGCGGTTTAGGAGCCCGGACCCTACGTTTATGACGCGGCAGCGGATTAGTGATCCGCAGCAATGGAATCTTTACGCCTACACCCGCAACAACCCACTGAAATACGTCGATCCAGATGGGCGGGAGTTGAAGTTCGCGATCTACAACAGTGGTCTGCCAACAAACGTCGCCACGCGAGCTGCGGATACGATGGCCATGAAGTTCAGGCAGGCGGGCGTGAAGAACGTTACGTACGAGCTACGGTCAGGGAGCCCCAGCTTTTTGGAGACGGCCCGATACCAACTGCTTCCTACCCCACACTCGCATATGTTCGAGATGCGACCCAGCCGAGCAGGAGAGCCGGCTATTCGGGCGGGCGAAGGCGGTCATAACTGGGGTGGGCAATCTGCAGTTGACACATCTGTCGTCACGACGAAGACGAAGGATGAAGGCCAAATCGCGACTGGCGTCGCAAACATGGGCACACATGAGGTCGCCCACGATGTGCTGGGTCACGTTGACAGCCCGACGAACATCATGAACTCCACTGGCGCGGCCGATCCGAACTGGTTAGCCAATCCAAACCTCACGTTCACACCGGCACAAGCACAAGCTCTGCAACAGAAATACAATCGGTCGGGCGAAGTCGATAGGACGCCTCCTTCTCCGCCACCGCCGCCAAAGAAGAAGGAAGATGAGGAGCGGAGATGATGCCGGCTCCTGGTCTGTTGCGGTCGGCGATGCTTGGCACCTTGGTAGCGCTGGCAGCGCTCCTCATGGCAGTGCTCGTGGCGGGGCCGGCATTACGCTCACTTGCTGGGCCACCAGCGGGTTTTGGCTCCGACTACACGTCAGCAGCGGCGTACGTCCAGGCGGTCGTAGCGCAGGGCGTTTCGCTTGCACTCGTTGACTGTCGGGCTGGCGTATGGCTGCTTCGTCTATCACGTGCGGACGAGCGGCCCCATGAGTACACGGCGTACCACGGCTGGTTGCTGCTTGCTGTTTCGGCTCCAGTCCTTTTCGCCCCGTGCATATACATTGGCGCACGCCTGATTCGAAGGCACCCGTGATCGCGGCGGTGTTCACCGGCAAGGAGCGGGATGGGGAGACGGGCCTCGATTACTTTGAAAGCCGCTACTTCAGTTCAGCGCAGGGAAGATTCACAAGTCCCGACGCGATGATCATGAAAAAGGAGTGGCTTGCAGACCCGCAGCGGTGGAATCACTACGCCTACGTCAGGGACAATCCGCTGCGGTACGTCGATCCAAACGGCGAGGATCTGGTTATTTACATGTATGAAGGCAAGGATCTGACGGAGGAGCAGAGGAAGTATCTCCGGGCCAATATTAAACAGATCCAGGCGGCGATCTCGGACAAGTTCAAGAAGGCCGGCGTGAACAAAGTGGAGTTCCGAGACGTTCGGCAACTGACGGATAAGCAGGTCGCGGCGATCAGAGCGAACTCTCCGGCTGGGGTAGCCACGCTCAATTTTGTGAATCAGTCATTCGCCGGCACCTCCCTGGGTGGAGCGAAGGGCGCGACGGACGCACCAATTTCCGTGGTGTCTCTAAAGAACGCGTTTGAAGGCAGCTTGATCAATCCGGCCGCTACGGACGACGCTACGAAGACCTTCAGGCTGGGTGAAGTTGCGGGCCACGAACTTGGCCATGCCGTGGGCTTCGAATCGAACGCGTTCATAAACTACGTGACTGCTGGCACCGCTGAATTCTTCCGGTCAAATCTCATGGACGAACACCAAGGTGTGCCGACACGACCGAAGTACTTTGACACCGGATCTGATCGAAACAAGCGGGTCATCGAAGAAGTCAATAGGGTCGGTGACAACACACCGAGAAAGCAGTAGGTCGGCGATGCTCAAGACAACGATGGTCTTTCGAGTCTTGCACATCGTGGCGTTGGGAGTCGCCGTGGTAGGTTTAGCGGTGGTGTGTTGGCGTGGCTCAACTCCCACCTTGCAGAACGTGCTCCGGCAGCAGGAGACCTCGCCAGCCTTGCCGGTTTGTTGTTGGGGACCGGATTGGGTGTCGTCCTGCTTTGGAGGGCGCTACGGTCAACCCCGATGAAGATCAAGACCACTCTAGCCCTACTCTAGCCCTGTACGGCGGGTGGATAGCCGTTTTCGCGTGGTATTGGTTCAACCGATTCGCGGTGAACGAATTCCACAGCCTCGATCCTGAAAGAATCCGCCGCGAGCAGGTACAGCAAACAGCAATCTCAACCGGCATCTTTCTCCTCTGGGTGGGGCTGTACTTGATTGGGCCGATCCTTACGGCGCGTCGGCTTCGACAGATTCCTGGTGGGGAACCACAGTAGTATCAGCGCTCCGCTGGCCGCAGACACAGACCAATGGCCACGGCGGGCGCAGCGAGGATCACCGGTTACCGTCCGGTAGGCCCTGCCGCCAGGCGCGCATCCGGCACGTCGATGAGCAGTACTGGCGGTCGCTGCGAGTGTTGCTGCGGAGAAACCAGCGGTGGCAGTTTGGCGCCGGGCACCTGGCGCAGTGGATGATGCCGATGGCTTCGCGGGCGAACTGCTGCCAAATGGCGTCGATCAGAAGCGTGGGCCGGTAGCGGAGCACGATACCGGCACCGCCGTCAGTGGTGGCCATCAGGTGGAACGAGGCGCCGGCCAGTCGCTCGGTGATACGGCGGGCGACCAGTTCGCGGTTCTTGCCGGCGTCCCACATCTCGGTGGCGGCGCGGAGGGTGCGGATCTCCTGTGCCAAATCTCGACCGGCTCGGGCGGGAGCATGCTGGCGTGGACCGCTTTGCCGGGCTCCGGGTTCCTGGGAACCGTGACGGTCAGCAGGCCGTAGAGGCCCGCCAGCCGCACGATCTGGTCATGGCGGCAATCGGCCAGCACGCGGTGCAGGCAGGGCTGGCGGTGTAGCGGCCGGTCCACCGTCAAATCGTCCCCCGACCACTTGGGCACCAGGCAATCCGTCACCACGGCACCGCCGTCGGCTGCCTTCACCTTCCTGCGCTGGATCTCGAAGCCGCCGTCCGGAATCCAGGTCTCTAACAGTCCGCTGCCGATGTTCATGTGACGGCTAATTGTAGTTAGCCGTCACGGTCGGAGGCAACGATCTGAGCCGAAGGAATCCCGGCCGAGGCGGCACGTTACGGAAGCGCGGCCCCAACCTTCGGGATGTGACGGCTACGGAAGAATAGCCGTCACGCTCCTGGGTGGCGTTGGGAGGCCCTGCGCGTTAAAGGCAACCGACACGCCAACGATCGAGGCTATATCCATTCGGATATAATCAGGGAGTGAGACCAGTATGCTTCCTCGGGGACTCGCTCCAGTGTCTGCGAGACTTCCCGGAGGATGCGCGGCACGATGCCGGCTACCAACTGGAGAAGGTGCAGCGTGGAGAGCAGCCTGACGACTACAAACCCATGCCGACCATCGGCAAGGGAGTCGAGGAGATCCGCGTGACGGATGAGAGCGGCGCCTACCGCGTGATCTACTTTGCCCGGCGCGCAGAGGCCGTCTACGTGTTGCATGCCTTCCAGAAGAAGACACAAGCGACTTCGACGCGGGATAACACTGCCAAGAGACGTTTCACGCAACTGACGAGAGGTGGGAAATGAAGAAACCCGAGAGCTACGCCAGCGTCTGGGACGCGATTGCGGACACGCCGGGGCAGGCGGCCAACCTGCGGGCGCGGGCTGAGTTGATGCGGCAGATTGCGGCCTTCGTGAAAAAGCAGGGCTGGACGCAGGTCGAGGCGGCACAGCACTGCGGCGTGACCCAGCCACGGATCAACGATCTCGTCCGCGGCCGTGTTTCGCGCTTCTCGCTGGACGCGCTGGTGAACATCTCCACCGCGTTGGGCTGCCGCGTGCGGGTCGATCTCGACGCCGCATGAGACACACCACGCCCACCGGCGTCGGGACCCTTCCGGCACCCCGGGCGGCGGGTGGACAAATGGCACGCTGTGCGTAGCGAGGGCTTCCAGAAATTAGGTTGATAGGTTGATACCGGCAACCGGGCGCGGGTTGTCAACGTGTCAACCGTTGTCAACCAGTTTTGGCGCAGTGGCTGGCCACAGCGTGCCATCGGTCTACCGGCTGGAAACCAGCGCCAGGAAGGACCCGACGGCGAGTTCGGCGCGGGCGGCGGCGAGGATCTTCGGCCTCCTCGCCCGAGAGTTTGTAGCGTTCGCGGAGGGCTTCGGCGAGACGGTGGATCGGGTAGAGATCGCCGCGGACCAGATCCTCGGCCCGACGACGGAGGCTGCGCAGGTGACGGCGTGTCTCGCGCCAGTCGGAGCATCCATGGCTCAGCCGGAGGATCGCGAGAGCCTTGGATGTGTCGGAGCGAGGGATGGCGCCGCGCGGCGGATCGCCGTGGTAGCGGCAGTGGCCGAGGGTGCCATCGCCGGGAAGGAACGACACCTCTTTCACGCGGATGCTCAAGGCGGTAGCAACAGCGGCGTGGGCGGCTTCGTGCAGGGCCACGACCCACTCATGAGACCGGCCGGCGCGGCAGCCGCCCGTGTACATGATGCTCGCGATCGGACCGGCGAGCGTGGCCAGGACGTTGTGGTTGGCCGCGGCGTTCAGCCTCACGGAACCAACCGACATCACCCGCCCGGTGCTCGAACAGTATCAGCGGCACCTGTTCCATTAGCGGCAGAAGAACGGCCAGCCGCTCAGTGTCCGCAGCCAGCACTCGCGCCTGGTTCTGCCGCGCGTGTGGTTCCGCTGGATGGCGCGGCAGCGGTACATCCTGCACAACCGGGCCAGCGAGCTGGAACTGCCCCGTCTCGGCCACCGCCTGCCCAAGCACGTGCTGACCGTCCATGAGGTGGAGCAGGTGCTCGCCCAAACAAGTTGATCTTGCCACGCATCAGGTCGGAAACGCACGGCTGTGTCACGCCGAAAATCTGGGCCGCTTGCGCCTGGCTCATCCCGGAGTACTCGTGGATTTCCCTGAAGCTCACCACCACTTCCCGGACGATCACTTTTCGCCGTGGAACGGATTGAAGTCGGTGTTGTTGTCGAAGACGTCGATCCCCTCTGACTTCTTCAGCCCATTTACCACAAGGTAGGTGACCGGGGTCATTACCACCTCATAGATCACTTTTCCGACGTAGCCCGAGAAGATCAGTTTCAGCAGCGTCCAGGCATCGTAGGTTCCACCGAAGGCGAGCACGATCACGACGATGGTGTCGACAAACTGTCCCGCCACCGTGGATCCGATGGTGCGCATCCAAAGCATCTTTCCCTTGGTCACCACCTTCATCCGCGCCATGACAAACGCGTTGGTGAACTCGCCGCACCAATAGGCGATCAGGCTTGCGACAACCAGGCGCGGAACAAAGTTGAAGACTTTGGCGAAGGCTTCCTGATCGTGCCACTCGGGAGCCGGAGGCAGCGCGACGATGGCCATGCCCAATACCGACAGCAGAGCCGATGCGAGGAATCCGGTCCAGATGGCGCGCCGCGACGCGCTGTAGCCATAAACTTCGGTGAAGATGTCGCCAAAGATGTAGGTGAGGGGAAACAGAATCTGCGCTCCGCTCAGAGTGAAGCCGCCAAAGGCAACCAGCTTCGGCGCAACCAGATTGGAGATGACCAGCACTACCACGAACGAGTTGATGAGGTGGTCGAGATGTTTGAACCGGTGTTGTTGTTCCATGCCCAGGGTCCCCCTATTCTAACGGATAGGCTCCACGCGTTACGATGAACAAAGGAGCTAACGCCCCATGCAAAAAATCCATACTATTCTTCCGCTCCTTCTGCTAGTCCTCACTGCCTGTCAGAAGGCGCAACCGCCGGCCGTTGCCGAGATCGACTCCGATTTCCTTAAGAATTTTCAGGTCGCACCCGCCAAGATGGAATCGGACAAGAACCCGGCCACCGAAGCCAAAGTGAACCTCGGCCGTGTCCTTTACTACGAAGAACGCCTGTCCAAGAGCCAGAACATTTCCTGCAACACGTGTCATTTGCTGGACAAGTACGGAGTGGACGGCACACCCACGTCAACCGGCTTCAAAGGCCAGAAGGGCGGACGCAACGCCCCCACTACCTACTTCGCCGCCGGCCACATCGTGCAGTTCTGGGATGGCCGCGCCGCTGATGTCGAGGAGCAGGCCAAAGGCCCGGTGCTCAATCCCATTGAGATGGCAATGACGGATGCTTCGTCCGTCGAGGCAACGCTTCGTTCCATGCCGGAGTATGTAGAGATGTTCAAGAAGGCGTTCCCTGATGCCAAGCAGCCAGTTACGTTCGACAACGCCGCGCTCGCCATTGGCGCATTCGAGCGTGGTCTGGTGACAGAATCGCGCTGGGACCACTATTTGAAGGGCCACAAGGATTCCATCACCCCCGAGGAAAAAGCGGGTTTTGTTGCTTTTTCCAAGGCCGGATGCGCCTCCTGTCACAACGGCGCATACGTGGGCGGCCGCCTCTACACCAAAGTCGGCATCAAGAAGGCGTGGCCCAAGCAGGATGATCTTGGCCGTTTCGCCGTCACAAAACAGGAACACCAGAAAATGGTTTTCAAAGTTCCGTCGCTACGAAACATCGACAAGACCGGACCGTACTTCCATGACGGGTCAGTGGCCCAACTGGAGGAGGCGGTGAAGATGATGAGCGAAATGCAGACCGAGAAGCCGCTCACCGAGCCGGAAGTTGTCGCCGTCGTGGCCTGGATGAAGACGCTTACCGGCGACATCCCCGCGGACTACATCAAAAAGCCCGCGATGCCCGCGGCCACCGCCCAAACTCCGAAACCGCAGGCGGACTAAACCACGAATGTCCATTACCCCCGATCAGGAGCGCGGTTTCTACGATGCAGTGTATAGCCCGTTTCTCGACCGCCCGAGCGAGGAACTGGCGGTGAACCGGGACGTGATGATTCGTACGTTGAACGATCCCAAGCAGCCGGTCTACGAACGGCGCCGTTTGTACCTGCGCATTCTCGACCGGCTGCTCGCTCTTCCACTCAACGGCAGCCGCATATTGGACTACGGTTGCGGACCGGCGGACTGGGGTGTGTGGATGGCCACGGAAGGAGCGCACGTCACCGTGCTCGATCTTTCTCCTGCTGCCGTGCAATTGGGACTCAAGCGGGCCGCGGCCTCCGGTGTCGCCGATCGGGTTCGCGGCGAGGCTCGTGACGCCAGCGATCTCTCCTGCTTTGCCGACGCGGAGTTCGACATCATCTACGCGAGCGCCGCTGTGCATCATACGCTCAAATACCAGCATGCGTTCGAGGACTTAGTGCGGGTGCTGAAACCGGGTGGTGTACTGGTGCTGGCGGAAACGCTCGGCAACAATCCGGTGCTGAATCTCGGACGGCGGCTGCGCGCCAAAGTCCAGGGCGAGGCCGAGGAGCAAGGCGAGGAGATCATACTATCGGAGTCCGAGATCAGGCTTCTACGGACCACGTTCCGCGAGGTTCACACCGAAGAGATGCACCTCCTGGCGATGGGCAAACGCCTGCTGCGTGGGCGCTTCACCAGCAAGTGGGCGCGTCAATGCCTCCGCCTGCTGGAGATCATCGATGATGTGATCCTTTACACCCTTCCATTCCTCAAACGCTATTGCGGAGAGATCGTGATCGTCGCGGTGAAGTAAGCCTCCCCGAAGCGTCGGAAAGACCGTGATCAGAAGCGGATTTCGGCCCCCGTCATGCTATCGTGGATAGAAGTGCCGTCATCGCCGTTGAACTTCCGCCTGCAGGATTATGAAGGTCCCCTCGATCTGTTGTTGGACCTCATTCGCAAGCAGCAAATCAACATCTACGACATTCCGATCGCCAGGATCACGCAGCAATACCTCCTGTACCTGGAGGAGGCCGCGAGCCTGGACATCGAGGTGGGGGCGGAGTTCGTCTTCATGGCCGCAACGCTGATCCACATCAAAAGCAAGATGTTGCTGCCGCGCGATCCGGAGTTGGAGAAGATTTCGCCGGAAGAAGACCCGCGCAAGGATCTGGTGGCCCAGCTTTTGGAGCACGAGCGCTTCAAGAATGCCGCGCAAATGCTTCAGGAAAAGCGCATGATCGAAGAGGCCGTCTGGACCAATCCACAGATCGGGCAGTTTCAGGCGGACGAGGAAGATCCAGGTCTTGCCGTCACCCTGTTCGATCTCGTCAAGGTCTTCAAGGAAGTGCTGGAACGCGCCAAGAGCCGCCCCATCTACCAGGTGGAGAAGGAAGAAGTGACGGTTCCGGACATGATTCAGTTCATGCGAAACATGCTGCAGGAGCAGCCGAAAGGCTACCGGCTCTCCGCGCGGCAGTTGTTTGAGCGCCAACGGACCCGCCGCGGTATGATATGCCTGTTCCTGGCCCTACTGGAACTGGTGAAGTACCAGGCAATCACCCTCCAGCAGGGTGAATTGTTCGGCGATATCGACATCGCCAAGGAACGGCCCATCGACGAGGTGCTTGAAGGCGACAAGGTCCTGGACACGCTCCAGGAAGAGTACAAGTAGGAATCTCAAAGCTAAGAAGTCATACTGAGCAATGGACGAGAGGCTAGAACAAGTAGAGATGCCGGCTCAACTGGCCGAAGATACGCGCACTGCGGGGGAGACAGCGCCTGTCGAACCTGACAACCAGCATGCCCAAGTAGTGGAGATGGGCGAAGTCCCGCAAACAGAGGCCGAGGCGGAAATGACCGCTGAGGACCTGATGGGCGATACCTCCACTGAGCAAGCCACTGAGGCATCCACCGCCGAAGCGAACTTACGGGCGGTGATCGAGGCCGTCATATACGTCACCGAAGAGCCGCTCACAATCGATCAGATCGCGACCGCGCTCGAACTGTCGAAAGAGCGCGTGGAAGAGATCCTCAAGCTGATCGAAGAGGAGTGTGCGCGGCCCGAGCGGGGCGTGTCGATGCGAGAAGTCGCCGGCGGCTACAAGATGGGCACCAAGCCCGAGCATCATGAAGCCATCCGCGCCTTTGTCAAGAAGCTACGGCCTCCGTTCAAGCTTTCCCTCGCTGCTCTGGAAACGCTCGCAGTGATTGCTTACAAGCAGCCCATCACGGCGCCGGAGATCATGGAAGTGCGCGGCGTGCAAGGCGCCGGTGTCGTCAAGACGCTGCTCGACCGCAAGCTCATCACGCCCGCCGGCCGCAAGCAGGTGGTTGGCAAACCGATCCTCTACAAGACCACGAAGGAGTTCCTGCTGCAGTTCGGCCTCAAGGATCTCGCTGAGCTGCCGACGCTGAAGGAGTTTGAAGAACTGCGCCGGCTGGTGAGTGATGATGATGTGACACCGATGGATGCGCCCGCCCAGCCACCGCCATCGCCGCAGGGCCCGCAGCCGCAGGAATTGCCAGAGCAGGAATCGATGTTGGAGGCGGTGTCCGCCGAGCCTGTTGCCGAAGCTCCATCGGACGAGCCCGCAACCGTCGAAGCCGCGCCTGAGCAGGCGCAGAAAGACGAGTCTCCGGCAGCTACCGAATAATGCCAGAAGAGCGGTTACAAAAGATCATCTCCCGAGCAGGCATCACCAGCCGGCGCAAAGCCGAAGAACTCATCACCACCGGAATGGTGAAAGTGAACGGCAAAGTGGTGACCGAACTCGGCACCAAAGCGGACCTGGACCGGGACCACATCAAGGTGAACGGGAAGCTGATCCACGCCCCGCGCAACCTTGTCTATCTGGCATTCCACAAGCCGCGCGAGTGCGTCACCACGGTTTCCGATCCCGAGGGCCGCACCACCGTGATGGAGTACATTCGCGGCGTCAAGGAGCGCGTCTATCCGGTGGGCCGGCTCGATTACGAGAGCGAAGGATTGCTGCTGCTCACCAATGATGGCGAGTTCGCCAACCGCATCACGCATGCCAAGAATCAGGTGCCCAAGACGTATGTCGTGAAGGCCACCGGTGCGCTGTCGCAGGAGCAGGAACAGGCGTTTCGCGAAGGCATCTATCTGCACGGCAAACGCACCGCACCCGCGGGATTGAAACTGCTGCAGCGCTCCACCAACCCGTGGTACGAAGTGAAGCTTGTGGAAGGACGTCAGAACCAGATCCGTCTGATGTTCCGCCACTTCGGTTTTCTGGTGGAGAAGCTGAAGCGGACTCGCATCGGATTTCTCGATCTCGGACGGTTGAAGGCGGGCGAATTCCGTCACCTCACGCCGCTCGAGGTGGGGCGCTTCCGCCGCACACTTCGAATGGACAGCGGCGAGAAGGGCCGGGCATGACCATCGCGCAGCTTCTCAACAATAGCAAGACGATAGCGGTTGTCGGTCTCTCCAGTAGCCGTTTCCGTCCGAGCTACGGCGTATCAGAATACATGCAGCGCCAGGGCTATCGCATCATTCCGGTGAATCCCAACGAGACGGAAGTGCTGGGGGAGAAGTGCTACGCCAGCCTGGAAGACGTACCCGAGCCGATCGACATTGTTGATGTGTTTCGCCGTTCGGAGTTCGTGCCCGGGGTTGTGGATTCCGCAATTCGCATCGGGGCCAAAGCGGTGTGGATGCAGGAAGACGTCTTTCACGAGGAAGCTGCCGCCAAGGCTCGTGCCGCAGGACTTTTTGTCGTCATGGACCGTTGCATTCTCAAAGATCACCGGGCGCTGCGAATCCGGAGTCTTTGAAGGCGGATGCTCCCAGTTTGACATTTCAGTTCCGGGGCATAGTATAGAAGGTAAGTTGTCTATGAACCTTCGTGCGCCGAGTGCTGTCCTGCTTGCCTTGACTCTGCTTGTTGGGGCGGAAAACGAAACCACGGTCGCGCCGCTCGGGACCTATAAATCGGCCGAGCGCCGTCACTGGGCGTTTCAACCTCGCAAAGATGCCGCGCCGCCTGCGTTCCCGGATGCTGAGGGCAAACGTTGGGTGCGCACTCCAGTCGATGCATTCCTGCTGGCCCGTTTGCGCAAGGATGGCCTGAAGCCTGCGCCGGAAGCCGATCGTGTCACGCTTATTCGACGGCTCACTTACGATCTTCACGGGCTGCCTCCGTCCATCGAAGAGATCAACGCGTTCGTCAACGACAAGTCGGCCAAGGCCTACGAGAATCTGGTGGACCGGCTGCTCGCATCGCACCGCTACGGCGAGCAATGGGCGCGCCATTGGCTGGACGTCGTTCGCTTCGCCGAATCGGACGGCTATGAGTACGACACGCACCGTCCGGATGGTTACCGCTACCGCGATTACGTGATCGAGAGCTTCAACGCGGACAAGCCATACAACACCTTTCTCAAAGAGCAGTTGGCCGGCGATGAGATGGTAAGCTCCGGGAAAGATCCGTACGACGATACTCTGCTGGTAGCCAGCGGCTTCAACCGCCTGGGGCCGTTGCGCAAGAACGCGGGCAATCAGGAAGTGGCGAGTTCACGGACGGAAGTGCTGACGGAGATGACCAACATCGTTGGTGCTTCCATGCTCGGCGTGACGCTCGGTTGCGCGCGCTGCCACGATCATAAATTCGATCCGATCCGGCAATCGGATTACTACCGCATGCAGGGTTACTTCGCCCAGACACAGATCCACGATATTGTGGTTGCCACCGCGGAAGAGCAGGCCGCCTGGAAAGCGAAGGCGCAGCCGATTGAGCAGGAGATGCGCCGGCTGCGGTTCGCACTGCGACGCGCCAAAGAAGAAGACAAGGGTCAGATCGAGGCCGATCTGGAAGCGCTCGACGGCAAGATGCCGCTGCCCATGTCCGCGATGTGCGCGGTGAAGGACGAGCCGAAGCAGACCACGGAGATTCACCTCCTCACGCGCGGCGATTACCGCTTCAAAGGTCCCAAGGTGGGAATGCGGCCGCTCGGGATTCTGCTGCCGGAGGGAACGCCGGAGATGCCGCTGACCACGGAGAAGCCGCGCGTCAAACTTGCTGAGTTCATCGTGGAGCCAGGCAATCCGCTGACGTCGCGCGTGTTTGTGAACCGCGTCTGGCAATATCATTTCGGTCGCGGCCTTGTGAGTACTCCGAACGATTTTGGCCGCATGGGCACAGCACCTTCGCATCCGGAGTTGCTTGATTTCCTGGCCAACCAGTTCATCGCCGGCGGGTGGAAGATGAAGCCGCTTCACCGCATGATCCTGCTGTCGAGCGCTTACCGTCAAGCGAGCCGCTCGCCCATCGTGAAGCTCGCCAAGGAGAAGGATCCGCAGAACGCGCTTCTGTGGAAGTTCAACCGCCGCCGGCTGGAAGCCGAGGAACTGCGTGATTCGATGCTCGCCATCAGCGGGCGTTTGAACACGAAGACAGGTGGGCCGAGCATCATGGTTCCCATTGCGGAGGACCTGGTGAAGGATCTGAAGAGGCCGCAATACTGGCAGCCGACTCGCGACAAGAGCGAGCATGACCGCCGGACGATCTACATGATCTACAAGCGCAACCTGATCCTGCCCTTCCAACAGGTTTTCGATGCGCCCGATACTTTGTTGTCGTGCGCGCGCCGCGACCAATCCACGCATGCGCCACAGGCGCTGGAGCTGTTGAACGGCAAGCTGTCGAATGAACTCGCGGAGCATTTTGCTAAGCGAATCATAGAGGCGCGGCCGACCGCCGATGCGCGTATCGACTACGCCTTCCAACTGGCCGCCGGCCGTGCGCCGACGGTTCGGGAGAGGACGCTGGCGAAACACTATCTGTCCGGCAGCGACACCGATGCGGTGGCTTGGAAAGAGCTCGCCTTGTCGCTGTTCAATCTCAACGCATTCCTGTACGTCAATTGAGGCCAATCATCATGGAACACGTTCGCTACAACAAGAACCGCCGCGAGTTTCTCAGCAACTGCTTCTGCGGAATGGGCAGCCTGGCATTCGCTTCAATGATGGCTCAGGAGCAGGCCCGCGCCGCGCGGTACAATCCGCTGGCGCCGAAGCCGCCGCATTTTCCGGCAAAAGCGAAGGCGTTCATCTTCCTGTTCCAGGCGGGCGGTCCGTCGCATCTGGAAACGTTTGATCCGAAGCCGCTGTTGAACAAGCTCGACGGGCAGAAGCGGCCCGCGGAGTTTGGCGACGTCAAGTATCAAAACGTCAACAGCAACTCGCGCATCCTGGGGACCAAGCGCACGTTCCAGCCGTATGGGAAGTCCGGCATTGAGGTGAGTGATCTGCTACCCCATCAGGCGGGCATTGTCGATGATCTGTGTGTCATCCGGTCGATGCACGGGGACATGGTTGTTCATTCGGCGGCGCAGTATCAACTGATGTCGGGCCGTGTGATTCCGGGCTTTCCCGCGATGGGAAGCTGGATTTCGTATGGGCTCGGCACGGAGTCCGATTCACTGCCGGCTTACGTGGTGATGCCCGATCCGAACGGCACTCCGGAAGCGGGGCAGCCGATGTACACCAACGGATTCCTGCCATCGGTATTTCAGCCGGCGCTGTTCCGCCCGGGCAAGCGGCCGGTGCTCAATCTCGAGCTGCCCAACGGCATCGACCTCACACGCCGCAAGAAGACCATCGATCTCATCCGGCAGTTGAACGAAGCGAATCTGCTGGACGAGGACGAAGAGTTCGCGGCGCGCATGTCAGCCTACGATACGGCGTTTAAGATGCAGACCGAAGCGCCTGAGATTTTCGACCTCTCTAACGAGCCCAAGGAGACGTTGGAACTGTATGGCGTCGGTAAGCCGCAGACCGATGACTACGGGCGGCGCTGTTTGTTAGCCCGGCGGCTGGTGGAACGCGGTGTGCGATTCGTGTGCGTCGTGGCTGGCGGTGGCGGCGCCGAAACCGAATGGGATGCGCACAGTGACATTGAGCGGAATCACCTCCGCATGGCTGCGTTGACCGATCAACCGACGGCGGCGCTGGTGAAGGATCTAAAGCGCCGGGCATTGCTCGATTCAACGATTGTCCTGTGGGGCGGAGAATTCGGCCGCTCTCCGGAATCGGAGAAGAGCAAGGGGCGTGATCACCACAACACGGGCTTCTCGATGTGGGCGGCCGGCGGCGGATTCAAAGGCGGCAGCGTCTACGGCGCTACCGATGATATCGGCTTGAAGGCGGTGGAGAAGCCGGTCCACTTCCGTGATCTGCATGCGACGTTGCTTCATCAGATGGGCCTGCAGCAGGATCAACTGAGCTACATGCACCAGGGGCGGCGGGAGCGGCTCACTGAGGTCCACGGCGAGATCATCAAGGGGATCATTTCGTAGAATATGGGTATGCTTCCCGCGGCAGTTAACCCGGTCTCCGTCGAGCAGTTCTTTGAATTCGAGAGCTGTGCCCAATGGCGGAATGAATACCGTGACGGGACGATCGTCCCGTTGGAACCGAACAGCCTCAATCACGGACGTATCAGTATGAGATTGGGCTCGTTTTTGCACGATGCAGCGAACGACCGGGCCTATCAGGCCCTCGGCGGAATTCACGTCCGGGCGACGGCAAGGCACTACTTGCTGCCCAATTCGCTAGTGGTTGGTGGGCAACCTGAGCTGGATTCAACGCGTGAGGCAATCACCAACCCGATGGTCATCTTCGAAATCCTGTCTCCTTCGACGATGGATTATGCTTGGGGCTCCAAATTCGCGACGTACCGCAAGCTGGAGAGCCTTGCGGAGTACGTCCTGATCGCTGAGGACAAACCGGACGTTTGCGTGTTCCGAAAGTTAAGTGAGCGCGAGTGGCTCCTCACCATCCACAACGATCTGGAAGGCTCGTTCCCGATTGCGTCGCTCGGGGTGGAACTGAGCATGA
Source organism: Acidobacteriota bacterium (assembly GCA_016213775.1). Lineage (GTDB taxonomy): Bacteria > Acidobacteriota > Terriglobia > Bryobacterales > Bryobacteraceae > CADEFT01. The sequence continues at coordinate 27,042 of JACQZR010000106.1, forward strand.
AGGAGTTGTACGCGCGAGTGGAGTGGCCTCCGGAGCCGGATCAATCGTAGGAATCGCGGTTGAGAATCCGCAAGCCCGCGGACCGCAGCTTTTCAAACACCTCGGCGCGATGGGCGCGATCGCGCGTTTCCACGGTGCAATGAACATTGACAGCCATGACATTGGGTCCGGAGAAGGCCCGGTCATGAAGCACCTCTTTGATGGACGCTCCGGTGGAAGCCACGAGCGAAGCGAACTGGGCGAGGCCCCCGGGACGGTCACTGATCATCGCGGTGAAGCGGCAGAGGCGGCCATCCATCACCAGGCCGCGTTCCACGACGCGGCTGAGAATCATCGGGTCGATGTTGCCGCCACAGAGGGCGATGACGACGTGCTTGCCGGCGAGGTCGCGCAGACGGCCGGTGAGGCATGCGGCGAGTGACGTTGCGCCGGCGCCTTCGACAACGCCCTTTTCGAGCTCCACCAATCGAAGGATGGCAAGCGCGATGTCGTCCTCGTTCACTTTGACGAGCCGGTCCATGTAGCGGCGCGCGATCTCGAAAGCGCGCGCGCCGACGCGGGCCACGGCGAGACCATCGGCGAGTGTCGGGCCCATCTCCGCATCCACGGGGTGGCCGGCTTCCAGCGCCTGCGAGAAACTGGAGGCATTCTCCGGCTCCACGCCGATGACCTGCACCTTCGGACTGGTCTGCTTGATGGCCTGCGCGATGCCGGCGATGAGGCCGCCACCGCCAACGGGCACGATGACGGCATCCACTTGTGGGACCTGTTCGAGAGTTTCCAGGCCGATGGTACCCTGACCGGCGATGATCGCAGCGTCGTCGTAACCGTTGATGTAGGTGAGGCCTGAATCGGCGCTCATCTGATCGGCGAGCGTTTTGGCTTCGGCGAGCGAATCCCCATGGAGAATCACGTTGGCGCCATAGCGGCGGCAGGTCTCGCTCTTGATCAACGGGCTTTGACGCGGCATCACCACTGTTACGGGAATGTCCAGCAGCTTACCGTGATAGGACAGGCCGAGCGCATGGTTGCCCGCCGAGGCCGCGATCACGCCGCGTTGCTGCTGCGAGGCGTCGAGCACGAGCAGCGCATTGCGAGCGCCGCGCTCCTTGAAACTGCCGGTGATATGCAGGTATTCGAGTTTGCAGTAGACGTGAAAGCCGCAGAGGTTCGACAACGGAATGGAATGCTTGCAGGGCGTGGGGAGGATCGCCCCGCCGATGCGTTGCCGGGCCGCGTGGATGTCAGCCAGAGTGACGCTCATAGGCTCAGGAATAGCAGGGTTCCCACCGCGATCGGAACGCCGTAAGGCAGCTTGACGGAGCGTTCGCTGTCGAGGCTCAGATCCGGTCGTGATTCATGAGGCGCGCGGCCATGTGCGAGTTCCTTGAGGATGAATCCGACGTTTCGGAACGTCTGCAGCATGCCGCCTTTGATCAACAGCAGTCCAATGGCCATGACTCCGCCAGATACCGCCACCAGAACAAAGATCACCAATGTGTTCATCGGTCCAGCGAGCGATCCGATGGCTGCCATCAACTTCACGTCGCCACCTCCGGTACCCTGCAACAGGAAGGGCAGCAGAAAGACCGCGAAGCCAACCACCAGGCCGAGAAGCGATTGGAGCAAACCATGCCAGCCATACAGCCAGAGGTTGAGCGAGACGCCGGCAATCGCGCCAGCGGACACCAGCGCGTTGGGGATGAGCCGCGTGCGAACGTCGGAGTAAGCGGCCACAATGACCAGCGAAGCGAGCGCCGCGGCGATGGGCAGAACAAGCTTCGTCATCCGAGTGGAGGCCTGCGTTTGTGCCAGTCTGTTGCGCTTTGGAACGCCTTGCCCACACCGACGAGTTTGTTCTCGGTGAACGGCGGGCCTGCGAGCGCGAATCCGATGGGCAGGCCTTCAGCAAAACCGCATGGGAAGCAGAGGGCCGGGATGCCGGCGAGGTTTCCCGCGGGAATGATCGGCGAGGACGCGGGGCCGGGCCGGTTGAGCGGATCGGATAGTTTGCTGGCGATGGAATTGCGCGCAGGCGAGAGGAACATTTCGAAGTCCAAAAACATTTTCGCGAAGGATTGTTGTACGAGCCGGCGGATGCGCATGGCCCTCAAGTAGTCCTTGGCGAGCACCTCCTGTGAGGTTTTGATGCCGGCGATCTGGCGCTTGTCGGCGAGCTCGTCCACTTTGCCGCTCTCCACCAGATCCTCAAAGATGGAGCCCATTTCCGCGCTGATGATGGTGGAGACCATCGGGCCATAAGGAAAGTCGGGCAGCTTGGTTTCGATCATCTTCACGCCGAGTGAGCGGAAGGCATCCAGCGCCTTGGCGAATTCGGGCCGTGTTTCCGGCGTGCAGCCTTCCGTGAAGTCGGTGGGGTTGTAGCCAATGCGAAGCTCCTTCACCGGCGGCACGAACTGCGGCGCATAGATGAAGCGCTTATTGGCGGAGCCGGGATCTTCCGAGTCGCCTCCGGAGATGGCGGCGAGCACGAGCGCGCAATCTTCGGCGGTGCGTGCCATCGGGCCGATCTTATCGAGCGTCCAGGAGAGTGCCATGCAGCCGGCGCGGCTCACTAATCCGTAAGTGGGGCGCAATCCGGTAACGCCGCAATAGGCTGAAGGCGTCAGAATGGACCCGGAGGTTTCCGATCCCAACGCGAAGGGAACGAGCCCCGCGGCCACCGCGCTGCCGCTTCCGCTCGATGATCCGCCGGACCAGCGCGACCGATCCCACGGATTGAGGCCCGGGCCTTGCAGCGACGCGGCTGGAAAAAGATAGCCGCCGCCGCCCGCCAATTCCACCATGGAGAGTTTGCCGATGAGGACGCCGCCGGACTTGGCGATGCGCTTCACTACCGTCGCGTCTTCATCGAACACCTGGCCGGCAAACGGTTTTGCACCCCAAGTGGTGGGGTGCCTGGTCACCGCGACGAGATCCTTCACGGCATAGGGAATCCCCTGGAGCGGCGAGCGCACGCGATCGCGCAGGAAGTAGCCGTCGGCGTCGTGGGCCTGCCGCATGGCTTCTTCGCGCAGCAGCAGTGCAAGCGCATTGAAGCGCGGGCCGTAACGTTCGAGGCGGTCGCACCAGGCGCGGGTCAGCTCGACGCAGGAGAATTTGCGGGTGCGGATGCCATCCTGAAGCTGGCTGAGCGATGCGAAGAAAACGTCGTCACCGATTTGAGCCATACATTATGCCTTGAAGATGACCGCGGGCTCCGCGTGGCGAGGCAGCTTCACCTGCTTCATCTGCTCGCGCCAGCGATTGAGGTTGGCGCGTTGGATAGCGAGATCGTCAGCCGGTTGGTCCTGTGCCGGGGACTGCGCCGGCGACAGCAACGGCACCGCGGCCAGCTTGGCGAGACGGCGTCTGGTGAACGGATCGGGCATGCCGATCATTATGCCAGTTCCAGGCCTCGCATAGTGCCAGTGGAGGAAGCAAAGCGCGTAGCCTCAATGCCCATGCGGTGGAGCATGCTCAGGTAGAGGTTGGGCAGAGGATAGTTCCGTTTGGTGTCGAAGGCGAGGTGGTGGCCATGACGGAAGCCGCCGCCAGCGAGGATGACGGGCATGTTGGTCGTTGTGTGCTTGTTGGCGTCGCCGAAGTTCGATCCATAGAGGACCATCGTGCGATGGAGCAGCGTTTCGCCATCTTCGTTTGCGCCGCGCAAGCCGCCGAGCAGTCCGGCCAGCAGTTTCATGTGCCATTTGTCGATGGCCTCCAACTGCGCGAGTTTGCTCTCGTTCTTTCCATGGTGTGAGAGGTTGTGATAGCCATCAGTGATCTTGACGCCATCGACATCAATGGCCGGCGAGTTGGAGCTATCGAGGAAGAGCGTGATGAGACGTGTGGAATCGCTTTCGAAGGCGAGCCGCGCCATATCGTACATGAGGCGCGTTTTCTCCATGTACGCTCGGTTGGTGTCGGGATCTTCCGGTTCCTTTGCGGTAGTCTTCGGCTTCGGTTTGCGCTCCCACTCCCTGGCCGCCACCATGCGTTTTTCGAGCTCACGGACGCCGCTCATGTATTGGTCGAGGCGTTCCTTGTCGCGCGCGCCGAGGTTCTTGTTGAGCCCGGCGGCATGGTCAGCAACCGAATCCATGATGCTCTCGCCAAGTTGCAGCCGCGCGATCTGGCGTTCCACCTCATCGGAGGAGCCTTGCAGAAAGAGGCGGCGGTAGACGGCGGACGCGCTGTCTTCACAAGGGATCATGGCCCCGGAGCCGGTCCAGGTGAGACTGCGCTGTCCCTTGTTCACATTGACGCCGAGGGTGAGGGAAGGGAAACGCGTGCGGACGCCGATCTGATCGGCCATCACCTGATCGAGCGAGATGGAATTGCGGAAGCCGCCATTGCCGGGATGCGGCGCGGCAGTGAGGAAGCAGACTTCGGAGGAATGGCTTCCATCGACATCCGGATGGGAGACGCCGCTGAAGACGGTGAACTGATCGCCGTGTTCGGCGAGGAGTTGGAGGTAAGGGGATGGCTCGTAGGAGTTGCCGGGCTGTCTGGGGAAGAAACCTGCTTCGAGGAGACCGAGGTTATTGCAGACTGCCAGCATGCGCCGCGGGACATCCTTTGATTGTGCGAGCGCCGGCTGCATGGCATCGAGCAGAGGGAGAGCCATGGCAACACCGGAGTGGCGCAGGAAGAGGCGGCGCGGGAGCGCGCGACGGGTCAGGATGGATGCGGTTTGCACTACCCGCATTCTACTGCACGTTCCCGGATGAAGTTTTTCACAACCTCAGCGTCCGGGGCCAAGACGACGCTGCGCTGCGGCAACTGCTCGATCCCTTCGAACTTCCGCGGCCGTACAGGCGCCCGGCCGAGTGCCTCCTGAATCGTCTCGGCGAACTTGGCGGGCAAGGCTGTTTCCAGACACACCAGAGGCACTCCCTCTTCTCGATACTCCATGCCCACTTTGAGCCCGTCCGCGGTGTGCGGGTCGATCATCAGCCGATAGGTTTCCCAGGCCCGGCGGATGGTTTCGAGGCGGTTCTGATGAGTGCTTGCGCCGCTAACGAAGCCATAGCGGCCGATCGTTTGCCATTCTGGTGTGCCGCGTAGATCAAACGCGCCATCGGTGGCCATCTGCCGCCACAGGGATTCGATACGGGCCGGATCGCGGCCCACCAGGTCAAAGACAAAACGCTCGAAGTTGGAGGCCTTGGAGATGTCCATCGAAGGGCTGGAGGTTTGCCGGGTCTCGGCGGTACCTCGCGGCCGGTAGACGCCGGTGCGAAAGAACTCATCGAGCACATCGTTCTCGTTGGTGGCGAGGATCAGGCGGCGGATGGGCAGCCCCATCATGCGGGCGATGTGGCCGGCGCAGATATTGCCAAAATTGCCGGAGGGCACCGCGAAACTGACCGGCGCGCCGGCTTCGGGAGCCACGGCAAAGTAGCCTTTGAAGTAATAGACCACCTGCGCCACCACGCGCGCCCAGTTGATGGAGTTCACGGTCCCGATTCGGTACTGGCGCTTGAAAGCCAGGTCGTTCGATACGGCTTTCACCACGTCCTGGCAATCGTCGAACACGCCGCGGACGGCGAGGTTGTGGATGTTGGAGTCGGAGAGCGAGAACATCTGCGCCGTCTGGAACAGGCTCATCTTGCCGTGTGGCGAGAGCATGAAGACCCGTATCCCGTGCTTGCCACGCATAGCGTATTCGGCCGAAGAGCCGGTGTCGCCGCTGGTTGCCCCGAGAATGTTGAGCGTCTCGCCGTTCTCCGCCAGCGCCCATTCAAACAGGTTGCCCAACAACTGCATGGCCATGTCTTTGAAAGCGAGAGTAGGCCCGTTGGATAGAGCGAGCAGATACACGCCAAGTTCGAGCTGGCGGACGGGAGTGATCTGTTGGGCATCCTCGCCGGGCCTGCCGTTGCAATAGACGTCCGCGGTGTAGGTCTTGTCGACCAAGCCGCGGAGCACGGCTTCCGGTACATCAGTAGCGAACAGCCGGAGCACCGCGAAGGCGAGATCGCGGTAGCTCATGGCGTGCATGGATTCGAGATCAGCGGTGCTCAGGCGCGGATAGGCGGAAGGCATCGCCAGACCGCCGTCGCCCATCAATCCACCCAGCAGAATGTCGCGGAATCCGGCGCCCTGGTCTTCTCCACGTGTGCTCACGTATCGCATGAATCTTTCAGGCTAGCAAGTTCGATGGGAAGGCCGGGTTGTGCTATTTCCTTGTGAACAGACTACTCTCCACTACCTTTTCCAACAGCGTCCGCAGGCCATATCGCGACGGTTGCGCCGAGGCGAGAATGCGCTCCACCTCGGCGCGGTCGGCGAAGCCCGCCGGTGTTCCGGTGGCGTACGCGAGGAACTGTCGAACGAGGTTGCGTGCGATCTGGCGCTCATCCTTCAGCAAAGCGCGCTTCAGTCCCACGACATCCTGAAACTCCGTGCCGTTGGCGAGCCGCCCGCTGGCATCCACAGCTTGCGCCTTTCGGAACGTGAAGGCCCAACCATTCTTACCGAAGCCGTGCACGGGTTCGCCCTCTTCCAATGACCGGTAGCGGTCGCGCCACGCCCCCACGACATCGAAGCTTTCGAGCGCGAAGCCAGGCGGGTCGATCTTGTTGTGACAGCCGGCGCAGGATGGCACGGATCGATGTTTGTCCAATTGCTGGCGGATGGTGGTTGCGCCGCGCGTATCGGGCTCGATGGCGGGGACGCCCGCGGGTGGCGGTGGCGGTGGATCGCCGAGAATCCGCTCCATGATCCAGACGCCGCGCAGCACAGGCGAAGTGGTGGTGCCGTTTGCAGTGATGCGCAGCACGCTTGCCTGCGTCAACAGACCGCCGCGCACGCTGCCGGCGGGCAGATTCACGATGCGCATGGAGACGCCTTCAACGGGAGGCAGCCCGTAGTGCCGCGCGAGGTGCGAGTTGAGGAACGTGAATTTCGAATCGACGAGATTGGCCGCGGGCAGGTCGCGGCGCAGCAGTTCGGCGAAGAAAAGCTGCGTCTCCGCAAGCGATGACTCGACCAGAAGATCGTCAAGGTAAGCCTCGGGATACAACGTCTGGTCCGGCGTGTTGTCGCCAATGCGGCGAAGGTCGAGCCAATAGTCGAGGAAGGCGTTGAGGAAGTCGTTGGCACGCGGGCTCGCCAACAGACGCCGTGTTTGCGTGCGCAGGACCTCAGGCTTCAGCAGCGCTCCACTGGCCGCCGCCGAGCGCAGTTCGGAATCCGGCGCGGTGTTCCAGAGAAAGTACGACAAGCGGCTGGCGAGTGAGTGTCCATTGAGTCTGCCCGGCGTCTCCTCCAGATAAAGAAACCCTGGCGAGCAGAGCACAGCCGTGTAAGCGGCGATCATCGGCCCCAGGAGATTGCCATCGCCCCGGCTCGCCAGTTGCGAGCGAAGAATGCGCAGGTAGCGAACGAACTCGTCTTCAGTGGGAGGTCTCCGGTAGGCAGAGCGCATGAACTCGCGCAGTAACATTTCGGCATCGGTGGCGGCGCCGTCCACGCGCACGACACGGCCCGCATCGTTGCGCGTCGCCTTGAGGCTACCGAACAGCCGCCGGTATGTATCGCGCGCGGCAGGAGTTTCCAGAGGCCCCTCGACATCCATCCAGCGATAGCCGACGCCCGGTGTTCCTGCTTCGCTCCAATCGGGACTACTGATCCAACCGGGGCGCGAGCGGAAGAGGCGTGAGGCATCGGGCAGGATCTGCTCGCCGGGCAACAGGTGTACCTCCAACTCGTGAAGTTGCGGCTCGGGGGTTACATCGAACGTTCCCAGAAGGCGCTTTTCGCCGCCGCGGCTCAGCGCGTACAGCGTCACTGGTTCCACCGTGCGGCCTTTCCACGTTTTGTTGCGGCTGGGCCGCCAGGCCTTCTTCTTGCGGTCACCTGGCGCGGGGACGAGCACAGTCTCGGCCCAGATGGAGAATGCGTTCAGCTTGATGCGGTAGCGCCCGCCAACGGGAGCGGTGAAGCCGTCGAAGTGATACTCGTTGCCGATGTAGGTGCTGGCGGTGGTGGCGAATCCTTCCAGGTCGCGCGTCTTCGGATCGGCGTCTCCCACCGTCATTGGCGCCTTTTCCGCGATCACATCGGGTTGCGAGTCAAAGCCAAGAATCGGGATGGTTGCCCGTTCGGGAGCCGAGTTGAATGGGCCGAACTTCATGCGGCTAATAAAACGTTTTTGTTCGCGCGCGTAGTGGCGGCTGGAACGCGCCGGAGCGCCCGTCGCATCAAGCACCGCGCGGATAGCGTGCTCCGCGGTGTCCAGGTAGCGGCCCATCTGCACGTGCGAGACGTCCAGCGCCTGCCCGGATTTGTTGAAGCGGGCGAGGATGCCGTCTTCCGGTAGCGAATCGCGCAGGTGGAGCCACGGGGCGCTCAGCAGGTCGCGCAGCGTGTTCTCATATTCGTAACGGTTGAGGCGGCGGAGCACGGAGCGCCCGCGTTTCGCCGTGGCTGTAAGCTCGTGAGCGAGCAATGGCTGGGCTACTGCTTTCACAAAGGCCGCGCGTTCCACCGCAGTCAAGGCGCGCGCGGAGGGCGGCGGCATCCGCTTCGATTCCACCGCGTCGTGGACGCGCACCCATAAACTGTTGAGGTGCGCATCGTCGAGACCGAAGGCAAGCGTGCGCAGGTCGATCCCCATCGATGCCGACGCTCCCTGATGGCAGGCGACACAGTTCTTTGTGAGAAACGACTCTATCGCGGCCGGTCGCGGGTTAGGCTGGTCCGCCCGCAGCGAACCAATGAGGGTGAGGAACAGTACGAAAGAAGCCACGACCCGACCAGTCTACTGCTTCTTGGCCGCCTGCAACCGCTTCAGTGTCGGTTCATAGCGGCCGGGCTCATGGCAGGAAAGGCACATGTAGGTTCCTGTAGCGATCGAGCCGCTGTCGAGCCACTTCTGCGAGCGGCGCTCATAGGGCGTGCCGGGGAGCTTCTCGATCATCATCTTGAGGTACTCATTGCGAGTGGCGGTGTCGCCCAGGCGGTCGGAGGCGAACGCCACGGAAGACCACAATTCGCCGCGGAAGTGCAGCGGCAGCTTATCCATCGCCTGTTCCTGGATCTTGATGGCAGCCAGCGTGGTCTTGCGTCCCAGCTCAGCGGCCGGGCGGCGGTCGGCCTCGTCCAGTTGATCGGCCATCAGCACCGGGACGGCGGAGATCACTAATACACCGACATCGTTAGGGGCGAGTTCACGGGCTTTGGCCATTGTCGCCATACCGCGATCAAGCAGGCTGCGATACTGCGCGGTGTTGCCCGCAACGCGAGCGCGAGTGGCCCGGTAGATGTCGGCGCTGCCTCGCCATGCCAAGGCAGCCGGATTGGCAGGGGTGGCCTGAAGGATCTCATCGACCTTGGCGACTCCCCGGTCGAAGCGCTCGATGTCGTTTGCCATAAAGCCGGCGAAAATATCTTCGCGGACCCAGGTGTGGACGGACATTCCGGCGGGGCGGTCGGAGGCCCAAGCGCAGATTGGCAGGAGGGCGGAAACGAGTAGCATCCTCATGTTCCTCATCTTAACCGAGAATCCAGATGGTAGAAACAGCGCTGGGCCCGGGGGGGGGAATCACGTTCGTCAGTCGTCTGTGAATGCGCAACAGAGCCGCGACCGTGAGAGTCTGTGAAAAATTCCGAAAACCGCTTGCTGACGCGCGCGGCTCTGTTTCGCATCTCGTTGTCTACTCTCGGACATTGGTGTTGCCGGTAACCTTCTTTGACGCGGACTGAACAGCCGCAATCGCCTGCGGCATACTCAGTCCGATCTTCAAGCATTCCTGCGACACCTGGCCCAAGACGGCCTTCTTTGAGGGCAACGTCTGGACCTGCTCCCAGATGGCGGCGGGAAGCGCAGCGTTGAGCTTGTCCGAAGGAAAGCTGAGGCCTGCGGCCGACACTAACCAGTACACCTGATCGGCGCAGTACACGGCGTGATCGAGCCTGCTCGTGCGCGCGACACCGGCACGATCGTCGTGCGCGTTGACGGCATGCACGACGGCTGTGGGAAAGCCCAGGTCACGGAGCACCTGCGCCCCAACTACGCCGTGGCGGGAGAGGTCCTTCGCGGTCTCGGCAATATCAATGTCGTGCAGTAAACCGGCGAGGCCCCACTGGTCCGCATTGTCCATCCCGGCCGCTGCCATCTGGCGCATGATCGCTTCCACTGCAGCCGAGTGGCGCAGATATCTTTCTTCCGACAGCCTGGCGCGGAGAGCATCCCAGGCACGCGCCCGGTCGGATTGGGCGTCCAAGTCCGCTTCTGTGGGGAACTGGTCGAAGCGGCGGTCGATCTTCTTCCCCCGAAGATGCTTATCGAAAAAGTCCATCGTTGCGGTCCAATCCTCTGCGGTAAACGCGTGCCCGTGGTTCGCATAGTGGACACCAATCCGGTCCTCCATGCCGAACAGGGCATAGGCCGGCCGGGCCCCGAGAACCGACTGCCGGACCGCTTCGGGAAGCGAAATCGTGTCCGTCATCCCTTCCAGCGCCAGGAACGGGCGTGGCGCCGCCAGCGCAAGGAACCAGTGCTGATCGAAGGGAAGCTTCTCGCGGCGTCCCCAGAACTCGTGCAAATTCGGTGAAAACCAGTTCGGATACTTTTTCTGCATCACATCGAGGGTTTCGCTCCTGCGAGGGCCGGCGAACCGGTACGCGCCGACGCCGCCCCCGCCCGTCACAACGGGGGCGCCCATTAACCGGTCGTCAAAGGCCGCCGCTACCATGGCGGATTTCCCATTCCGCGAGGCGCCGGTAATGATGAGTTTGGTCTTGTCGATTGAGCGATCCGTCTCCAGGTAATCGGCCACCCGCGAGGCGCCCCAAGCCCATCCAGCGAGGATTCCCCAATCGTAACCCGGGTAAGCCGGATAGAACCGCGTATTTCGAAATGCCCAGCTACCATCCGCATTGCGCAGTGTGGTGTCCTCGGCGCAATCGTTCGGATTGAACAGGACAAGTGCATAACCCCGTCGGAAGATGCCGGCGCGTTGTTCGGCGATGGATTGGGCGGTCAGCGGAACGTTCGGCCTTCCGCGAGGAGCGGAGGCTACGCCACCGGGAACGTTCGAGGCGGGTGGAGTTGCAGCCGGCTCCTTTGCCGGGGCAGGACCAACGAGAAGCAGCACGTTTTCTCCGCGCCCCTGGTTGGGACCCTGCGGCAGGCGGGGCAGCGCGGTCGCTCCTGGAGGGGTGCCGCCTTGCAGGATGATTGCCGGAAACGGTCCGCCCTTGGCCGGAGTGAAGATGCCGATGTTTAACTCGAGCTTTTGCGCGGGGCCAAACGTCAGCCGCACCAGACTGTAATGGACCGTCCCATCCAGAACGGTCTCTGACTGGACTACCTTCCCTTTCACATTGCCGGGTGGCGGCGGCATCTGTCCCACCGCGTAGTACGCAAGCAGGCGTCTCATCTCCTGGCGGCGTTGTTGCCATTGCTGCCGCGTTGCGACCTTTGTACCGCCCTCGGTCACGAGCACATCGGGCATTTCCTTGCGCACCGGCAGAGCCTCTACTCCAGGCAGCTTCCCGAGTGGAGTCTTGATAGACGGAACCGGGATTTCCCGCGGGTCCGGTCCATCTGCCTGTGCCGCATCCTGGGCCGTTGCAGTGTGTGCAAGAACTCCGATGGCGGCCCCCGTGAAAAGTAGAAATCGCAGTCGCTTCTGAGTACTCATTACCAGCCTTTCGCCTGAACCGTGATCACCCCGCCGCGGCTGCATTGGCCGAGCCTGACGTAGATTGCTTGAGCCATGTGTCGAAACGAGTCGGGCCAAGTCGCGCGTTGTTGCCGGGTGTGAGCGATAGGTCGTTCACTTGCATCCCGAAGTAACCCGCCTCGACGTCAGCCGTCACCTGGCGTTCGTCTTTGTTGGCGTGCAGATATTGTCTCACCGCTTCGTCGAGAGGCATCGCTTCGGGGCCAGCCACCTCAATCATTCCATTCACGGGAGCAGCGAGCGCGATGTCGACCAGTACGTCGGCCAGGTCTTCCGCTGCGATCGGCTGGAACAGAGCAGGGGATAGGCGCACCGTGTTGCCAACCGTGCTGAACGCCGCAATGCCGCTAACGAATTCGAAGAACTGTGTAGCCCGGACGATGGTGTAGGGAATCTGAGAGGCCTTGATCAGGTTCTCCTGCGCCATCTTGGCGCGGAAGTAGCCGCTCTTCAGAAGACGGTCCGTGCCGACCACCGAAAGCGCGACGTGATGTCTCACGCCCGCAGCCGCTTCCGCGGCAAGAATATTGCGTCCTGCCGTCTCGAAAAATTCGAGAACCGCTTTGTCGTCCCATGACGGCGAGTTCACGACGTCAACGACAACCTGTGCGCCGGCCAATGCCGCGGCCAGTCCCTCCCCAGTGATGATGTTGACGCCAGTGGACGTCGATGCGGCCACCACCTCATACTCGCGCTCGCGGAGCTTTCTCACGAGCTTTGATCCGATGAGCCCGCTTCCGCCAAAAACCACCATCCTCTTTGCCATACCCCTAGCTTAGTCCACTGCGGGGAGCCCGGAGCCGCCGCCTGACGAACCTATTGGCGCAGCTTCTCGGCATAGGTACATTTCACAGATATCCTAAGGTGGATATGCAATAGTACTCGCGACCGGTTCGTCCTAAATTGAAAGCTAAGGAGATTCGCGATGCGCAAGTTCTGGACCCCGGTGGCACTCGGTGCCGTTATTGCCGCTATCGTCAGCGCCCAAACTCTCGTCGAACATGCCACCGCCGCTGCCGGCGGAACGGCCGCAGCCGCTGCCGGCAAAAAGGTCAGCGACGGAATCGACTCGGTCTTCGGGGCACTGGGCAACGTGGCGAAAGACGCCGCGGGCAAAGAGGACAAGAGCAAGTCGAAGGCCCGGCGCACGATCGACCCAGCGCCTCCGATTCCAGAAGTTCGGCTGGGAGCGATCTCCAGTGGCCCGGCGGCTCCCACTGCGCCTTTGAGAAAGCCTGCCGCTCCAGTGGCCGCCAAGCGTGCCACCGCGGCGCAAGCGACTCCAGCCGTCCCAGTGGAAACCCCGGCGGAGGTGACGGAATCATCCGCTGTTCCCGTGGTTGCTGCTCCTCCGGCGCCGCCGCAGCCCACGGCTGCCGATCTTGCCTCGCTCAGCATTGGCGCGTCCCGCCAGGACGTGACAGGGAAGCTGGGCCGTCCGTCTTCCCGAGTGACGATGGACGACGAGGGGAAGCTCGTCGAAGTGTACTCCTTCCGCGGTAATGGCGCATCCATCGGAAGCGTCCGGTTGGTGGATGGCGTTGTGAAGGAAGTTCGCCCCGCGCAGTAGCGCGCTGGGCGGCTTACTTGTCGGATTCGCTTTCCGGCGTAATGAACGTCGTTTCGTTCTTGCGCTGGAGCTTCAAACGTTTGCGAATTTCCAGTTCCTGTTCCGCCGGGTTATCGCGCAGGCGCGCGATTCTCTCCGACCGCAACTGAACCTCGCGGGACAGTTCCGCATTCTGGGCCTGCAGACGGCGGATCTCCGTCCAGCGTTGCTGCAACGCCGGCAAGCCTTGCGGGCCGCGAAGGGCCAGATAGACGTACACGCTCGACAGCGTCAGTACGGCAAGGAAACCCAATTTTCGAAGGGACATCTCTAGTCGAAGATCCTTACTTAATGTTTATACCTGAAACCCGCGCTTTCCGCTACACTTATTTTGCATGCGGATTCTGTTTGGCATGCTTCGGGAGGCAGCACAGTGACGGGCAAGCTGGTGGTTCTATGCAACTGTGGTTCGCTTGAAGAGGCGCGCAAGATCGCACAAGGCGTCGTGGAGAAGCAACTCGCGGCCTGCGTAAACATCGTGCCCGGTGTGCACAGCATCTACCGATGGCAGGGCTCTGTGGAAGAAGCCAGCGAATTTCTACTGATCATCAAGACGCGCGATACGGTGTATACCAATCTCGAAGAAGAGATCCGGCGGCTCCACTCCTACACGGTGCCGGAGATCATTGCGTTGCCGGTTGAGCGCGGGTTCCGGGCGTATCTGGACTGGATCGGCGGCGAGACGATGCAGATCCAGTAGCCGCTGTTTATGCCTTCCGCCCGAAGATCTCTTCCATTCGCACTGCTGCCTGCTTTTCATCGCCGGCATCGTTCATGAAGCAGACGAACGTCACCCCTTGCGGCTGATGCCGCAGCACACCGATTCGCGGCGTACCTTCCCAGAGGCGTTTTTCCACCTGCGCCGCGGTCATACCCAGGGCGCTCTCATCCCACGTGGCAAAGACGCGCCGCACGTTGCGCGTGCGATCCACTGGCTCGAAACCACTCTTCACTCCGGGCAGTTTGGCGAAGCGTCCGCGTAGAAACTCGGCCTGCTTCATGCACTCGCGGTCCAGCGCGTCAAAGTCGAGTTTGGCGTACTTCTCCACCGCCAACCACAGCCCGACCATCTCCTCGCGCCCCACCTTCATCGGCCGGCCAAGACTGTCGGAATGCGGGCTCATGTTGAGACGCGCGGCGGCGACGAGATCCTTGCGGCCCGCCAACAGTCCGGAACACTGTGGCCCGCGAATGTGTTTGCCGCCGCTGGTGCAAATGAGATCGACACCCGCCGCGGCCAGCCGCCGTACGTTGTCCCACGGCGGAAGCATGTTGGCGGCATCCACCAGCACGGGAACACCCGCGGGCCTGGTGATGCGAAGCACCTGCTCCACCGCCAGCGTTGCGGGTTTTTCAGAATCGCCGCTCGTGCCACCGAGGAAATACATCATCGCGGTACGCGGATTGATCGCCGCTCGCAGTTCGGCCTCGCCGTCGACATCGATCATCCTGACCCCAACATTGCGGACCGCGTGGTCGTAACCATTGCGATGCTGCTTCAGCACCACCACTTCATTCTTCAGGCCGGTGGTATCGGGAAGACGGCGAATGGCCCCTGTGTCGGACCCGGCGACGCAAGCGCATGTACCGACGCAGATGGCTCCCGCCGCTCCCGTGGTGACCATTGCCGATTCCGTACCCGCGAGCTTGCTGATGCGCTCGCCGATCTTGTCCTGCAACTCATCCAGGGAAACGAATTGCCGCGCGGCATCGGCCATCGCATCGTGCAAATCAGGCCACTGCTTGGAGGCGCCGATGGTGGTGTGTGTGCCGCGGAAATTGAGAATCGTGGGAATGCCCAGAGTCTCGTAAACAGAAACGCGAGCGGCGGCCGAGGCTGATGAGGCCCCTAAGGATGCCGCGGCGCCCCCCGGCATCACGCGGGCCAGCCAGGCCCAGCCGCCACTCAAAAAACTGCCCGAAAGAAAGCTTCTACGCAATGCGGTACGCATGCTGTTTAGTATGCATCATGCCGCCGCTGTGCGCGACCCTCTGTCTGCTGCTAGCGGCGCCAGTGGCCGTGATAGTACCGTCCGCCATGATAGCGGGGCCCATGCCACCGAGCGCCCGCGTACGGTGGACGCGACCAGTAGCCGGCGCGCCACGCATACCGCCCGCCGGACGGGTAGTGATAGCCGTCAACCCAGACATAGCCGCGCCCTGGGGCAGGAGGCCGCGAGTAGTAGTGAACCACGGGTGGAGGCGGCGCGTAGTAGTAGACCGGTGCGGGGTCATACCGGTAGACAGGCGCAGGCCCGTAATAACCGCCACCGATATTCAGTCGTACTCCAACTCGCACCTCGGCAAACATCGCAGCCGCGCTGAGTAGCATCGCGATCATCAATTTGGTTTTCATCGACTCCTCCTCTTTCACTAATTTCTTTCCGGCTCTCTTTGGGATGCCGTACGCAGTTTCTCATGGCAACTGCTGTGCCAAACCCTAAGTTGTTGATGCGCCGCGGCGAGCCCTTCACTCCCGGTCGTTTCTTCTGGCCGCATTTGAGCAGACTGGTGGTTTTCGATCACCACCGGCTCTGTTCCGCCTTTCCGCTCACCGTTCCAGGCGGCCCGGTCACCGCCGATTCGGGTCCCGCCTACAGGTTTTGTCTGCGGCATCCCCGAGGACCAGGACCATACTGGACTAGATGTCGACACTCTGGTTATTGACTACGATAGTGCTGTGCGCAGGCTCTGCTTCCGCCCAGACCGGCTCATTGCAGGGCACTGTAGTGTTGGACAAGACGAGCGACCCGGTGCATCACGCCTCGGTGCTGATTGTGCAGTTGAAACGGACTGCGCAAAGCGGAGACGACGGAACATTCCGTTTCGACAATCTGCCGGTCGGGCGGTACGTCCTGCTGGCACACATGCACGCCCTCACCTCCCAGCGGATTACCGTGGAAGTGACGGCGGGCGGCGTGGCAAAGGCGGAGTTCCGGCTACGCCTCGCAGCGGTGAAGGAAGAAGTGACGGTGACGGCTTCTGGCAAGGAGGAGTCCACGCTCGAGACTTTTCTCGCGACAACCACAGTGGACAGCACCGACCTCGCAGCACAAACCGCCACATCCCTGGGCGACGTGCTCGAGAATCAGGCCGGCGTGGCCAAGCGCAGTTTCGGCCCCGGTACATCGCGCCCGGTGATTCGCGGCTTCGACGGCGATCGCGTGCTCATCATGCAGGATGGCGTTCGCACCGGCACACTGTCGTCGCAATCAGGTGATCACGGCGAACCAATCGATCCGAATTCGGTGGACCGCGTCGAGATCGTGCGCGGTCCCTCGACGCTGCTCTATGAAGGCAGCGCCATCGGCGGCGTGGTCAACATGGTGACGGGCCATCATCAGACCCACAAGGAAGCGCATGAAGGCTATCGCGGATTCGTCACCGGGATTGGCGGTACGAACAACAACCGCCGCGGGCTGAGTGGCGGGTTGGAGTATGGGCACAAGTCCTGGCTGCTATCGGCAAATGGCGGCGGCATCTATCAGGATTCCTATCACGCGCGCGGACTGGTACCCAATTCGCAAAGCGATATCCGCAATGCGAGTCTCGCCATCGGCCACTACGGAGAGAAGACGTATTTTAACCTCAGTTATGGCATTCAGGACGGCGGTTACGGAATCCCGTTTGATCGCCAGGAGCAGGATCCGGAGGTAGTGACGATCCCCTTCCGGCGTCAGAATGTTGCTTTCACCGGTGGCCTCAAGAACATCGGCAATCTGTTCGATCAGTTTCAGCTTTCGTTGAACTACAGCGATTGGAAGCATACCGAGCAGGATGCGGGCGTTCCGGCGAACTTTTTTTTCAACAAGCAGTTTGTGTATCGCGGCGTGTTCGATCAGAAGCAGCACGGGCGCTTTACCGGCAGTTTCGGGTTCTGGGGCCTGGCGCGCGACTACAAGGTGAATGGCGATGAGGCGATTGCCCCGCCCACCCGCCAGAACGCGTTCGCCGCATTTGCCGTGCAGGGCGTTTCACTGGGGCGCGTCAAACTACAGTACGGCGCTCGCGTGGAGCACAACGCCTATGATCCCACGGGCCTCGACAAGACGAGCTTCAATGGTGTGGCGGCGTCGGGCGGCGCCAACGTCGGGCTATGGCGTGGCGGCGTTCTGGTGGGCAGTTTCTCATCCTCTTTCCGATCGCCTGCATTGGAGGAGTTGTATAACAACGGGCCGCACCCCGGGAACCTAACCTTCGAAGTGGGCGATGCGCGACTGAAACGCGAGCGCGGCAACGGCGTCGATTTCTCGGTTCGCCATTCCGCCAATCGCGTCCGCGCGGAGTGGAATTTGTTTTATTACAAAATGTCGAACTACATCTTCCTCGCCCCCACCGGTGAGATTGAGGATGGCTTCGTTGTGGCCGATTACAGCCAGGGCAAGAGCCGCTATCGGGGGACGGAGGTCCGCTTGAGCGGCGGCATCACGAACAACATCTGGCTGCACGGCAGCGTCGATGCGGTGAACGCGCAACTCACCAGCCCGGCGCGCCCGCTGCCTCGCATTCCTCCCGTGCGCGGACGCATTGGTCTGGATCTCCGTTTCAATGGCCTCAGCCTCGCGCCGGAGCTTGTGCTTACCAACCGCCAGGATCGCGTCTACGTCAACGAGACGCCCACGGCGGGCTACGGGCTCTTCAACCTGAAGGCGCTCTATTCCATCACCAGCAAACACGTGCTCCACATGATCGGCTTCCAACTCTTCAACGGCACCGATCAGCTTTATCGCAACCACCTGTCGTTCATCAAGAACTTCGCACCGGAAATCGGACGAGGTGTGATGTTCACATATACAATGCGATTCTTCTAAACACGTGTTTAGAAGAACCCTCGCATTGTGCCAAACTCGGCGTCGAAATCCGCGAGTATCCTTGCAGTGTCCGTGCCGAGGCCCAAGTGCGCCAACGCGTCCTCCGCAGTGCCTTTCGTCAGAGTGGCGCAGGCCGGAATCGTGATCCCAAGCAGGTTCACCACATTGTGTGCCTCCGCCAGTAAACGGCTCAGGTCCATCTGCTCGCCCAGATTCGGCCGCGGATCGTGCTGGTTCCCCACCGCTTCCTGAATGTCCGGGGGTAGCTTCCACTGCCCCAGGGCCGCCGCGCAGAGTTCGGCGTGGCAGCAGCCGATCAACTGGAACTCCGCCTCTTCCATCGTCATCGCACTCGAGCTCTGATACAACTGGAGGATTTGTTCAAACTGATCGGGCAGTCCGGTAGCCGTCATCATCTTGCCCATCGCATGGAGCAGACCTGCCGTAAAACCGCCTTCGGGGTAGCGCACTTTGAGCCTTTGGGCCAGAAGATCGGCCATCACTGCGGTTGCCAGGGAGTGTTGGTTGAAGGCCGCCTGCGACCAACTCTTGGGTGTCTTCACCTGCTTCCACAGCTTGGCCACCGAAAGACTGAGAGCAAGGTTGCGCAGTTTGTTCAATCCAATAATGGAGATGGCGTAACGGACGGAATTCACCGTACCACTGCGGGCGTAGAGCGCCGAATTCACCAGCTTCAACACGTTGCCGGCGAGCACCGTGTCCTTCTCGATGATCGTCGCCAGCTCGGCGTAGAATACATCCTCTTTTGCCAATGTGGCGAGCAGCCGGTTGAGCGTCGGAGAGAACGGCGGCAACTGATTCATCGCCCGGAACGCGCGTTCGCGCAGTGGAGTTTGTGGCACGGCTGCTATAGTCACACCACTCTCATCGGCGGGATACACTACTTTTCCAGTAGTTCGCACCGCGATCCCCGTGTTGTCCACCTTCCCGAATGAGTTACGATTGCTACAAGGCGTCTCATGCGGATTCCGACTCCATTACTGGGTACCTTCGCCGTGCTCGCGTTCTCCGCGTCAGCTCAGGAGAATCAGCTTGCCCCTTTGACCAGGGCGCTGTTTCAGCATTGGGTCGGGTCCGAAACCGGCGGTGTGATGGTGTTTGAAACTTCCGACAAGGTCTCTCATCAGTGCGCCTATTCCAGCAAGACCTATTTCGAACGCGACCATCGCAAGACCGAAATCAGCGGCATCCAAGCTGGGCAGCCCCTCGAGGTACTCCTCGAACGTAATCTCGAACCTCCTCGCTGCCGTGCGCTGATTGTCCGCGTTCTGACACCTGCTGCCTACGCTGCTCAGCGAAGGATGCGCAATATCCCCAGCCCCACTGAATCCTTCGCCCCCCGCGGCACACTGGTCTACTCCGGCGTTGTGGTGGACGCAAATAACTATTGGTTGGTGCTGCGGCTGCGTTCCGGCGAGAGACAGCGGATACTGCTCCGGGATGACACGAAGTTCTTCGGCGCCGGCAGCCCGGCAGCCCGCAATGGTCTGCCGAGGAACCGTCCCATCCAAATTCGGGCAGGGAAGACTTTTGATAACGAGATCGAAGCTTTCTCCATTGTCTGGGGCGAAATCCTTCAGCCCAAAATGTGAAGTAAAGCGCTAACATAATAGTTTGTTTTCTGGTTTCCATCGCGTGATGCTCCTTCTCGCTGCGGCGTTGACGGCTGCCGCCCAGTCAGGATCGTTACGAGGCATTGTCACAGATGAAACCGGCGCCGTGCTGCCGGTCGCTGTGGTTACCCTGCGTGGCCCTTCCGGAACGCAGCGCACCACCGCCGGACCTGATGGCGCTTACTCATTCTTCTCGCTCAGGCCTGGCCTGCATACCGTAGAGGCATTCGCGCCAAAGCTGGCTCTGCCCAGACCGGCGCGTGTGCAGGTCGGCGCGGGCACTACAACGCTGCACCTGCAACTGCGTGTGCAGGTGACGCAGGAGAGAGTCACGATCCAGGAGTCCGCCGCGACACCGGGCGTTTCCACCGACGGCGCCAGCAACGGCAACTCCGTAGTGATTCGCGGAAAGGACCTGGACGCCCTCGGCGACAATTTCGAGGATCTCGCGGCCGA
>JACQZR010000112.1 GCA_016213775.1 Acidobacteriota bacterium
CTTCTCCACCGTCCGCGAGAGAACTCCTTCGCCCTGTTCGGCCCAGGCGACAAGACTGTGCTGTGGGTCGGCGTCGAGCACTACGACTGTGCGTCCCAAATCCACTAATTCGGCTGCGAGATTCCCCGCTATAGTGGACTTCCCAATGCCGCCCTTGCGACCTGCTACCGCGACTATGGCCATGAGAACAATATAGAGCAAAAGCATTTGTGACGGCTGGGACTGGCGCCGGCTTGACACCATTAACTTTGCATTGTAAAGTACTTTTCATGACAACCTATTTGCCGAAGGCTATGACGGCGCCGCCGTTGTTGGACGGCAGTGTTTGCGCTGGGCGCATGGAACGGCGCTACGCACTGCTAGTGAATCCGTTCTATCCAAAAGACCCGAATGCGAGCTTCGGCAAGCATGTATTGACGCCTTCGCTGGCAATGACCAGCTTCGCGGCCACCACTCCGTCCCACTGGCGGGTGGACTATTGGGATGAGAATCTGTTGAAGGGCCGGCCGCCGTTTGAACCGATGCCGGAGGTGGTGGGAATCACGGTGCATCTGACATTCGCGCGGCGGGCTTTTGCGTTGGCGGATTGGTATCGGGCGCGTGGCAGCAAGGTTGTTCTGGGAGGACTGCACGTGCAGTCGCGTCCTGAGGAGTGCGCGCCTCACGCTGATTCACTGGCGTTGGGCGATGGTGTTCAGTTGTGGGCTCGCATCCTTCTGGATGTGGAGCGCGGGGCGCTGCAACCGCGATATGCGGCGCAATACGAGAATGACTATCGTGACGACCCGGCGCCTCGCCGGATGCTGCTTCCGCGCAAGAGCTTTCTTACGACCACGAGTCTGATTGCTACGCGGGGTTGTCATAATCGCTGCGGCTTTTGCTACCTGGCCACGGACGGGCTGCGCATGCCGTATCGTATGCGAGCGCCGGACCAGATTGCGGCGGAGTTTGCGGCCGACGATCAGCCCTACGCTGTGTTCATCGACAACAATCTCGGTTCGCGCCGCGATTACCTTCGCGCGTTGTGCGTCGCGCTACGTCCGTTGGGAAAGATCTGGAGCGCGGCGGTCTCCATTGATGTGACGGATGACCCGGGGCTGATCCGCGAGATGGCGTTGGCGGGGTGCACCGGAGTGTTTGTTGGCTTCGAATCGCTGACGGACGAGAATCTGACAGAGGCGCGGAAGAAGACGCCGCGCACAGCCGACTACGCGCGGCGCGTGCGACTGTTGCACAGCCTCGGCATTCAGGTGAACGGGAGTTTTGTGCTGGGGTTTGATCACGACCGCAAGGATGTCTTCGCGCGGACAGCGGATTGGGTTGAGGAAAACCGGCTGGAATGCGCCACCTTTCACATCCTCACGCCGTACCCCGCGACGCCGTTGTTCCGTCAAATGGAATGTGAGGGCAGACTGCTCCACCGCAACTGGGATCTATATGACACGGCGCATTGCGTGTTTCAGCCCCGTCACATGAGCCCGCGGGAATTAGAGGAAGGATATGCCTGGATCTATCAGCGGCTGTTCTCGCACGCGTCGATTTGGAAGCGGCGGCCCGAGGATTGGCACAGTGTCGCGCCCTATCTTGCCATGTCGTATCTCTATAAACGCAGCAACCGCTTCTGGCATTTCCTGATTGCGAATGACTTGGTACACGCGGTGTGGCAGCCTTTGGTTGAGTTGACGCGCATGCGGCATTTGCGATTCCGTGAGCGTTTGGCAGCGCGTGGAATGGAGCCCGGGGTTGGCCAGGTGGTGACTGCCGGGGTGTAGATTTCACAGGGGAATTGTAAAAACTTCCAGGAGCATCACCGGGGACGCCGGCTCAAGTTGTTGTGTTTGCGAAGGCTTCGGACTCTGGCAATTGGTATGCAATCACAAATGCCAAAGGAGCTGACAATGAGCGCAAACCTTGGACGATTCCTGTTGACTCTGGCGGCACTCGGTGGGTTGTCTGCGTGTTCGAAGCCCCCTGCTGCACCCACCGTTGGCGCGTCCGCGAACGGTCCGGCGGCAACGGCGCTCGACGCAACCAAGCCGTCACCCATGGGTCCGGCGGCAGCGCAGTCAGCCGCGAAGGCTCCGGTGGCCCCTCCAGAGGTGACTCTCCCCGCGGGGCGAACGTTGCGAGTTCGTACGACGACGGCTCTGTCCACTAAGACCGCGAAACCGGGGCAACGCTTTGAGGCGTGGTTGTCCGAGCCCGTGGTTGTGAACGGCACCACGGTGTTGCCGAAAGGCGCGCGCGTGGAAGGCGTGGTCGCCGAATCAGATCCTGGAGGCAGAATCAAGGGACGCGCGGTACTGGGATTGCGGCTGACGGCCGTGGAATCGCAGGGCCGCATGCTGCCACTGCAGACGAGCGTCTATACACGCGTGGCGCGCGGAACCAAATCGCGCGACGCCATGAAGATCGGCGGAGGAGCTGGGGTGGGCGCTGCGATTGGGGCCATTGCGGCCGGCGGCGCCGGAGCGGGATTTGGAGCGCTCGCCGGAGCGGGCGCAGGCACGGGTGTCGTGCTCGCCACTCATGGCGCGCCGGCGGTGATTGCCAGCGAATCACTGATTTCGTTCCAGTTGCGCACGGCAGTGTCCGTGCCCCTGTAGACATTGACCTGTTAAAGCTGCTGCCCCTCTCCCCGCAGTGAATACGGAGGCGGCTTCTTGCCGGCTGCAACGCCGCGGGGAGCCGCCCATGTAAACTGGGTTCATGAAAAACAAGAACTTCTTGTTCATGGGGTTTTTTCTGGCGGCAGCGTTGCCGTCATTCGCACAGACTTCAGCGATCCAAGGCGTAGTGAAGGACTCCTCCGATGCGGTTGTGCCGGGGGTGCAGATTGCGGTTTCCAACCTCGAAACAGGTTTGAAGGTGGAGACCAGCAGCAATGAATCCGGACTCTACACGTTTCCCAGTCTGCCTGTGGGCCGATACAAAGTATCGGCGGCGAAATCCGGCTTTTCCACCTCTGAAGTGCCCGAGTTGAAACTGGACGTGGCGCAAACAGCGCGCCTCGATTTTGTTTTAAAGACCGGCACGGTGGTGGAGAGCATCACCGTGGCATCGACGGCGGCGCTGCTCGATTCCGAAACCGCGTCGGTAGGCCAGGTGATCGACAACAAGCGGATCGTCGAGTTGCCGTTGAATGGGCGGAACTATCTCGATCTCGCACGATTGACGGCAGGGACTGCTCCGGCGCGCGGATCGCGTCCGCAAGGCGAGGGCGTGTTTGCCGCCGGCGGCCAGCATGGCTACCAGGTGCAGGTGAACATCGACGGGTTGGACAATTCGCTCACCTATTCCGGCGGTCCGATTGGATTTGAAGCGCAGGCAGTGAAGCCGAGCGTCGACGCCGTAGGTGAGTTTCGCGTGGTGACCAACAACCTTTCCGCTGAGTTTGGAAATCGCATGGGCGGCCAGGTTTTCGTCAACATCAAATCGGGGACGAATCAGTTTCATGGAACGGCGTTTGAGTTTCTACGCAACTCCACTTTAGACGGGACGAACTTCTTCGCCAACCGCAATGGAGCGAAGAAGCCTCCGTACAAGCAGAGCCAGTTTGGAGCCACTCTCGGCGGTCCGGTGCGCAGGGACAAGACTTTCTTCTTCGCGAGTTTTGAAGGGACGCGCACGCGGTTGGGGCGGAGTTCCACCGCGACGGTGCCGGTGCCGGAAGTGCTGAACGGCGACTTCAACCGGATCCGGCCGGTGTTCGATCCGGCGACCACGGTGGGGACCGCGGCAAGTTTTACGCGGCAGGCCTTTCCGGGAAACACTGTGCCGAAGACCCGCTGGGATCCGCTGGTGCCGAAGATTCTTGCACTGTATCCGGCTGCGACGGACCCGACAAAGATTGTGGGCAACCACTTCTACTCGCCCACGGAGAGCAACGATGTGAATTCGTATGACTTCAAGGGGGACCACAACATCTCCGATTCAAGCCGGCTGTCCGCACGCTACAGCAGGCGCGACCGCGACCGCTTTGAACCTGGTCCGCTGCCGATGCCGGCTGACGGCGGCCTTGCGACGACTACGGACATCAAGAGCCAGAGCCTGTCGGGATCGTACACCAAGACGTTCAGCGCGACGATGACCAATGAGGTGCGGTTTGGCTATACGCGCGCCATCACGAAGTTCGATATTCCTTACGATGCGCCGCTGTTTGATCAGTACGGGATCAAGGGGATTCCGAAGACGAACTTTGCGACATCGAACGATCACGGAATTTCGCGCTTCTCTCCGGCCGGGTATGCGGAGCTGGGCTCGCGCTCGTTCTGGCCCAACAGGAACAATCTGCAGTTGTACCAGTTGAACGAGACGTTGTTTAAGAGTTCGGGCAAGCACACCTTCCGCGGGGGGATCGAGTTTCGGAAGTCGAACGTGTTCCGTAACGCTGCACGTTTTTCACGCGGGCAGTTTGCGTTCAACCGCGAGTTCACGGCGAATCCGGCCAATCGTGGGGCCACCGGCGACGGGCTGGCGGAGTTCATGCTCGGCATGGCGGCTGGTGGAACCGTGGGTAACGAGAACGGCGAGAATCTGTGGGCGAACACCTTCGCGGGGTTTGTGCAGAATGATTGGAAGGTATCGTCGAAGCTCACGATTAATCTTGGAGTGCGCTACGACATCTTCTTCGCGCCAACGTTTCCGGAC
This sequence comes from Acidobacteriota bacterium, assembly GCA_016213775.1. Lineage (GTDB taxonomy): Bacteria > Acidobacteriota > Terriglobia > Bryobacterales > Bryobacteraceae > CADEFT01. The sequence goes on from JACQZR010000112.1 coordinate 4,651, forward strand.
GCGGGAGTGTCGACGTTCGCGCTGGATTATTCGAATGTCAGTTCGACGGCGCGGCTGCAGCAGACGCGGTTCGCCAAGGGCGAGTGCAACTGCGACAATGACTTCAACAATCTTGCCCCGCGCGTGGGTTTCGCGTACAAGTTGAGCAGGAAAGCTGTGGTTCGCGCGGGGGGCGGAGTGATCTTCGCGCAGGCGGACAGCATGAGTAATCAGTGGGCGCGCGGCATCAATCAGGCGCCGGACTTTGTGGAAGTGGGCTTCGGTACCTTGGACCGGATCAATCCGCGGTTGACGCTGAGCGGCGGGTTCCCGGCGGTGCAACTGCCCGCAACGTCGGTTCCAGGGCCCGCTTCAGTGGGAATCGAAGCACCGTCGCGCTTTCTGCCGGCGCAGTATTCGCAGCAGTGGTTCTTCGACTATCAGCGTGAGCTGCCTCTCGACACTCTGTTGACCATCGGGTATGCAGGGAACAACTCGCATCAGTTGCTGTTGAGCATCAACTACAGCCTGCCATTCGATCTGGCGCCGTCACCCTTGCCGTTGAACACCAGGCGGTACTGGAACTTCTACAACAACGTGACGCGTCAGCAAGGTATGGGAAATGCCTCCTACAACGCGCTGCTGGTCAAACTGGAGAAAAGGTTTTCCAAGGGGCTGACGTTCCTGTCGGCATACACGTGGGCGCACAATATCGACAATGTGGATGAGATCGGAAACAACGACGGCGTGGGCGTTTTGAAGCCGTGGGACCGCAGTTTGAACCGGGGCAACGCACTGAATGACGTGCGTCATAACTACGTGCTGAGTTCCACGTGGGAACTGCCTTTTGGCAAGGGCAAGCGCTACCTGTCAAGCTCGCCGCGGGCAATGGATCTGTTGTTCGGCGGGTGGCAGCTGAGCGGCATTTTCGGCCGCACAAGTGGACTGCCTTTCACTGTGAACACCTCCGGCGGGATCACAAACGCGGGCGGCGCGGACCGTCCGAATCGCATCGGCAACGGCACGCTGGCTTCCAGCGAGCGCAGCATCGACCGCTGGTACAATGTGCAGGCCTTTGCCGTGCAACCGAACTACACCTATGGCAACTCCGGGCGCAACATCCTATTCGGGCCAGCGTTGACGAACATCGACTTCTCGCTGGCAAAGACCTTCGCGATCACGGAGAAGTTCCATCTGCAGTTCCGCGCCGAAGCGTTCAATGCATCGAACACACCGTTCTTCGGGCTGCCTGGAGCCAATATCAATGCGCCTGGGGCGGGGCTGATCACGAGCGCGGGTGAGCCCCGGCGCGTGCAGTTCGGCCTGAAGCTGCGGTTCTAGCCTGGCGCAAGCCTAGAGTGGTGGAATTACCGCCACTGTTGGGAGCCATGCCACACATGCAGAATCTCAACGATTTCGTCGTTGAACCGGTACACGATGACATAGGGCGGGCTGATCAGTTCACGAGTGCCTTTGACCTCGCCCGGCCTCCCCAATCCAGGAAAGGCCGGCAATCGCTCGATGAGGTCGATCACTTTCTGCGCGGCACGCTGGGCCGCATCCGGATCGTCACGCCGGATGTGCTCGACGGAAGCCACAAGTTGGCCGGATGCCTCCGTAGTCCACCGAATGTGCCTCACGATTGAAATAGCCGGTCGAGACGATCGCGGACAATTTGGTGGTCGACGACTTCGCCGCGGTTGGCCTGGTCGATACCACGTTCCACGCCAGCAATGAACCGCGCTCTGGACTCGAGCATCTGATTGACCGTGTCTCTCACGAGTTGCTCGGCATCCTTGCCCGCGGCGGAGGCCGCCTGATGCAGGCGCGTTTCAACCTCGGGTGGAAAATGTACTTCCATGGTTTCAGAGTAGAGAAAGTACGCCCCAGCGTCAACTTGCCGCGCGCGGTGAAACGGTGCGGGTGTTCCAAGCAAACCCGCGTCAGGGCTGGGAGCCGGCATGTATCAGGCGAGTGAGATAGATGTCATTGGGCATCGCCGCGAGTTGACGGCGCATGGCCCGGAGCGTGAGAAAGGAACCGTGGTCAGCTACACCGCAATCGTCGGTTGATTACTTCGGGAAGCCCGGTTTGGTCTTGACTTCATTCAACTGGAGCGTGTGCCGTTCGGAGTGGCCGGAGATTAGCAGGATCCATTGATAGGCGTCCATCATCTGAAACACGGGATGCGGCGTGGCGTGGGCGCGGAGTGCATCCTGCGTTGTCTGCACGTATTCGATGGTAGCGTCGCGGTCCTTCTTGAAGTGTTCGATCAATTCGGCGGCGTTGGCGAAACGGCGTTTGGGTTGGAGAAATTCCGGCGCCTGCGCTTTCTTGCTGCGATCCACCAGCATCGCCAGAATCTTTTCATCGTTGGACTTGCTGACCTTGGCCATCGCGGCAGCTTCGGGGACCGGGCTGTTCACCACCTTCTTCACCAGTTGAAATAGGCTCTGCTCGCTGACTGCGATGTGTTCCGCAACCTCAGCGATCGACCATACATCAGGCGCGGGTTTCCAGTTCCACTGCTCCGGAGTGACTTCCACCAGGGAATCGAGGAACAGTTTGCGAGTGGAGTGCAGATGGCTCATGGCGCGGTCGCGCTCGCCCTGCTGCAATGTCTGTGCGGGAGCGCAGGAAACAAGCGCCAGTCCGAGAATGAGAAAGTTCTTCATTGGCATGTGGGTGTGCATAGGCGGAATCGGAGATAATTTAGCATGGCTGTCCACGATTGTGCGGTCAACATCATTTTGACGGGAGACCTATTTGACGGATCAGGTGGTTCTATTTTTCGGGCTGGTGGCTTCGTTCATGGCCGGCGCGGTGGTGGTTTGGCTGGTGTTGCGCAAGGCGGGCGAAGGACATGAAGCGGTAACGGAGACGCTGCGCGAATCGCTGAAGACTATGGAAGACAAGCTGCAAACTCTGGAGGTGGCCCGCGAATCGGCGAACGCCGGATTGCGGCAGCAGATACAGTCGCTGGCGGCGAGCGAGTTGGAGTTGCAGAAGGAGACGGCGCGGCTATCGTCGGCGTTGCGGTCGCCGGGCGTGCGCGGGCGCTGGGGCGAAATGCAGTTGAAGCGCGTGCTGGAGCTTTCCGGCATGAGTGAGCATTGCGATTTTCAAGAGCAGCCCGCTGGTGAGCCCGGCACGAGGCTACGCCCGGATATGATCGTGAAGCTGCCGAACGGGCGCACTGTTGTGATTGACGCGAAGACTCCGCTCACCGCCTACCTGGAATCGACGGAAGCGAAGGACGATGCGGCGCGGACCGCGAAGTTGAAAGAGCACGCGGCGCAGGTGCGTGCACAGATCGTGCGCTTGAGCGCGAAGTCCTATTGGGAGCAGTTCGCCGGAGCGCCGGAATTCGTAGTGCTGTTCCTGCCCGGAGAGACGTTCTTCAGCGCGGCGCTGCAGCAGGAGCCGGAGTTGTTGGAGTATGGCGCGGACCGCAAGATCATTCTCGCAACACCCACCACGTTGATCGCGCTGTTGAAGACCGTCGCGTATGGATGGCGGCAACAGCGCGCGGCTGAACGGGCGGAAGAGATCCGCGAGTTGGGATCGGAGTTGTACGAACGGCTGCGCGCGATGGCGGTGGAGTTGTCGTTGTTGGGATCGCAGTTGGACCGCGCAGTACAGAGTTACAACCGCACGCTGGCGGCATGGGAAACAAGAGTTGTACCGGGTGCGCGGCGAATGCATGAATCAGGCGCGGGATCGGAGGATGCGATTGATGCGGTCCGGCCCGTGGAGACGCCCGTGCGGTCGATAAAAGCAGGAGGATAACCATGTTCGCGGCTGCGTTGATGATCGCCGCGTTGGGCAGTTGGGTGCCGGCGCGCTGGCCTTCGGGCGATCCCGACACTCTCGAATTGCTCAACGGGACTCCAGTGAATTGTCTGCTGCTGGAACGGCGCGAATGGTCCGCTGCGTTTGCCAAGGCTGCGAGCGAACGGAAAATCGGAGTAATGGGTGTCGTGCGGCCGGGCGGCGATGCGGCGCAGGCGGTGCGCACCGCGAAAGAGCAGTCGCTGAGTGGCGTGGTGCTGGAAGGTGATTTCGCTGATGATGCATTGAAGCCGGCGCGGGCGGCGGCGGAGAGCGCGGAACTGGCGTGGGTGGAATTGCCCTCGCGCCGGGGCATTCGCTTCAACTCCAACGCGGATGTGCTGGGCACGTACCAGGGCGTGTGGCCCGGTATTCATCCGGAGGACGAGAAGGACAAGTCGCATGCGATGCCGAGCGGCGGACCGTGGATCGACACCAACACGGGGTTCCTGCGCTATGCGGCGGCGATGAATCGGGGCACGTTTTGGATGGGTGTGACGCCCGCACCCATCAAGGCGGGAGAGATCGCGAAAGTTGACCGCTACCTGATGGCGATCGGCGATGCGGGCATGGTGGGTGCTCGTTGGATTGTCGCGCTCGATGACGACTTCAACAAACGGCTGATGGCGCGCGAATCCACCGCGGTGCGCGATTGGAAGCGTATTGCGCAACACCTCGCCTTCTATGAGGCGCACGCGGAAACGCACCGTCTTCCGCCGTACGGACAGATGGCAGTGGTGCAGGATGCCGCGAGCGGGGCGCTGTTGTCGGGCAGTGTGCTGGACATGATCGCCGTGAAGCATACTCCGATTCGCCCCGTGCCGGGGGAGCGGCTGAGCCTGGAGGCGTTGTCGAAGGCGGCGATGGCTGTGAATCTGGATCCGGCCGCGCTGACCGCGGAACAGAAGCAGGTGTTGACGGCGTTCTCGCGCGCGGGCGGTACGGTGTTGAACGGGCCGCCTGGTTGGAAGATGCCCGCCACGAGCAAGAACGGTCTCACGGTGGATGATACGGACGTGAAGAAGCTCGAAGAGATCTGGAAAGAGATGAACAGCATGATCAATCGGCGCAATCTGGGCGTGCGGCTGTTCAATGTATCGAGCATGCTTTCCTATCTGCAGTCGAGCGCGGATGGAAAGCGGGCGGTGTTGCAGTTGGTGAATTACTCGGGCTATCCGATTGAGAACATCACGGCGCACGTGCTCGGAAAGTTTAAGAAGATCCGCATCTACACGCCCGATGGCAAGGAGAAGGCGCTGGAGCCCTACGACATCGAAGAGGGCGTAGCGACGGGGATGGACATCGCGTCCGTGCCGGCATTCGCTATGTTGATACTGGAACAATAGAACATGCTGGTTGCGGCGGCGTTTCTCGCTACATGCGTTCCGATGCGATGGATGAGCCCAGACCCGGCTTCGCTGCGGCTTCTGGACAATTCGCCGGTATCGTGTGTGCTGTTGGAACCGGAGCAAGCGAGCGCGGCCATGCTGAGCGCACTGCGGGCACGAGGGGTGAAGAGCATTGCGGTCGCCCATACGCGGCAGGAGGCGGATGCGGCGTTGCCGCGCAAGCCCGACGCGGTGGCGTTGGAGGGGGCGTTTTCCACCGCGGATGAAGCGGCAATCGGGTCGAGGCTGCCTGTCGTACGCATCACACCGCGAGCCGGATTGCGCGTCATGCGCGATGTGGACGTCCTGGCGACGAATCAAGGCGTGTGGCCCAGCGTGCGGCAGGAACACTCCGGTCCGAAGACTTCGTCAGCCCCTACGGGCAACGTGTGGATCGACACCAACACCGGGGTGTTGCGCTATTTGAAATCCGCAACGAACGGGGCAGTGTGGCAGGCCAACTTTCCTCCGCGTGGGGAGCGGCTGCCGGCGTCGCATTATGCCCATGCGATTGCGGACGCGGCATCGGTAGGGGCGCGCTGGGTGGTGGCGTTGGATAGCGCTTTTGCGAAGGAATTGTTGGGCGGAGACGCCCGCGCGTCCGCCGATTGGCGAACGATTCAGGTGTACCTGCGATTCTACGAAACTCACGCGGAGTGGCGCGGGTGGCCCGCCTACGCCGAGTTGACGATGATTCAGGATGCGTCCAGCGGAGCACTGATTTCCGGTAATCTGCTGGACATGCTCTCGGTGATGAATACGCCAGTGCGCGCTGTGCCGTCGCGTGAGTTGAGCAGCGCGACGCTGCGAGGTTCCAAGCTCACCGTTACCATTCATCCGCAGGAATACACCGAAGAGCAGAGGGCTCTCATTGCGAGCTTCGCGGCAAATGGCGGCAAGGTGGTGAAGGGCGACGCAGGGTTCCGGATGCCGCCGATGCGCGACGGGCGCATCACCTTCGACAAGGAAGACTATCGCAAGCTGGAGGCCATCTGGCCGGAATTGCATCTGGCCATCATGCGCAAGAACTTCGGCGTGCGCATGTTCAACGTGGCGGGCACGCTCAGCTATCTGCAGCGGAGCCCGGATGGAAGACGGACCGTTCTGCAATTGGTGAACTTCACGGATTACCCAGTGGAGGCGGTGACTGCGTTTGTGCAGGGTAAGTACAAGACGGCGCGGCTGCTCTCGCCGGATGGGCCAAGCGAAGTAACCATCTACGATGCGCCCGAGGGCACGGGCGTGGAGATCGAACGCCTCGGTTTGTTTGGTGCCGTTGTCCTGGAGTAATCAGTGGCCGCTTATCCTCACCGCCGCACCGTCGGCCTTGCTCAGTTTTGACCAGCTTAATCCGTAGAAGGCAACAACCGCGAAGCACGCCATCGGCACAATGAAGCCGCGCGACATGTCGTACACATCAGCGACGTAGCCCATCAGCTTCGGCAGCACGGCGCCTCCCATGATCGCCATCACGATAAATGCCGAGGCTTTCTTCGCCCGCGCGCCGAGGCCGTAAATGCCGAGCGCGAAGATGGTAGGGAACATGATGGACATGAAGAAGTAGCTGAGGAAAACACAGAGCACGGAGAGCCAGCCCAGCTTCAGGAATACAAGGAACGTGATGATCACGTTGAGCACCGCGTAGACGCCCAGCACCTTGTGCGCGGCGAAGCGGCGAAGGATGCCGGCGCCGCTGAATCGGCCCGCGAGAAAGAAGACGAAGCCCAATGATGCGAGGTTCGACGCACCCTTGTCACTGATGATGAGAGCGCCGTCTTTGCCGGGTTGAAACCAGCCGCTGAGCCAGCCCGATCCGCCGGCGAGGTTCGACATCGCTGCATCCCAGGAAGTAGGGATGGGAGGCACTTCGGCGGTCATATAGTTGATAAAAAAACTGAAGATGCCGGCTTGCGCAGCGACATAGAAGAACTGCGCGGCAACGGCCATCACAAAGTGAGGATGCGACCAGATGGAGTGCGAGACCGTGGCGGTGGCGTCGTCGAGGTGATAATCATCTTTGCTGCGAATGTCAGGGATGTCGGCGAAGTAGAAGATGACAGCGAGTGCGATCACCACGACGGCAACACCGACATACGGGATGTAGAGCGTCTGGCTTCCGGTGCTCTTGCCGGCGGCGTCGGTGCCGTAGAAGAACATGCTGCCGACGATGGGTCCGAAGATCCAGCCGATGCCGTTGCACGATTGCGCGAGGTTGATGCGCGTAGCTGCGTAACGCTTGTCGCCGAGCACCGTCGTGTAGGGGTTGGCGATGGTCTCGAGAAACGTGAGACCCGTAGCGATGGCGCAGACGCCTACCAGGAACGCGACGAAGGCCATGTTCGCGGAGACCGCACCGCCCTTCACCATGTCGTTGATGTGCGTGGCGGGAATGAACCAGAGTCCGCCGGCGGCCACCATCAACAGGCCGACAATGATGCCGCCTTTGTACCCCAACCGCGTGGCGAGCCATCCGGCGGGAAGCGACATCAGGAAATAGCCGAGGTAGTGAGCAAACTGCACCCATGCCGATTGCGATTTGGTCAAGCCCAGTTCGTTTTGAAAGTGCTTGTCCATGACGTCAATCATGCCGTTGCAGAACCCCCATAGAAGGAAAAGGGAGCTGACGAGTAGGAAAGTAATGAGCAGGTTCTTTCCGTCTTCGGTGACGAACATGCTTTGATTGCGAGCGGCCATGAAGCCTCCAGGGTGGACTCCGCAGAATAACGGCGAGGCGCGGCGCGAGTCAAGTTGGAGCAGCCGTCAGCCGGCGCCGTGATACGATTGGCCCCATGAAGATGACACGCAGAACCGCGCTGGCCGGTGCGTTGACGCTGCCGCTGGCGGCCCAGCAGAAGAAGGGTGGAGAGAAGAAAGGCGGCAACCCGTATCCTCCAAAGCTGGAGGGCACGAAACAGGAGATGTACAAGCGAGCCGGGGATGTGCAGTTGAGCCTGTGGATCTACACGCCCGAAGCGCACAAGCCTTCCGACAAGCGGGCGGTTATTGTGTTCTTCTTTGGCGGCGGTTGGACAGGCGGCAGTCCGGGCCAGTTTGAACAGCACTGCAAGCATCTCGCTTCGCGAGGCATGGTTGCGATTACGGCGGACTACCGCGTCGCATCGCGGCATCAGGCGAAGGTTGTGGATTGCATGCGCGATGCCAAGTCGGCGGTGCGATGGGTGCGCACCAACGCGAACCGGCTGGGGATTGATCCGAACCGCATTGCGGCTGGCGGTGGATCGGCGGGTGGACATCTGGCGGCGGTGACTGGCGTGGTGGATGGCATGGACGAATCGGGCGAGAACACGAAAATCAGCGCACGTTCCAATGCGATGGTGCTGTTCAATCCAGCGGTGGTGCTGGCGAATGCACCCGAAGCGGGCGTTGATCGCGGGGACGAGGTAGCGAAACTGGAAGAGCGGTTTGGGGCGAAGCCCGAGGTGGTGTCGCCGTATCACCATATCAAGAAGGGCGCGCCGCCGGCGATCATCTTTCATGGCAAGGCCGATACGACTGTCCCGTACAAGACCGTCGAGGCATTCAGCGCGAAAATGAAGGCCGCGGGGAACCGCTGTGAGTTGGTGGGCTACGAAGGTCAGGCGCACGGGTTCTTCAACTACGGACGCGGGGGCGGTGAGTATTACGAGAAGACCGTGAAGCGGATGGATGAGTTCCTTGCCGGGCTTGGCTACTTCAAGTAATTCAGGGTTAGGCTGGCCTGGAAAGGCCAGCCGCGGCCAGGATTGGCCGCCCCACAAGACGAGCGTTAGAAATTCACGCGAAGAGCGAATTGCACGGCACGCGCGGCGACCGATGTTCCGCTGATGCGGCCGATGGTATTCGCGTTGTTCAAGCTCGCCGCGGGATTGCCGAAACTAACGTGATTCGGCATATTGAAGGCCTCTCCGCGGAACTGCATCTTCGCCACCTCGCCGAGACGGAATTCCTTTTGGAGCGACGTGTTCACGGTCCACTGTCCGGGACCAAACAGGATGTTGCGGCCGGCGTTGCCGAACGTGAACTGCTGCGGTGCACGGAAGGCCGCCGGGTTGAACCAGCGTGTGATGCCAGGGTTTTCGATATCGGGGCTGATGCCCGTGGCATCGGCGCGCGTGGAATACCAACCCGACAGCGACGGCGTATAGGTGACTGTGAAGGGCAGGCCGGAGCGGATCTGCGAAATTGCCGCGAAGTTCCATCCGCCGATTAACGCATCGAGAAACCCTTTCGTCTGGAAGTAGCGGCGGCCATGGCCGAAGGGCAGCATATAGGTGCCGGAGAGGTTGAGGTTGTGCTGGCGGACACCGTCCGCGTTACCGCGATCCCCCGCCGCGTAGTACGGATTCTGCGGCCCGCCGACAGTCGCCGCGTTGTCGATCGACTTGTTCCAGGTGAAGTTCATCAGCAGGTAGAGCCCGCGACTCATGCGGCGGTTGACTTCCACCTGCAGTTGATTGGTGAGCGAGTTGGCGTTTGTATCGAGAGTCGTGATGTCGGACCACGGCTGGTAGGGGCGCATGGTCTGCAGCGTCCCGGCCTGCTGGGTGAACGGCAGGTTGCGGTTGTAGTTGTACCACGGTACACGGGTAACTTTGTTGCCGAGGTAGGTGAGCCGAAGCCCTATGTTCTTGAGCACCTGCTGCTCGACAGTGAAGTTCCACTGCTGCGAGAGGCCGTTGTGCAGATCGCGATTGACTGCGACGATGGCCGGGCTGGCGGTGACAGAGCCTGAGCCCTGGAACGGATTGGACAGCGAGAGCGTGGGTACGTTGCCTGCTGCCGCATCAAAAACCTCGGTCAACTGGAACGGGTTATTAGTAAGTGAAATCTGCCGGATGCCGATGTAGGCAGGCACCTGGCTGTAATAGATGCCGTAGGCGCCGCGGACCACACTGCGATTGGTCTTGAAAGGACGCCATGCGAAACCAAAGCGCGGCGACCAGTTGTTGTGATCGCCGTTGAGCACGTTGCTGCCCCATCCGTGTTTCTCCGAGCCTTCAAACGGGTAGGTAGTGAGCAGACGCGGAATCGCGAGCCTCGGCAGATTGCCGCCTTCGGTACGGATGATGAACTGCCCGGTGGCGAAATCGAAATTCGAGTACGAACCGTCGCGCTCCTGCATGACGGTCTGCACCATGTAACGCAGGCCGATGTTGAGCGTGAGTTTGGGAGAGACTTTCCAATCGTCCTGCACATAGGCGGAGTAACGCGATTGATGCAGCAGGTTCACCTGCGTCGGCGTAGAGCGCGTGGCCGACACCGGATAGCCGAGCAGGAAATCCCCGAAACTGTTGTTCGTGTAGCGCGTGTTGAAGCTGAACGAACCGAACGCCGTGTTGCTGACGCTGGGGTTGGTGGCCACACGCTGGAACGCGAGGTCAAAGCCCATCTTGAGCGTGTGACTCCGTCGAATGATGGTGTAGTTGTCGGTGGTTTGAATCGTGATCTGCGGCGATCGCTCGCTTCCGCCGTAATCGGTCGGAAGAGCGCCATAGCCGGTAATGGAGAGGGTGGGCAGGCCGCCGATGGGGAGCGGCTTGAACAAGTCAGGGAAGATGGTGGTGGGATCGAAGTCGAGGTTCTGGCCGAGACGCACGCTGGCGTGGCTGAAGTACGACACGCGGGCTTCATTGATGGAGGAATTGCGAAACGTGCGGGTCCAGCTCAGGCTTCCGCTTTTGGTGATGTAGCCGGCGTCGGACCAGTTGCCGTAAGTGACGGGTGTGCCGCGCGAGACGAAATACGGATCACCGATGGAGTAGGCAAGGTTGACGGAAAACGAATTGAGCTCCTTGAGTTTGTGATCCACACGGGCGGAACCGCGGTTGACGTTGAAGCGGTTCACCACGTTGCTGAGATAATTGAAGCTGGTGCTTTGGACGTTGGGTTGGGCGATGAACCCCATCAGAGTTTTGGACCGTGGATGGAACCTTGACTCGGGGATTGTGCTGTCCGGGAACGGCGCGTCGGCGAGCGGGTCGCGAATGTTGGCGGTACCGAAATTGCCCGTGCGCACGGCGGCGCTTGGAACATTCAGATTGGTGGGGCGGCCGGAACGCTGGCGCAGTCCTTCATAGCTCACCGAGAAGAAAGTCTGGTTCCTGCGGATGGGGCCGTTCAACGTGAGGCCGAATTCGTTGCGGTTGAACTGCGGCTTGGTGAGGCCGGTGGCGAAGAAATCCTTGGCTGTGAGGAAGCGATCGCGGTGATATTCGTAGAGGGTGAGCCGCATGCGGTTGCCGCCCGCCCGGGTGATCATCTGAATGGCGTTGGAGCCTTCGTTCTCGGCCTTGGCGTTGACGTTCTCCACGCGAATTTCCTGCACGGTGTCGACGGAGGGCGTGGTTGTGAGGCGCGTGGAGTAGGAATACGCCGCGCCGCCGTTGCCGGTATCGTTGAAGGACACGCCATCGACACTGTAGTTGTTGCCGCCCCAATAGAGGCTGCCCGCAAGACGGGGATTGCTGGCGCTGTCGGAGGAGTTGCCGGCGGTGAGACCGAGGAGTGTGTCGAGAGTGCGGCCATCGAGGGGCAGGTTCAGCACGGCGTGCGAATCGACGGTGCTCGCAACTGAGGACGTCTCCGAGGAAATCACCGGCGCTTCCGCTGTGACCGTCACTTCCTGATCCACGCTTCCGGTTTGCAGCGTGAGGTCCTGCCGCTGCGTGGCGTTGAGCAGCAAAGTGACGTGCTCGGCCACGGCCTTGCGAAATCCTGGAGATTCGGCGAGCACAGAGTAGGACGCGGCAGGAAGATTGGTCACCACATAATCGCCACGTTCGTTGGTGACGACGTTGACAGCGATGCTCGTGGCCTCATTGGTGACGCGAATGCGCGCCGCCGGGATGACCGCTCCGCTCGCATCTTTGACCGTGCCGAGGATGGTCCCCGTGGTGTTCTGCGCAGCGGCCATGCCCGTAAGCGTGACAGCGAGTAGAACGGCGTGAATGCAATTCATGAAAGCCCCCCAGTAGCTGGCGAAGATGATGTGGGTCAAGTATAGCAATGCCATTCCGCAAAGAAAACTGATATATCATAGGCCAAACTGTAGTGAGGTCAGCTATGCTCCACAAACTAATTTGCTCGTCCCTCGTCGCGGCAGCAGCGTGGGGACAATCCAACTCGGGGACGATACTGGGGACCGTCCGCGACGCACAGGATGCGATCCTTCCCACGGCAAGGGTGACAGTGGCCAACGTTGCCACCGGTGTGGCGAAGACGGTACCGGTGAATGCGGCCGGCGGATACTCCGTGCCGTACCTGGTGCCCGGTGAATACACTGTGTCGGCGGAGGCCGCGGGCTTCAAACGCACCACGCGCGAGGGCCTGCAACTGCGCGTCTCCGATCAACTGGTGATTGACTTGACGCTCGATGTCGGCGCGCTGAGCGAGAGCGTAACGGTGAAAGCGACATCGCCTGTGCTGGAATCGGCGAGTGTCACGTTGGGCCAGGTGGTGGACACGAAGCAGATTCTCGATCTGCCGCTGAACGGGCGCGATGCGATGGCACTGGCGTCTCTGGCGCCGGGCGTGATTCCACAGGAGGTGGCGCCAGGCGCGGCGGTGCAGTTGGGCAATACGGTGCCCGGCGTGAACGGAGCAAACTTCGGCACGAGTGGAGTGACTGTGGATGGCGGCTCCAATTCCACGCCACGTGGCACTACCTACATGATGGTCTACTCGCCGAACGTCGATTCCGTGGCCGAGTTCCGGGTGCAGACGAATTCGATGTCGGCGGAGTTTGGCCGCACCAATGGCGGCAGCATCAGCATGGTGACCAAGTCGGGGACGAACCAACTGCATGGCACCGCATATTGGTTTCTGCGCAACCGGGCTTTCGATGCGAATGACTTTTTCAGCAACCGCCAGGGGATTCCGCTGGGTGCGCTGCATCGCCATCAGACGGGGGCCACGGTGGGCGGTCCGGTGTGGCTGGGCAGGCTCTACAATGGCCGCGACAAGACCTTCTTCTTTTTTGATTACGAGGCATTTCGCGAGGCTGTGGGGAGTCCGCAGACATTCACAGTCCCGACGGCATTGGAGCGGAACGGGGATTTCTCTCGCACGTTTGTGAACCCAGCCAATCCGGTGCAGGTGCGCATCTTCGATCCATTGGCGACTACGCCAAGCGGGACGACGTTCACGCGGTCGCAGTTTCCGGGCAATATCATTCCGCAAAGCCGCATCGATCCGGTGGCGCGCAGGATGATTGCGTTCTACCCTCTGCCTGTGAACAACAACATCACTGGAAATTACCCCGCGAACAATCCGCGGCGCAACCGCAACGACACCTACAACATTCGTCTCGATCATTACATGGGGCGGCATCATTTCTTCGGGCGCGGGTCGTATCAGCAGCCTTGGGTGGGCGAGCCAAACTACTACGGAAACATCGCCAATGCGTCGAACCCGCCGCTACTGCAGAGGCGGCGCTACGCAGCGCTCCAGGATGTCTACACGCTGAGCCCCACGTGGATCCTGAGTCTGAACTTCAGCATCCTGTATCAATACGGGCAGCGCGAGGCCTGGTCGTACGGTTACGACATTACGCAACTTGGTTTCCCCACCAACTTCCGCGACGGCCAGCAGATTCGCGCCATTCCATTGACAAGCCTCACCGGCTTCAGCGGATTGGGAAACGGCGCACACAACTACAGCACGCAGACGGTACCGACGTTCGAGATCGGCGTGACGAAGAACTTCGCGCGCCACCGGCTGAAGGTGGGCACGGAGTACCGCGCCTTCTATAACAACCAACTGCAGAACAGCAACGCCTTCGGATCGTTTGCCTTCAGCCCGGCGTTTACACAAGGTCCGAATCCCAACCAGGCGTCCACCACGGCGGGGAACGCCGCGGCATCGATGTTGCTCGGGTTGCCCGGAAGCGGCAGCGTCACCAACCAGCCGGCGACGGCGTTTCGCAGCGCTTACCGTTCCCTCTATGTGCAGGATGACATCAACGTCACCAGGACTTTGACGCTGTTCGCGGGGCTGCGGTGGGATCAGAATCTGCCGCGCACGGAGCGATTCGACCGGATGAGTGTGCTGAATCTCTCGCTGCCGTCACCGATTGCGCAACAGGTGCCCGGATTCAATCTGGTGGGACAGATGCAGTACCGGCAGGCGCCGGAACGCCGGTTGATCGACCCTGAGAGAAAGAACTTCGGACCGCGTCTGGGATTGGCATGGCGCGCACCGGGGAAGATGGTGGTACGCGCGGCCTACGGCATCTTCTACGGACTGTCATCGGGCGATGCCACGCTCACCACCGCCTTCGCGGACGGCTTTTCCAGCGTAACGAGCGTAGTGACTTCGCTCAACGACGTGAATCCGTTTCAGACTATGTCCAACCCGTATCCGAACGGCATCCGCGCGCCTTCCACGGCGGCACAACTGAAGCCGGAGCTAAACATCGGGCAGACAACCAACTCGGCTTTTCTGGGCATTCGGACCGGGCAGTTCCAGCAATGGAACCTGACGCTGCAAAAGGAATTCCACGGGTGGCTGCTGGAATCGGCGTACGCGGGGAACAAGGGTTCGCACATCAGTTCGGCGAACATCTCACTGAATGTTCTGCCAGCGCAGCAGATGAGAGAACTCGGAGCCGACGCGCAAACGCTGGTGCCGAATCCATTCTTCGGGGTCATCACCGATGCGACATCGGCGCTGTCGCGCAGCACTGTTGCGCGGCGGCAGTTGCTGTTTCCGTATCCGCAGTACACCACCATCACGAGCGAAGCGCCGTCGCTGGCAACTTCGGTGTACCACTCCTATCAGGCGCGCGTACAGAAGCGGTTTGGGCGGGGGATGTCGATGCTGGTGAGCTATACCATCGGCAAAACGATCACCAACGCCACGGGCACCGGTATCGCCGACCCGAACAACCTGCGCGCGGAGCGTTCGGTTTCGGCATGGGACGTACCGCAGCGGCTGGTGTTCAGCGGCATGTACGAACTACCAATCGGGAGCGGCAAGCGAATCGGAACCAACTGGAGCAGGCCGCTGGATCTGGTACTGGGGCGGTGGCAATTCAACGGCATTGCCGCTTTCCAGAAGGGGACGCCGCTGGCGCTCACGGCCACGCAGGGTGTGCGTCCGGACAGGCCGCGCCCGGCGGAGCAATTCTCGGGGCCGATTCAGGACCGGCTCACGAAGTACTTTGATACGGGCGCGTTCTCGATTCCGGTGACGTTCACTTACGGCAACGCCTCACCCACGAATCCACATGTGCGCGGGCCGGGCATCAACAACTTCGATCTGTCCTTGTTCAAGAGCTTCAAGGTGCGCGAGAAGCTTTCGGCCCAGTTCCGATTTGAGAGTTTCAACACGTTCAACCGCGTGCAGTTCGCCAAGCCGGGATTGCAGTTGGGATCAACCGCGTTTGGTGTGATCACGGTGCAGCAGAATCAGCCGCGCAAATTGCAATTGGCGTTGAAGCTGATATTCTGAGCCCTTATGTGAAGGTCAGCCTTTGATGTAGACGCTGAATCGGGTAACGTTGCGAAAACCCATTGCGATATAGAGCGGGTAGCCGGACGAGCTCGATTGGAGAACGATGCGGGAAAGTCCGGTCATGCCTTGCGCCCACTCGATGGCATGGCGGACCACCGCTTCCCCGTAGCCGTGACGCTGGTAGCGAGGCATAGTGCCCACGGCGTATAAGCCTACGGCGCCGGCACTGGGGATGGTGCAAGCGGTGGCAATGGCTTCGCCGGCGACATAGCCGACCCATCCGGTTAAGGGTCCGCTCCAGAGGCCGGGGCCGCCGTAGACATCCTCGGACATGTCGCGCGGGACGGAGAACGAGGCGGACATGATGGAGCTGAAGTCGCGGCGCGTATCCTCGCTGGCGACACGTTGGTAGAGCATGCGGGGCAGCGTGCGGCGCGGCGGGGCGAGCTCATCGGCGATCATTCCGGGCGTGTCCATCATGATCTTGAGCTCGTTGGCGGCAAGGGCGAGACGGGCAACGCGGCGCTCGGCGGTTTCAAAGAGGCTCTCACAAAACCAGATGGACCAGGGTAGTTGGCGCTCTTCAAAGAACGCGCCGGCATGTTGCAGCAAGTGGAAGAAGGGGCCGGTTTCGCCGGGCACTGGAGCGGTGATGAGCGCGGTGTTGAAGAGGCTGTGAGGGACACCGGCGGAGACCATGCTGAGTCCGTGCGCCAGACGCACCACGCCGGACGGGCGCGTGAAGGAGAACGAGGCTAGCGCCTGACGCAGGTTTTCGTTGATGATCTCGAACTCGCGCACATTGGCCTTTGCTTTGGGGGCCTACGGTTCGCGCGCCACCCGGAACCCAAGCATGCGGTAGCTCTGCAAGGAAGGCCACGCCGCTGAGCGAGCGGTGGAGCGGAGGTCGATGGGCTCGAAGAAGAACGCGCCGCCGCGTACGACGCGGTAGGCTCCGGAGGCCGGGCCTTTCGGATTCTTTCTTGGAGAAACGGAGTAGTAGTCGCGGCTGTACCAGTCCGAACACCATTCCATGAGGTTGCCGGCCATATCGTGCACGCCGTAGGATGAGACGCCGGCGGGGTAGGAACCCACTTCCTTCGCGGTGTCGAACCGCTGCGCGCCGACGTAGTTGGCTTTGTCACGGTCGATGGAGTTGCCCCAGGGATAGCGGCGCTGATCGGTGCCACGGGCGGCTTTTTCCCACTCGGCTTCGGTAGGCAGGCGATACTTCTTGCCGGTTCGGGCGCTCACCCAATTGCAGAAGGCAACGGCGGAATCCCAATTGACACCGATCACCGGATAGTTGTCACTGCCGGGGGTGCCACCTCCGTGGTTGTTGGGCTGGGTCCAGTAGGGGATCTGGTCTTTGGGGACGGGGCTGCCGTTGGGCCAGTGCCTGGCTTCGTCGTAGCCGGGGTCGTCGCGGAACTTGCGCCACTGGGCGTTGGTGACTTCATACTTGCCGATGTAGAAGGCGTCGAGTTCGACGGCGTGGACGGGACGCTCGCGGGTTTCGCCTTCGTTGAAGTTGTCACCCATTTTGAAAGCGCCGGCCGGGATGAGCACAAGCTCGCCGAAGCCGTCGTCGATGGTTGGGGTGGCGGCGGGCGCGGCGAATCCGGCGAATAAAACAATCAAGCAAAGAAATGTTCTCACGTCTTTATTTGCCTTTCGGCAGGAAGCCGCCGATTTCGAGGAAGTGTTTCAAGGTATCCATCCAAGGGGAGAATTCGGGACTGCCGAAGCCCGCGCCGAAGCCGTGGCGGCCTTTTTGATACAGATGAATTTCGCTGACCGCGCCGGCGCGGTTGAGATCGAGCCAGAGCTGGGCGGAGCCGTTGGCTGCGCCACGATCGGCTGCCGCGGCGACGAGGAATGTGGGCGGAAAGGATTTCAACTCTTCGCCGGGAGTGGGTCGGCCGGCGCTGTAGACAAGCACACCGTAGTCGGGGCGCGAGCTGACGCGATCGAGCGGGTCGGCTGCATCGGGAACGCCGGGACGCGCGGAGGCGAGGACAGATCGAGCGAGGCTGGAGCCGGCCGAGAAGCCTGCAAAGCCGATCTTAGCGGGGTCGACGGACCACTCTTTGGCACGGGCGCGGATGAGTTGCACGGTGCGTTTGCCATCGAGGACGCGGGCGTCTTCTCCATAGCGAGGGGAGAGGCGATAGGTGAGGACAAAGGCGGCCACGCCCCAATCGTTGTAACGTTCGGCGATCTCCATCCCTTCGGCGCCGTACATCAACATGATGTTCGATCCGCCGGGCGCGACGACGACGGAGCCTCCATTGCGCTTGCCTTCGGGAGGGAGGAAGGCGGTGACGAAAGGAGCGTCGAGAGGGCCGTCCCCTTTGGCGAGCGGGACCTTGCCGGCATCCCACAGGGGGATGTTGTAATGGGTGGTGGATTTGGCGGCTTTGCCATCGGCGGCGGCGAGAGAGGCAGCCGTGATGGCGAGCAAGAGGACACAACGTGGCATTCATCGATCTTCTTACGAGGGGGGCGGTGCGTCAAGTGTGTCAGGGTGCGCGGCCCGCCCTGGAGCTACTGTTGGCCCAGTCCGGCTGCGAATCCCAATGTCACCGTCTTCCCGGATTGTTTATCTTCAATGAGAATCCTGCCCGCTTCCACCCGCACATCATCCACATGCCGCAACTCCCCCGGCACTTTCGTCAGGAACATCGCAAACTTCGTCGCCACCTTGCCCTTGGCCGGCAGCCAGCGGAAGGCCGGCTGGCCGAACATCGGCGACAGTGCGAGAATGTCGCGCTTGGTCATGTCATACGGCTGCATGCCGAATTCCAGGCCCCACGAATATGTACCGTTGGCGGGGTAGTTCATCCAGTGCTGCACCCAGCCGTAATCGGCACGAGGGAAGACATAGCCGAGCATGGTGTTGCTCTCGGTGTCGATGGCGGTGATGTACTCGATGGTGCGCCGCAGGTCCATCAAACAGCCGATGTGGTTCATTGAGCCGTGCTCGCGCGGCGAAACGCGGGCGTTGAAGACCCCACCTTCCACAGGTACAGCGGGCCATTCGAAGTTGACCGCGCTCGGAAAGGTACGTGGCCCCTTCATGGTGTGCGGCTTGGTCTGGCAGTTGACTGTGGACTGATCGACGATGGTCTTGCCGAGTTTGAGGAACGGTGCCCCGATGGTGGCGTGTTCGGCCCACAGCATCACACGGTCGAACGGGAGTTCGCTGGCGATCTCCGATTCCACCAGGGCCACCTGTTCTCCCGGCGCCAGCGTGATCTTGCGGGTGAGCGTTTCCTGCACCAGCGGCAGCCGCACTTTGAAGGCAACGTGCGAACTGGAGGAGGAGGTCACATCCCAATTCAGCTTTACCGCCTCCCCGTGGCCGCTGAGCCCGGCCGCGGCTTCGTCCTTAGTCACCGGACCGAACCCGTCTACACAAAGGAAGTGTCCTTTGCTGGTGCCGAAACTCGGGCGCGCGCCGGCTTCGCGGGCCATCCGCGACGGGTCCCACATGGCGTTCAGTTTCTCGCCCTGCAAGTGGAAGTCGACAAAAGCGCCGCCGTGGGGAAGCGTCGTCAGTTCCACTTTGCCGCTGGAAAGCATGAGCCCATCGGCGCCTTCGTGTTTCACCTTCTGCTGGCCGGACAGAACCGCCGCGAAAAACAGGAGTAACGTGATCTTCATAAAGACAGGAGATTGAGCCTTCCGGTGCTGTCGCCAAGGGAATCGACTGGGACATTCATGCGGTCGAGCATGGCGAGGAACAGATTGGCCATCGGGGTTTCCTTTGCGTATCGCACCAACCGGCCGGGTTTCAGACGGCCGCAGCCGCGCCCGGCGAGCACGAGCGGCAGGTCGGCATGATTGTGCGTGTTGCCGTCACTCAGTCCGCCGCCGTATGTCACCATCACGTGATCGAGCAGCATGCCGTCGCCATCCGGAGTGGCCTTCCACTTGTTCAGCAGGTAGGCGAATTGCGCCATGTGATAGCAGTTGATCTCCACCACCTTGGCGATCTTATCGGGATCGCCCTGATGGTGCGTCAGCCCGTGATGCGCTTCCGGAATGCCGATCTCGGGATAGGCGCGAGGACTCTGTTCCAGGCTGAACATCAGCGTGGCCACGCGGGTGGAATCGGTGAGGAAGGCCAGCGTCAGCAGGTCGATCATGAGGTGCGCGTGGTCCGCGAGGGAGGTGGGCACGCTCGCCGGCGGAGGCGCGGCACTGGCGGGCGGAACGGCCCGGTTGCGCTCGGCGCTTTGAATGCGCTGCTCCACTTCACGAATGGAGGTGAGGTACTCGTCGAGTTTGCGTTTGTCCGCGCCGCCCAACGCGCCCGCAAGCCGGCGGGCATCGTTGCGCACCAAGTCGAGGATGCTCTGTTCGTACTGACGCTGGCGGGCTCGCCGCGCGGGATCACTATCGGCTTCGGCCACGCCAAAGAGCCGCTCAAACAGCGCGCGCGGGCTCACTTCCGAAGGATTGGGAGTAGAGGGAGTGCGCCACGAAATGGAATTGCTGTAGGCGCAACTGTAGCCGTTGTCGCAACTGCCGCCCTGCACACCTTCCTCGCAACTCAGCTCCAGCGACGCAAAACGCGTCTTGCCCTGATAATGGCGCGCGGCCACCTGGTCCACCGAAACACCCACCTGCATGTCCCGTCCGCTGGTCTTCTTGGGATGGACACAGGTGAGGTAATTGGCGCCGGCACGGCCGTGATCACCGGCGCCATCGCCGAGCGCGCGTCCGCCATTCTGCGTCAGCCCGCCGAGCAGCAGCACGTCGTTGCGGAAGTGCTCCAACGCCGAGGTGATACGAGGAAGCTGCGCGGGTAGCGCGGATTCGCCAACCGCGCCGGCAGGCAGCCACTGCTGCATCATGATGCCGTTGGGCACGTACAGAAACGCCATGCGGCACGGCGCGGCTGCAGCCCGGGACAACGCGGGGACCATGGCATCCAGGGCCGGCAATGCCACTGCCGCGCCAAGTCCCCGGAGCAGGCTGCGGCGATCGAGTTTCTTAGCGCGAAGCGCGTTGAACATCCTGGCCTCCTATTGCTTTCTGCAGCTTAAACGGCTTGCTAATGACGATCTCCTCCAGCAGCACCGTGAAGCGGTAACCCTGGGCCGCGACACGCCCGGCAATCTCGTTTAAGACCGGGCGGTCCGAAGCTTCCATCCCGCGCCCGAGCGCGTATGTCATCAGCTTCTCCGTCAGGTTGCGCGTGAACATTGTCTGCTGCTGCTTCAACACCTGCTTGAGCTGCGCCGGAGTATGAAACGGTCCACTGCCCGGCAGCGTGCCGGAACTGTCGATGGGGAACACGCCGTCGCGGTCGCGCCAGGCACCGGAAGCGTCGTAGTTCTCCAGCCCGAAGCCGATCCCGTCCATCTGGTCATGGCAGACGGCGCAGCTTGGATTGGCCCGATGCTGTTCCAGCCGTTTGCGCAGCGGGGCGTCCTTGCCGAGGTTGGCTTCCACCAGCGCGGGCACATCCGGAGGAGGAGGGGGCGGCGGTGTGCCGAGGAGATTCTCGAGCACCCACTTGCCGCGCAATACCGGCGAGGTCCGCGTCGCATAGGAAGACAGCATCAGCACCGATCCGTGCGTCAATACTCCACTCCGCCGCGAGCCATCCAGCGCTACGCGCTCGAAGCCTTCCCCCTTCACGCCACCCACGCCGTAGAACGCCGCCAGTGGGCCGTTCAAGAACGTGAAAGGCCCGTCGATCAGATCGAGAATGCTGCGATCTTCGCGCACGATGGCGCGAGCAAACAGCATCGTCTCGCGGTGCATCGATTCGATCAGCTCATCGTCCACTATGGGGAAGTGCGCGGGATCGGGCTTGCGCTTATCCAGCGTGCGCAGCCCCAGCCACTGCCCGAAGAAATTCTCCACCAGTTGATCGGCGCGCGGATCGGCCAACATGCGCCGCAACTCGCGCCGCATCTCCACCGGATCGCGCAGCGAGGCCCGGCGCAGCGTGTCGTCCGGCATGCTGCTCCAGAGGAAGTAGGAAAGCCGGGTCGCCAGTTCCTGACCGGCGAGCGCAAAAGCCTTCTCCGCGCCGCGCGGCTGGCGTTCGATGCGAAACAGGAAGTCCGGCGAGAGCAGGATCGCCTGCACCGCCACGCGAATGCTCTCGTCAAAGGAATCGCCTTTGGCGCGCACGGACGCGGCCAGCGCCAGCAGCGGCCCCAACTCGTCGCGGGTCACCGCACGGCGAAACGCGCGGCCGGCGAGCGACGCAATGATGCGCTCCGCGCAGGCAGGCGTCTGTTCCTTGCAAAGAAAGATCCGGGACCGGCTTGCCGGCGGCGTCGTGCTCGGGCGGAAGGGCCCGACGATGTCCAGATAGTCAATGAACAGTTTGCGGCGGCCATCCAGGTTGACGTTGTCGCGCGGATTCCCCATGCTCGCGTACTCGGGAAATGATGCCCGAAACGAATGCTCGCCGGCGGTGGCCTTGACGCGCACCAGCGCCTCCCCGTGGGCGTACTGATAGTCGACATTGCCCTCGACGATTTCTGAATAAACCTCACGGCCATCAAACGTTGTGATCATCTTCACCGGCGGATACGAAGTGCGGTTCAGCTCTTCGTACTCGCGATGCTCGGCTGGTGTGAGCTGCCGCTTCCCGCGCAGTTGTCTGTGCCGGGGCGTTGCCACATCGCGCGGCCGGTAGTTGCCTACGCGCATGCGAAGCTCGTACTCGCCCTCCACCGGAAAGCGGTATGTCCCGTAGAGCGCGCCGCGGTAGGAATAGGACAGCGCGCCGGGCGTAGGATCATCCTGCGACTTCTTGGTCATCAGGCGGACGAGTTTAGCCGGCTGATTGGGAAATGTCTCGCCATACACGGCAACGCGCGAAAGCTGGCGCGCGGCGGCCATGTACTTCTCCATCAAAAGCGGCGAGACGGACAACACATCGCCGATGCTGTCGAATCCGTAGCCGGCATCGTCCAATGGAAAGGCATCGGCGGGGCGCAGGGAGACACCCAGCAGGTCGCGCACCGTGTTGTTGTATTCGGCGCGATTCAACCGCCGCGCTGTAACCCGTCCCGGATCGGACGCAACATGCCCCAGACGCTCAGACAGCCATACGGTGACGGGCGCGATCTCGGCGGCGGCCGGCGTGGGCTCACCGGGAGGCGGCATGCGTCCGCTGCTGATCCGATCGAGCACCTTCTCCCACACCGCATCGTTGACTTGGCCCGTTTGCAGCGTCAGGCCGGCCATCTGTTTGGCGTCGTTGTGACACGTCACGCAGTAGCGAGCAAAGAACGCGCTCGCCGAGGCCGGAATGCTCTGCGCCAACGCGGGCAGGCACGCGAGCAGAGGCGAAAGAACCACGCGGATGGGCCAGTTCGGAATTGCAGCAACCTCCTAGCCAATATACATCGCCAGGAGGCTGTTCGCGCCCGGACGCCATGTGGCGCTTACCGGCGCTCCACTCCAATGGAAGCCAACCGCTCACTCACACTCTTCAAGATCTTTGCCTGGTCGCGATCTTCAATCGCCAGTCCGGCGTGCCCATTCGCCAGGTGGACAATTACGACAATCTCCGGACGGGACCGCTCCCCATGTCCCATATGCAATGCGTGATCGAACGCCAGGATTTCGCTGCTAACCTCGCCCGTCCGCTCTGGTTGGACCCACTCGGCGATTTCGTGCAGATCGGAGTAAGTCCGTTCACACTTTGGGCAACCGGCGCAGTAGTGAGGATGATCCATGTCCACAGCGCCACAGAGGTCGATTTCCACTCCGACTTTGAGCTTTCTGCCTTCCGTCGGAAGGTATTCCGGCCATATTTCGTAACAAACATCGTGACGGCTCGCCAGCGCTTGCAGACGGTGCACGTCAACGGTTGGTGCAGTCATACGCAACACCTCCCATTGCTCCATTATCACGCTCCTGTTTGCCGTGCCAAAGGGGGATGGGCGTTTGCGCTAAGATAGCCGCCATCGGCCCAATAGATCCGCAGAAGCTGCCCTCCACCGACGTCCAACACCGGCCACTGGACGCGTTTTGGCGTGCACTGACACAGGTGGACAGCAAAAAGATCAACCTCTGGATGGGTCTGCGCAATGCCGTGGGGATTACCCTGCCGCTCGCGCTCGGCGTGCAGCTTGGGCAAGTGGATGCGGGGCTCATCGCCGCCACAGGCGCGCTGATGGTCACCGCCGGCGATGGTCTGGACTCTTACCGCAACCGGGCTGAGCGGATGATCGCGGCGAGCTGCGTGGTGGCGCTGGCGGTGCTGGTAGGCAGTCTCTCCGGAGGCCTCCCGGTGAGCCTGTCGCTGCTGCGGGTGGTGTGGGCATTCGCGGCCGGTTTCCTGGTCTGCCTTGGGCCGTCGGCAGGCGACATCGGGATGATCTCGCTGGTGGTCTTCCTCATTTATGGCGCGCAACAGTTGAGTCCGGCATCGGCCGCACAGGCCGGTCTGGTGGCCTTCGCGGGGGGCTTAGTGCAAACGGGCCTCTCGATTGCGCTCTGGCCGATTCGCGGATTCCAACCCGTCCGCCGGACCATCGGTGAATTTTATGGAGAGCTGGCACGCGCCGCCACCGCTCCGTCCAACCCCGACGGCGCACCGCCGGCGAGCGTCGAGAGCACGCAAGCGCAGGAAGCTCTGGAAACGCTATCGGGCGACCACCGCATGGAAGCCGAGCGGCTCTTCCTTCTCGTCGGGGAAGCCGAGCGCATTCGGATCGCTTTGTTCGCGCTGCGGCGTTGCCGCGTGCGGCTGCGGCGCGAATCGTATGGAGCACCACCGGCGGCGCGTCTGGACGCGTTCCTCGACGTCACTGCAAAGGTGCTTGCTTCGGTCTGCGGCGCGTTGCAAGGCGCATCACCGGCCAAGGATACAGGGCAGTGGCTGCAGGAATTGGTAGAGATCGCCGGGGAGATCCGCGCCACTGAAGACGCTTCGCGCCCACTGCTGGCCGAAACGCGCTTCCAGATGGACGCGCTGGCGGGCCAACTGCGCGCCGCCGTGGAAGTGTCGAGCCAGGCCTCTTCGCCTTCAGGGGACGGGCTGGCCGTGCGCGGGCAACGCGCTCCCTGGCAGCAGCAGTTCGACACGTGGGCGGCGACACTACGAGCCAACTTCTCCCTCGATTCGTCCGCTTGCCGCCACGGCATTCGCATGGCTATCTGCATCGCCATTGGCGAGTCCGTCGCCCAGACCTTCGCCATTCCGCGTTCCTACTGGTTGGGGATGACGATCGCGCTGGTGCTGAAACCGGACTTCGGCAACACCTTCAGCCGCGGCGCGCTCCGCCTGGCAGGCACCTATGCCGGGCTGCTGCTGGCGACGGTCCTCTTTCACACGTTCGCGCCGGGAGTGGAAGTGGTGTGCATCGGCGTGCTGGCGTTCTTGCAGCTCACCGTCGGACGAGCGAACTATGGCATCCTCGTCACCGTGATCAGCGCCCTGATCGTGTACCTGTTCTCTGTGAGCGGTGTCACGCCAAAGGACGTGATCGCCACCCGTGCGCTGAACACCACCATCGGCGGCGCGCTCGCGCTGGTGATCTACACCATCTGGCCGACGCGCGAACAGACGCAGGCGCCGCTGGCCTTCGCACAAATGCTCGAAGACTACCGCATCTACTTCCAGGCGGTATCGCGCGCCTGCCTGGAATGCCGCGCTCTGGCCCCTCACGAACTGGACAAGCTGCGGGCCAACGGGCGGCGCGCGCGATCGAACGTGGAGACATCGGTGGACCGGCTGGGCGCCGAACCCTACATCTCCCACGAGGAGCTGCGATTGTTCCATGCCATGCTGGCGAGCTCGCACCGCTTCATTCGCGCCGTGATGGCGATGGAGGCCGGGCTCGCTTCGCAGAAACCTCCGCAGGAGGAGTTCCGCGTGTTCGCGCACGATCTGGAAAAGGTCCTCTATTTCCTGGCGGCGCGCTTCCGCGGCTCCCTTGTCCCGCCCGCAAGCCTGCCCGATTTGCGCGAGGATCATCACCGGCTGCTCGCCGCCGCGGAGAGTGGGCAATCCTCACTGCTGATCACGGAAACAGACCGCATGACAAACGGCTTGAACACCCTCGCCGGGCAGGTTTTCCGCTGGGCGGAGAGGCGCGCTTAGTAACGGAACATCACCCGTATCGGCCCCGGCCCTTCGGCAAGTCCGATGCGCTGCACCTCGATAACGCGCCGGAAGTAGCCCAGGATGCGCTCATTCGTGGGGTGATAGCGGAGCGCCGGCGCCGCCAGCAACAGGCGCGGGGCATCGCGGCGAATCGCCAATCCGGGAAAGTACCCGTATCGCGAGAAATCGTTGCGCTCCAGATGCCATTTGACCCGCAGCCAGTAATCCAGCGCCTGCAAAGGTAAATGCACTGATTCAGTGGCCTTCAGCTCGATCACCGCCAACCGGCCCGTGTAGTCGATCGCCAGCAGATCGAGGATGCCGCGGTCTGGCCCGGAGAAGTTGGGCACCTGCCCGTAGACGGGATCGGGCCGCAAGTGGGCGTCGAGGGTTTCCAGTTGCGAGCGGATCTGTTCCTCGATCATGGCTTCGGGAAGGAGCCGCGGCGCACGGTCTTCGCCGGGCGTGGCCGGGAGGTGCGTGTCGAGATTACCGCAATCGGTGAGATCCACAGCCACGGTGCAGTCGGCTTCGTCAAAGGCGAAGAGCCGGTAGCACGCCACCTGCGGATCGAGACATTGCAGCCGCAGGCAAGTGGTTTGTTCGCGGCCATGCGGCACAAACAACACCAACCCACCGACATGTAACCCGCGCCCGGCGCGCCGCAGATAGTCGAGCCAGATGAGCCCGAAGCTGAGCACGCCGTCCACATCCGACCGCGGAGGCGCGGCGATGGCCGCCAGGTGCGCACCCTGGTATTTGATGAGCGCCCGCGGGTAGGCTGGACTGAGACTGTTTTCCAGATCCGCATCGGTGTGCAAGCGTTCGATCCTGGCGCCCGGAAATTCGCGTTCCAGGAAATGCCGAAACCCCTGCGCAAACACAAGCCGGCGGCCTTTCTGCGCAATCCCGGCATTCGATGGCCGGAAGGCATCATATAAGACAAGCACACCCGGCTTGCCCCCAAACCGCTCCGTGGTCAGTTCCATGCGCTCACGGGTGAGAGACTTGATCCCGCGGATCTTGCGGCTGAGAAACGTGTCGTTGTTCCAGGCTTCGAGAATCAGCCATCCGCCGCTGGATTGGACCTGCCAGTTGACCGCGCCGTCGCTCACCAAGCCGATGGCCGGCTCCCCGCTTTCCAGTAATTGTGGCTGACGGCAATCGCGGACGAATTGCCGGATGGACTTCGCCAATGCGTCGAGTGGCGAAAGCATCGCCATCCCTGGCGTTGCCATACTCTAATACAATCGGAAGTTGACGCCTCCTAGTTTAGTAAATTCCGGAATCAGCAGCAGATTGTCCGAAGTAGAAGACCGGCTCAGGCGAGTGCTGGCCCGTACGGGCCGCAAGCGCGAGGACATCACGCTGCTCGCCGTGACCAAGGTATTTCCGGCCTCGGAGATCGTGGATGCATACGCCCTTGGGCTACGCGAGTTCGGCGAAAACTACGTCCAGGAATTCTCCGGCAAACTCGCCGAGGTACAGCATTTGACCGACGCCCGCTTTCACCTCATCGGACATTTGCAATCGAACAAGAGCCGCCGCGCCGCCGAGATTTTTCACTGCGTGCAAACGGTGGATTCCGCCAAACTCGCCCGCCGTCTGGACGAAGTGGGACGGCCGTTGGACATCATGCTCGAAGTAAAGCTCTCGCACGAGGATGCGAAAGCTGGGGCAGCCGCGGCAGAACTTCCGTCCCTGATCGAGGCGGTGCGGGCGTGCCCGAACCTGAAACTGCGCGGGTTGATGACCATGCCGCCCTGGTCCGATGATCCGGAGGAGAGCCGCCCCTATTTCCGCAAGCTGGCGGAGCTAGCCCGCGCACACAGTTTGCCTGAGCTGTCCATGGGCATGTCGCACGATTTTGAAGCGGCGATCGAAGAAGGCTCGACGATGATCCGGGTTGGGACGGCGTTGTTCGGGAAGCGTGTGAAACCCGGCTAAGCGCTCGCCTTAGCGCAATGCCGTTCGAACGCCTCGGTGAGCGTCTGAGCGATCTGGAAGGCGTCGCGCGATTCGATGTCGCGGCGGTGCAGCCATAAACGCGGGCTCGCCATTCACAAACAAAGCCATTGAAGGCGAAGACGGTGGGAAGGCCGCGAGCTTGTTTCCCCGCAGATGATCGACGGCATCCTCGTCGGCGCCCGCGAACACGGTGATGGCTTTGTCGGGGCGGTTGGCCCCACGCAACGCCATTCCCACGGCGGGGCGCGCTTTGCCAGCCGCGCACCCGCACACCGAGTTCACGATCACGAGAACAGTGCCGCTGGCGGGGTTTAGGGCCGCATCCACGGCTTCCGGCGTCCGAGCTTCTTCCACGCCATACTGGACGAGGTCCTGGCGCATGCCAACAATCAGGTGTTCGGGATAAGGCATAATCTGTACCTATTGTTACAGATTCAGCGGGTCAAGCGCTTCAACTCGTCGAAGAAATTCAGCATCAGTCTCACTTGCGTCACCGGCTTGGCATCCCGCACCGGCATCAGCGTGAGGATGTGCTTGCCATCGCGAGAGAGGTCATACGCGCTGAGCACCTGGCGGCTTGCCCACATCCGTGGCTTGTCCGCAAGGAAGGCGTCTCCGCGCGCAGAGTATCCCGCAGCGAATAACTTCTCGCCCAAGTCGCGCCAAAGCAGCTCCTGGCCAACCGGGGACCACATCGGGACGCGGCCTCCGCCAACGGAGATTTGCCAGCGTGCCGTGCTCTCGGGCCAGGCGCGGACAAACACTTCTCTGGTGCCGCTCTCGGTGGAGGAATAGGCGATCCACCGGCCGCCGGGAGAAAACAGAGGGGTTCCTGGTGAACTTCCATGAACAACTGTCGTGGGTTTTCCTGCCTTCCGCTGTCCGGGCTGGCCTTCGATCGGGAAGGCAAGAATGGCGTCACTACCGAAGGCCAATAACCACCGCCCGTCGGGGGAGAAAGAGGAGGGAAACAAATCCCGGCCTTCCAGCAGTTGAGTTGGACTGGCTCCCCCATTGGCAGTGACCGAGAACAGTCCCTCTGGCCGCCGGAATACAATGAGGGAACCATCGTTGTTCCACACCGGATTGTCGTCGAGAGCGCTGCCAATCGTCAGACGTGCGGTGGTTTCCCGATCAAACTCATACACCCAAATACTCCCTTCGGCAGAATACGCCATCCGCTTCCCATCGGGAGATATACGGATGCTCGTGGCGTTTCCGAGCGGTTTGGAAGATACGACTTTGGTTTCGCCGCTTTCGGACAGCCATTGCAGTTTGAGATCCTGTGTACCACCGTGGCGCACAACGGCTTTCCCATCGCGTGAGACGTCGAATTGCGCATAGCCAAGGGTAGACGTATATTGGATGTCAAAGACCACAGGCGCCGGCGGGCCCGTCACTTCCAACCGGCGTACGTCAAAGGGCACGGCGAAAACGGTTGCCCGATTGACGTAGAGTAGATGCCCGCTCGGAAGGTATCGTGCAAAGGTGCCGCCTTCGATCAGGAGTTTGCGCCCGCCGTTGATGGTTTGCACTTCGATGTTAGCCGCGTCAAAGTTGGTCTGGCTGCTGCCTGCGGTAAAGAGAATCGCATTCCCGGAGGGGAGCGCTTGCGGCCAGCGATGGGTCACCTCTTTACGTGCCGCATCGAGTTTCGTGAATTCAACGGCAGGGCCGCCTGCCGCGGGAATGCGAAATAAGGCAGATGTGCTGGAGGGGCTGAACGTGATGTAACCGTCCTCGCCCCACGTGCCTCCGCGGCTCCCACCCGCCGGAGAATCGGCCAAGGGGATCGAGGCGCCGCCTTCCACCTGGGTCTTGCGCAGTTTGCCCCCGGAGAAGAAGCCGATGGACCGGCCATCGGGGGAAAAGAACGGCCCCTGGGTGTCCTCTGTTCCCGGGATCATGGTGGGTTTGGGCTGATCCAGCCGGCGCGTCCAAAGGCGGCGTCCGGAGTCCATGAAGACGATTCGCCGCCCGTCCGGGGACAGGATCGTGGATGCGCCGGCCATGTATGTGTTGGCGAGTTCCATTCCGAGGTCGATGTCGAACGTGGTGAACGGTCGTTCCACCGGCCGCGTGACGCGCCACAACGTTGCGAGCGAGGCGATCAGACCGAGCAGTGCGGCAATCGCGACGGGAGCCCAATAGGATCTGCGCGCCTGTGCGACGGGTGCCGGCGCAGCGGCGGGGGGATTGGCTAGTAGGATCCGCGCTTCCCCGATCGACTGCAGGCGCTGCTTGCGGTCGCGATCGAGACAGCGCCGCAACAGGGGACGCAGTTCGACAGGCGCGGCATCCAGGTTGATGTCCTGTTTCAGCACGGACGCCAATGTATCGCTTACCGTATCCCCTTCAAACATACGGCGGCCCGTGACCATTTCCCACAGCACCACGCCAAAAGCCCAGACGTCGGTACGCGCATCCACCGCCAGCCCGCGCGCCTGTTCCGGTGACATGTACCCCGGCGTGCCGATCACCATGCCGGCCAGCGACGGTGTGGCTTTGATCGTGGGCGCGGAGCCCGGATCCTCAACCGCCATCGGGTCGCGCGCCTTGGCCAAGCCGAAATCGAGGACCTTGACGCCGTGATCCGCGGTGAGCTTCACATTGTCTGGTTTCAGGTCGCGATGGATGATGCCTCTTTCGTGCGCCGCCTCAATGGCCTCGGCGATCTGCCGCCCGATGGCCACCGCTTCGTCCAAGGGGACGGGCCCGCCGCGCATCCTATCCGCGAGCGTTGGCCCTTCGACGAACTCCATCACCAGATAGTTGGGACCGACGTCGTAGATCTGACAGATATTGGTGTGATTCAGCGCCGCTACCGAGCGAGCCTCGCGCTCAAAGCGGTCGGTGAACTGTTCCTTGGAAACCTTGACCGCCACGCTGCGGTCGAGCCGCGGATCGCGCGCCCGATACACTTCGCCCATACCGCCTTCGCCAATCAGCGAATGAATCTCGTACGGACCCAGTTTCTCTCCGGGATTGAGGGGCATCGGAAGGTCCCCTCATTGTACATGGCTCTCAGTTCAACGGCACCTCAAAGAACAAGAGTTCCCTGCCGCTGGCGGCGTCCGTGATCCCCCGGATATACACCTTCGATCCCGGCTTATGCAGCACGCGGAAATAGACAAACCCGTGGGCCGATTCCCCGGCCGGAAGCATCTTCGCATTGAACGCATACCCGGTAATCTCGGGGATGGCGAGTTTGCTCTTGCGCTTGCGCGTGGGGATGGGCAGTGGACTCGTCCCAGGCAGCTTCGGCGCTTTCGTCGGGGCGTCGAGATACTGCACTTCCGACGCCGGCGTCTCTTCCACCTTGAACCGGTCGATGGTGACGTAGTGCAGCTCCAGCGTGTCGAGCTTCAGCGCCTTCGCGGTATCGTTCTGCATGACGACCAACACTGGCAGCAAGCCGAACTCGTGCAGGTTCACCTTCCCAAACACCGGCTTCAGCTTCTCCGGATCGCTGTAAACAACGGCAGCAATGGTGAGCCCGTCGCTCGTTTGTTTGGTGGCATAGGAAGCAGCGGGCTGCGGGCGGAATTTTTCGGCTGCGAACGCGGGTAAAACCGCTATACTCATGAGGAGTAATTTCACCAACCCGCGCGTGTTCATTTATTTCATTTACCGCCTTCTCGGTGTTCTCGCGTTCCCTTTGATCGTACTCTACATGCTCCGGCGTGGTCTGCGTGACCGCCGCTACTGGCAGCGTTTGGGGGAACGGTTCGGGGCGCAACCGCCCACATGGGATGCGACGGTTCCTGGCGGGATCTGGTTGCACGCGGTCTCGGTAGGAGAGGTGATCTCGTCGATTGAACTGCTGCGGCGGCTGCGCGCGGAGTTCCCCGCCCAGCGGCTCTACGTCTCAGTCACCACGGTGGCGGGCCGCGAAATCGCCGAGGCGAAATTGAAAGACCTCGCCGACGCCATCTTCTACGCACCGCTCGATTTCGTTTGGATCGTGCGTGCAGTCCTGCGCCGTCTGCGCCCGCGCATCGTCGTCGTGATGGAAACCGAGATCTGGC
Source organism: Acidobacteriota bacterium (assembly GCA_016213775.1). GTDB lineage: Bacteria > Acidobacteriota > Terriglobia > Bryobacterales > Bryobacteraceae > CADEFT01. The sequence continues at coordinate 36,387 of JACQZR010000112.1, forward strand.
CCAACCTCTACCGCGAGGCCAAACGCTTCGGCTGCGGCCTGGTCATCCTCAACGGCCGCATCTCCGATCGCACCTTTCCCCGATACCGCCAGTTCACCTGGTTTCTGCGGCCCGTGCTTTCGCTGCCCGACGCGATTCTCGTGCAGACGGAGACCAGCCTGGAGCGTTATCTGGAGCTGGGCGCGCCCGCCGCACGCACGCGCAACAACGGCAACTTGAAGTACGACTTTCGTGCCGAAGGGCTAGCCTGCCCGGGGCCGGTGCGCGCGCTTCTCGATGCCACGCGACCGGCGCCGGTGTGGATCGCGGCCAGCACCATGCCTCCGGCCCAGGACGGCGATCCAGATGAGGATGACGTGGTGATCGACGCCTTCCAACGCCTGTCGCCAGCGCTGCCGCGTCTGCTGCTGATGCTGGTGCCACGCCGCCCGGAACGATTCGACGAAGCTGCCCGCAAGTTGGAAGCCGCCGGGATTGCCTTTGTGCGGCGGTCGCAAATGACGGCTCAGAGCACCCTTTCTTTGCCGGGTGTGCTGCTCGTCGATACGATGGGCGAGCTCACCTCGCTGTTCCAGACCGCCGACGTTGTGTTCATGGGAGGAACGATCCCCCATCGCGGCGGCCACAATATTCTGGAGCCGGCCTTCTTTGCCAAACCGGTCATCACGGGGCCACACATGGAGAACTTCCCCGATATTGCGGAAGAGTTTTGCAGGCATGGGGCGATGGTCGGTATCGCGACGGGAGACGATCTGCCGCACGTCGTGCGCAAGCTCTGGGAAGACGCAGCGCAACGCTTCGAGACCGGGACAAGAGCACGGCGGCTGGCCGAGGCGCGACGCGGAGCAACGGCACGCGCTGTCGCCACGATTCGCGAAGTCTATGGGCGATCGCTCCCCATTGTGATCCCAGCGCTCTGGCAACGCATCGTCCTGGGGCCGCTGTCGCTGCTATGGGGCGCTGGTGTCGCATTTGACCGGCGCAGAAAGCGCGTCTTCGCCAATCACCTTCCGGCCCCGATCATCAGCATCGGCGGTATCGCGATGGGGGGCGTCGGCAAGACGCCTTTTGTGGCCTGGCTAGCGGAACAACTCCACCGGCAGGGTCTGCGCACAGCGGTGTTGACGCGGGGGTACAAGCGAGATACTCCGGAGAAGAACGTCGTCCTGTTGCCGGGCGAGCAATGCCCGGTGGCGCGCACTGGAGATGAAGCGCAGATTCTCCTGCGACGCGGCCATGCGGCCCTTGGAATCGGCGGAGACCGGTACGAAACCGGGATGCTACTGGCCGGGCGTCACAACCCGCACGTCTTTCTGCTGGACGATGGCTTTCAACACTGGCTGCTCGATCGCGACATCGACATTGTGATGCTCGACGGGCTCGATCCATTCGCGCGCGATGCCTTGTTCCCTCTGGGCCGGTTGCGCGAACGCCGAGGGGCGCTTCGCCGCGCGTCCGCAATCGTGGTGTCGCGAGCGACACCGCCAATTCCCTGGACCGCGCTCGAAAAACGAATCCGTCACTACCATCGCGTCGCCCCGATCTTCTATTGCACGCTGGAGCCGGTAGCGTGGGTGGCCGTAGATGGCAGCGAGCAGCACCCTTCAGCTAAGCCTCCCTCGAAAGACGTTGCGGCGTTCTGTGGACTGGGGAATCCCGCCGCATTCTGGGCCACGCTCGCCGCACTGGACATTCATCCGCGATTTCGCTGGCCCTTCGACGATCACACCTCCTATCTGGCGCGGCACTTAAAACGGCTCGCCGAACAGGCGCGATCCACGGGCGCAAAGGTACTGCTGACCACGGAGAAGGACGCCATGAATCTGCCCGCCAATGCCGCGGATCTGGTGGCCCCGCTGCGCATCTTCTGGTTGCGCGCCGGCATCCGTCTGGACCGCGAGACGGAATTCCTGGAATGGCTGGCGGACACACTCAAAATCGGGACGCGATAAATCCAGTCCAGACAGGATCGCCAACGCACCTCAAAATCGTGCACAATACATGCATGCGACGAACAATACTGGCCATCGCGCTCATTTGCTCTCTGGCCGCATGCAGCAAGAAGAAACCGGTTGCGGCGGCGGTTCCGAATACTCCCAAACCCGCTCCCACGGCGGCACCGTCCAACCCGGCGCCCCAGCGGCAGACCGCGGCCCGGACCAATGCGCCCGCTACCGTTTCCACGCCGCGCACCGATGGGGATGCCAAGATTCAGAAAGCAATCCGGGACCTCAACTCCCTGCTCTCCGATGCCTTTTTTGATTTCGACAAGTACACGCTTCGCCCCGACGCAGTGAAGACGCTCACCGAAAGCGGCAAAGTGCTGCGCGAGGCGATGACCGAAGACCGTCGGATCGTGCTCACCATTGAAGGACACTGCGACGAACGCGGCTCGGCCGAATACAACACTGCACTCGGCGACAAGCGCGCCAGCGAAGCCAGGAACCTTCTGGTGCAATTGGGCGTGCCCGACGGACAGATGAAGACCGTGAGCTACGGAGCCGAGCGCCCGGTTTGCACGGAATCCACCGAAGATTGCTGGCAGAAGAACCGCCGCGCTCACGTCGTCTACGCGCGCAACTGATTCTACCCCGCAATTGACGTTGATGAAATGAAGGCCGCCATGACCACGAGACGTTCGTTCGTGGCGGCCTCCGCCGTTATTCCCTTCCCACTCCCCCACCGCCGCCGCAGTAATGGGTTGAAGCGCGCCCGCGTGTTACATTATTAGGTTTCCCGAGGGTTAAAACAAATGAACCGTTTCTTGTTTGGAACCGTTTGCGCCACAGTGTTGGTTCTGATTTCCTGTGGCGGAGGCTCGACGCCCGAAACCAAGACCGAGGCCAGGAGGGAGCCCGCCGCTCCCGCTGCTCCCGACCCCAACGCCGGCTCCATCGCCGGCAAGATCGACTTCATCGGAGAGAAGCCGAAGCCGAAGGAGATCAGCATGGACGCCACGCCCGCCTGCGCCCGCCAGCACAAGGGGCCCATCTATTCCGAGGAAGTCATCATCAACCCGAATGGCACGGTGAAGAACGCCTTCGTCTACATCAAAGCCGGGCTCGCAAAGAAAGACTATCCTGCGCCGCCAACGCCGGTGAAACTCGACCAGAAGGGCTGTATCTACTCGCCTCACGTCATCGGCGTGATGGTGGGCCAGCCGCTCGAGATCTACAACTCCGACGATACCAATCACAACATCCACCCGATGCCGAAGGTGAACCGCGAGTGGAATGAATCCCAACCGCCCAAGGGCGAGGTGAAAGTGAAATCGTTCGGTCAGGAAGAAGTCCCGCCGATTCTGTTCAAGTGCAACGTCCATCCGTGGATGCGCGCCTGGGTGGGCGTGTTGAGCCATCCCTACTTCGCCGTCTCCGGCGAGGACGGCTCGTTCCTGTTGAAAGACGTTCCCCCGGGCGAGTACACCTTAGAGGCGTGGCATGAACGTTTTGGCACCAGAGAAATCAAGGTCAAATTGGAAGCTAAGCAAACGCTGACCGCCGAGTTCACCTTCAAGAACTAGCCAACGATCGAGGGCGTCCGCCTACAATTCTCACACCAGCACGGCAGAAACCGAATGCGCTATACTATCGAGTCTGGGTTTCGTCGTCCTTTCCCTTACATGAACAACTACATCGAGCTGACCAAGCCGCGGGTCACGTGGCTGATCCTCATGAGCACCGGCGTCGGTTTCTGGTTTGGAATCTGCGGGCGCGTCAACTGGTTGTCCCTCCTCTGGGTGATGGTGGGTACCGCTTTGATCGCGTCCGGCACCTTTACATTAAACCAGTGGTATGAACGCGACGCCGACTCGCGCATGCGCCGCACCCGGCAACGTCCCATTCCGACGGGACGCGTGCTGCCGACCCATGCGCTCGTGTTCGGGCTAGTGCTCTCCGCAATCGGTTTCTCGATCCTCTATTACGGCGACAATCCGCTGACGGCATGGCTCGGCCTGTTCACGGAAACCACCTATCTCGGGCTTTATACTCCGCTCAAACAACGCACGTGGCATTCCACCACCGTGGGAGCTGTCCCAGGCGCAATGCCTCCACTACTCGGCTTCGCAGCCGCATCCGGCACTCTCACCTGGGAGGCCGGTGTTCTCTACGCAATCCTCTTCCTGTGGCAATTCCCGCACTTCTACGCCATCGCCTGGATGTACCGTGACGATTACTCGCGCGCGGGCATCCGGATGCTGCCGGTGATTGAGCCCGACGGGCTTTCCACCGCGCGGCAGATGACCATCGCTTCGCTCATCCTGGTTCCTGTGAGCCTGCTGCCTACTTACCTTCAAATGACCGGGCAGTGGTACACAGCCGGCGCGATGTTGTTGGGGTGCGCCTTTGTCTACGCCAGTCTGCGCGTGGCGTGGGAGCGCAATGCGCTTCGCGCCAGGGGAGTATTGCTCGCTTCCGTCATCTATCTGCCGGTCCTCTACGGACTGATGCTATTCGATCGCACCGGACTGTGACAAAACATTCTCTCGCCGCCGCTCTTCTCCTCACGATTGCCTGCTCGCAACCGCCTCCGCTGGAGGTTCTCGGCAAAGTGCCGGACTTCAAACTGGTCTCCCAATCGGGCGAATCCTTCGACAGCATCGAGCACTTGAACGGTCACATCTGGGTGGCGTGTTTCATCTTCACCAACTGCAAGGGCCCGTGCCCGCGCATGAGCAACCAGATGAAGCAAGTGCAACTAGCCACTGAAGACTTGCCGGATCTGCGGCTGGTGAGCTTCACCGTCGATCCCGAGCGCGACACGCCGGAAGTGTTGGCAGGCTACGCCAAGCGCTACGATGCCGGGCCGCGATGGTTCTTTCTCACGGGCCCGCAAGCAAAGCTGCACTTGCTCAAACGGTATGCCTTTCTGCTGGGCAGTGTGGATGGCGAGTTGAACCACAGCACGAGGTTCGCGCTGGTGGATCCGGCGTCGCAGATCCGCGCGTTCTATGACACCTCCGATCCCGGAAGCGTCAAGAAGTTGATCGCCGACATCAGGCGGCTGAAGAAAGAACCGAAATGACACTGCGCGATCTTCCTACGCTGAACGCCGCGCTCAACGCGACCTCTGCTTTGCTCCTCATCGCCGGCTATATCCTCATCCGTCAAGGGAAACGGGAGGCGCATCGCAAAGCAATGTTGGGAGCCTTCTCGGCCTCGGTGGTATTCCTCGTCTGCTACCTGATCTATCACTTCCAGGTTGGCTCGGTGCGGTTTCAGCAGGAAGGAACAGTGCGCACCGTCTACCTGACTATCCTTGCAACGCACACGATTCTCGCCGCGGCTGTTCCCTTCATGGCCATCATCACCTTGCGGCGGGCGCTCGCAGCGAGGTTCGATCCCCATCGCCGCATCGCCCGCTGGACACTACCGATATGGCTCTACGTGAGTATCACCGGAGTGGTGGTGTATTGGATGCTTTACGTGGCGTACGCTTAAGGAAAACCTCGACGCCGCTTGATGGCCTTGAGAACGAATTTCCACGTTCAATGGTGGGGAGGAACGAATGGCATCGTTCGAAAAATGTTTCAACATGAAGGGCTTTGACAAAGACCAAACGCCACGCTGGCAGATGGTCCCCGTCGGCGAAGACCGCTATCTGGCTTTGCGGGGAGGCAAAGACCTGACAGTAACCAGCAACAAGCCAGCAGTCTGTACGGCCACGGAGATCAAGGCAAGCGAACTGCCAAAGGGCGGAGAACCAATGGCTCTGCAGCCCAGCGACCGGATTTTCCGTCTGCATGGCGCAACAAAAGGGAATGCCCGTATCCAGGCCAAGAACGGCTCCACCATCGTAGTGGAGTTGGAAGTGGACACGAAGGACAAAAAGACGGTTCACTTCGCCTTCAATTTCGTTGAGGATACAGGTGGCCACAAAACGCGCCGCGTGGCGGCTTCGGCGGGCGGCTGGCTCAAGACGATCAACTACATCTACAACGGACAGGCAAACATTTACGCCAACCTGCACGCCACACGCACGGTGAAAGTCCCGAGTAATCTGGGGAGAGTAGTGACGTGGGACTCCAGCACGGCAAGCGAGTGGAACACCGTAACGGGTATGGGAGACTCCGGAGCGGATTTCAACATCTTTCTCGTCTGGGAGTATGAGCAGGACTCTACTCCGCTAGTCGATCACACCGATGCGGGGACACTCGTCGGTAACTGCATCTTCGAAGACAGCGCCGGCGCACAAATCGGGGAAACCATGGCGCACGAGTTTGGGCACCATCTCGGCACGGATGACCATTACGACGCGGCCCGCAAGCATCACCTCATGCATGGCATTACCGATGTACGCGGCATTCATCTTCCCAAAGAAGATGTCAACATCATGAACCCGTAAGTGGAGAAGGAGATTCACTTGGAACTCAACGAATCCTTGCGGAACCTGCTCGCCGACGACGCGACCGTGCGCGAACGAGCGGCAGAAGGGCTCTATGACTCGCCGGAACGCTCCACGCTGTTGTCGAGCGCGGAAGCGGCGCCCGCTTTACTGGCGAGCGTGGAACGCGGCAATCGCAGCGCGGCGGCGCTCCTGCTGCTGTCCTACGCGCCCGGATCGGCCCCCTTGCTGAAGAAGCTGGCAGCCGAACACGCGTCCGACTTAGTGAAACTGCGGTCGTGGTCACGCCCTGTGCCTCTCAGCGTCGCCGCAACTGTTGCGCTCTCGCGCATTGGCGACGCCGATGCGCGCCGCACTCTGCTCGAACGAGCGGCGGAATATCCCGACGCCGTGCGCGTTTTTCTGCTCGACGTGCTGACCGACGTCGACTCGCCCGAAGTCTGGCATCAGTTCGCCGCCTACCTGCATGACGAAACCGAAATCCCCGAAGGCGTACCCTCGGGAGCGGCGCGTCGCCGGGTTGCCGATCGCGCTGTCGATGCCTTTCTCGATCGCCTGAATCTGCCGGTGTCATTCGCGCGAAACTCCGGTGGACGCTACACCACCGATCAAATCGACGAGACGCTACGCGTGCTCCGCGAACGCGTTCCGAGGTGACCATGACTACGCGCGCACCATGGTGGTTGGTCGCGGTTGCCGTTGCCTGTGCCGCGCAAACCGCCTCCGAATGTGACGGTCTGGTGCCGGGCTTGACCAGCGCCTCGGCCGATGCCCGCGAGCGAGCCGCACGGACTTTGTACAAGAGATGTCCGGTTGACGTAACGGGCGCGATGGGCAACCTTCGCGCCTCGCTCCGCAAATCGGTGGAGTTGGGCAACGCCAATGCCGGCGCGCTTTTGTTGCTAGGGCGGTACCGCGATGCCGAGACGCGGGAATTCCTGGAACAACGCGTGGCCGCCACGGCTCCCAAGTTGAAATTGGATCCATGGCAGAAACCAGTGCCGGTGGGCTTGGCCGCCGCCGTAGCAGCGGTGTCAGCCGGCTCGCCAAACGCCCGCGAGCGTCTCAAGGAAGCTCTGAAGCCGGTGGAGGAAGCCGAGTTCCTCACCTCCGTCCTGCCTTCCATTCAGGACAACAAATCGCTCGATATGCTGCTGGCGCTGCTTGTTGATGAGCGCACCGTAAGCACTGGCGTTCCCAGCGGCGCTACCCCGCGCCGTCGTATCGCCGATCTCGCCGCCGATGGCCTCGCGTCCCGCTTTTCCCTTACGGAATTCAAGGTCCGCCCCGGAGACCGCTACACCAGAGGCGAGTTGGAGCAGATCCGGAGATTGGTAACAGCGAAGCTGCGCTAATTCTCGCGCAGGGTCCGGATGGGGTCCACGCGCGCTGCGCGGATGGCCGGCAATGAAATCGCAATCAGTGAAATAAGCGCGATGGAAACACAGGTCCCGGCGAATACCAACGGCTCAATGGCGGCAACGCCGTAAAACTGTCCGGCGACCAATGGCTTTAGAATCGTGGCAGCAACCAGTCCTAAAATCAGGCCAACAGCGATCAGGCCTGCGCCATCGCTGAGGAACAGACGGAAAACATCGGACGGACGGGAGCCGATCGCGAGACGTATGCCGATCTCGCGATGCCGTTGCATCACCAGGAACGCGAACAGGCCGTTGATGCCCACCGCGGTGAGCAAAACGGCCACGCCCGCGAAGGCCAACAGCAGTGACTGCGCGGTCCGGCGGGCGGCCAATGTGAGCTCCTGGCGTTCCCGCATAGAGCGCACCTCAAAGAGCGCCGAGCCGGGCGCCCAGCGGGAAAACGCGTTTCGCACACTCGCCACGGTTTCCGGGCCGCCGCGCCAAACGAGACTCAACCTCCGCGAAGCCGATTGTGACCAGGGAGTGTAGTACAGGCCATTGGGATTCCCCGCGCCGCTGAGATCTTCCAGGCGAATGGACGGCACGACACCAACCACCGTGAGCCGTTCGCTGGGCGGCGCGCCCGGATAGTACATGCGCCGCCCCACCGGATTCTGATTGGGCCAGAACCGGTGCGCCAGGCGTTCATCCACAATGACGACTCGCGCGGAATCATTGGCGTCGCGCCCATCGAAAATTCGCCCTTTGATGGCCGCCACGCCGATGGTCTCGAGGTAGCCGGGTGACAGGCGGATGCGAATGGGCGAGATGGCGGATTCTCCGGGACGCATGGTGTAGCCTTCCGCGAAGATGACGTTGTCGTCGTAGTCATTGGAGAACGGGAGGGCAGAGCCGCCACCGGCAACTTCCACTCCAGGCAATCCACGCAGGCCCAAGGTGATCCGCTCCATGGCTAAGCGAAGGTCGGAGGCTTGCGGGAGCGTTGCGCCGGGCAGATAGGTGGAAGCGGTCCAAACGTCATTGACGCGAAAACCCGGGTCGACACGCAACAGCTCCTTGATGCTGGCGGTGAGAGTCCCGGCCGCGTTCAGCAACAAAAACGCAAGTGCCGTTTGCGTCACCACAAAGGCGCGGCGAAGGCGGGCAACCCGCGGGGTACTACCCTTGGATGCACTCTGAATCCCCGGACGCGAGTCCAGACGCCGGAGTGGGATCAATGCGACGGCCCCGGCCAGGATGCCGGCGAAGACCGCACCGCCCAAAGCGTAGGCGACGATCACGGGGGATAGGGCGATTTCAGCGGCGCCGGGCAGGAGTTCGTGATCAAACAGGCGCAACGCCATCGAGCCTCCGAAGACCCCAATGCATCCACCCTGCAACGCGGGTGTGACTCCGTCCAGGAGAGCCTGGCGAACAACATCCGTCCGCGTGGCTCCCAAGGCGATGCGAGTGGCGAACTCCGGCAAACGGGCGTGCGCCCGCGCCAGCGAAAGGCCTGCCAGGTTGGTGGCGCCCACCACCAGGACAAGCAATGCCCCCGCCCAAAGCAGACTCAGGCTCGACCGCACGCGCCGCATCAACCACGGCTGCAACGGATGGACGCCCGCTCGAAAGCCGGCGTCGAGGAGGAGTGGTTTCAGTGCCGGCGTGTCGTCGAGCAAACGTGCGTTGAGGGCATCCACTTGCGCCTGTGCCTGCGCAACTGTGGCTTCGTCCTTGAGCCGAGCGATGTAGCGGTAATTGTTGGCGTGGCGCCCTCTCTTTTCTTGCGGTGACAGAGCCAAAGGAACAAAGAAACGCGTATTCGCGTCGACGAAGCGGAATCCCGCCGGAAGCACGCCTACCACTGTGTAAGGGCGTCCGCTGATCCGCAGTTCTCTTCCCTCAGCCTGGCTGCCGCCGAACATCTGCTTTGAGAAACCGTCGCTCAGAATCACCACGCCGTCCTTGCCCGGCTCACTTTCGCTCTCTGAAAACAGCCTGCCTTGCGCCGGCCGGACTCGCAGTACGGAGAATAAGGATGGCGTCACCCGCATGCCATTCACGTGAGCCGGACGTTCCCCACGATCCACCGGATAAGCGACCGGTTGATAAAGCGCGTGGCTGGAGACGGCGGCCAGTTTGCCTTCGCGGTCCCAGTAGTCTCCGGCGGCGCTGGAATCCTGATCATGGATCCCCGCCTTTGGATACTGGTTGGTCATGGATACCAGGCGATCCGCATCGGGAAGGGGCAGGGGGCGGATGAGCATCGAGTCCACGACGGTAAATACGGCGGTGTTCACTGCGACGCAAATCGCCACGGTGAGGATAGTTGTGAGCGCCGCGACCGGCTGCTTGCGTAGCCCTCGCAGGGAGTGTTTCAGATCCCGGAGAAGTAACTCCAGCCAGCGTCCGGAACGGGCATCGGCGCACTCTTCCCGAACGTGAGCAACGACGCCGAATTCCTGTCGGACTTTTTTCCGGGCGGCCTCTTCGTCAAGGCCCGACTTCATCAGATCGGAGACTCTCTCTTCGACATGGAAATCGAGTTCCCTGCCAAGGTCACGCTCCACACGCTCGCGCGCTATGAGGTTTTTCCACCAACTCATCGCGCGCCCCCCTCCGGCAATCCCAGGATCAGGCCCACCGCATCGGACAAGCGATGCCAGCTCTGGGAACCGGCCTGCAACTGTTTCCTGCCGAGCCGCGAAAGACGGTAAAACTTGGCCTCACGTCCGCTTTCGGACTCGCCCCACTCCGCCACGATGAGGTTGCGGTTTTCCAGTCGATGGAGCGCCGGGTACAGCGAACCACCAGGAACCTGAACAACATCGTTGGAGATCTGTTGCAGACGCTGTGCGATTGCATACCCATGGATTGGACCGAGCGCAACGATCTTCAGGATGAGGAGATCGAGCGTGCCCTGGGGGAGATCCGATTTCGGAAATGTCATTTACGAATACCTTGCACTTCTATCTATTCAGCGTAACGCGGAATCAGTAGAAGTGCCAGGTATCTGGTCAACGCCGCGCCTCAGCCTTGTATACTGAATCCGGCGCTGGCCGACAATCATGTTCCCACCCCTCCACCGCAGGATGTTCCTCGGCAGTCTCGCCGCCGCGCCGCTGGCGGCCAGGGACTCCTCACTCGCCAATTTCGTGGAAACCCTCGCCAAACCAGGCGGCGGCTATTCCTGGCTGCCGGAATCGGACGCCCACCTTACCCCCACGTTCGGTGCCGTGGCCTGCTATCACGTTCTCGGGGAACCATGCCCCGGGCGCGCCGCCACCGCCCGTTTCCTCCGCGAGCGCTACCCCATGCCCGAGCGCCGCCGGAACGACCGGCCGCTCCGCCGCTTCAACTACGAACAGATCCAGGGATTGCTGTGGCTCAACGAAGATGTCACTTCCTTCCGCGAAGAGGTACTTTCCTGGACGCAGCCGAGCATATTCACCACCCAATATGAGCACGGCGGCTACCCGGTGTTTCAGCACGAGATGATGGCGATCCTGTGCCGCCAACTGCTGGGCCTTCCGGTGGCCACACCGCAATGGAAGGCCTACGTGACGGAGCGCCGGCGGGCCAACGGCAGTTTCAACAACACCCCCGCCCGCGCCGGTGGTGACGGCCACGTGATGAACACATGGTGGGGTCTGCTGGCGCTCACCGCGTTAGGAGAGCCATTGGGCTCCAACCCGGATCTGATCCGTTGGCTGCGGAGTTGCCAGACCGGGAGCGGCGGCTTTACCTGGCAGCCCAAACCGCAGCTCGCACCTATCGACGACGTCTCCTACACCTGGGCCGCAGTGCTCGCGCTCGATGCTTTGGGCTCGGCCCCGGAACGGCCGTCAGCGGCCATCGCCTACCTGCAATCCGCGCGAAACGCTGATGGAGGATGGGGCGATCGTCCGGGTAGGGCATCCAATCTCACGGCTTCCGCCCGAGCGCTGGAAGCTTTAGGTAAGTTGCGAACAGCTCCGGCCACAAGTTCGCGACGGCTATCCGCGCCGCGACGCCTGCCGGAAGGATTACACGCGTTCACCGCTCAGGTGGAAGCGCCGGGGGCCGGCAGTCCCTCAGAAGCAGTCGAGCTCGCTCGTGTGCTCCGCATCCATCTCTGGGGCGCAAAGAACGCCCAGAAGGGTTGGGTGGAAGAGTGCCAGCGAGTGGCCGATTCCCACAAGGTCCCCGTGACCTTCTTTGTAGCGAACGAGGAATACGGCAATTACGTCAGCGTCCCAGGTCTCGGCACCTACAGCCATCTGAGCGACATTACCGCGCCCGCCAAAGTCGACTTCGGGGCACCGATGATCGACCCCAAGAACCCTGTGCCGTGGTCCCACTTCCGCGACACACGCATCGCGGCCATTCGCGCAGCCCGCGGCGGGATGATCTGGCAATTCAACGAGAATGAGGAGCTGACGCGCATCCTATTGGACGAAGCTGTCGAGCGCGGAACTTATGCCGCCATCGCCGCCGCCCACTTCGGGAACGAGAACTTCCTCAACACGCAGCCATTTCTCATGCGCTATCACGGGCTGCTTCCCTACGTCGCCCTGCAGGACGCCCATGCACAGGAATCCTGGTGGTGGGCCGATCAGCTCGCCGGATTTCGCACTGTTTTTCTGGCGAAGGCGCCCACATGGGACGGCTGGCTCGAAGCACTGCGCGAACAGCGGACCGTTTCCATACGCCACGATGCCGTCAACCGCTTCATCACCCATTGGGACGGAGGCGACGCCGCAGTCCGCCGTGCCATCGCCGCTGCCGAAGCGGATTGGCGCTGGTGGGGCGTGCAACCCAACCAGATCCTCCGCCCGGCAGCCTCACTGGTTGCCGTGACGCCTACTTCACTGTTTGAAGAAGCGCGACCCAGTGAGGGAGTTGCTTTGCGTCTCCGGCTCCGCCATCGCAACACGACGCAAGGCGGCCCGGCCGAACCCGAAGCCCAGTTAGTGGAACTCACCGTCGATGGCAAGCAAGTGGAGCCGCGACTGGTGGAGAAGACCAACAATCGGAAACAGCTCTCAGACCGCTATTACCGTTTCGACCGAGCGAACCTGACCGGCCGCCACACAGCCGCCGCCCGCGTAAAGCTCCTCTCCACCGGGCAGGAGGAACGCTTCGAAATCGCCTTCTCCTGAACCGCAACTAATCGAAGTTCGGACCGCTCCCTCACGGTCGCGGCTCTGTAAGCGACTTGCTGACAACGAGATGCGAAAAAGAGCCGCGCGTAAGCAAGCGGTTTTCGGAATTCTTCACTGACTCTTTGGGAGTGGAGCACCCTACAGCATGTTGGCGGCAGTCAGCGCCCGTTGCCGGATCTCCATGCACCCCTTCCCCAGCGGCAGCACCTTCCCCGGGTTAAACCGGCACTCCGGATCAAAGAGATTCTTGAACCCTGCAATCATATTCAGGGTGTCATCATCAAACTGCTTCGTCATCAACTCCATCTTCTCCATGCCCACGCCGTGCTCGCCCGTGATCGACCCGCCTTGCTCCACGCAAAACTCAAGAATCTCCTCACCCGCTTTGGCCGCGTTCTCCAACTGCCCCGGCTTATGGTGATCAAACAGAATGATGGGATGCATGTTGCCATCCCCGGCATGAAAGATGTTGCTGATGATCAACCCTCTGCGTTCGCCGATCTTCTGAATTTCCCGCAGGGTGGGTGCAATCTTCGTCCGCGGCACCACTCCGTCCTGCACATAGTAAGCGGGCGAAACGCGCCCCACCGCGCCAAATGCGTTCTTGCGGCCCTTCCACAACAGGTCCCGTTCCTCCGCCGACTTGGCCACGCGAAACTCCCGCGCCCGGCAGTTCTCGCACACGGCGCGGATCTGTTCCAACTGCGCGGTGACGCCTTCCGTGAGCCCTTCCAACTCAATCAAGAGCACGGCGGCCGCATCCCGCGGATACCCCGCATGCGTTGCTTCCTCCACCATGCGCAGCATGACGCCATCCAGCATCTCCACCGCCACAGGGGTAATCCCTCGCGCCGTTATCTCCGCCACCGTGTCCGCGCAATCGTCCACAGTGTTGTAAATGCCGAGGCACGTCTTCACCACCTCGGGCTGGCGCATCAGCCGCACGATCACCTTGGTCACGAGGCCCATCGTGCCTTCCGACCCGGTGAGCAGACCCGTCAGATCGTAGCCGGGGGTGTCCTGCTCCATGCCGCCCGTGTGAATCACGGTGCCGTCGTGCAGCACCACCTCCAGGCCCAACACATGATTCGTGGTCACGCCGTACGCCAGCGTGTGCGGACCACCGGCATTCTCGCTCACATTGCCGCCGATGGTGCAAGAGCGCTGGCTCGAAGGATCGGGCGCGTAGAAGTATTTGTTCCCCTGCACCGCAAGCGTGATATCGAGATTCACAACGCCTGGTTGCAGCACGGCCCGCTCATTCGCCAGGTCGATCTCCAGAATGCGATTCATCCGCGCGAACGCAATGATGAGTCCGCCGCGCCGCGGAATGGACCCGCCGCTCAGCCCGGTCCCCGCGCCACGCCCAACAAGCTGAATCCCATGTTCCTGGCTGATTCGCACCAGCGCCGCCACTTCTTCCGTGCTCCGGGGAAACACCACCAGTTCCGGACGCGCTTTGTCCACTCCGCCGTCGTATTCGTAAAGAATGAGATCCTCGGGACGATCCAGATAGTTGCGCGGGCCAACTACGGCGATCAGCTTCTGCTTCCCTTCCGCGGAGATCATGGATGTCTACAGATGACGCTGAATGCGCTCCAGCACCTTCGGATCCGACCAGTTTTCCGGCCCGATGAACTTCTCCAGTACGTTACCCTTTTGGTCGATCACGTAGGTTTCCGGGTACTTGAACGTCCCGTAGCTCGAGCTGATGTTCGCCTCCGGATCGCGCGCCGTCACAAACGTCACCCGCGCGCTTTGCAGAAACTGCTTGTAGGTCTTCTCGTTTTTGTCCACGCTGACGCCGAGCACAACCACGCCTTTGGCTTTCATCTTCTCGGCAAACTCCACCAGCGAGGGCATCTCCTGGACGCATGGCGGGCACCAGGTAGCCCAGAAGTTCAGAATCAGCAGCTTGCCGCCGAAGCTGTTCACCGACACGCTCTGGCCGCCATCAGTGGTGATAGTAAAAGCAGGCGCGGTCTCGCCGGCCTGTACAATACGCTGCTCCAGCGTCGAAACCGTAACCAGGATCAGGGACGCCACAAGTATCCCAAGAGCAGACTTTAGAATGGTATCAGTACGTTTTGCTTCCATAGACTCTTCTACAATTTTAAGGTATCCGAGCGAACAGGTATTGCATCCAATAGGTGAAACGAATGCGAATCACGCGAAGGGCTGAGTTCTCCGCATCCCACTTTTGTGCTCTTTCCCATTTTACTCCCGAAGAAAACCGGGCGCTCTATGGGGAGGCGGCCAATCCGCACGGGCATGGCCACAACTACATCGTGGAAGTGACCCTCGAAGGCGAGCCTGACCCTGTGACGGGGATGGTGATGGACCTCAAGATTTTGAAGGACGTGATCAACGAAGAGGTCATCGAACCTATGGACCACCGCTTCCTCAATCACGAAGTTCCCCCCTTCGACAAAGTCGTGCCGACCGCCGAAAACCTCGCCCGCGAGATCTGGCGCCGGCTCGATCCGAGACTCCGCCTTCCGAATGCTCACCTCAATTCTGTCCGCATTTTTGAGACCGAAGATCAGTGGGCCGAATACACCGGAGGCCAGGCCTGACCCATGCTCGTCGCCCGCCGTTACCGTTTCTCCGCCTCGCACCGCCTGCACAGCCCGCAATTGACGGATGAGAAGAATCGCGCTCTCTACGGAAAGTGCAATAATCCTTTCGGACACGGGCACGACTATGTCCTCGAAGTTGTGGTCCAGGGCGAGCCTGACAACATCACCGGCCTGATCGTGCCTGTGTCAAAGCTGGACGCACTGGTCAGGACCGCCGTGCTCGCCGACTACGAAAACAAATTCATGAACGCCGAAATCCCAACGTACGCCACCGTCGTACCGACGACAGAGAACGTCACCAGCGACATCCACTGCCGGCTCCGCGCCGCCTGGCCCAGCGACTTCGCAGGGACCTCACTGGCAACCGTACGCATCTGGGAGACCAAACGAAACATCGTCGAGAGCAATGGGACGAGGAAGGAGCTTGCAGTATGAAGAACGTGAAAGCAAATGACAAGGTGAAGATGATGCCGCAAAAGCGGGCCCACATCTCGCTCGCCCCGCAAGTGGAACAAATGCTCCGTGCGCTTGGCGAAGACCCGCAGCGCGACGGCCTCCTCAGGACGCCCGAGCGTGCCGACAAGGCCCTCCATTTCCTCACCAGCGGCTACGAGACTAGCGTCGAAAGCATCATCAACGGCGCACTGTTCGACGTCGAGTACGACGAAATGGTTGTGGTGCGCGACATCGAGTTCTACTCCATGTGCGAGCACCACATGCTGCCCTTCTTCGGCAAGATGCATGTGGCGTATTTACCCAAGGATAAGGTGATTGGGCTGAGCAAAATCCCCCGCATCGTCGACATGTTTGCCCGCCGCCTCCAGGTGCAGGAGCGCCTCACCCGCGAAGTTGCCGAGACAATCCAGCAGGTTGCCGACCCACGAGGGGTCGCCGTCGTCTGCCATGCCCGCCACTTCTGCATGATGATGCGCGGCGTGGAGAAGCAGCACTCGGGCACCATGACCAGCGCCATGCTCGGCGCGTTTCGCGATCAAAAAGAGACCCGCGACGAGTTCCTGTCCCTGCTTTCCCACCGCCTCGGCGACATATAGACATTTCCCGATTCGCTACAATGAATACTCATGATCGCGAATCCCCGGAAGTTTGAAGTCAACGATCCGTTTGGCCGCAAATGGACGTGTTCTCTGCGCTGGCTCCAGAACGCCATCTCCATCCGTCACGCCGACGCAGTAGACGTCAAATGGGATCTCTCGTGTGACGACGGCACGACGTTGGAACGCGTCGTGGCCCTTCATCACCCCGCCCTGATCGAAATCGCCAAACGGCATAGACGCGAGTTGACCGACTCACTCTGCATCCGCCTGGCTGCCGCGTACCTCCTCATCTGTATCACCAATTGGGAAGACACCGAGAAGACCATCATCAACCCCACTTTGGATCAGCTCGGCGACCTGGCCAGGAAGTTCGAATCCGAAGCCGCGGCTCTCACGCGATAGTTTTTTCCGGATTGACAGATCCGCCGTTCTCCGCCACGCGTACCAACTCTGTGATTGCATCTACCGGTAACGCACACCCAGACTCGCGCTGGTACTTCGGCGCCCTATTCAAATACCTGGTCAGAGGGGCGGATTCCAATGGAAGCATGCTGGTTCTGGAGGCGACTTTTCAACGCGGATCAGAGCCGGTTCCCCACCTCCACCGGGAGGAAAACGAAGCCTACTACATGCTGGAAGGCGAGATTGATTTCCATGTCGGCGACAGCACCACGCACGCCACGCCGGGCACCTTCGTTCTCTTGCCGAAGGACCAGCCCCACAGCTTCCGGCTCAAGACGGACCAGGCCAAAGCCCTGCTCGTCTGCTGGCCCTGCGGCATCGAATCCTTCATCGAGGAATTCTCTGAACCAGCCACCGCGCAGGTACTGCCGCCGTTGCCGGACTACACGCGCTTCAACTTCCGCCACTTCGCCGAACGCTCCGCCAGCTACGGTATCGAACTGGTTATCGGCAGATAGCCACGGGCTCTGGATCGGCGCAAGAGTTCGACACGTGGGGCAGCCTCCCACGGACGTGCGGACGATCACGGCGCGACGTTCGGAGTGGCGGATACGATACCCAAGCGGACGTATTTTGTGGGTTGTTTGCGACAGCGGGGAGTGCAGCAGCGGAACTCGGTGCTCGTGAATGTGACCGGGGATTCCAAGCCGGGGCGGGTGGTGACGAAGATCACGGATCTGACAGTGCCTGTGACGGGGCTCGCGATTCAGATTTAGCCGGGTTCAGATGATGGTGTCGCCGGTGGGGCACGCGTCGCTCGCGTTGTGAGAAGCGGCGGACGTGCTACTCAACGGCGGCTCCGAATGCGATATTCACGTACCGGTGCACGCCGGCGTATCATTCCAAATTCCGGAAGGGCACGTGCACATGAGTTTATCGCGGTACGCCGAAGCATCCCGTAGCCGCCCGTAGCCCTGACTATCAGGTAAATCAGCCATGACGATAGAAGATAGTGACAATAGAATCAATGACCTCTTATCTCTTCTCGCTCAGTGCGCCGACTCTCCAAGTAAACAACTCGCAAGAGAACACCTGGAGTGCGCGCGCGTTTATTTGCTTGGCGCGATGAATGCTGAGTACTCAATGAGCCTGGACCTTATCCGCAAGGCAGTGTCCGGTATTCCGGAAGACCCCGCGCGCAAGGATGCCAGGCGCATACTCGATGACCTGATGAATACAGAAGCGTGAATAGAAAGGAAATTAAAATGAAGTGCAAAGAAGTCATGACATCGTTTCCCACCTGCTGCCTTCCCACAGACACGTCTGTAGCCATTGCGGAACTTATGCAAAGCGAGGATATTGGGTGTGTTCCCATCCTGGAGAACAAGGAGAGCAGGAGAATCGTGGGGGTTGTTACTGACCGCGATCTGGCGCTCAAGGTAGTCGCCGCGGGAAAA
The DNA here is from genome assembly GCA_016213775.1 of Acidobacteriota bacterium. Taxonomy (GTDB): domain Bacteria; phylum Acidobacteriota; class Terriglobia; order Bryobacterales; family Bryobacteraceae; genus CADEFT01. The sequence goes on from JACQZR010000112.1 coordinate 54,733, forward strand.
AAGCCCGCCACTACGAAGGCCAAGGACATCATGACGCCCGATCCTCACACGTGCAACGCGGAAAACGACCTGCAAAGCGCAATCGAGATTATGGAGCACTATCAGATCAGGCGAATACCCATTGTCGACAGCGATGGGCGATTGTCGGGCATTATTTCCCAGGCCGACATTGCCTTGCGGCTTACGCAGCCCGAGCACGCCGGCAAGGTGCTGAGCCAGATCTCCAAACCGCATGTTCAGTGACGTCAGCTAGGAGCCCGTCCGAGAATTAATTTCTATAACTCAGAGGAGCTCTTGAGTACAAATTAAATCTTGGATGACTCGATCTGCTGCTGCGACTCAAGAATCGCTGCGCCGCTGAGAATTTTTCGGGGCTGATCTTCTGAAGC
>JACQZR010000113.1 GCA_016213775.1 Acidobacteriota bacterium
AGGCGGATTTGGTTTCGCCGCTGAGGGCGATTGCGATTTTGAAGGTGGCGCAGGGGACGGCGATCTGGTTGGGGCCGATGTGCTGGATGTTGTCGCAATCGAAGAGGGTGCCGGTGAGGATGATGAGGGAGTCGGAGTGGGAGGCGAGTTTGCGGATGTCGTTTTCGATTTTGCGCCAGGCGGACAAATTCAACTCGGGGAGTTGTGGGACTGCATTCGGCCTCAGTAGCGGATGAGGCGAGTTTGGGGTCGGGCGGAAGTGTTGACGTGGGGCGGATGGGGCTTCGAGCATCTCGGGGGTGAGCTGGTAGGCGGTCCAGACGGGGACTCGGCGAGTGTTGCTGTGGCAGAGGGTGAAGGCGGCGCGGGAGGCGAGGTGTTGATCGGGGCCATCGCAGGCGGGGAGTCCGAAGCGGCCGGGTTGGGCGTACAGGGTTTGGATTGCGAGGAAGAGGAGTGCGGTTACCATACACTATATAGATCGACTGTTTCAAACATTTCTATAGTATGACTGGGTTAAAAATATCCAAAGGCAGGATTTGGCAGGGGGAGGGGACGGGGCCGCGTTACAATCGGTCTGTCGCCGTGTGGAGTCTCGGGCGCAACGGCGGCTTCGCGGGACTTCAGCCCCGCCTTCCGGTCGTGAGAGGTTTATCAGTGGCCAGAAATCCGTTGCGATATCATAACCCCTGATGACCACTCGCCGTACCTTCCAAACCGCCGGCCTCGGCGCCGCCGTGCTCGCCTCCGCCGTTTCCTCTGCACTGGCCGCACCCACCCCCGGCACCAAGCGCTTCGTTCGCTTCCGCGCCCAAGGACAAATCGCCCACGGCCTCGTCGAGGGCGAAGACGTCCGCGTCATTCAAGGCGACATACTCGGCAACTACAAAGTCACCGCCACAAAACGCAAGGTTGGCGAAGTGAAACTCCTCTACCCCATCGTCCCGCCAAAGGTGCTCGCAGTTGGACTCAACTATAAAAGCCACATCGGCAACCGCACACCTCCCTCACAACCCGAGATGTTCTACAAGCCCATCACCTGCCTGCAGAATCCAGAAGAACCCATCCGCATCCCCACCGGCGCAAAGAACGTCCATTACGAAGGCGAACTCGTGATCGTAATCGGCAAGCGCCTCAACGCCGCTTCCAAGGACGAAGCCCGCGCCGGCATTTTCGGCGCCACCTGCGGCAACGACGTCAGCGAGCGCGATTGGCAGAACGGAGCAAAAAAGGATCTGCAGTGGTGGCGTGCCAAAGGCGCCGACACCTTCGGTCCAATGGGTCCCGCCATCGTCAGCGGGCTCAACTACGACAAATTGTTATTGGAAACCCGCCTCAACGGAAAGAGCGTGCAAAAACAAAACACGTCGGATTTGTTGTTTGACTGCACCAGCATCGTGAGCTTTGTCAGCCAGTACGTCACCCTCACCCCCGGCGACGTAATCTACACCGGCACTCCAGGCGCAACCCAAAAGATGTCGCCCGGCGACGTGGTGGAAGTAGAAATCGAAGGAATCGGAATTCTCCGCAACGCCGTAATCGCCTGACGCGTTAATTCAACCGCTCCCCAATCTCCCGGGCTGCCCACCGCGCTTCCAGATGAATCAGTCCCGTGTTGGCGCCCGTCGGACCCATCACCACCAGCACTGCCTTCCCGCCGGCGTTATATAAGAAGATCTGTCCGTCCGATCCGCTCAGGCTGAGTTCGTTCAGCGTGCCTGCGCTCATCGTGTCGCTGACGCGCTTCCCCAGGCTCGACGCCGCCGCCGCCATTGCCGCGATGCGTGCCGGATTCTCGTTCTCGTTCACCGCATGCGCGATCGGCTTCCCATCATTGGTTGCCAGCAACACCCCCGTCAGTTCCGGCACGGCGGCTCGCAGATTGTCGAGGTCTTTCTGTACGTTATCCAGGGACATGGTTCCTCCTCTGAGCGTCAAACTCACTTCGGAGCGGTAGAAGTGAATTCTAGGGTCATATCGGCGGGAACCTACAGAAGCTTTACGGTTGAGATGTGCGACGGCTGCGAGGGGATTTGGAGCCATTTGGAGCAGGACTTGAAAGCAGAGGACGCTAAGTGATTGAAAAGTTGGAGCGGGAGATGGGACTCGAACCCACGACGTCCAGCTTGGGAAGCTGGCATTCTACCACTGAATTACTCCCGCTCATCAGGAGATGACTCGCAGCCGTTCCGCCACGCATCACCTCTCCAATATACCAGACGCCTCCACTGGCGCAAGCCCTGCATGCGTTACGATTTTAGAATGACCGCAACTTCCAGCGGTCTCCCGTGCTTGTACTTGGAAGTCGCCGCCGAATCTGGTTCCGCAAGAGGCTATGAAACGAGTCCTAAACATCACCGGTCCCTGCCCGGGCCCCGTCTTCCCGACAACGTTCGGGCGCCGCAGCTTCCTTCAGGCCGGCTTCCTCGGCGGAATGGGGCTCACGCTCGCTGACCTCTTCCAGATCAGGGCCACCGCCGGCGAAGTGCGCCAACCCGGCGCTGCCAGACGAGCCGAAGGACCGGCGAAAAACGTCATTCAGATCATCCTCCCGGGCGGCCTCGCGCATCAGGAATCGTGGGACCCCAAGCCCGATGCCCCTATCGAATACCGCGGCCCGTTCGGTGTCGTTAAAACAAAAATACCCGGTATTGTTTTTAGCGAAAACCTCTCACGTACGGCCCAGATCGCTGACAAAATCACCGTGATCCGCTCCATCACGGGCCGCATCCCCGATCACAACCTCGCCACCTATCAATACCTCACCGGCTACCTGCCCACCCCCGCCATCATTCACCCGTCGATGGGCGCGGTGGTGGCGCACGAACTCGGCTCGCGCAACAATCTTCCAGCCTTCGTCGGCGTGCCCGGCGTGCCACAGCTTTCCGGCACCGGCTATCTCAGCGCGAAGTACGGCGCCTTTGAACTGGGCGGCGATCCGGGGCAGAAGAATTTCCAGGTCCGCGACATCACACTGGCGCGCGGCGTCACCGAGGATCGGTTTCAGCGGCGTCAATCGGCGCGCGAGGCCGTCGAATCGCACTTCAAACAGATGGAAAAGAACCCCGTCGAAGTCGACGCCATCGGCGAGTTCTACCAGCAGGCCTACAAAATCATAACGTCCGTCGAAGCGCGCAACGCATTCTCCCTCGACGGTGAGCCCGACACAATCACCAAGCTCTATGGCGAGGTCCGCAATCCGCGCGGCGGACAGCCATTCGCCATCGGCCGTCAACTGATGCTGGCGCGCCGCCTTGTCGAATCGGGCGTGCGTTTCGTCACCGTGCAGTACAGCGGATCGGGTGGATGGGACAACCACGTCAACGTCAAGCAGGCGGTGGGCGACGGCATGCCCGCGTTTGATCACGCTTTCTCCGGCCTCGTCACCGATCTCGATCAGCGCGGCCTCCTCGATTCCACCATCGTCATGGTGATGACCGAATTCGGCCGCACTCCGAAAATCAATCAGACCAACGGGCGCGACCACTGGGCGCGCGTTTATTCGATGGTGCTCGCGGGCGGCGGCATCACGCGCGGCCAGATTTACGGCGCCAGCAATTCTACCGCGTCCGAACCCGACCGTGACGCGGTCACCGTGGAAGACTTCCTGGCCACCGTGTACAAGCAACTCGGCATCAACTCCGAGGACCGTTTGATGGCGCCGGGCAATCGACCCATCGACATCGTACGGGGCGGCAAACCTGTCGCCGGCCTCATCGGATAACACGTCATGCTCGTTCGATCGCTGCTCGTCTTCGCCGCGACCTGGGTGGCATGCGCCGAGCCGCTCCACATGGTGGAGTACGTGTATCCGCGCGGCGGATCGCGAGGCGCAACAGTTCAGGTCACCTTCAACGGCCGCTATTTAAGGGACCCGCGCGCGGTGATCTTCTACCGGCCCGGCATTCACGTCACCGAACTGCACCCCGGTGACAAGCCCGAGGAGACCGTGAAGGCGAAGTTTGAAATTGCCGCCGATTGTCCGCTGGGCGAGCATGTGCTACGCCTCCGCACCGCCACTGGCCTGAGCGACGCAGTTACGTTCTGGGTGAGCCCGTTTCCCAAGCTGCCCGAGTTTGAGAAGAAGGCCGGCGAGGACGACACGCTCGCCACCGCGCAGCGCGTTCCGCTCAACGTGACTATCGACGGCCATATCGATCCCGGCAATCGTATGGATGTCGACTACTACGCCGTTGCTGTAAAGCAGGACGACCGGCTGAGCGTAGAAGTGGAATCGGTGCGGCTCGGCACGCTTCACCAGGGATTCGGAGATAACGATCTTTTGGCCCGAATACTGGATTCCGCGGGCAAGGAACTGGCGCGCGGCGGCGATAATTCGCTGCTGGTGCAGGACCCGGTGCTCTCTATCGTGGCCCCCCGCACCGGCGTGTACTTCGTCGAAGTGAAGCAGGAGATGTATCAGGCCCCGCGCAACACTTACTACCGCGTGCACATTGGCAATTTCGTCCGCCCGATGCTGACATTTCCTCTCGGCGGCGAAGCGGGCAAACCACTCCATGTCCGCATCTACGGTGACCCCGCCGGCGACCGCACCGAGACAGTGCAACTTCCCTCGAAGCCAGGCGATTTCGAATATTTCCTCGGGCAAGTGCCCTCGCCTAACATGCTTCGTGTATCGCCCTACCCCAACGTCATCAAGTCGGACGAAGGCATCACAGTGGCGCCCGCAATTCCGGTGGCCTTCAACGGCATCTACAACAAAGGTGCAGCAGCGGATGTATTTCAGTTCCCCGCAAAAAAAGGCGAATCATGGAAGGTGCGCGTGATTGCCCGCACCGGTGGCTCTCCGATGGACCCGAGATTCTGGATCCGGTCGACAAAATCGCAGAAGAACATCGTCGCGGCGGATGACTCGCGAATGAACGATCTCGGCTACGTGTCCAATCGCGGCACCTGGCACATCAAGGACACGCTCGACCCCGTGGCCATCTTTAAACCGCCCGCCGATGGCGACTACCTCGTCGGCATCGAGGACACGCGCGGCAAGTCGGGGCCGGACTTCGCTTATCGCATCGAGATCGAACCCGTCCGTGACACCGTCTATACGCACATCACTTCATCCGACGCCTATCAGATGCCGAAGACCACGGGCATGATCGTCCCGCAAGGCGGACGTTGGACGATGGCAGTGCAACTGGCGGCCGGTCTCGGCAACACCTTTCAAGGCGACATCGAATTGGAAGCCAAGGGACTGCCTCGCGGCGTGAAGATGATCGCCCAGAAATACCCTAAAGGGGTAACGCGCATGCCGGTGCAGTTTGAAGCGGAACCAGGAGCGGAACAGCAAGCCGCCTGGATCGAACTGCTGGCCCGTCCCGCCGATCGCATCAGAACTATCCACTCGGAATCGCGCCAGGCGTTCCACTTGTTCAACCGGCCTGGCGAACGGCCGTGGCACTACGTGTTCCTGAACAAATACGCGCTCGCCGTCACTGACCCAGCACCCTTCTACGTCGAGTTGGAGAAGCCGGCCACGCCATTGACGCGTAGCGGCGAGATGATGCTCAGACTGAAAGTGGTGCGCCATGGCGAGTTCCAAGGGCCGGTGGAGATCTTCTCCGATTGGCTCCCCTCCGGCGTGTCATCGGGTGGCACGCTGCAAGTGCCGGCCGGAAAATCCGAAGCGCTGTATCGCATCCAGGCGAACGACAAAGCCGCCACCGGCAAATTTCCCATCGCGCTCAACGCCACAACCACAACTGGTGGCGATGCGAACAGCGGCATCGGGCGCATTCGCGTGTCCACGCCATTCACGCCGCTGGAAGTGGCCGAGCCCTACATCTCCATCCAACTCAAACGTGCGGCGGTGGAACGCGGTGGCACAGCGGAAATCCTTGCCCTCGTGAAGCACAACAGGCCCTTCCCGGGTAAAGCCACATTGGAACTGCGCCGTCTCCCCAAAGGCGTGGAAATGGCCGGGCCCGCGCCGATAATCCGATCTAGAGATCTGGAAATCGTAATTCCTGTGAAGGCCTCCGCGGACGCGCTGGCTGGGCTGTACAAGGACATCTTCTGTGAGGTCACCATCACGGAAAACGGCCAGACAGTGAAGCAACAAACCGGGTCCGGCGTCCTGCGTATCGACATGCCGCGCACGGCGTCGGCGGTGAGCGCGCAATGACGCGAGCCATTCTCCTCCTCACGATTGTCCCCGCGGTGTTGTTCGCCGCCAACAAGAAGGCGCCTGCATCGAAAGCCCCCGTCACGCCGCCTCGGCCGGTCAGCTTCCGGCTCGACGTGATGCCCGTCTTCTTCCGCGCCGGCTGCAACTCCGGAGGCTGTCACGGAGCGGCATCGGGTAAGGACGGCTTCCGCCTCTCCCTCTTTGGTTACGACCCTGCCGGCGACTACTTCCGTCTCACGCAGCAACTGATCGGCCGCCGCATCGATCTCGCCGTACCCGAAGAGAGCCTGCTGCTCAAGAAGGCCACTGGCATGGTGCCTCACTCGGGCGGCCGCCGCTTCAAGCCCGACAGCGGCTACTACCGCACCGTGCTCGAATGGATTCGCGCCGGCGCTCCCGCCGATTCGGAAAAGGTCCCGCAGGTGGCCGGCATCTCGCTGGTCCCCGACAAGATTGTCTTCTCCGGCAAGGAGCCGAAGAAGAAGCTGCAGGTCATCGCGCGCTACTCTGACGGCACCACGCGCACGGTGAACAACCTCGCGCTCTACCTCACCAACAACAAGAACACCGCTGACATCGACGACAACGGCATTGTCACAGCCGGCAAGCGCGGCGCCACGTTCGTCTTTGCGCGCTTCGCCAAGTTCACCACCGGCGCCGAAGTTATCGTCCTCCCCACCGACAAAAACTTCAAGTGGCCCAAGGTTTCGTCCAACAACTACATAGACGACATCGTCAATGCCAAGCTGCAATACCTGCGCATCCTTCCCAGCAGTCTTAGCACTGATGAACAGTTCCTGCGCCGCGTCTCCATCGACCTCATCGGGTTGCTCCCCACGGTCGACGAGTACAAGTCCTTCGTCGCCGACCGTTCCCCCGGCAAGCGCGCCAAACTCGTTGACGCACTCATGCAGCGCGACGAATTTGCAGATCTGTGGGCCACCAAATGGGCTGAACTGCTCAAGGTGATCACTGGCAACAACGCCTCCTTCGGCACCGATCGCAAAGTCGCCAACGCCTACTACCAGTGGATCCGCGAGCAGATGAAGCGCAACACTCCGGTGGACGAATTCGTACGCGCGCAGCTTGCCGGCACAGGCAGCAACATCGCCGACCCCGCAGTGAACCTTTATACGATGATCCCGCAGGGCCGCTATGACGCCAAGGAAGTCGCGCTCGACGTGGCAGAGGTGTTCACCGGCATTCGTATCCAATGCGCGCAGTGCCACAACCACCCCTTTGACCGTTGGACCATGGATGACTTCTACGGCTTCGTCAGCTTCTTCACCGGAGTAAAGCGCAAGCCCGCCAGCGAGCCGCGCGAATACTATATCTCGGGCGATCCCAACCCGCCTCCCGCGAAGTACCTGCTCGACAACCGTCCGGTACCCGCGAAGTTCCTCGGGGGCGCGGAGCCCGACATAAGGACCCGCGACCCGCGCCTCGCACTGGCCGAATGGCTCACCTCAACGGACAACGTGATCTTCCGGCAGAACATCGCCAACCGCGTGTGGGACCACTTCTTCGGACGCGGCATCGTCCACCCTGTGGACGACGTGCGAATCAGCAATCCGCCCAGCAACAAAGAACTGCTGGAAGCCCTTGGCAAGCACCTCGCCTCCTACAACTACGACGTGCGCCGCCTCATTCTCGACATCTGCACCTCGCGGACCTACCAGCTTTCCTCCATACCCAACGAAACCAATCGCGACGACGATTCGCAGTTCTCGCACGCCAAACTCCGCCGCATGCGCGCCGACGTAATGCTCGACGCCCTCGCCCAGGTCACCGGCACTCCCACCGCGTTCGGCCCCTACGCCCCCGGCACCCGCGCGACGGAAATGTTTGAAGGCGGCCATCGCACTGGTAACTATTTCCTCCGCACTTTCGGTCTCTCGAAACGAGAAAGCGTGCACGCCTCCGAAACCCGCTACGAACCCACGCTCTCGCAAGCCCTGCACCTGATCAATGGGGACACCGTCGAAACCAAGATTGCCCGCAGCACCATCGTCACGGAACAACTCAAAGCAAAACGTACCCCGCAGGCAATCATAGAAGTACTCTACATCCGTACCCTCTCGCGCAAACCGTCGGCGGAAGAATCAAAGAAACTCGCCGCCCTCGTAGCAAACGACCCATCCGGCCGCGCCGTCTACGACGACATCCTCTGGGCTCTCATCAACTCCTCGGAATTCGAATTCAACCACTAAATGAATCGCTTTCTTCATCTGTGTTCCTCACTGTTGATCTGTGGCCAATTGTCCGCGCAAATCACCTACGACACTCACGTCAAGCCGGTCCTCGCGCGGCGCTGCCTGCCCTGCCACAGCGCGGGCGAGATGCGCTCCGGCCTCAACGTGGAAAGCTTCAACGGCATCCTGAAAGGCGGCGGATCCGGTGACGTCGTCAAGCCAGGCCGCCCTACCACGAGCATTCTCTATCTCGCCGTGGCGCATGAAGGCAACGGAATCCCGCGCATGCCGGTCGGCGGCGCACGCATCCCGGAAGCGGAGATCAACATCATCAAGGAATGGATTGCGCAAGGCCTACTGGAAAATCCAGCCAGTCAGCCGAAAGGCCCGGTGGCGCCATCGTTCGACTACAAGCCTGCGGCAATGAACAAACCAACCACGCCCGCAATGCTCGCAAAGCTTCCCGTCGCGCCCCCCAAGCCGAAGGCCCGCGCGCATCCGGTCACCGCGATAGCCGCAAGCCCGTGGGCGCCGCTCCTCGCCGTCGCCGGTCACGAAACCATCACGCTCTACAACCTCGAATCACGCCAGCCGATCGGCGCACTTCCGTTCCCGGAAGGCATCCCTTACGTGCTCCGCTTCAGCCGCGATGGAGCCATTCTCCTCGCCGCCGGAGGCAAAGGCGCGCAGACCGGCAAAGTGGCACTTTATGACGTCGCCACCGGCCAGCGAACCATCACCATCGGGCAGGAAGTCGACATCATCCTCGCCGCTGACATCTCCGCCGGCGGCAAACTCGTCGCCCTCGGCGGCCCCAACAAAATCGTGAAGGTCTTCTCCACCGCCACAGGCCAGCAAATCTACCAACTCACCAAACACACCGATTGGATCACCGCACTCGAGTTCTCTCCGGACGGCTCCAAACTCGCCACCGCCGATCGCGCGGGCGGCATTCATCTTTGGGAGAGCGCGGCCGGCGGCATCATCGTCACGCTCGCCGAGCACAAGGATTCCGTCAACGCGCTCACCTGGCGGCCCGACGGCAAACTACTCGCCTCCGCCGGAGAAGACGGCGAACTCGCCGTATGGGACGTAGCAGAAGGCTTCCCCATCGCCACTGACACCAAGGCGCACATCCCACCTGCCAAAGGTCCCGTGTATGGCACACCGCAATCGGGCATACTCAGCGCGGCATACAGCAACGACGGCCGCATCGCCACCGTCGGCCGCGACCGCATCGTGCACCTCTGGAGCACCCTCGGCAAGCACCAATCGGCATCGAAACAGTTCCCGCAAATGCTTACCAGACTCACCACCTCCGCGGACGGCAACCTCGTCATCATCGGCGACTACAATGGCGGGGTAACGCTGTGGGACGGCAAGCAGGCATTGCCGTTGCACGTCCCACAGAAATAGTCGCGCGACCTCCGGCCTCTACCCAACAGGTCCCGCAACGGCTTCAAACGGACCAAGCTGTCCTTTGCCCAAAAGGAGCTTTCTCCGTTCGAGCTCCAATTCCAACTGCTGCGCTTCCAGGCAGAGCTTCTTCGCCTCCGCCTTTTGACGCTCCAGCCGGATCTGAATTGCCGCCGCGCGTTCCGGCTCGCACGAACAGCAGTGGGCCAGCTCCGCGTCGTACACCAGACCATCCGTCGGAATCGACACCGGCCGCGGACGGCTCACCACGGTTCCGATCTTCGGCAGCATACCCAGCATGCCGCGGATCAGTACCTGGATGGCATCCGGCAGCCAGCCCAGATCGTCGATGTTGTGCCATTCCGGCGGCACGTTCTGCGCCACGATCCGGTATTGGATGTCCGCCACGCGCGTGCTCACCGCGTACAGTTCCATCACCTGCCGCACGAAGTAAGTGACAGCGCGGCACTCGTTCGCATTGTTCAACGTCCGCACCGTGGTGTCCACGCTTTCCTTGTCCTCGTACGTGCTCACCATGATCGACCTCTCGGCGTGCGTCAGTTGCGACGCCTGGTGCACGGACTGGAAGAAGGCCTCCGACGCCACGTGAACGCCCAGCGAAGTCTGGGCACTCGTGGACGACGACGAGCTCGACGAGCTGCCTCCGCCAAATCCAAACAGCCCCCCAAAGAACCCACCGCCGCTCGCGTCCGAGCTGCCCGACTTCGAACTCGTCAGTCGCGTGGACAGCGCATCCATCGAGTTGGTGACTCGCGCCTGGTGCACGGTCGAGAGGAATTGCATGAACGTCGTCTGCACCGAGTAGCGTTGCTGCGTCGTTGTGACCCGGCGATAGCGGTCACTGTGATACAACCGCACGGTCTCGCCCGGCAGCAGCGTGGTCGTGAACATCAGCGGCCCTTGCTGTTTACCCAGCAAACACAGCAGATGTTCATACGTCACTCGGAACTCCACCACCGGCACGGCGGCAGCGCCGACGATGCCGGGAACATTGGGGTTGTCGCGATTCAACGGCTGCCGGAAGAACCGCTCTTCATACCATGTGATGCAATTCTGCGATGGTCTCCACGGAGGATCGCACGGACTCACGCAGCAGTTCTCCGGTTCAGGAGTGCAGACACCGCACTTGCTGTCCGCCCCGCAAGGGTGCTTCCGTTCGCACGCCGCCAGCACCGCCCGTTCCACGTTCAGCCGACCGTAGCCGGCTTCGTTGTTCCATGTGCCAAAGGGCTTGCCGGCCGTAGCCAGGTAAACGTAGCCGGGAATATTGATCTTGTCCGCGGTCTCATCCAGGATCTGCCGGACCTCGATGTTGCTCAGCTCCGGATTCACGCTAAGCAGTAGTCCTGCCGCCGCCGCCACATGCGGAGTCGCCGACGAAGTGCCGTTGAACCGCAGTGTGTAATCAGTCGGCGTATACCCCACAGCGCCCAAGCGATCGGTGGTCGGAATCTCCAGGCAGGGCGCGACGATGTCGAGATCGGGACCGTAGCAGGCGCCCCAGAACCCCTCCAGCGATCCGTCCCCGACACTCTTGCGCACATCGTTGCGATTCGATCCGCCGATGCAAATGGTGCGCGGATCAGACCCCGGGAATCGCGACGTGGCGATATTCTCGTTGCCCGATGCGGCCACAAGCACGACGTTCCTCTCGTGGCAATATTGCAGCGCCGCTTCGATGATGGCGAAGTTCCAGATCATCCACGACGCGTAGACGCCGAAGCTCATACTCACCACGCGCGCACCGTTGTCGGCGGCGAAATACAAGCCCTCGGCCACCTCCGTGTCGGCGAAATTCGTCGCAATCGCCATCACCGGACATTGCGGCGAAAGCCCCGTCGCCCCGAGTGCGTTGTTCATGCGGCTGCTGATGATGCCCGCGCACGCCGTCCCGTGATTGCCCACCGGACTGCCGTTGTTGGTGTGCGTGATCGTGCTGTAGGAAACCGGCCACACGTTCAGATCCGGATGCCCCAGCTCCACACCTTGGTCGAGCACGGCGACCACGATGTTGCCATCGCCTTTCGACACCGCCCATGTGCTGGGAGCGTTGATCCGCTGCAAGCCCCATTGATTGACGAACAGCGGGTCAGTGGGCAGCACCGGCGCAGTCGCAGGACCACAGTGGGTCAGTTCCTTGTGCTCTCCGCTTCCACAGCCGCAGCCTCCGCAAGTGGGCGTAATGAACGGAATGTTCTCCAGACTCACTGCATTGGCGATACCTGCGAGAGCGGCGGATTTGGCGAGCCTGGCGGCAACATCAATGGCGTTGGCGCCTGGCAACTTGTAGACTACGAAGCCGCGCATCAGGCTGCTGCGGCCTGCGTCCACCGTTGCTCTTTCCTCGACAGCACGCATGTCCACCGCGGCAGCGGCTGCCGCGGAGAGAACGATCACCGCCGGGTTAATGGCGAAGTACGATCGCTCAGCGCCATCGCCGCGTACGGCCTTGTAGACGGGAGCCGCCCACTCTACGTTGCCCGTCTTGACGATCCTGGCGATCTCATCTTCGGGCGCTTTGTCGAGCGTCACGAACGCCAGAATCGTCGATTGATTCACTGTGCCGGTGAACGGATTGCGGCCATCGGCGATTTTCTCGCTCTTCGGGTCGGGTGCGAGTTTTAGCTTCAGTGCAGTGAGCGCCGCGGCCACCTCCTCGGGCGCAAGCGCGTTTGCCCACTTGATTGCAGCCAGGGTTGCAATCAGTTCACATTTTCCAAAGCTGGGATGATCGAATTGTTTCGGTGCGTACGGCATTTAGTAACCTCCTAAGCCAGTCGCTATTTTTGGTTTGGGCACACTTCGGCCGCATGGCCTAAAGGGCCTGATTCTTGGAGACAGTGATCGGGGAGTGGGGAGAAATCGACGGCAGCATCCAGAAGGCGCATAACCGCCGTTGTGTGATACCTAGTGATCGGGGAAGGCGAATCGTTTCAAACTCCGGTGAAGCTCATTTCATTCATCCGTGACCCTCCCAACCGTCCGGTCGTGAGAGATCACTCGAACCCAGTCGGGCACACGCGCATCTTGGCCCGTATTGATGAGTGGTAGCGCTAACGAGATTCGCCGCGCTTGCGAGACCGCGCCGCGCAACGTGCGGAGCAGGTAGAATCAAGAGAAGAAATGCCTGAGGTAGCCAGATTCTTTGGGATCGTGGTGCGAATGTACTTTAGAGACCATGGCCCGGCGCATTTCCACGCCGAGTATGGCGAATACGAGGCTCTCGTTGAGATCGAGACGCTTGCCATCCTCAGGGGAGAACTCCCGCGAAGAGCCTTGGCGTTGGTACTCGAATGGGCAGCCCTGCATCGCCAGGAACTGAAGGCCGACTGGGAAAGGGCTCGAAGTGGAACGCCTTTGGAATCCATCGCCCCACTGGACTAAGGAGCAGACATGAAATTGATTCGCATACGTGAAGCCAAGCCGCTGGGCGACTACTGCGTCGAACTCACCTTGACCGACGGTCGCGTAGTCGAGAGAGATCTCGGACCGATGTTGGTGGGTCCAGTTTTTGACGAGATCCGAAACGACGTCGCACAATTTAGGGAGATGCGTGTGGAGGGCGGCGCGCTCGTTTGGCCGACTGGCGCCGACTTGTGCCCGGATGTGCTGATCTGGGGTGGCTTGCCGCCGGCCGATGCCGCTTCGGACGCAGCCTAACCATGCCCCGAGAAACGCAAAAAAGCCACTGGCCTTGAGGCAAGCTATCGAAAGCTCCCTCAAGACCAGTGGCCTTGTTTTTCGCGTGAACCTTAGAACGCCAGCCGCATGCCGAACCGGAATTCACGTCCGGTGGACGCTCCAGTGATCGACATGAAGTTCCCCGTCGGGTTGACGATCGAGGTATTCAGGCTGCCGTCCGGATTGCGCCGGTAGCTGGCCGTCCCGGTATTCGGGTTGCTCCAGATCGGCGAGTTGGTGACGTTGTTGGATTCCGCGCGGAATTCCACATTCATCCGTTCCTTGATCTTTACACTCTTGAAGATCCCCGGATTCAGCCTCCAGTAGCCGGGGCCACGAAGGAAGTTGCGTCCGGTAGTACCGGGGATGTAGTTCGGGTTGGAAGCGTTGAAGAAGAACTGTGGGTCGTAGAACGGCTGCGGATCATAGTAGGGATCCCCCGGCCCCTTTCCACCGAGCTTCTTTACCTCCCCGAGCACGAACGCAGTTTGCGTGCATCCAATGCACTGAAGGGAAGTCCCGCTTCCAGTCACGTGGAACGGTAGGCCGCTGTAGGCAACAAACGTGCCTGCCACGTTCCAGCCACCCAGCACGAGATCTGCCGCCTTGTTGCTCAGCGCGAACTTCTTTCCGCGGCCCACCGGAAGCGTATAGTTGAACCCTGTGGTGAACATGTGCGTCCGGTCATAGCCGGTGGGCGCATAATTGCGGCGGATCATCGGACCCCAATTCCACAACGGTAGACCGACCCAACCGTCTTCGTCCGCATAGCTCAGGGCTTTGCCGAATGTGTACGCCGTCTTGATGAACAGCCCGCTCCCGAAAGCTTTGTTTAAGCTGGTCTGGAGCGAATTGTACTTACCGGTTCCCCAGCCATCCCACATGTTGGCGCCGATGGTGCGGCCATGAGCGCGCGCCAGCGGCAGGTTCGCCGTGGTCGTACCCAGGCCCGGTCCAACTGTGTTGATGTTGATGTCGATCAACTGGTGAATGGTGCGTGTGCCGACATAAGCCGCGGTTCCTACCATGTTCCACGGCAGCCGGCGCTCCAACGTGAAGTTGAAGCTTTGAATGTAGCCGCGATGCAGCATGCCGCCCCACGGACTTCGCGGTCCCATGTCGACGGTCGTCGGCAGTGTGCCTTGGCCCTTGCTCACGTCCGGCGTCGCGATCGGCGGAATGCCTTCGTTGATCGAGTTGTACCATCCAAAGCTGGTTACGGTCGGATCAAACCTTCCGGTGAGCGTTGCCGGATATAGGCCGCGCAATGGGCGGCCGAACGGCAGCGGATCGTAGGACAACCCATAGCCCGCGCGAATCACAAAGTTCTCGCTCGCGCGATAGGCAAAGCCGACACGAGGCTCGAACATTCTCTTACTGACTTCGATGCCCACATCGCGAGGCGTGTTGCCCAAGCCACCGAAGTAAACAATGTTGGTATAGGGGTCCCAGCGCTCAATTCCGCGGTCGCCGCGGTTGATCAGTGGGAAGTACTGATAGCGCAAGCCTATGTTCAGCGTGAGCCGCCGGTTCACTTGCCACCGGTCTCGAACGTAGAAGGCATACTGCGGTTCCCGCGTCTTCATTTCGAAGAACTGGATCGACTTCGTATAGCTCGTCACGAGCCCCAACAGTGACGAAGCGAAATTGTTCGCTGAGCCTCGCTTTTGTCCCTCACTCGGTGAGATGGTGGGGTTCGAAGCAAAGTTAATTGCTCCGCGGGGATTTGCGGTTTCCGGCTGCCAATGATTCAGCTCGAGTCTGCGGATATCCACACCCCAGCGGATTTCATGAGCCTTGTAGAGCTTGGAGAAGTTCGTCTGGTAAGAGTAAGCACGCTCGTACCGCCATACCGGCGTCCACGTATCCAGGAACCCGATGTCGCTGAACCCGAAGCCAGTGATTGCCGGAGCACCGCCGTAACGGTTGTCTTTCGCATACTGTGTGCCGCCGTTCGTTCCCGGAATCTTCCATTCGTCCAAACCGATGTTCCTGTCGACGTTAGGAATCCCGACGAACTGATCCATACGCGTATATCCGAATACTCCATCCATCAAAAACGTAGGCGTGAACGTATAGGTAAACCCGGCCGTCACCAATTGCGTCGTTGTATCGCCGAGACCAGCGGAGCCCAGAGGCGATCCGCCCAAGTCTCCAAACGGATACCTGCCCTGGACTGGAGCGTCCATCCGGCTGTATTTACCCCAGACCAGCAAATTCTTAGAGACGTTGTAGTTGATTTTTGTGTCGTACTGATTCCGGTTCAGCCGCAGAATACCCGAGACAAAGTAGTTTCCGCTCAGGTTGTTCTGTGGATCAGTTGGAGAAATCTGGTTCGGCAGCGGGATACCTTTGTAGATGTTCGAAAACGTAGGATTGATCCGCGACTGTGGAATCACGTTATTGGGGAATAGAGTGCGCGCCGCCGAACTCGCCTGCGGGGCCGACGCTGGATCGTAGACCAGGTAACGGTCTGTCCACCGGCTGAAATCACCTGCGCGGTAATCGGCCGGAGCCACACTGTAGTTGCCCGCATAGCCTGTCCGCTCGGTCGTGCGCTCGAAATTGAAGAAGTAGAACAGCTTGTCCTTCTTAATCGGCCCGCCGACGTTACCACCAAAAATGTTGAGAATGTTTAGCGGCTTCACAAACGTCGAGGACCGGAAATATGTGTTCACGCTCTGCAAATGCTGGTCGCTGTGGAACCACCAACCTGTTCCGTGCAACTGGTTCGTTCCCGATTTGGTCTGCACCGTAACGGCCGCTCCGCCCGCCATTCCTTGGTCGGCGTCGAAGCTGCCGGTTGAGACGTTCACGGTCTCAATCGACTCGACTGGCTGCACATATGCCACGTGGTGCGGCAGCCAGATGTTGATGTTGGCCGCGCCATCCGTCAACGTATTGTTGTTGTTGGTCGCCGTGCCATTCACAAAGCTGCGCAACGCGCGACCGG
Organism: Acidobacteriota bacterium; assembly: GCA_016213775.1. GTDB lineage: Bacteria > Acidobacteriota > Terriglobia > Bryobacterales > Bryobacteraceae > CADEFT01. The sequence goes on from JACQZR010000113.1 coordinate 16,409, forward strand.
GCGTATCCACAACAGCGTTCTGGAACGCCGGTGGCGACGCGCCAGGAACCAGCGCGATCAGACTCTGGTAGTTGCGATAGGCAGGCAGCGGCAGGTTCTGCACCGTCTGCCCCGTGATTTCCGTTCGCACGTCGCTCTTGTCCGTTTGCAGCGTCACCACCTCCGCTGCCACTGTCACCTGCTCGGTCATCTGACCGACTTCCAGGCGCATCTCTTCGCGCGTCACCGTGTTGATCTTCACATCGACACCGGACTTTGTGGACGTGCGGAATCCGCTCGCCGAAACCCTCAATTCATAGATGCCCGGCAACACGCTGGCAATGGAAAAGCGTCCGGCCTCGTCCGACTCGGCTTCACGCGTGACTCCGGTTCCAACTCCGGTCGCAATCACCTTAGCCTTGGGCACGACGGCCCCGGTAGGATCCGTTACCGTTCCGACAATGGATCCGTAAAGTACTTGTGCCATGGACGGCACCGCGCTCAAAGCAAGCAGTGACGTCAAAATTGCAGTTTGCAAAAGAATTCGTAACCGCACGAAGCAAACCTCCCGTTCAGGTCTGAATTTTTCCGTGGGTCTCGAGTAGAGAACCCCCAAACAACTTTTCAGAGTATACCGCTTTACGGCCTGAAACGGAGATGTGTCGAGATGACACGGTTCGCTGTCAAGCTCGTTCCGCCACGCGAGCCGACGCCTCAGCAGTCAGCTCAATGTGCACCGCACCAAGCGAGTCCAGGCAACACACAAGTAGCGCGGAGGTAACGTTCCGCTCCACAGCCGGTTGCTGCAATGTGTCGATGTGTTTCTGATTGCGCCGCAGGTTTTCCCCGTGGAACCGCGGCACGGCCTCACCGTCCAACCGCCCGCATACAGGGCTACGGCATGCGACACACTATCTGCTTTCAATGGCCTGCCTCATAGCCCGGCGCGATACAATAGCCGACGAAGGCTATCCTCACTATGAATCGACGCGTATTGCTCACTTCCGCCGGCGCGGCTTTGTCCGGCTTGCCGCTTGCCGCTGCTGACAGGCTGCCCATCAAGAAGGCCGTACTGCTAGGCATGATCCGCGGAGGATCTTCCGTCAAGGACAAGTTCCAGATCGCCAAGGATTGCGGCTTCGAGGAGATCGAATGCCCTACCACCCCCGACCCGCAGGCCTCCGCCGAAATCCGCAAAGCCGCCGAATCCACCGGCGTGCGCATTCACTCCATCATGAATTCCGATCACTGGAAGTATCCGCTCTCCAGCGAAGATCCGAGTGTCGTCCAACTCTGCGTCAAGGGCATGGAGACCAGTCTTCGCAACGCCCACGAGTGGGGCGCGGACACGGTTCTGCTGGTGCCCGCGGTGGTCAATCCGAAGACCAGCTACGGCGACGCCTGGAAGCGTTCCCAGGATCAGATCAAACGCATGATCCCGATGGCGCAGAAGCTCAAGGTGATCATCGCCGTCGAAGAAGTCTGGAACAAGTTTCTCCTCAGCCCGCTCGAATTCGCCCGCTATGTTGACGATTTCAAGAGCCCCTGGGTGCGCGCCTATTTCGATGTTGGCAACGTCGTGCTCTTCGGGTATCCGCAGGACTGGATACGCACGCTCGGCAAGCGCATCGTCAAGCTTCACTTCAAGGATTTCCGATTCGTGAAGCGTCAGGCCGAGTTTGTCAATCTGCGTGAAGGCGAGATTGACTGGAAGGCTATCCATGCGGCCCTGGCGGACATCGGCTACAAGGGCACGGCGACGGTGGAGCTGGCTGGCGGCGAAGCCGAATACCTCAAGGACGTCAGCAAGCGCGTCGACCTGATCCTGGAAGGCGCATAACGCCATCGAGGCATGCGGCGATTCGCGGTTGGCATTCTCGCGGGCTTCACGGTTCTCCTCATCATCGGCGTCGCAACGTGGGCCGCGCTCGGATGGTTGCTGCCGTGGTTGCATGACCGCCCGCCGTCAGTGCAATCCGGCTCGACGCTGGTTCTGCGCATCTCGGGCAGAGTGAGCGAAGCCGAGCCGGCGCGCATCCCCTGGCTCGAGGATCCGCCGCCGTGGACTTGCTGGCGGCTTGCGCAAACCATCCAACGCGCCGCTGCCGATCCGCGTATCGCCGCCATGCTGCTGATGCCCCACGGCGCGCAAGCAGGGTGGGCGCAGCTTGCGGAGATCCGCGCAGCGCTGGGTTCGTTTCGCCAGTCCGGCAAGCCGTTGGTCGCCTATCTCCGGAGCCCCTCCACGCGCGACTACTATCTCGCCTCCACCGCCGACCGCATTGCCGGACCGCCTTCCGATCTGCTCAACATCAAGGGCTTCCGCGCGGAGATGCTGTATGCACGCGGCGCGCTCGACAAGCTCGGGATTCAGCCGGAGTTCGCCGCCATGGGCCGTTATAAGGATGGCGCGGACATATTCACCCAATCCGCCATGCGGCCGGAAACACGCGAGGTGATCAGCACGTTGCTTGATGCGCGCTACAACGATTTCTCTAGCGCCGTCGCCGCCGGACGCAACCGCGCCACCAGTCAAGTGAAGCAGTGGATCGACAACGGCCCGTTCCTCTCTCGCGAGGCCCAGCAGCAAGGTCTCACCGACATCGTCGAGTTTGAAGAGCAAACGCGCGAGGCGCTGGCCAGGCGACTTGGCCAAAAAGAGCTGCGCACCATCGCCGCAGTCGACTATCAGAAGGTCCCGCCGCCGAAAGGCCGCCACCGCATCGCGCTGCTCACGGCCGAGGGCGACATCACTTCGGACTCACGGCTCAACGCGCTCACCAATGTGCTCGACCCAAAAGAGTTCGTGGCCGCGGTGAAACAGCTCCGTGACGACACGTCCATCCGCGCAGTCATTCTCCGCATCAACTCACCCGGCGGCGATGCCGTCGCCGCGGAAGAGATGACGCATCAGGTGCGCCTGCTCGCGGAGAAGAAACCCGTCATCGCGTCGATGTCCGATGTTGCCGCCAGCGCCGGCTATCACATCGCCACACCCGCGCACGTGATCGTGGCGGACGCTCGCACCGTCACCGGCTCCATCGGAGTCTTCTTCGGCAAGTTCGCCTTCGCCGGGCTCTACGCCAAACTGGGCATTCACAAGGAGATGATCACGCGCGGACGCTACGCGGCCATCGACTCGGAGACCACGCCGCTTTCCAAGGACGAGCGAGCCAAGCTCCATGCCACCATCACCGCGTTCTATACGGACTTCGTCAACACCGTGGCCGCCGCGCGCAGGCGCACCCCGCGGGAGATCGAAGCGGTGGCGCAAGGCCGCGTCTGGCTGGGCGATGAGGCACAGCGTAATCATCTGGTGGACGAGCTCGGCGGTCTGGCGCTCGCCATTCAACTCGCTCGCGAGAAGGCGGCCATCCCCGTCGGCGATACCGTTGCGATCGACGTGCGCCCCAAGCGCGCCGGCCTCATGGACGCGGTCCGCCAGCGCCTGTCGATGCTGCAGGCAGCCACGGTCAGCGAGCCCATTCAGACGCAGGTCTGGAAGCGCCTGCCGTTTGACGTCGACATCCACTAATCACTCACCTGACACGGCTTGCCGTTCAACGAGAACGCCGTGGGTTTCGCATTCGCTCCCGAATACGTCGCGTTGAAACCGATAGGCACCGTCGCACCGGTGGCGAGATTCGCGTTGTATGTGGCATTGCGCACCGTCACATTCTTGCCCTTCTGTTGGACCCGGCCATTCCACAACTCGTAAATCTTCTGGTTGCCTGCGAAACTCCACGTCAGCGTCCACCCGTTGATCGGCGAGCCCGTATTCACCAGTGTCACCGCCGCCTGGAATCCGTTGCCCCAGTCGTTGGTGATGCTGTATGTCACGCGGCATGACGCCGATCCGTTGAACACGTTGATGGTCTTCGCGATGCTGTTGGCGGCTCCGCGATTGTCGGTCACGGTGAGAGTAGCCGTGAAGGTCCCGGCCGCGGTGTAGGTGTGCGCAACCGCCACGCCCGTGCCGGTGGAGCCATCGCCGAAATTCCACGCATAGCTCGCAATCGAGCCATCCGGATCCGACGATCCACTGCCATTGAACGACACCGCCAGCGGTGCAGTACCCGTTACCGGACTCACCGTGAACGCCGCCACCGGAGGCTGATTCGCCGCACTCGTCACCGTGATCAACGCAGTGGCCGTGCCCGTCGCCCCCTGATTGTCCGTCACCGTCAACGCCGCCGCATACGTACCCGCCGCGGCATAGCTGTGCGACACCGTCGCGCCCGTACCGTTGGAGCCATCTCCGAACGACCACGCATAGTTGCTGATCGACCCATCGGAATCCGTCGAGCCGCTACCATTGAACGACACCACCAGCGGAGCAACTCCACTCACCGGAGTCGCCGTGATAGCAGCCACCGGAGGCTGGTTGCCGCCCGATGCCGGCAGCACAAACAAGGTCACACTCTGCCCCGGCACGGTCGCGTTTAAGATGGTTCCCGAATACGCCACGTCGGCCACTCGCGTGATCGCATTCGACGATGTCAGTTGCCATGCCTGCGCCGATCCCGTACCCGCAAAGCCGGCAAGGCTCAGCGTCACCGGCGTGGCGCCCGCAACCTTGTTGATCACCATCACCGTCAGCGCGCCGTCGCCGGACCGAACCGCCGCAAAGGCGGAGAGGGTATCCGGATTCGGCGCCACGGCACTCACGCTCGTATCGCCGAACCCTGCTTTGGCGCCATCGTAGTTGCGATACATCTTCATCGCCTTGTAAGCCGGCGTCGTGGAGGAAGGCGTTGTCCAGCGCGCCGCCATGTCCAACCCTTCGCGCCCGAAGATGCCGTAGATATCGGCTTGCGTGGTAGCACCGTTGATGTGCCCTTCCGCGCCCCAGTTGTACTCCGTGATGCCCACCGGAGTGCCCGCGTAGTAGTAGGATTGCACCCACTGCTTCAGCCGCGGAACCAGCCGCACTTTATCCGCGATCCACGTTTCGTCCGTATAGTTCGGATCCCATAACGACCGCGTCGAACGGTTCCGCCGCGCCTGCATCGTGCTCGATGTATCGTTGCTGAACTCACCGCCCTGCGGATAATAGTGCACCGTGAAGACATCCACCGGCCGCTGACCCATGCTCTTCCACTGGCTCAACAACCACGGCAGATAATCCATGCCGCCAAGCGAAGTGGAACGGTCGGGCATGTAGCTCCAACCGTGCAGACTACCGTACTGCTGGTCATACCCGCTCAGCACATAACCGCTCCAACCCCATTCTTCCGGTCCGGCGATGAGCGCACTCGGATCAGCCGCCCGGATACGCGCCGCGTAGTCGAGCATTTTGTCACGAATCTCGACGCCCGTCGCACCCGTTGGATGAACATCCCGATGCGTCGAATGCCAGATGCTGTGCTCATTGTCGAGGATGTAATATCGCACCCCACCGTTCGCGGCCGTGCCCCAGCGCGAGACCAGGTGATTGACCCACTGCTGCTGATAAACCGACCCGGCGGCGACGTTCGCATCGTTCGGATCGTTACCCGTCACAAACTGTCCGTTGGTGCGAATGCCGTTGCCCGCGTCTGGGAACCATTGGTAGTCCGCGCCCGTCTGAGCTCCGTACTTTGCGATAGAAAAGCTCGCAAGCTTGCCGCGGTTCGCACCGAGCTTTCCCACCCATCCGATCATCGGAATGGTGATCATCGGCTGCGCGCCGGCGCCCTTGGACACTGACACGAACGTATCGCCGACTTCGCCGGCAACAGCCGAATTCGCAGGCACGCTTTCGAAGTACCAATCCTGCCCGCGATTGTCGGCGTTGATCTGCCAGTTGTAGCGCGACGTGTTGTTGCCGCCTAACCGGTTCAACGGCGCATTCAGATCGGCGAGGGTGGTGGCATCGCCATACGCCACGCCATAGATCATCGGGTTGATGATATGCCGGTTCGCATTGACGTTCACTTGAACCGTGACAGCCGGGTTTTGAGCGAACACACATAGACAGACAAGGACGAAGAAAAGAATCCGGTGCATAGCCCCATGGTAGGAACGAACCCGCCCGGGGACAATTGGGAAAACCCCGTACTCCTGCCGAGGGAGTACTACCTTAGAATGTAGACATGCTGACGCGCCGCGATTTGTTCTTCACCCCCGCGTTCTTCGCGCCTCTACAAGCCCAGTCCGCGCTCCAGGCTTACGCCGACGTCGACCGAACAGTCATCCTCCCCGGAAAGACGTACCTTCATGGCTGGGCCGGGTACGGTGATTTGCCGCGGCTTGGTCTGCCGCGCCGGACCGTGAACTCAAGGGCAGAACCGCAGGCCACCGCGCGCTGGACCAAGGTATCCGGCCCAGGCGAGGTGAAGTTCGCCGATCCAGCCGCGTTGACCACAACAGCTACGTTCACAAAACTGGGCAATTATGTTTTAAAGCTCACCGCGGAGAAGGGAACAGCCAAGAGCGAATCGACCGTCAACGTTTCCGTGGAGGCGGCGCCGCCGCGGGAGCAACTCGGCGCGGTGTACACGCGGAATTTCAAGGTCCACAGCAAGTTCTGGAACCCTCGCTTCAAGGCCCTGATCGTCAACTGGATTCCCCATTGCATCGACATTATCAACCGCAGCGACGTGAGCCTGGGCGAAGGCGGCATTGACAATTTCGTCGAAGCCGGCAAGAAGCTGCGCGGAGAACCGGCGGGCCTGCATAAGGGCTATGTGTTCTCCAATGCGTGGGTCCATCAGACAGTCGAGGCGATGAGCATCGCGTTAATGATCGACACGCAAGGCGACCCGGCCATCCTCGCGGCACATGCGAAGTTCCGCGCGACGCTCGACGACTGGATTCCGAAGATCCTCGCGGCGCAGGAGCCGGATGGTTACCTGCAAACGGCCTACACGCTCGACCGGCAGACCCGCAGAGGCGTTGTCGAGAGCAGCAAATTCCGGCATTGGGACCCGGCCCATCGGGGCGATCACGAAGGCTACGTGGCCGGCTACTTCCTGGAGTCCGCGATCAATCATTACCTGATGACGGACAAGAAGGACGCCCGCCTGTACAACGCCGCGAAGAAGCTGGCGGATTGCTGGCATCGCAACCTCGGTCCCGCGCCGAAGCAGCCCTGGTATGACGGCCATCAGCAGATGGAACAAGGGCTCGTGCGCTTCGGCCGCTTCGTCAACGACATGGAAGGCGGCGGCAAGGGCGATGCTTACATTGCCACTGCGAAGTCGCTGCTCGACAGCCGTTACACCGCGGCCGTCAATCCCACGCGCGACCGGCAGGAGTATGATCAGAGCCACCTGCCGGTGACCGAGCAGTACGAAGCAGTGGGCCATGCAGTGCGTGCTACCTATACCTATTCGGGTATGGCCGATGTCGCGGTGGAGACGCACGATCCGGATTATCAAAGCGCAGTCAAATCGCTTTGGGACAACGTCGTCAATCGCAAGTATTACCTCACCGGCGGCATCGGTAGCGGCGAAACGTCTGAGGGTTTCGGGCCTAACTACTCGCTGCGGAACAATGCCTACTGCGAATCGTGTTCCAGTTGCGGCATGATCTTCTTCCACTGGAAGATGAACCTCGCTTACCACGACGCCCGCTACGTGGATAACTACGAAGAGACCATCTACAACGCGCTGCTCGGATCCATGGATCTGGAAGGCCGCAACTTCTACTACACCAACCCGCTGGATGCGAGCATGGGCCGCAGCGCCTGGCATGTCTGCCCGTGCTGCGTTGGCAACATCCCGCGCACGCTGTTGATGGTGCCAACATGGACCTACGCGAAGGCGCGGGACGGCGTGTACGTCAACCTCTATATCGGAAGCAGCGTCTGGCTGGACGATGTCGAGATGGTGCAGGACACCGATTATCCGTGGAGCGGAAAGATCGCCATCACTGTCAATCCGAAAACCGCCCGCCGTTTTACCGTGAGGCTGCGGGTACCGAACCGGACCACCAGCAAGCTATACACACCGGAGCCCGCAGTGGACGGTATCCTCTCGCTGGCAGTGAATGGCAAAGCCGTCAAGCCATCGATTGTGAATGGCTACGCGGTGATCACGCGTCAATGGAAAGCCGGAGATAAGATTGAACTGGAACTTCCGATGAAAGTCCAACGAATCACGGCCACGGAGCAGATCGCGTCGACTCGCGGCAAAGTCGCTCTGCGATACGGCCCACTGCTCTACAACGTGGAGAGTGACGATCAGGACATCACCAAAGCGGTGTCGATGAGCGCCGCGCTCAATGCGCGGTGGCGGCCCGATCTGCTGGGCGGAGTGAACGTAATCGAGGGTCAGTATGCGGACGGGAGCAAGCTGGTGGCGGTGCCGAACTATGCGCGGTTGAACCGCCGGAAGCTTCCACCAGAGGCTGGTCCGATTGCGGCCGATCCCGCGTTCTATCTCGGCGCGAGCGCGAAGAGCGCTCCAACGCATGAGATCGAGCCACGCGCCCGGCGCGTGCCAGTGTCCATCGTATGGATGCCGCGCGCTTAAGACAAGAATCTGTCTATTACGTTTCGCGTAATACGCGATACCGCGCTGTCGGTAAATAGCGCCGAACACCAGGTGATAGAGCCTACGGAGAAGACCGCCCCGCCGCGGCCCGGCTGATGCATGGCGATCTCCGCGCCGCCGTCATCAGGGTTTGTGCCCTTGGCGAGCAGAACTGTGTCCGCGGGTGATGAGGCGCTGCGCTTGTCAGTCTCATGGCCGGATGCGCCTCCGGGCACGCGCTCATGCAGAGTCTGCTCTCCGAACAGATCGCCGTTGCGCAGACCGGTGCCTTCGAAGATCCAATGGCTCGCGTCTACTACACGATAAGGCGCGGAGGTCATGATGCCGGTTTCGGTGCAGACGACGCCGAGCAGGTTCGCCTCCGACTCCAGGGTGCGATGCATGCGGCTCTCATAGGTCACGGCGCCATCGTCACTCACGCCTCCGAGTTCGCCGTGCAGGCTCTTCAGCCGCGACAGGCAGCGCATGGCGCCGTCGGCACCAAAGAGGACTTCGCAATTGAGGCCGTTGCCGCCGAGGTACATCAGACGGCCACCGCGCTCAAAGACCCAGGCCTTCATGCGCAGGTACATCTCGCGCGTCCAATACTCGGGGTGCACAGCGAGGATCACGACCTTGTAGGCATCGAGCGGAAGAGTGCCATCGTGCAACTGGGCTTCGGCCCACAGGTCGTATGCAAGGCCTTCGCGTTCGAGCCAGCCGTACAAACGCCACTCGCCCGGGGTCTGTCCGCACTGCACACGGCCTTGCACGGGATCGGTCACTTCCGGATCATCGAACATGTGATTGTTGATCTCTGGCCGGTCAAAGGAGAGCGGCAGAAACTCGTCGTCCTGGTGGTCCCATGTGCCAAACGGCCGCGGGCGCTGATAGCGCTCCAACTCCTGGCGGGCGTTGACCACGGGCGTCGCGGGCAAGCCTTCCGGGTTGATGTAGTTGCTCCGCCCGCCGTAGTTGTTATAGGCGTTCCAGGTATTCGTCGAAGCGAGCACAGCGATCTTCGCTTGGGGTGTGCGCGGGGCGACTACCCAGGGGAAGGTGAAGGTTTCGCCACTCTCCCCTTTGGCGCGCAGATAGTAAAGACCGCCTCGCTCGGGTGCTTCGATTACGGGCGCGGCAGGGAATCCGTCGCTGTTCCAGCGCAGGCCGGTCCCGGTGAAGTCTCCATCGGGCAGCACCTGGCGATTCGCTTCCGGACCGTGCTCGTCCATCCATGCGATCATGCGCACGTATTCCTTCTTCAAGCCATAGCGCCAGAGGGTGAGTTGATACTGCTCGACTGCATGGACGCGATACTCGGCGCGATCACCGGCCTGCGCCCACTTGGGCCACATGTAGCCGACGAGCCGGTTGCTCAAGAGGCGGAACTGATACGGCGGACCATCGCCCAAGCTGAGGCGGACGATCTTGGATCCATAGCCTTCGCGGGCCAGCGCGACCTTGTATTCGCCCGCGGGCAGATCGCCATAAAAGGCCCCGCGTGGAGAGGAACGAAGCAGCGCGATTTCGGCTGTAGTTTCGTTCTCCCACTCGGCGGCGACATCCACCAATGCGACATAACGCTCATCGCTCACGTATGCGAGTAGTCTCATGATCGAGACAAGTATAACGGCAAAGGGCTACACTATTCGCTTCATGAAACTCTTTGCCGAACTGAACCGCACGCAGCTCAAAGAACTCGCACCGAACTCGCTGGCAGTGGTGCCACTGGGGGCTACTGAGCAGCACGGCCCACACCTGGTGACTGGCACCGACTACTTCACGGTAGAGGCGCTGTCGCGCGCAGCGGCCGAACGGGTGGACGTTCCTGTAATCGTGACCCCGGCGCTGCCGTTCGGGTCGTCCGATCATCATCTGATATTCGGTGGTACGATGTCGCTTTCCACCGAGACCTACTACCGTGTGCTACGCGAACTGCTGGAGTCGCTGGTTACAGACGGCTTCACGCGGATCTTCCTGGTAAACGGTCACGGAGGCAATCACGAACTGGCGCAACTGGCATGCCGCGACGTGGCGTTGAAGCACCCGGTGCGCATCGCGGCGGGGTCCTATTGGAACATCTGCTGGGACGCGCTGATTGCTGTTGGATCTCACAAGGGGCGTGCGCTGCCTGGTCATGCAGGGGACTTTGAAACCTCGCTGATGATGGCACAGCGGCCGGAACTGATTCCGACTGATCTTCCGAGCCGGGACAACATCCCGGACGCCGATACACGGCCCTGTTCACCGTATCGCCACGAGCGCAACGGCTGGTGGAAGGACATCAACGGGCACACGGACAGTCCGGCGAACGCCACGGCGGAGAAGGGCAAGCGCGACCTTGAGGCGATTGTCGCGGCGCTGGCCGAGGCTTTCGGGAAGTTCTATCGCGATTGACCCCGTCTCAGCCCATCCCGCGCATTACGGAATAGCGGGAACATTCCGAATCTGGAGCTTGTATGCGCGTCGTTCGCTTGACTATCCTCTGCGTGCTGTCATTGAGCACGCTCATGGCAACCACCCTGCCCACGTCCACCTCAATCGCGGATTACGATAACTGGAATTGGTAAGCCACTGGTTCGACCAGTGAGACTCGAAAAGGTTTGACCGTTCCTGGAGTAGTGGGCCGGCAGTACCGTGTGGTCTTCTAAAGGCAACAGCAAGAATATCTCTCACGGAGGACACGGAGATCACGGAGCCAAACCAACCTGATCTGTCTCCGTGATCTCCGTGCGCTCCGTGAGAAAGAAAAACGCCCGGACAACGTGGAAATCCGAAGGAGGCAGGCGGTATCCACATTGGATTGGAACGGAAGCAGGTGTCGCCCGGACCAATGGCCCGACCGCCTTCGAGGCGGCCCCACTCATCAAGCCACCCGCTTGCTGGGTGGTGTCTGACTTCGTGCAGGGCGCCGCCGACTCGGCGGGTATCGGATCGTCGATCGGGCTCAGTTGGGTGGTCATCGGTTCCACCGCGACGGTGAATGCTCTGGCGCACACCAATGTTCAGGGTCCTGTATTCCTGGTGGACGGAACCAGGATCGCCAACAACGCCGCCGATCTCTGGGATGGATCCCTGCTGGCGCCGCTCAGTGTCACCGAACTGGGAACAACATTGATAACTGAAATCGGTAAGCCACTGGTTCGACCAGTGAGACTTGAATAGGTTTGACCGTTCCGGGAGTAGAATCCTCCTCAAGTGGCTTGATGAGACCCACGAAAGGAGGATGTTATGTCAGAGCTTTACCAAAGCCTATCCCATTCAAAATGGGACTGCAAGTACCATGTCGTTTTCGTGCCCAAGGGACGGCGCAAAGCCATTTTCGGGCAAGTGCATCGTCAACTGGGACCGATCTTCCACGCCCTGGCCCGCCAGAAGGAATGCCAGATTATTGAAGGGCATTTGATGACAGACCATGTCCATATGTGCATCGCCATTCCGCCGAAGCACCCAGTCGCGTCCGTGATTGGGTTTCTCAAAGGGAAGAGCGCGATCGCTGTTGCCCGGCTGTGTGGCAAGGAACGGAATTTCACGGGAGAGCATTTCTGGGCCCGTGGTTACGCTGTGTCCACAGTCGGCTTCGAACTGGAACAAATCCAAAAATACATCCGCGAGCAAGAGAGCGCGGATGGAAAAGGACTGTTCTAAACCACCAACCAAGGCGCGCTTGGCGCGACGCCTAGAACCACGGGTCAACCGCCTTTGAGGCGGCCCCACTCATCAAGCCACCCGCTGCGGGTGGTGTCTGACTCAGGTCTACACAGGCACGACTTCGGCTGGTGCGAGTGACATCGGGCCACTGGGGAGGCCAGATCTCAACATGCTGGGATACTCGGGGTTTTCGAATGCAGGCTGGATCGCGTTCGGCTATCCAGGGCATCCTCCGCTTCTATCTTTCTACGCGATCTCGGGCCCACTCACCGCGGATACACCGGAGCCCGGCACCTTCTGGCTCGCTACGATTCCGCTGGCGCTCGCGGTCCGGCGGATGCGGCGCTAAGCGCTCGGCGGCTGAGCCAAAGCGCGATCCCGGACGAAGAAACGAAGCACTCCGAACAGCAGCGCTACTCCCGCGGCGGCGTAGAGCACGGCGGTGAAGCCCATCAAGCGGTGGACTCCGATGGTGTCGCGGGCCACGCCTCCGAGAAACGGAGCAAAGCCGGAGACGGTGGCGCCGAGCAGGTTCAGCACGCCTATGGTAGATGCGCGTAGAGCCGGCGGCACGACTTCAAAAGACGCGGCGACCTGATTGGCGGCGACGAATCCGGCGAACATCCCGAAAAGCATCGCGGCGATGCGTGTTGCCTCAAGGGTCGTGCTTGCACCGATCCAGTAGATGCAGGGCGAGGCTCCGAGCGCGGCGGCGACGAGGATCCAGAAGCGCGCCTGCGGGATTCGCCGCGAGTAGTGATCCGCCAGCCAGCCTCCGGCAAGCAGGCCGCACAACGTACCAATCTGCGGATAGATGCTGGCTTCAAAGCCCGCGCGCGCCATGCCCAGATGGAACTTGTCGTAGAGGAACGTGGGAAGCCACGTATAAACAAGGAAGAGCGCGAAGGTCGCGATGGCGATGAAGACGTTGGTGACCAGCAGCGTTGGGATGCGGAGCAGTTGCAGGAAGGACGACGGTCCGGCCGCTTTCACCGGCTGGTCTGAACCGGTGCGGAAGTGCCGCGGGATGCCGCTGAAAAACCGTGCGAGGGGAAGCGCGAAGAGGATTCCGACGGCGCCGAGAATCACGAAGGACGCGCGCCAATGCAGATGTTCGGCAACGTATCCGCTGAGCGAGCCTCCGGCTGCCACGCCGAACATCTGGCTGGATGCGAACAAAGCAATGGCCCGGGAGCGAGTGCGCGTGTCGTGGGCGTTGGCCATCAGCGCTTGGGCCGCGGGGATGAACAGCGATTCTGAAAGTCCCAACAGACCGCGGCAAGCGAGCAGCGACGTACCGTTGGGCGAAAGGCCGGACAGTATCGTGATGGCGCTCCAGACGGCGAGGCTACCGACGACGAGGCGGGTCTTGGACCAACGATCGCCGAGCACTCCGGCGACGGGTGAGCAAAGCCCGTAGACCCAAAGGAAGAGAGCCCCGGTGAGGCCTACGACCGCGTTGGGATAGCCAAACTCTTTTTGCAGAGCGGGGAAAAGCGTGTAGACCACCTGCCGGTCAGCATGGTTGAGGGCGTAGCAGACCCAGAGGTAGGCAATGAGAATCCATTGCGGCGGCAGTCTCATGAAGAATCTTCTTACGTTCGCACAATCAGTCCGGTACGTGAATGATCGAGTGGAAGCGCCCGTGTGACTCCATCAATGAGTTCCGCGTGCTTGAGCCGCGGCATTGCCCTCGCGCAACGACGGAGGCATGCCTGGGGCTGGAGCCGGCATCGGAGCGCGCTCGTGTTCAAATTGACATGGCGATTCTACGTAACCGTCGAATCGCCCGCCAGGACGGTGATCTTCACCGGCTGTTCGAGCAGTTTCTCCTCGCTGCCCTTGCCGACCAGCACCATCAGCGCGAAGCGGCCCGGCTTGGCTTCAGCCGGGATGCGAAACCGGAGCATGGTTGCCGTTTGCTCGACAATCACCACCTTGATATCCACGGCGCCATTGGTGAGGTACAAGGCGGAGATGTTCTGTTTATCAAGGTAGGCGCCGGTCACCTTCATCACATCGCCGGTCTTGCCGGATACCGGTTCGACGGATTGGATGGTGGTGACGCCGTTGGAAGTCTGGGCGATCACCGGGGGAGCGAAGGCAAGCAGGAGAAGCGTCACCGACGCTATGGAGATCATCATTTCGATACCCTCCAAATCCATGCTAAACCTGCTGCCGCCGGTGTCAATCCCCAATTCGCATCAGGCGTGGAGGTAGGCGGGACAGGCCGCTGTTGCGCCGCGGAAGAAGCGATATAATGCCAACTTCGCTATGAACCGAAGAAACTTTTTCTCATCCAGCGCGGCCGGGGCCGCTGGGGCGCTCACCACAACAGCGCCGCAGCAAGCGGAAGCCGCGGGTACCAAGTGGCCCAAGCCGATCCGCTTTAAACTGGGATGCCAAAGCGCGCCGACCGACGACAAGCGGCTGCAGTTTTTCAAGCGGCACAGCGTGAACAACATCTGCGGGTATCCGGCGCTGCAGAACCGCAACGGCCCGGTGGCGCTGGATGACCTCAAGCGAATGATGGACCTTTGCGCCAAGCACCAGATCAGCGTCGATTGTCTTGCGCCGCCGTACCTGGCATCGAGCCACATCGACCGCACACCGCGTCCCGCGATCATGCTTGCCCAAAGCCCCGAGCGCGATCGCGACATCGCCGAAATGCAGGAGATGATCCGCAACTGCGCCAAAGTGGGATTGCCGGCGATCAAGTACAACATGAGCCTGCTCGGGGTGTTGCGGACGGAGCGGACACCGGGCCGCGGCGGCACAACACTCAGCACCTGGCGGCTGCGCGATGCCAAGCCCGAAAAGCCTCTCACGCGGGCCGGAGAAGTGAATGCTGACCGCTACTGGGAACGCATCACCTACTTCCTGGACCGCATCATTCCAGTGGCCAACGAAAACAAGATCCGCATGGCCTGCCACCCACATGACCCCGGTGTGCCGCCGCAAGGCTATCAGGGCGTCGATTGCGTGCTCGGCACAGTGGACGGGTTGAAGAAGTTCGTCAAGATCCAGGAGAGCCCGTATCACGGCTTGAACTTCTGCCAGGGCACAGTGTCGGAGATGCTGCAGAACCCCGGCAAGGAGATCCACGACGTCATCCGCTACTTCGGCTCGCGCAAGAAGGTGTTCAATGTTCACTTCCGCAACATCCGCGGCAAGCGCGACGATTTTGCCGAGACCTATCCGGACGAGGGTGACATCGATTTCGTCGAGGCCATCCGCACCTGGCGCGAAGTGGATTACGAGCACATGCTGATGCCCGATCACGTGCCGCATCATCCGGACGACCCCCGGGGAGACCAGGCGTTTGCGTTTTGCTATGGTTACATCCGGGCTCTGATCCAGGCGTCCAACCGGCTGATCTGAGAGAGAAGCCGGAAGAAAGAAGCCAGAAGCCAGAAGCCAGAAGAAGGAAGCAAGAAGCCAGAAGCAAGAAGCCAGAAGCAAGAAGCAAGGAGCAAGAAGCCAGAAGCAAGAAGCAAGGAGCAAGGAGCAAGAAGCCAGGAGCCAAGGAGGAGGACCGGCAATGGCGGGGAACGTTCCGGCGATCAGCGTGATAGTAATCAGCCGCAACGAAGGGGGCGAATTGCGGCTGACGGTGGAGAATCTGAAGGACACCCTGCCGGCGAGGAGTGAGATCATCGTTGTCGATGACGGCTCCTCCGACGGTTCCGCGAAGTTCCTGCAACACGGCAGGGGCAGCGTCCGGCTCTATCAGGTGAAGGGCTATGGGGTCGCCCGGGCGCGCGCGTTCGGCACGGACAGAGCCAAAGGCGACCTCCTCATCTATTCCGACGCGCACCTGCGCATGGATCCATTCTGGTGGCGTCCTCTGCACGAATTGCTCGAGGATCCTGGCGTTGGGGCCGCCGCGCCAGGAATGCTCGATTTCGGTTTGGCCACGCGGCCCGGCTTTGGACTCACCTTCAAGAACAGCGCAATGGAAGTGCGGTGGCACCGGCGGGCGCACGGGGTTCAGGAATCGCTCCTTCTCCCCGGCGCCTGCTTCGCCACGCGGCGCGACGTTGTGGAACAAACGGGCGGATGGGACAGCGGACTGATGCATCGAGGCAACGTCGACAACGAATGCTGCGTCCGCTTCTGGCTGATGGGCTACCGGCTGCTGGTGACGCCGGACTCTCTGGTCAGGCACAAGTTCCGCAAGAGTTCCCCATATCCGGTAGGCTGGGCCGAGTATCTGTTCAATCGCCTGCGGCTGGCGTTTGTGCATCTCAAAGCGGACCGTTTGGGCAAGGTGGTGGCCCGGCTTCGCAGCTATCCGCAGTTCGGACGGGCGATGGAACTGATCGCCGAGAGCGACATATCGACGCGCCGCAACGAAGTCCGGCAGCGCCGCGTGCGGGACGACGACTGGCTCTTTGAACGCTTCGGGCTCACGTGGTGAAAAAAACATTTCCTCCCTTCTTTGTGGATGCAGTTTCGTATTGGAATTTTCGCGGATTCGGCATAGAATGAATCACCCACGTTATTGGGATCTCACGAGAAAGGAACTGTTCTGAATGGCCACCAAGAAAAAGGTGACAAAGAAGGCGGCGAAGAAGGCCGCGCCGAAGACGGTAGTCAAGAAAGCGGCAGCCAAGCCCGTAAAGAAGGCTGTCGCGAAGAAGCCCGCCGCGAAACCGGCAAAGGCCGCGCCAAAGAAAGCAGCCCCCAAGAAACCGGCGCCAAAGAAGGTAGCCCCAAAGAAGCCCATGAAGAAGGTGGTGAAGAAGCAGGCAAAGAAGCCAGCACCAGCACCCACCGTAGCCCCAACTCCCGCCCCCACTTCAGCCCCTGCCACAGTGGCGCCTACTCCCGCTCCCCCAGAAGCCTAAACGCACTTCATATACCCGGTGCGGGACGGCGGGGTTCCCGCACCGGAATTCGAACCTATTCCATTCGGTCAATTCGTGCACGCGGTGTGCCCTGATGACGCGACAGCAGACTGTCCGAAGTCCAGAAGCGGGAGTGATAGGATAGGCATAGTTACCTTCTTCCACTGGGAGGAGTCCTTTACATTACCCATGTTCCGACTGCTGCTCCTGATCCTTGTGTCGATTGTGCCAGCCCAGCCGAGTGATGTGTTGGGCTTTGTGAAGCAGCGGTGCGTGGCCTGTCATAATTCCGCAGTGAAATCCGGAGACATCGATCTCAAATCCCTGAATGCGGCGGGGACGTTCCACGCGGATCGGGAAATCTGGGAGAAGGTCGTCGAGCGGTTGAAGACAGGCCAGATGCCGCCTCCAGGCACTCCCAAGCCTTCTCCCGATACAGTGCTCGGTGTGACGAGATGGCTGGAAGGGGAGTTCGCGCGCCAGGACCGGATGGTGAAGCCGGATGCGGGCCGCGTGACGGCGCGGCGGCTGAACCGGGCGGAGTACAACAATACGATTCGCGATTTGCTCGGGATCGACATCCGGCCTGCTGACAACTTCCCTGCGGACACCGCTGCCTTTGGCTTCGACAACATCAGCGACGCGCTGAGTCTATCGCCGACGCTGCTGGAGAACTACGTCGATGCGGCGGAGCGGGTGGTTCGGACGGCGCTGTTTGGTCCGGAGCGCCGGAAGCCGGCAGCGGTGCACTACTCGGCTCCGGTGCGGATCAATGATTCGCGAGGGACAAAGTCCATGCCGGCTGATCCGTTTCATTATGACGAGACGGGGCTGAGCACGCGGCATTCGGCGCATTTCATCCACCGCTTTCCGGTGGATGGCACGTATAGCTTCCGGCTGGTGTTGAACGGTCACCGGCCGAATCAGTCCGAGCCGGTGCATCCGGCACTGTTCATCGACGGGAAACTGGCGAGGGATTTCGAAGTGGACGCGACGGACCTCGAGGGCCAGATAGTCGAGTTCCGGACGAAGGTGACGGCGGGCGAGCACCTGTTGTCCTGCACCTATCTGAAGGCGTATCACGGGCTGCCGCCGAGCTATGGCGGGGCGGAGCCGTCGAAGCGGCCGGCTGTGGCGCTCATTAATCCGCGCGGGAAGCTGACCGATCAGGACATCGAGACGCTGCGTAAATATGGGACGAAGATCAAGACCGACGGGATTGAGACGCGCATTGATCACCGCTTTGAATCTCTGGACGTCGGCGGGCCGTTTGATCAGGTGACTGCGGCGCCGGCGGAAAGCCTGCGACGGGTATACACATGCGGTCACGCAGCGGGCAAACACGTGGATGCGTGCGCGCGGAAGATTGTCGGCGATTTTGCATACAGGGCGTTCCGGCGTGCGGCAACAGCGAAGGAAGTGGATCAGTATGCCGGCTTTGTGGCGCTGGCGCGCAAGCACGGCGATTCGTTTGAAGAGGGCATAGCTACGGCGCTGCAGGCGATTCTCGTGGCTCCCGCCTTTCTCTATCGCATTGAGCGCGATCAGGCGAGCGCGGCCTCCGCCGGCGCTGCGAATGCCGTTCCGGTGACGATGGCGGAATTGGCTTCGCGGCTTTCGTATTTCCTGTGGAGCAGCATGCCGGACGCGGAGTTGATGCGGGCGTCGAGCAACGGGTCGTTGCGGCAGCCATCGACGCTGGAGGCGCAGGTGCGGCGAATGCTGCGGGACGCGAAGTCGTTTGCACTGGTGGAGAATTTCGCGGCGCAATGGCTGCAGTTCCGCAACGTCGATGTGGTACGGCCGGATCAGGAGAGGTTTCCGTTCTTTGAGGACGGGCTTCGGCTGGCGATGCGTCGCGAGACAGAATTGTTCCTCGACAACATCATTCGCAAGGACGCCAGCGTGCTGGAAATTCTCGATGCCAACTACACGTTCGTCAATGAACGGCTGGCGCGATTTTATGGGATTCCCGATGTGACGGGGCCGGAGTTCCGGCGAGTGGATATGACGAAGTCGGACCGCGGGGGCGGGGTTCTGGCGCATGCGAGCACGTTGATGGTGTCGTCGTATTCCACGCGCACCTCGCCGGTGCTGCGCGGCAAGTGGATCATGGAGAATCTGTTGAACTCACCGCCGCCGGCGCCGCCGCCGGGCGTGCCGCCGCTGGATGAAACGAAGGCGTCGAGCGGGACACTGCGGCAGCAGATGGAAGAGCATCGCAAGAATCCGGCGTGTGCCTCGTGCCATTCGCGCATGGACCCGCTGGGATTCGGCCTGGAGAACTTCAATGCGATTGGCGCGTGGCGCACCAAGGACGGCAATTTCCCCGTCGATGCGTCGGGCACGCTACCGGATGGGCGTACATTCCGGACGCCGGCGGAGCTCAAGAAGCTGCTGCTGGCCGATCGCGATGCGTTTGTTCGGGGATTGACGGAGAAGCTGCTGATGTATGCGACCGGGCGTGGTCTGGAGCGGTTCGACAGACCGGCGGTGAATCAGATTGTCAGCCGGGTGCAAGGCAAGGACTACCGGTTCTCAGAGCTGGTGTTGGGTGTGGTGAACAGCCTGCCGTTCCAGAACAAAAGGGCGCGCGAAGCCAATCAACATGCGAGTACGATGAAGGGAACACGATGACATTCCTCACTGGCAAACACATCGACCGGCGGAGATTGTTACAGGGCGTGGGCGCCGCGATCGCGCTACCACTACTCGATGCGATGCGACCGGCGCTGGGGGCGCCGTCGAAAGGCTCGTCGACGCCGCGGCGGCTGAGTGTGGTGTATGTGCCGAACGGGATCGTGATGAAGGACTGGAAGCCGTCGACGACGGGGCCGGACTACTCTCTCACTCGGATTTTGAAACCTTTCGAACCGCTGCGGCAGGACATTACCGTGCTGTCGGGGTTGGCCAATCACGCGGCGAACAAGGCTAAGGGCGGTGGTCATGCGAAGGCGACGGGGAGCTTCCTTTCGGGGGCGCAGCCGAAGTATACGGCGGGACCGGATGTGCGCGCGGGCGTGACCTTCGATCAACTGGCGGCGCAGAGGTGGTCAAAGGACACGCGCGTGGCTTCACTCCAGATCGGCTGCGAAGATGCACGCATGGTGGGCAACTGCGATACGGGATCAAGCTGCGCGTATACCAATACTCTCTCGTGGAAAAACGAGGAGACGCCGCTGCCGGTGGAAGTGAATCCGCGGTCGATTTTTGAGCGGCTGTTTGGGACCGTGGATCCGAGTCTGCCTGCGGATGTGCGGGCGCGCAGGGCGCTGTACCGGAAGAGCATTCTTGATCAGGCACGCGAATCGACACAGAGGTTGGCTGCGGAACTGGGTGGGGCGGATAAGCGGCGCATTGACGAGTACCTGACGGCGATCCGGGAGGTGGAGCAGCGGATTGCGGCGGCGGAGAAGGATCCAATCACGCCGCCGTCGGAGAAGCCTTCGGGGATTCCGTTTGCGTATTCCGAATACGTGAAGCTGATGTTCGATCTGCAGGTGATTGCGTTCCAGTCCGATTTGACGCGGGTTTCGACGATGATGCTGGGGCGCGAGGGGAGCGTGCGGACGTATCCCGAGATCGGCGTGCCGGATCCGCATCACCCATTGACGCACCATCGCGGGCATCCGGACTTCATTGAGAAAGTAACGAAGATCAACTGCTTCCACGCGGAGCTGTTTGCGGGGTTCTTGAAGAAGCTGAAAGCTACGCCGGACGGCGACGGGTCGCTGCTGGATCATTCCGCGATTCTGTATGGGTGCGCGCTGAGCGATGGCAACGCGCATTCGAACTTCGATTTGCCGCTGGTGTTGGCGGGCCATGCGGGTGGTATTAGCGGAGGGCGGCATTTGGCGGCGCCGGACCGGACGCCGGTGGCGAATCTGTTTGTGCAGATGCTGAACGCGGCGGGCGTGGAGACGGAGAAATTCGCCGATTCCACGGGAGTGCTGGACCTGCGGGCATAGACGACACCTGGCGCCGAATCACTCGCTCGTCATCAGTAGGTCGACAACCTCCTGGCTGCCGACACCCATGGCAAGATCGAGCGGGCTCTGCCCGTTTTCGGCCCGCACCTCGATGGTTGCGCCGCTGGTAAGAAGGGCTTTGACCATTTCGGCGTCGGCGTTCTGGGCGGCAGCATGGAGCGGGGTCCAACCACCGGCTTGGGTAGCGTTGGGGTCGGCTCCGTAGGTCAGAAGCAGAGCTACGACCTCTGGCGATTTGCCGGCTGCCGCGGCGTGCAGCGGGTGGTTGTTCAACTGGTTGCCGGAGCGGACGGTCACCGGCGCACCGGCTTGCAGGAGATACTCGACGGCATCCTTCTTGGCGAAGAACGCGGCGAGGTGAAGCGGAGTCCAGCCATCGGCGCTCTGACGAGCGAGGGCATCCTTGTCGTCAGCGAGGGCCGCGGAAAGGCGGGCCACGTCGCCCATGGCGGCGGCGGTGCACGCGTCCACGTTCGCGCCGGACCGCGCGAGCAGGTTGATCACATCGGGCCGATGATGGTACACGGCCATCATCACAGCCGGCACGCCATTCGGGGCCTTGGCGTTGCGCAATGCCGGGTCCTGGTTGAGCATTTGGGTCAACAGGAACACGTCGTCGGCGCGAATTGCGTCGAAAAACTCCTGCAACGTGTCTTCGTTCTCTGCGTTGGGGGCTGGTGTCATGGTTTGAACAGGGTATCAGAATCGGGCCTGGTTTCCCAGGCGAGATGGTTGATGTAGAACAGCAGCGCCGATTGCGGCTTGGCGGCCGAGAAGTGATCCCAGGCGCGCTGCTGCCAGCCCTCGGAAAGGTGTTGGCTGACATCGGCATCCTTAGGGAAGAAGCCGTCGTCGTGAGGGACGCCGAGGAAATTCAGGACCTCGATGATCAGGTCGAGGTGCGAGATCAAGATGGCCTGACCGATGTCGGTGGCGAAATCGTCGTTGCGCTCCTGCATGCGCGCCCAGAGCCGCGGAGCGGCCTTGCGCAAGGTCTCGGAATTGAGTTTTGCGAGGTGGGCACGGGTTTTCAGGCGGTCGTAAAGCTGATAAGTGCGTAGTTTACCGATGGAGACTGTGCGAAGCATGCCCGAAAAGTGATCTTCACCCAGCCCCAGAAAGACATCCGAAAGCTGCATCTACACGAGGGTAACACGATACAATGGGAGATTTGGTTTCCATGAACAACATCATCATTCTGGGCGCGCAGTGGGGCGATGAAGGTAAGGGCAAAGTCGTTGACCTGCTGGCGGACCGTTTCGACATCGTGACCCGCTATCAGGGGGGCCACAACGCCGGCCACACGGTTTACGTGGGTCCGCAGAAGTTTGTCTTGAAGCTGATTCCGAGCGGGATTCTGCGCGGCAAGCGCGCCGTGATCGGCAACGGCGTGGTGATCGACCCGGGGGCGCTGCTGGATGAGATTCGGGCGCTGGAGAAGGTGGGGATCAACGTAGCCGAGCACCTTTCCATCAGCAACCGGGCGCATGTGATTTTCCCGTTCCACAGGCTGGTGGAGAAGGCGTCGGAGGCGCGCGAGGGGCGGGTGGCGATCGGGACGACGTCGCGTGGCATCGGGCCCTGCTATGAAGACAAGATTGCGAGACGCGGGATTCGCGTGGCCGACCTGCTGGACCGCGACAATTTTCGGGCGCAGTTTGACGCACTGGCCGCGGATAAACAGACGTTCGCCGATGCGTTCCACATTCCGGACAAGATCGACTACGAGAAGGTGCGCGGGGAATACGAGGAGTTTGCGAGCCGGATTCGAGATATGGTGTGCGATACGTCGCGGCTGCTGAACCAGTCGATGGCGGCGGGCAAGCGCGTGCTGTTTGAAGGTGCGCAGGGCACGATGCTCGATGTGGACCACGGGACGTATCCGTTTGTGACGAGTTCGAGCGCGTCGGCCGGCGGCGCCTGCACGGGCGCGGGTGTGGCGCCTACGCGGATTCACGGCGTGCTGGGCGTGTCGAAAGCGTATGTGACTCGCGTCGGCAGTGGACCGTTTCCGACGGAACTGGCGGATGCCGATGGCGAGCTGATTCGCAAAAAGGGGAACGAGTTTGGGGCAGTGACGGGGCGTCCGCGGCGGTGCGGATGGTTCGATGTGCCGCTGCTGCGGTATACAGCGGCGATCAACGGCTTCGATTCGATCATCATCACGAAGCTGGACGTGCTGGATGAGTTTCCGGCCATTAAGGTGTGTACGGGGTATAAGATCAACGGCCGGGTGACAGATGAGTTTCCGGCGACTTCGTGCGAGACCGAGGCGATTGAAGCGGTGTATGAGACGCTGCCTGGTTGGCACGGGTCCACGCGCGGGGCGACTTCGTATGAGGCTTTGCCGGATGGGGCGAAGCGATATCTGGGTTATTTGTCGGAGCAGGTGGGGGTGGAGATTGGGTGTATTTCGACGGGTCCGGAGCGGAATGAGACGATTCTGATACCGGGGTCGCGGTTTGCGAAGTTAGTGGGGTGAGGGGGAAGGGTTCGAGTCCAGGATGGGGAGCCAATCTTAGGCGGGCTATGTGACTGAATTCACCCGTGATGCCCTGGTGGCAAAGGACATGATTTGGATGCCATCAAGAAAATGGGTGCCCAGCCAGGACTCGAACTGTGGCAGGAACCTCAGCTTCGGAAAGCCGTGACCCAGGAGCAATCCGTACCAACGGTCAAACGCGTCCTAAATAATATCTTGTCGAGACAAGTCGTGCGGACGCGAAGCGCTCACGCCCGAGTAGTAGCCGATCGGAGCTTTCATGTACTAATCCGATCCAGCTACAGCGCAGGCGGTGAACGCCGGCCCATTCATCGGAGGCGATCCCAAGTCACCGCAAGCACCTTTCTGGGAACAAGTAGCAATGTGGTGTGTAGCCGCGCACGAGCCTGTCGGTGACGAGACCGTCGGATTCTCCGGTTGAACTTTTTCTACTCAAGAGCTCAGCGACCGAGAGCACGCGAATATGGCTTCCCGATCGCCGCTCACCTGGTTTCTCGTCTCTAGGGCTGTCGGGAAACCGTTCCCTCGATCTCCCCAGTTAACGCCAAAAGTGTGGGCGCGTTCGATGCGTTTCGCAATACCGCCCTATGCGTCCACGTCACGTTAAGAGTCCCGGAGGCGCCCTCGAAACGGCCGGTTCCGCCTGTAATCTGATACTGGACGGCTATGGCAGCAGCCCCAGCGGCGAGATTGATGCAGCCCGACCCATTCACGACCGTGACGATTAACAAGCTTCCATCCTGGAAGCGAAATACGCCTGCGCCAGCCACGATGGCGAAATTCGGACCAGAGCAACCGGGCGGGGGCTGCGGAGACGGTGATAGGTCTGCGTGCAGCTCACGGAATGTAAATGGCCCGAACGTACCGTTCCCAGCCGAGTGTTGTTCGTCGGTAATCGTGTTGGGCTGTAGATTGATCGTAGTGGCTACGTTCGTTCCGGAAAACGTCATCTTTACCGGCCACTCTTGTGCGTAGACGCCAGCGACACCGAGACTGAGCATCAGTGCCACCGCTGTTATGTTTTTCATGGTTTCTCCTATCATTTTGGAGGAGATCATTCTGAGAGCTTGTTCTCCTTCCGCCGATACGGGCGGAAGCGGACGGCAGAAGCGGCCACGCTTTGGTATATTTTTTTTTTGGACCACGGAGAGGAACGGGGTGTTGATGGGCGCACGCTCAGTTGAAATCACGGGGCTGTTGAAAGCCTGGGGCAGCGGCGACGAAGGTGCGTTGACTCGGTTGGCGGAGCAGGTGTATCCCGAATTGCGTATCATCGCACGCAGGTATTTGAAGGATGAACGCCAAGCCGACACTCTCCAGACGACGGCGTTAGTACACGAGGTATACCTCCGGCTGGTCGATGTAACCAAGGTCGAATGGCAGGAGCGCGCTCAGTTCTTCGCCATGGTTGCGCAGATGATGCGGCGCATCCTCGTGGACGCCGCGCGCGCACGCGGCGCACAAAAGCGCGGAGGCGCTGCTCAGATGGTGAATCTCGATGAAACAGCCCTCCTATCGAGCGACCCGGGGCGATGCATTCTCGCTCTGGATGACGCGCTGACAGCATTCTCACAGGTTGCTCCGCGGCAGGCGAAGGTCGTCGAAATGCGTTACTTCGGCGGACTAACGGAGGAGGAAATCGTCGCGGTCCTGAACATCTCACCGCGCACCGTCCGCCGCGATTGGGATCTCGCGAAGGCTTGGCTATTACGGGAGATGAACATAGAATAGGCCAATCAACATCCCATGACCCCGGAGCGCTTCCAGCAAATTGAAGAGCTGTACCATGCGGTTCGCGAGAGGACTGCGGAGGAGCGCGAGGCGCTGTTGGCACAAACAGATACGGAGTTGCGAGGTGAGATAGAGTCGCTTCTCGCGCTGCGCGCTGGCGGCGAATTCCTGGATCGGCCCGCGATCCAGAACACTCCACAACTTCTGGAGGATTCGGCTCCTGCCGAAGCTGCCGTGAGACTGAACCTGGGTCCTTACCGAATTGAAAGTAAGCTCGGCGAGGGCGGAATGGGCGAAGTTTTTCTGGCAGTGGACACTCGATTAGGCCGTTGCGTCGCAATCAAGACGACTCGCGAGCAGTTCAGTGCGCGTTTCGCGCGTGAGGCCCGCGCCCTTTCCTTGCTCAACCACCCTCACATCTGCACGCTGCACGATGTCGGACCGAACTACCTGGTGATGGAACTTGTGGAGGGCGAGACGATAGCCGCCCGGCTGAAGAGCGGACCTTTCCCGTTGAAAACGGCGCTCCTCTATGCCTCGCAGATTATTGCCGCGTTGGTTGAGGCCCACGGCAAGGGCATCCTGCATCGCGATCTCAAGCCGGGCAACATCATGATCGCGAAAGCCGGGGTCAAAGTTCTCGATTTCGGCTTGGCGAAATTCGGTCACGAGGAAACGGTCACCGCGAGCCGTGTTGTGATGGGAACACCCGCGTATATGGCACCGGAGCAGAGGGAGGGGAAGCCGACCGATGCCCGATCCGATATCTATTCATTCGGCTGCGTCCTCTATGAGATGCTCACCGGCGTCCGATTGGCTTCTCAACAGAGACGCATCCCGTCACGGGACCTGGAGAGAATCGTCAGCCGGTGTCTGGAAACTGACCCGGAGCTTCGATGGCAATCCGCCGTGGAATTGGAGCGGAGGCTGGCGGGCGTCACGGCCGCGGGAAGCTATGTCAAGAGTGTTCTTGTCGCAGCTACGGCTGTTTTGTCGCTGTCTGCGGCAGCCTATGTGTACTTTCACCGTGTCCCGAAACTCACCGAGAAGGACACCATTGTCCTCGCAGATTTCGACAACAAGACCGGCGATCCGGTGTTTGACGACACGCTGCGCCAGGGTCTGGCCGTGGAGCTGCAACAATCGCCGTTCGCCGTGATGTCGGACCAGAAGGTTCAGATGGAACTGGTGCTCATGGGACAGTCCAAGCAGGCACGGCTGAATTCGGACATAGCTCAGCAGATCTGCGTACGAACCGCAAGCGCCGCTGTGCTCGAAGGATCCATCGCAAGGATTGGCAGCCAGTATGTGTTGGGCTTGCGCGCAAGAGACTGCTACAAGGGGACCATTCTGGGTCAATCACAGGCCGTGTCGGCGAACAGAGAGGACGTGCTCGGCTCGCTCAGTCAAATGACGCGCAAATTCAGAACCAGTGTGGGCGAATCGCTCGCCACGGTGGAGAAGCAATCGCCTCTCCCCGAGGGGACGACACCCTCCCTGGATGCGCTGAAAGCCTACAGCATGGGATGGAAAGCTACTATGTCCGCTGGGTACGAAGCGTCGATACCTCTGTTCGAGCGGGCCGTTGAACTGGATTCGCAATTCGCGATGGCTCAGGCGCACTTGGGTCTTGGCTACAGCGCCGTGGGAGAATCCCAGCGAGCAGTAGAGAGCACAACGAAAGCCTGGCTGCTTCGGAATCGCGTCAGCGAGCGTGAGAGGTTCTTCATCCACTTTACCTACGACCGGCAGGTGACAGGAAATCTGGAAAAGGCGTACCAAACCCTGGAGTTGTGGCTTCAAGCCTATCCTCGCAGAGGAGACACCCCACGTCCTCATGGTCTTTTCGGCGGCATCGTTACTCATGGGACCGGGCGGTTTGAAAAAGCGATCGCCGCGGCCCAGCAGTCAATAGATGTGGAACCCGCCACCGTGACTGGCTACTCCAATCTTTCGACAAGCTATTTCCTCACCGGCCGCTTCCGCGAAGCGGAGCGCATACTCGATCGCGCCGCTGAGCGCAAAGCGGGAATGCCGATTTTTCTT
The DNA here is from genome assembly GCA_016213775.1 of Acidobacteriota bacterium. Lineage (GTDB taxonomy): Bacteria > Acidobacteriota > Terriglobia > Bryobacterales > Bryobacteraceae > CADEFT01. Next base: position 43,614 of record JACQZR010000113.1, read on the forward strand.
GTCCTGCGCTACTCCATTGCGGCGCTGAAGGACGATCAGGAGCAGATGGACCATGTAGTAAGTCAAGCGAGGGGAACGCGAGGGACGGAACACTGGGTGGCACACACGGAGGCTCTCGCTTTGGCTCGCTCCGGGCGTTTAAAGAACGCAGCGCGCTCATCGAACCGCGCCGTCGATCTGGCCCTGCAGGAGAAGAAAGGACGTGAGCCGGCGGCAAGATACCGTGCCGCGCGAGCCGTGTGGGAAGCAGTTTGGGGCAACTCGGCGGAGGCAAAGCGCAGCATCACGGCGGCTCTTGAACTTTCAAACGGCCGCGACGTTCAATACGCCGCCGGCCTCGCCTTGGCATTCTCGGGAGACTCCGCTCGATCTGAGGCGCTTGCCTCCGATCTGGAAAAACGCTTCCCTGAGGACACCTTTGTGAAATTTACCTACGTTCCTGTTCTTCGCGCGTCAGGCGAACTGTCGAGAGGCAAGCCTGCCGACAGCGTAGAACGGTTACAGATCGCCCATAGGTATGAACTGGCGAGCACCGGCCTCAACTTCCCTTACGTCGTTCTTGGCGGTTTGCACTCGGCGTTTGTACGAGGCGAGGCTTTAGCGGCGAGCCGCCGGTACGCAGAAGCGGCGGCAGAGTTCAAGAAGATTCTGGATCATCGCGGTATCGTCGGACTGGATCCAATCGGCGCACTGGCGCTCCTGCACCTCGGGAGAGCCTACAGGTTATCGGGAGACATCGTCAAGGCGAAGAGTGCCTATGACGAATTCTTCATGCTTTTGAAAGACGCCGATCCGGACCTGCCGGTTATTCTGCAAGCCAAGGCGGAATACGCCAGGCTGCAGTGAACGAGATAGCGGCTCCCGCGGCATCGACCACTTCGACAGTTGCTATTTGCGAACGTGGCTCGCTGAATTCCGAGTGGATCCTTCGGCCATCCGGCAGTCGAGTTGGATTCGCGTCCAGTTCGAGATTGATCCTCTCTGGGCACCCAGACTGGACGGGCCCATCGGAGTCGCACGCATCGTCGTGTCTAGGAACAACTTGTCGTGGTTCGAGCGAGGACGATTTCAGGCCGCGATAGTTCTAGATGTAATGCCGAGTACCGGATAACCCTGAGTAAACCCAGCGGACAGCAAGCGGGGCCTACATTGGCGCATCTGCCGCGATTGCTTCACTCGGCATTATCCTGAGACCGTTCCCCTACCGGCCAACTCGGCCGGCAGGAGAAAACCTTGGTCGAAACATATTTCGCAGCACCCTACGTTCTGGACCGGATGCGCTCCGGCCCGATGGCTCCTTACCTCGACGCGCTGGCCGCCGAACTCCAGTCGCAAGACTATTCGCGCAAGAGCATCCGGCGGCAGCTTCGCAATGCCGATTCGTTCGGCTGGTGGCTTGGAGAACGCAACCTTGCTGTGACCGAAATAACCGACGAGGTGGTTGGCAGCTATGTCGTCGGCATGCATCGTTCCGCTCGTGCGGGATCTCCGAAGGGATATCGGGCTCACAACGGCCGGGGCCTTCCACGACTCGTGGAACAGCTCCGCAGATCGGGTGTACTGCCAACGGCAATCGCTTGACCGCAGCCAAGCAGCACCCGATTGCACGAATTCGAGCGATACCTGGAGCGCATTCGAGGCAACACTCGTGGCACTCGGGTGCATTACCTGCGCGAAACACGTGGCTTTCTGAAACACGTTTTTGGAGAGACTGACCCGGATTGGACACAGATTCGCCCCGCACACGTGGTGTCAGCGAGCGCGCGGCGCGATTGCCCCTTAGATGTCGCCGGGATCCCGTCACAGCGATGCGGGCCTTCTTGCGTTACATGACCAGTGAGGGGCTGCTGCCTGCGAATCTGGAATTTGCAATCCCGCCGAATTCGGCAGTGGAAACACGCCGCCTTGCCGATTGCCCTTTCACCACAAGAACTAAGAACGGTGAAAGATCTTCGTAACCGCGCGATTCTTTTGTTGCTCGCACGCCTTGGACTCCGTGCTGGCGAAGTAGTGCGTCTTCGCCTGGAGGATCTCGACTGGCGGCAGGGAAACCTGCTGGTGCGTGCCGGAAAGAACCACCGGGGGCGCATCCTCCCTTTGCCCGAAGTTGCCGGCGAAGCTCTCGCCGCTTACTTGAAAGATGGCCGTCCTTCCAGCGACAAGAGAGCAGTGTTTCTCAACCTTTGTCCGCCATATCGTCCAATCGAAAGCGTACAAACCAGTTGGACCGTGGCCGTACAAGCACTCAAAAATGCTGGCGTATCGACGTCTCGTCCTGGCGCCCACGTGTTCCGCCACACGGTAGCCACCCACAAGGTCTGTGGCGGGGCCACATTCAAGTCGGTGTCTGATGTGCTCGGCCATCAAACGCTCGGCGTGACAGGTATCTACGCCAAACTGGATCTGACTTCGCTGGCGAAAGTGGCCCTGCCATGGCCGTCAGGAGGTGCACAGTGATTTTGCTGCAATCTCGCCTGGAAGATTACCTGCGGCTCCGCCAGTCGCTCGGCTTCAAAGATGCCGACACGCGGCACGTGTTACAGGACTTCGTTGAACACATCGAAGCCAAAGCCCCAAAGGCTCCGATTCGTGCAGAGACTGCTGTGGACTGGGCACGGGAAACTTCCTCCCGATGCTACCGGAGCGGCCCTGCCCGTTGTTAGTCTCTCCCGGTCGGTTCGAGTGGTTCGGCGCTCGCGAGAAGGGAACCGTGGCCTCAGGCACCGGCCGCCTTGGCCCGACGATGCATCAGAAAAAGAATCCCCGCCGCGAGGGGCGGGGCACTGAAAACCACGGTGGTCAGGATGCGGCTGACAAAAGGCAACCGCGGCGGCGACCAGATCGCATAAGCCACTCCAGCTAACAACCCGGCGACCACAAGCAGAATCCCTCCTGTCAGTTCCCACCGCCACGGTACCAACGCCAAAAAGACAAACAGCAGGCCCACGCCCATTCAGGGCAACGCCACGCGGAGAGGCGTGTGCCACGCCCACGACTCTGCTGCGAAGAAGAAGATCCAGAATCCGGCCCAGGACAGCGCCAGCGCGCGAGCCGGCAGTGCCAACGAGAGTTTCATACGAGCCTCCGTGCAGAGTATAGACCCCGCACACACAAGCGACAAGCCGGAGGCTAAGAAAAGATCGCTTGTGCGGTCTTTGACGGCGACGACACGACGGCGAAGCGGAAGTTGCATCACCGCGATGCATGGTTCGGCACGAGTCCAACCTGGCACCCCAGGTTGGACAGGCGGCAGAGCTGACCACGCAACCCACTGATCCCGGACGTTCCTCACCGGTTCTAATTCGCAACATTTCGCGGAGCAAAGTTCGAAACGTATCCAGACTGGGGAGGCATCCTGCAGCTTCTTGATCGCACGCTATCCGATTGATTTCATAACGGCCAGCTCAGGCATTTCTTTCGGGTTGGCTCCATTTTGACCGTGACCCGGCGTGGACTCGAACTCTCGACACGAATTCGGCTGGCCAGCACTCCCAGATGACTGGCACTGGTCCACTGTGCTCGCCACCTTCCGGATTCCGACCATCCATCCAATGGTTCGGTGGTCCAAGTGAACAGTACGGCGTTTGATCGTGAGTCGGCTGCCCTTCAAGGCTTTTCAAAGGCTATGTTCCGGCGCGTCGTTTCCGGCTGTCAAAGCCGTTCTTGCGCGGTGGTGCATCGAGGAGTTATCGGACGTTCAGTTCCGAGCACCGTGAATGATGCGGCGTATCGAGCGCCGCGGCGTGCGCGATCGGCCAACAGACCGTCATGACGAAAGGTATTATGCCAGACGTCCAAAGAAGCGCCTCGGGTTCTCCACGGTCATGGCGCGGATCGACTGGTCGGAAACGTGGTTTTGTTTCAGATAGGGAATCGTCTTGCGAATCGTGAACAGCATGCCATCCGGGTTGACTGTTTCCCGCTCGACGTCGCCGTGAACCCAATCGTTGGAGAGAAACATTCTGCCGATGTAACCTGCCTCGATGAGTTTTGTGATGCAATCCGCCCGTTTCTGCCAGGGCAACATCGCCCCGGGCGCCATTCCCCAGAATGTATGGTCCATGCCGAGCGTGTATCCGCGCCTGGCGAGGCCGATGAGGTAATTCATATCGTCAGTGTCGTCGCTGTGACCGAACGATACTCTGTCGGGGCTTACGCCCTCAGCTTCGAGGACTTCGGCCTGCTTTTCACCGGCGCGGCGGCGCGCGAGGGTGTGTGTTTCGATGGCAATTCCTGTGGCTTTGCTGGCGCGCGCTGCAGCTTTGAACACTTTGTCTTCGGTAGGCGTCATGACGTCAGAGCGGGCTGCTACCTTGATGACACCCGCCTTGATGTCCGTGCCATCAATACCCTGCTCGATTTCCTTGATGAAGGACTCGGTGATCTCCTCGAGGGTTCGTGCATTGTAGGATTCAGCCGCATAGACATGTTGGCCCGTAGCCGCCACGATTTGCATCCCGGACTTGCGTGAGATCTCTTCGCGGTAGCGAATGTCGCGCCCGGTATCAAAAGTGCTGAGATCGACGATGGTGCGGATGCCTGCATCCCTTGCCTCCTTGAGCCTGTCGACCGCATCGGCGACGGAGTTCGCCCTGCTGCTGAATATCTTCTCCGAGCCGCTGCCTACGTGTTCATGGGTCAGCGTGAAGCCGAGCTTCGACGCATCAATGGGTCCTAGCACAGTCTGAACGACACCGGTGCGGGCAGCTTTACCGGCGCCTGGATTAGCGTTCACTTTCGAAACGTGAGTGCACTGAACGGATGTTGCCGCCAGGACGCTTACAGCAGTTGTCTGCAGAAATTCTCGCCGAGTCGTCATCAGGATTCACTGGACTTCCCGGCGAGTGTATCATTTTGCCGATCGCCAATCCGCTTGGGCGCGTAGCGATCGTCCAGGAACCGAAGGCTCCACCCAAACACCTCCCTCCATTTGCCCAGAGAGTGATTACCCGCCGCTGGCCGTGCAGCATTTACTGATCGTCGCGCTCTGGTCGTCTCACGGCTTTTGTACCGCAAGTTATCGGGACCCCTCGGCGAGTTCGAGACGTGTCCAGACGGGGTGCCTGCCATGGACGCGAGTCAGCGCGTCGCACGGATCACTCTTAAAACAAAGTGCTTCCGCTGTTCAATCGCGGGGCCAACTGCGCCGCAAAAGTTCGAAACGCGTCCAGGGCGGTGATGCTCGTGCGGCCAGCATCTGCGGTCGTTCGGGGAAGCATGTCATCAATCGGTGGGGTGCATATGAGCGCGTTGCCGCTTGGTGATAGAGAGGAGCTCCCGGAAACGTTGTTGCAGGCTCTGGTACCATTGACCAAAGCTGCACAGGGAACACCCGTTAGTCCCGCAGCGGTAGCGGTTGGCGTGCTGAATGTTGGTGGAGCGTGACGCTGAAAGTTCAGGCCTATGGACGATACGAAGCAAATTTCCAGAGCCCGATAAGGTGGGGACACGAGAGGCTGTTACACTGAAAGATTGTCCCCGAACACACAGGTTTTCGTTCTCGATTGCGGCGGCCAGTACTGCCATCTCATTGCACGCAAAGTCCGTGAATTCGGCATTTATGCCGAGGTTCGCCCCAGCGAAACCCCAGCCGCGGAAATGAGCGGAGCGCGCGGGATTATCCTTTCCGGTGGACCGAGCAGCGTCTACGAACCGGGCAGCCCGACTGTGGATCCGGAGATCTTCTCGCTCGGAGTTCCGGTGCTGGGCATTTGCTACGGGCAGCAGTTGATGGCATACCTGCTCGGGGGCAAGGTGCTGCCCGGTGAGAAGGGCGAGTACGGACTTGCGTTTCTCGACGTGGATGGACGGGGGAGACTGCTGGACGGTGTGGAGACCGGACAACAGATCTGGATGAGTCATCGCGACACCGTGATGGTGGTTCCTCCAGGCTTTGCTGCCCTCGGACACACGAGCACGTGCGCTATCGCGTCGATGGCGGATGAAGAACGCCGGCTGTACGCCGTGCAGTTTCATCCGGAAGTGGCACACACGCATCCCGGCAGGCGCATCCTTTCGAACTTTCTGAACACGATTTGCGGCTGTGTGCAGGATTGGGATCCCAGCCAGCGGATTCCCGCCATCGAGGAACTGATTCGCAAAGTGGTGGCCGGGCGGAAAGTGTTCTTCTTTGTCAGCGGAGGCGTGGATTCAACGGTGGCCTATACCCTCTGCCTGCGCGCGCTTGATCCGGACCATGTGCACGGGGCGTATGTCGATACAGGCCTCATGCGGGAAGGCGAGACCGAGTTCGTGCGCGAGAATTTCGCGCGGTTGGGGGCGAGGCATTTCCAGGTCGTTGATGCCCGCGAAGAGTTCCTCTCGCCACTTGCCGGCGTTACCGCACCAGAGAATAAGCGGCACATTATCGGCGAGCAGTTTGTGATGGTGCAGGAACGGATTTTACAGTCGGGGCACTACACGGATGCCGATTGGATTCTGGGACAGGGGACCATCTATCCGGACACGATTGAATCCGGTGGTACCAAGAAGGCTGACCTTATCAAGACGCATCACAACCGTGTAGCCGGGATTCAGAAGCTGATTGATACAGGGCGCATCATCGAACCGCTGAGCAGCTTTTACAAAGACGAGGTACGGGAGATCGGGCGCGAATTGGGGATCTCAGCAGAGTTGCTGGAGAGGCATCCGTTTCCAGGGCCCGGTCTGGCGATACGGTGTTTGTGCGAACACACTTCCGCTCCGCTGGAAAAGTTGCCGGATGGGTATCTGCTGCCCGTGCATTCCGTGGGAGTTCAGGGAGATTCGCGCACCTACCGGCCGGCCCTCGCACTCGAGGAAATGCCCTCCGACGACATCCATGCCACGGAGTTGATCAATACAATTCGCGGGATCAATCGCGTGGTGGCACTGGCCGGTTCGCATGCGCCGCTTGCCCAGATGCACGGGACAAACGGGACCATCACTGAGGAGCGGCTGGCGCATCTGCGGCGAGTCGATGCGATTGTGCGGCGCCTCTCCCATGAGTCCGGCTTTGATGGGAAGATCTGGCAGTTCCCGGTGGTGTTGCTGCCGGTGGGGACAGCCGCCCGGCCCGACAGCGTGGTGCTCCGGCCGATTGATTCGGTTGATGGCATGACGGCGTCGGCGGTAATCATGCCACCGGAGTTATTGCGTCAGATGGTGGCGGAATTACTCGCAGTTGAGGGTGTCTGTGCGGTGTTTTACGATCTCACGCACAAGCCGCCGGCCACGATCGAGTGGGAGTGAGTGGTTACTGCTGACCGGAGAGTTGCTCGAGGGCCTGCTGCGCGGCACGCTGGCCGGCGCTCTTCTTCGAGAATCCGTCGGCGCGGCTGGCCAAGTCCTTCCCCACACGGACCTCGACAGTGAACGTCTTGGAATGCTCCGGGCCCTGCTCTTTGACGATGGCGTAGCGCGGCGTCGGCAGCTTCAGCTTCTGTGTGGCTTCCTGGAGGGCGCTCTTGTAGTCGTTCACCTTGGACTCTTCGCTGGCTTCGTCGGCAAGAAAATCGGCAATGATACGGTCGTGAATGAAGCCACGGGCGGTATCGAGGCCGCCGTCGATATACAGGGCGGCGATGAGCGCTTCGAGGGCATCGGCGAGCAGAGCGCGTTTGGATCGGCCGCCGGACATTTCTTCGCCCCGCCCCAGCAACAGGTATTGACCGAGTTCGAGCTTCTCGGCGGCCTCGTAGAGTTTTTGAGCGCTCACCAGGTGCGCTTTGCGCTTCGAGAGCCCGCCTTCAGGCATTTCCGGATAGATGGAGACAAGTTCCTCGGAGATGACGAAGCCGAGGATGGAATCGCCAAGGAATTCCAACTGCTCGTTGTCGCCAAGGACACCTTCTCCGGCCGAAGGTCTTTCGAACCGGTAGGACTTGTGGGTGAGCGCGCGCTCCAGAAGCGAGCGGTCCTTGAAGCGGTATTCAATGGTGGATTCGAGTACTGCCGGGTCGGCGGTCATGACGGAAGCAGGGGCTATTTCTTGGCTCCTTTCAGCCCGATCGCACGTGCGCGTTCCGCTTGCGCCACCTGCTTGATGGTGGGATGCACATCGGCGATCGCCATCACCTTTTCCAACACAGCCACGGCTTCATCATACTTGCCGCCGGAGCTGAGCGCAGTACCGTAGCGGACCATGGAGGCAGGATCCCCATTGAGGTCCACCGCGGCCTTGAATTCCTTGGCGGCGTCATCATACTTCTTGCGGCTCATGCCGACCAGGCCCAAGGATTCGTGACCCTGCGCTTCGAAGTCTTTCTTGGCGGCGGCCCATTGTTCGTCGGTCATGGCGGGGTTCATTTTTTCGGCGGTCTTGAGGGCATCCATCGCCTCACGGGCCATCTTCTCCGCTTTACCGAGTTTCTCTTCGCGATCCAGGTCAAACTCTTTCGTCGATTGCGCGATGGCGCTCGACATCATCATCATTGCGACATAGCTCTTGGGATCAGCTTCGAGAGTGCGTTCTCCGTAGAGGATGACCTTTACCAGGTCGTTCTTCTGACGGGCCGCCTCAGTTGCGGCGAGCAGGGCAAAGCTCTTGAATTCGGTGTCGGCGAATTTGGTGAGCAGGGTTTCCACGGCGGCGATACGCACATCGGGATCCTGAGCGTTCTGGATCGCCATCAGGGCGTCCACTTCCTTCTGCGATTTGGGCTTGGGTTGTTTCTGGGCCCACGCAGCCGTAGCGAGCACCATAGCCAGACAGGCAATCAAAATCTTCTTCATTCTCATTCACTCCTTATTCTTCTTGCGGAATTCGCCTTTCAGCCCTTTCCCGGCGGTCTCGCGGGCTTTATCGCTGGCGCCTTCCACGGCGAGCGCCGATTTGTATTGCTGCGCCGCCTGCCCGGGTTCTCCGGCAAGGTCCGCCAATCTGCCAAGATACACCAAAGACCATGCCTTAGTGACCGGGTCTGGACTCAACTCCAGGGTCTTCTGGAAGAGCCGCTCGCCCAGCTCAGGGTTATTTTCGCGGATGGCAAGGCGCGCCAGACCGTAGTAGGCCTTCGCGTGCATGGTCAAGTTGTCGGTCTGATTCAGTACCTCGAGGAATTTCTCGCGGGAGGCGGGAAGCTGCTTGCCTTCGTATAGGGCTTCGGCATCGGTGAGCAGTTTTTCGATCCCGGTGGGTTCTTCCGGCTTAGGCGCGGGCGCGCTTTTCGCACGTCGGAACGCCGGCTCGGTAGCGAACTTTACCGTTTCCAGCCGCTTGTCTTCCTTCTTGAGATTGATGCCGTTGAGCAGCTCGGCAAAGTAAAAGCGGAGGGATTGTTCCTGCTTTTCGTAGGCAGTGAGCGCTTCCGCGAAATAAGGTGTCAGGATGAAGCCTTCGCCGAGCGCTTGATCCACCATCTGCTGGCGCCTGGCTGAAGCGCCGGCGCCGGTAACCATACGGGCTTCCACCGCGCGAATCAGGCTCTTTTCCAGGAGCATGAGGAAGTCCAGCTTGTAGATTTCCGAAAGCAGCGGCGCGGGTTGGGCGAAATCGAGCAGGCCTTTCTTGGTGTCAATAGTTTCGCGGTGACGCAGCACCAATGGCCCGGTGAGGTATTGCAGGTAGGCGTGACGAATGTCGTCCACCATCGGTTCAGGCGAGGGCGTCACGACGACGAACGAGTCTGCCTGATACGTGTGGCTGTGTACCTGGTTGGGTGCGCCGAGGAGGTCGACGTAGATCTGGAAACGGCGGTCGTTGTAGCCGCTCGTTGGATTGCGGAAGTAGCCGTTGGATTCAAGAACCGCCCTGGCCACCGGTTCCTGATAGGCGGCCATTACCTGCTCATAGGCGGGCTGCGCCTGCTTGTAGAGTGCGTCGAGCCCGGCTTCCCTGTGAAAGGCTTTCAGCAGTGGAGTGAACTCCTCCAGTTGAACCACCGAGGGCGGGAGGTTGTTCTTCATCATCCGAAAGTTGAAGTTCGGAGGCCCTTCCACGCACAACGCGTAGGAGATGTAACGGCTCAACGTGCGTGTATCGCTTTCCGACTTGTGATCGCGATAGAAGCGCTTTAACTCGAGCAGGCTGGGGATCTGTTTAGTTGCCAGATGCTTGCGCAGGGCCGCACGGAGCGGGTGGGACGATGGCGAATTCAGCTCCGCGTCGTAACCGGCCATGTTGATCGCCGCCAGGACGCTGAAAATGGCGGGGCTGGAGTCGAGGGCGTTAGGCTCGGCTGAGCGCGCAAGAGGCGCGCAGAGTACGAGCATCACGGCCAATCCGGTCGAGGGAAAGATACGTCGAAACACAGCGAGTCTCAGGCTCACTCCAGTTTACCTTGTTTACTGACGGTCCATTCGAAGCCCGGGTTGCGGGTGCGATACCCTGGGGTTATGCGGGCCTGGCGCTGGTTCTTCCTTTCGATGATGTGCGGGTATGCGGGTGCGGCCGACTTTGATCTGAGCAGCACACTCCGCAAGCTTGAGGATCGTTACAACAACCTCAAGACGATGCAGGTGGAGTTCACGCAAACGCTCTCGTACACAATGCAGCCGGCGGCGAAACGGACCGAAAGCGGTGTGCTTTATCTCAAGAAGCCGGGGCGCATGCGGTGGGACTATCGCGAGCCCAACAAGAAGATGTTCCTTTCCGACGGCAAGGATATTTACTTCTACAGCTCGTCGCAGAACCGCGTGGAGAAATCGAAGCTGAAGGAGACCGAAGACATGCGCGCGCCACTGGCGTTTCTGATCGGGCGCCTGGATTTTCAGCGCGATTTCAAGGAGTACGTGGTTCGCGTCGAGGGCCAGGACCGGTGGATTACCGCGAAGCCGCGGTCCGGGAAAGCGCCTTACACCGAGGTGCGTTTTCTCCTGACGCCAGGTTTGCAGATCGCGCGGTTGCGCGTGATGGGACATGACCAGTCGGTGATGGAATTCCGCTTCGATCACGAGCAGTTGAATCCGAAGCTGGATGACAAGATGTTTCAGTTTCACCCGCCGGCCGGCGCCGAGATTGTGGACGTGACCAATTAGCCGCGGCTTTGCGCGATGATGAAATCCATGCGAACCATGTGGGTCCTGTTGGTGTCATTGGCCGGGATGCTGGCTGGTCAGGATTTCTCCGACATTCACATCGAGAAGATTTCCGCGAACAACCGCTTCACTGAGGGGCCTGTTTGGTCGAAGGACGGGTTTCTCATCTACAGCGATGTGCCGAACAATCGCGTGGCGGCGTTTGTGCCCGGCAAAGGCGTCGGGTCGTATCGCGAGAATTCCAACGGAACGAATGGAAACGCCATAGATTCGCAGGGCCGCGTCTATTCGTGCGAGACACGGACGCGCCGGGTGGTGAGGAAAAAGAAAGACGGGAATTGGGAGACCATCGCGGACAAGTATCAAGGGAAGCGGTTCAATGCTCCGAACGATATTGTCGTGCGCAAGGATGGACATGTGTGGTTCACCGACCCCGCGTTCGGCGAGCAGCAGAACGGGCGGGAGTTGGATTTCTTTGGGATCTATCACATCACTCCGAAGGGCGAACTGGACCTGGTAGCGAAACCGAAAGGACGGCCTAACGGTGTAGCGCTTGCGCCCAACGGGCGGACCCTTTACGTGTCCATCACGGATGACCGCACGGTGGTGGCTTTCGATGTCGATGGGCAGGGCAAGGCGACCAATGAGCGTGTGGCAATTCAGGATATCGACGGGCCGCCGGATGGGTTGCGCACCGATGAGAAAGGGAACCTCTACGTCACCTGCAACCAGTTGGCGATCTACACGCCCCAGGGCAAGCTGATCCGAACGATTGAGTTTCCGGAGACTCCGCGCAATCTGGCATTCGGAGATGAGGATCTGCAGACGCTTTATGTGACTGCACTCACCTCGGTGTTCCGCGTGCGGATGCCAGTGAAGGGATCGCTGCAGTATTAAGGAATGCGCATCGAGGCCGCGAGACGGTTTTGACTCTTGCCGGAACTTACAACTCAGGACACTTGCTCTGCATCTTTGCGATCACGCGCGCAAACTCTTCCCGCAGCACTTGAGAACATGCTCATGTGAGTGCCTTCTACGGGGACAAGCTTCAGCGAGGACGACTCGACGCGAGCCGTCACAAGTATCAGAAACTTGGGTTGTGGGGCCCGGCTTTAGCCGGCGCGGAACTTCAGTTCCGCCTGAGGACGCAGAATCAACCACTTAGGGGTGGGTTTCTGGAGAGCTCACCCAGCACGAGTTTCTTCCATCCGAGATCGGGGCCGCCCCCCGACTCGCGCGCTCTCTCACTCCGGCGGAGTAGCAGGACGTCGCCCGCATAGGGCCGGGGCCGGAAATGCCGCGCCGCGGCCACAAACAACTGATCCTCTTCCAGCGTGCCGACGCTGTCGGGAGCAGCCCTGTAGTGCCACTCGGCGACTATCTGGCGTGCATTCCGATGAAGTTGGCTGAACCGGTCGTGAAGGTAAGGGAGGCGCTTCCCCACTGGCGTTGAAGCCATGGCCGCAGCGTGGTACCGCAAGCTGTAGAAGCCGGTTCGAAGCGACCGCAGGATCCGTCAATTGCCCGCGAACAATCGTCTTGCGGACGTTGTTGATAATCCCTTCCGCGATGGCATTCTTCGTCAGCTTCCCCTTTTCGTTCAGCTTCCGCGCGAATCGCTGGGCTTCGGCTTCTCTTTGAGCAGCGCCGCGGCCTGCACGATCTGACCGGGTTGACAGTAGCCGCATTGGGCGACGTTGCAGGTTTTCCATACTTGCTGCACTGAATAGTCGCCGTTTGTGCTGAGGCCTTCGATGGTGAGGATGTTCTTGCCTTCCGCGCCCTTCATGGGTGTTACGCAAGCGCGGGTGGCCTTGCTGTCAACGTGGCACGAGCCGCAGTGCCCCATTCCACAGCCGAACTTGGTTCCGGTCATATCGAGCGTGTCGCGCAGGTACCACAGGAGCGGCATGTCGGGGTCGCCGTCGAATTGTTTGGCGGAGCCATTCACTTTTTATCGGGAACATGTGTTTCTGGCAGACACCAATGTCGTTCCATTTGCGACGGCGCGCCTGCGTCGAGGCCACGAGACTCTGATCGGTCTTTGACCCGCCAGAGCCTGCAACGGTTGGCGGGACTATGGAAACAGCGGATCAACCTTGACGATCGCCGTCCCCCAGTTCGCGAGCAGGGTTCGAGGCAGACTCGGGATGTATTCCGTCGACAGCCAGATGGCGCCCGAACTGTCCGCAACGGCGCTCGAGTAGTCTCCCCACCGAGCCACCCGGCCGCCGAATACGCCGTATCCCGTGAAGCCATCCTCTGGTCCAGCGCCAGCACGGGCAATCTTCACTGGCCCAGCCCCAGCCACCGCATCCAGTCCCAAATAGGCCGCCGACGGGAAGTAGTCCTCTCCGATGACGGTGAACGTCATCACGCCCTTCCCGGCACTGTTCACGCCAATCGCCGGATACGCGACGTTATTGCGGTTCAAGGCAACGTACCCTTGCTTCACAAGGGCCCCATGCAAACTCGCCCCTGTCCCTGTGGGTTGCACGACAAACCAGGCGATACCCGCTCGCACGGGACCATTTTCTGGCTTCACAACCGTGGTGAGCGCGCTCCAGAGCTTCCCGTCAGCATAAACCGTCTGCTGCATGCGGTCGTCATTGGACGCCACCAACGCCAGGTGCTCCTGCACGCGCCTTCCGGTGACTCCGCCGGCAGCAATGAAGTCCGCCAGAGGAAGCGGACCACTGCGTTGCTGCATGTTGGGAGGCTGGCCATACACCTGGCTGTCGAGCACCTTGCTCGTCAGCGTGAGGCTCGGCGAGGCGGTGTTCAGACTGGCCGTGCCTGCCAGTTCCCAGAGTGCGATGCGGTTGTCCAGAGTGCCGGTGAAATCCAAAGCGCTGAGGAAGTACTCGACGCCCGGCGCCTGGGGTCCGCCGGGAGGCGCGACGGCCGGCTGCAAGGAGTAGGCCGGCCCTTCGGCAAGGCCCAGACCGTCGAAAACGACCATCGGGTGGCTGAGCGTGCCCGAGACCAGATCTGCCTTCGAAATGGCGTAAACCTGGGCGCCGTTGAACCCCCCAACGAAAATCGGGAACTCGTTGGTCGAGATGTAGAAGCCGTTGGTGTCAGCGCCTATCAAAGGTTGGTCGCCAAAGCACGGGCACCGCGGGTGATTGGGAAGTGCTCCGGTACC
>JACQZR010000117.1 GCA_016213775.1 Acidobacteriota bacterium
GAAGGGCGCGCCCAAGGGCCAAAAGGCCGCCAAGGGTGCCAAAGCCAAGGCCGCCGCGCCGAAGAAGGAAGCCAAGGCCAGCAAGAAGGCCGCCAAACCCGCCCGCGAGAAAACACCGCGGGCCGAGAGCAAAACCGCGAAGATCCTGGAGATGATCGGACGGGCCAAGGGCGCAACGCTCGCCGAGATCATGAAGGCCGCCGACTGGCAGGCCCACAGCGTCCGGGGCTTCATCTCCGCCGCCGGCAAGAAGCACAGCATCAAGATCGAGTCCTACAAGAACGAAGCTGGCGAACGGGTCTACAAGACCGCCAAGTAGAGACTCCCACCTACTCAACCAAGCCGCCGCCAGGTCTAACGATCCGGCGGCGGCTCTGCTTTGTGAACTCCAGCGACAAGCGCGCTTATCCTTTCGTGCACTAGTTCCTCGCGTAGGTGGCACTCGCCTGCGCGGACGTAGGTTCCGTTAATCCTGGCGATGATCCGGTTCTCCAGCTCCGCGATCTCCTTTCGGACTTCGGCAAGCAACGCCCGGTTCTGCAGTCCCACGTACGTGCCAATGAGACCCGAGATTAGCGCCACTCCGGGAATCAGCATCCCCACCATGTGATCCAGCAACTTCGCCCTCCAGGATTCTCAGTTCAGCGGACCAGTCCGATAACGCCATGCAGAGGCCTTCGACGTCCGGATGGCCAGATCGGAGTTCGGCTTCGACAATACCGATCTCTCGATGACATCGCGCGATCTCCTTCTCGACGTGCGCATGGTCAGGAGCCGGCAGTTTCGGTCGGTGGTTCATCGAGCAGCAACTTGCCGATCGCAGGATCGTAACGACGTGACCGCTCAAGCCGCTTCATGTCGGACTCAAGGAAAGACAGCTTCATCTTCAACTCCCGCACCGAGTCCTTCAGTTCTGGCACGTCTGTGTTGATCTTCCTCTTCGCGCTGATCCAGTCCTGAAAAATTCCGGCAACGAAACCTATGAGGCTGAAGAAACCCACGAGGGCCATTCCATAGAAGAAGCCGACGGCGACTACGTTAAGCAGGTTCGAATTCATAGACGATGTCCCTTTCCTGGTCTATGCCGCAGGGGCGGCTGCTGAGATTTGCTCGGCGAAGGACCGGCCAGAAACCGCATGCCGCGCCGTCCCGCCCGAGAACTTTTCCCAGCGGGTGATCGCGACGTCACAATACTTCGGCTCGACTTCGATCAGCCGCGCTTGCCGCCGGGACTTCTCGCACGCGATCAACGTCGTTCCCGACCCGCCGAAGACATCAAGAATTGTGTCGCGCGTTTTGCTGTTGTTCCGGATCGCGCGCTCCACCAGCTCAACCGGCTTCATCGTTGGATGTTCCTGGCTCGACGCCGGCCTCTTGATGAACCAGATGTCGCCCTGGTCCCGCGCGCCGCACCAGAAGTGATCCGTTCCCTTGCGCCATCCGTAGAGGATTGGTTCGTACTGCCGTTGGTAGTCAGAACGGCCCAGCGTGAAATGGTGCTTGGCCCAGATCACAAACGTCGACCAGTGGCCACCGGCGTCGGTGAACGCCTGGTACAGCGTGTGCAACTCCGACGAAGACATGCAGATGTAGACTGCGCCCTTAGTTACTGCCAGGACGTTCGCGCAAGACTCCCGAAGGAACTCATAGAACCTGCCGCCCAGCGCGTCGTTGCCGATCTTGAGCTTCTTCGCGGTCTTGCCCTCGTAGTCAACGTTGTAGGGTGGATCGCAAAAGGTCATGTCTGCCAAGCCCCCAGCCAGCACCGTTTGGACTGCGTCCATGCTGGTGGCATCGCCACACAGGATCCGGTGGTCGCCCAGTATCCACACGTCGCCGGGAACCGTAACTGCCGCCTCCGGCGCTTCCGGTACGGCGTCCTCGTCGGTGAGGCCTGGCTCGGCGGAGTCCGCGTCTTGCAGCAGGTCTTCCAGTTCGTCGCCGGTGAAGCCCAGCAGATCGAGGTCGAACTCGTCCTCTCGGAGTGCGTCCAACTCGACGCGCAACATGTCCTCATCCCACCCCGCGGATAGGGCGAGCCGGTTGTCGGCGATTACCAACGCGCGCCTCTGCGTTTCGGACAGATGCCCGAGCACGATCACGGGCACTTCGGTCAAAGTCAGTTTCCGCGCCGCGAGCACGCGGGCGTGGCCGGCGATAATGACGTTGTCCGGACCGACCAAAATCGGATTCACAAATCCGAACTCCGCGATCGAAGCAGCGATCTGCATCACCTGCTCCTCGCTATGGGTCCGCGCGTTCCTTGCGTACGGGATGAGCCGCTCGACCGCCCACTGTTCAACCTGGAGATCCATTGACGTTTCAGCCCGCCTTGCGCTTGCTGCCATAGAACGGCGCTGGCCCGTTGTGCCGGATACGTCGCGAATCTTTGAGACGCGGGTTATCGACCTGTTCCGCGGGCACGCCGCGCTCGGCAGCCACCTCCGCGATCGTTTGGCCTGTGTCAACGAGCACCGGCTCCTCACCAGAGAGGTGGGCAATGCGGCGCAGAATGACGTCGCAATAGGCCGGACTGATCTCGATCCCGTAGCCGGCCCGTTCGAGCACATGCGCGGCGGCCATCGTGGTTCCGCTCCCGAGGAACGGGTCGTACACCACGTCGCCAGGATCTGAGTAAGCGTTCACGAAGAACTCGACGAGCACGCGTGGGAACGGCGCAGAGTGCGAGCCCTGACCGCTTTCAGACTTCACCTCGATCACGTTGCTCGGTCGCGCGATGCCGGTAAATCGACCGTCGTCGTCATCGGCCCCTGCGTGTCCCGCAGCCGGTCCCCGTGCGCCGGTCCCCAGCAGACCGCTACCCGAAGTGGACTTCGGGTTGTTGGGCGAGTAATCGAAACAGCCGTCCGAGACATGGCCAACAGCCTTCGGCCGGAACTTGATCTCTGGCTGTCGGCTGAAGTGAAAGACCGGCTCCCACGCATTCTTGAAGCGGTTGTTCCAGCCGCCCGGCACGCCGTTGTCTGTCTTGCGCCAGCAAAACTCATCGACGAAACGCCATCCCCACTCCCGCTTGTGGGCGATGACAAGGTCCTTCACATACAGGCTCCGCTCGCCGTCCTCGGCGTGCTCCTTGAGGTTGAGGAAGAACGAGCCGTCGGTCGCCAGGACCGCCGCGATGTTGGCGGCCACGTCGCGGAACCAGCCGCAGTAATCCTCTGGGCGGACCGGTTGGAAACCACTCGCCGGATCGTATTCGCGTTGCGTAGCGTACGGTGGGGACGTGATCACCATGTTTGCCTTCGCGCCTTCGAACAGACGCGCCACAACAGCGTGATCCCGACAGTCACCACAGATCAGGAGGTGCTTTCCGATTCGCCACACATCGCCGGGTCGCGTTACAGGCTCAACCGGTGCTTCTGGGATCTCCTCATCGTCACTGTGCTCGGGTGCCGTGCCGTCGCCTACTGCGGTGAGCAACACGCGGAGTTCATCCTCGCTGAAGCCGAGCGTTTCCAGATTGAAGTCGGCATCGTTGAGGTCGGACAACTCGTCGCGAAGTGCGTCATTGTCCCATCCGGCCAGTTCGGCCAGCTTGTTGTCGGCGATCAGAAGAGCGCGCTTCTGCGTTTCGCTCAAGTGGTCGAGGACAATCACCGGCACTTCCGCAAGGCCGAGTTTCTTGGCTGCGAGTAGCCTTCCGTGCCCTGCTACGATGCCGTCGTTCGAATCAACGAGGATCGGATTCGTCCATCCGAACTCGACTATCGACGCAGCGATCTGCGCAACCTGAGCCTCCGAGTGCGTGCGAGGATTCCTGCCGTATGGAACCAGCCGCTCGACCGGCCACAACTCGATGCTGGTCGCCATGGAGGGGGTCATAGGACTAACTGTTGAAGGACGGAACCCAGAGCCAATACGCAACGATCAACCCCTCGCCCGCCGTGTTCGCGTCGATGTAGTAGTCCGATGGCCGCAGTTCGCCGGAGGGCGAGTCGATCACGAATTCATCCGCCACACCACCGCCGGCACCGGTGGGCCAGAACTCCTTGATCACACCGGCGCCGTTGGCTTTGTTCATTCCGGAGACGCCCACGAAGACCCGCCCGACCTCGCCAATCACTGGGGCGAATCGCAGGCGGCCGACGCGCAGCGTCAGGTCCGACGATAACCGCACTGGTGTGCCGGGAGTCGGCACCGCGATCTTCCCAAATGAGCGCGCCTGTAACGATGCTGCGTCTGCCATAGAAACCCTCCGGTCACAGGCTCGGGCGCCCGGAATCCAACCATCGGCTTCTCAACACCGTCCGGCCAGATCCCCGCACGGCAACTCCGGTCTCCACATGCGTCTCAAGCGGCTGCGGGCCGAGTGCCGCGATCCGCTCCGCTTCCGCATCAAGCCGCAGCCCCATTGAGACCAGCCCGCAGAGCGCGGCGTAGGCGTACACTCGCGCGTCCAGCACTTCCGCCCGAACGCCCTTCTTCCTGCGCCACTCCCGCACCGGAACTCCGCGCGAGTAGGTCGTCACGAGCGACTCGGCCAGAAACTGCTCGAACCAATCCTCGGTCCGCTCCTTCGGAAAATGTGAATAGCCCGGCCCAGGCTGTTCGATCCTTAGGCGTCCGTAGACGACGCTCTTGGCACTGTCGACGCCAACGATCCACATCGGCGTTCGGTTGATCGTGTTCCGTGTCGGCTTCTTCGGCCACACCGGAAGCGTGCCGGACTTGCCCTTGACCGCAAAGATCCTGCGGGCATATCGCGTGCGGCAGAAGTCGTAGACCGCCTGGGTGTGGTAGCCCGAGTCAATCGCGCAGGCCGCAACTGACAGCGACATGCCGTACTCGTGGAGCCACTGGCGAGTCAGATAATCATCGAGCGCCTTCCAGAGCTCCGGTGCGCTCGGATCGCCGGGGAATACCCGGTATTCGATCGACCAGCACTCCTCGCCTTTGCCCCAGCCCACTAATTCAAGCTCGGCGCGATCCAACTGCAGATCCACACCGGCAGTGAGCGCACAAACGCCAGCAGGAAGCCGCGGCCCGTAAGCCTCGCGCCGCGCCAACAAAGCAGCAATATCAACATGCGTCTCAGCCTCGTCGTCCCAGAGTTCGCCGAGCGCCGTGTTGATGAACGCCCGCAAGGTCTCCGGACCGCCGGCCTTGGCCTCGAGGAATTCCACCGCCGTTTCCGGCCATTCTTTCCATGGCGAGTACAGCTGGCTGATCCAGAAGCCTGCGATCTTGGATTTCGGATTCGCTGCCCGCCACTCGCCGTTCGCCAGCATCCAGGGCTTGCGATGTGGTGGGATCAGTGCGCCGCAGTGCTCACATCGATACTGCGCCCCATCGGGCCGTCCCTCAGGCCATTCGACATTCGGCCAACCCAGCACTTGGTGGCGTCCGCAGTCAGGACACGGAACCCAGTAGCTCGACTGCGTACTTCGCAACCACCAGGACTCGATCCGGCTTGTGCCCTTCACCGTCGGTGTCGAGACGAGCAGGATCTTCCGGTTCCACCACGTCGTCGACCGTTTGACGGCCAGGCTGACCGGATCACCCTCGGTTCCGGCCGACGGCGGATATCGGTCCACCTCGTCAAGCAGGACATACCGGATCGGGCGCATTGCCAGGCCGGCGGGACTGTTCGCCCCCGCGATGCTGATGCTGCCACCCTTGAACTGCTTGTGCCGGATCTGGTTGTTCGAGTCACGCGACCGGACATCCGCCACGCGTCCCTTCAAACACGGTGTGTACCGCAACATCGGAGCCAGGCGATCCTTGCTCCAAGCCTCGCCATCCTCAACGCGAGGCAGCACCACCAGCACCGGGCCCGGATCGCGGTCGATAATGTAGCCGCAGAAGTTCAGCGCCAGTTCGGTCTTTCCCGTCTGCGAAGCTGCCATCACCACCACGCGCTCGTACGGGCTCGTGGGAGTCAGTGCGTCCATGATCACCCGTTGGTATGGGGCGCGGTCGGTCTTCCAGTCGCCGGCCTCGGCGGAAGCTTCCGAGGAGAGGCGCCGGTTCTGGTCTGCCCACTCCGATACCGTCAGGCGTGGCGGTGGCTCGAAAGCGGCAACCACCTGATCGACGCATTCTTCAATGACGCTGATAACGAAGCTCCTCTTGTAGGCCCCTCAAGGTTGCGGTGATTTCAGTGTCGAGCAGGTCGCGAATCTCCTTCAGGTCGCCGAGCGCTGCCAACTGCGGAGCCAACTTCGAGGGCAGACCGAGCAGCTTGTCCCGGATCTGCCGGGCGATCGTGAACCATCGGACCTTCACCTCGTCCGCTGGCAGGAACTTGCCGGTTCGCGTTTCGTACTCCAGCTTCCGCAGCCGCGCCCGGAAGATCATCTCGGCCGTCCGTGCCTGCGCGAAGCTCCCTGCCGCCGGCGCCCCGACGCCATCAACCGGAGGCCGCGAAGTCCCTGCAGGCGTTTCCTGCGACTCCAAGTCAACAGGTTTGTCGTCGAGCACTGCGTCGCTCGCCGCGACGTCCACCAGCTTGCCGCGCAAGACGAGGATGCCGCGCTTCGCCAACCGGCTAATGTAGGAACGGTTTACCTTGCGGTGCCGCGCATACTCGGCCTGCGTCATCGTGCCCGGCTGTGTCATCGGAGTGTTGACTGGCGTTGACTACTGTTGACTGGTTTTTTGAGCCTGTCACTGGCCACAGCGTGCCATCCTTCTACCC
>JACQZR010000114.1 GCA_016213775.1 Acidobacteriota bacterium
AAATCAATAACATGTAGGGAGGGAGGCGAAAAGTAGAACGAATTTTACGGAGCAAGTCGCGCTGATGGCGATTCAGCCAACATCACGAGCAGCAAGGTGGCCCGGCCGCCGGGCCACTGGAGTGCATAATTCAGGTTACAGACATTCCGACCGTGAATAATGGTGTTGCCTTAGCAATTAACGATCTCGGGCAAGTGCTCGGGCGCCAATTTGTAGAAACCCGCTCGGGTTCCGCCTATTCCAGTGCCGGCACACACTTCCTGCGGCAGCCGGATGGAACCATGAACGAGTTTTCCCCTTACTCCTGTGTGCAGTCGCAATGTGACGGATTCTTCTTCAGAGATTTGAACAATAAGGGAGTGCTGGTTGGAGACGCGTTGATGAGGTGGGGAGAAGAGCCCGTGACATTTCAGCTTCCCCCTACCATTCAGTACCAGGGAAACAACCCGTTGGCTATCAACGAAGCAGGCCAGTTGGCGGGACGGTTCTATATCGCCAGTCCCTGCGCCGCTCCGATCTCGCCAACTTTGCGCGCCCACGGAAGCGGAGCCGAGATCGGGACCATCGATGTACAGCCGGGCTCTTTCTGCCCGTGGTATGCGGAGTCCTCTGTTCCGTGGATAACGTTCACTGCCAGCGTTGGAGCCAACCAGGGCAAGGTGAAGTATTCGCTGGCGGCAAACACCGGCGGTTCGCGGACGGGAACGATTACTGTTGGCGGAAACACGGCCACCATTACGCAGGCAGACACCGCCTGCGCGTATTCCACAACGTCAACTGCAATAAGCGTGAGCCAAACCGGTGGCAGTGGTTCCATCCCGATCACAACGCAAACCGTCTGTGCCTGGCAGGCAGCCACGCTCGCGCCCTGGGTGACGATCTCAGGTTCTGGTCCGGGCAGTGGCAACGTCTCATACACCGTTGCGGCCAACAGCACCTATTCTGCGAGAAGTGCAGTGCTCAATGTGGCCGGCATGATCATCAACGTGACCCAGTCAGGCCTCCCGTGCGTCTACACCCTGGGCAGCCTGCAGCCGGTTCCAGCCGCCGGCTCAACACAGGCGTTGTCAATCACGACGCCTGGTGCTTGTTCCTGGCAGGCTGTCGCATCGGCTTCCTGGGTGATGTTCAACGCGCCGCGGTCGGGTTCCGGCAACGGAGCCGTCTCGTTTACGGTAGGGGTGAACCCCGGCGTGCTCTCCAGATCCGCAACAATCACAGTCGGCGGCCAATCCGTAACGATCGTCCAACTCCCTTCGAACACCTGCACATTCGAACTCAATCCCAGCTACATGTCGTTCAATGGCGCAGGGGGAAGTTCAGCCGCGGCGTTGTATACAGGCGACGGTTGTTCGTGGACGGCCGCCAGCGATTCTCCGTGGATCACGATCAACTCGGGTGGAACGGGCACGACCACGGGAACGATCAACTATTCGGTTGCCGCAAATGGGACCGGCAGCCCGCGCAGCGGCAGCATCCGCGCCGGTGCTCTTGTCATCACCATTGTGCAAGCCGTCCCATTTACCCCGACCGCTTTACGTTTTGTCCCCCTCACTCCCTGCCGGTTAGTGGAAACGCGACCGCAATACAACTTCGAGGGACGCACCGGTGCTTTCGGTCCTCCATTTCTGACTGCGGCGGAAACTCGTACTTTCGTTCCGCAGCAATCGAACGTGTGTTCTGTTCCCGCTTCGGCGAGAGCCTATGTGGCAAATGTCACTCTGATCCCGCGAGCAGGAGGCGTTGACTTTGTCACCCTCTGGCCGTCCGGTGATCCCCGGCCTGGCTTTTGGAACGTTCGCTCCCCCGACGGACAAACTGTCGCCAACTCGGCGATAGTGCGCGCTGGTGCGGGCGGCGCCGTCAGCGTCTACAGCTCCGGCAGCGCGGATTTGTTAGTGGACATCAGCGGGTATTATACAGACAGCAGCTCGGTGAATGGGCTTGCTTTCTACCCGCTCACTCCATGTCGTGTGATCGACACGCGCAGTCTCTACCGCTCGTCGTCGCCTCCGTTCGGACCGCCTTCGATAGCCGCGAGAGAGACACGGAAGTTCCGTCTCCCTTCGTCGCCGTACTGTCAGGTTCCGCCTGCCGCCGCTTATTCGGTGACGCTCACTGTGGCGCCACCGGCAGCGCTCGCTTACATCACGGCCTGGCCGGATGGCAAGACGCAGCCGAATGTTTCCAGCATCAACTCGTTCGCTGGCCGCACTCTGGCCAACAACGTCATTATTCCCGCCAGTGCCGACGGGACTATCGACGTCTTTGCGTTCGATGGAACGGACTTCCTCATGGATATCAACGGCTATTTCGCATCAGACAACGGGACAACCGGGCAGTTCTACTTTCCGGTAACGCAATGCCGGGTAAGCGATTCGACAGTGAGTGGTGGTTCTTACGGCGACGACGCTGCGCGCACCGTCAACTTGCCCGCTGCCCCGGGGTGTCCCGGCATTCCAGCGCAGGCGCGCGGCTTCGCCATCAACGTAACGGCTCTTCCGAACTCGAATCCGATGCCGTTTTTGACGGCCTACCCTACTGGAGAGGCACGGCCGAACGCCTCGATTCTGAATGCCTCTCAAGGGCAAGTGGTAACGAATTCGGCTTTCGTTCCGGCAGGATTGAACGGAGCCATAGATATCTACGCATATCGGAACACGGATGTCGTTGTGGAGGTTAGTGGCTATTTCGGGCGATAGGGCTCGGCGACCAGCGCTTGTGGGCATGCCGCTGAGAGTAAGCCAAGCTTTGCCGGCGGCTAGAAGGCGCGCGGAGTCGGATATGTCGCTCGCGACGGCGTGACGACCTCAGCTTCCGTTGTGCGAGGACCCTTTGCGAGAGGCAGCGAGGAATCAGATGACCGATCAGGAGACGGCCTCCACTCGCGAAGCCGAATTAGCCGATCGCAGCTCAGCAGCGGTGCGCCAACGAAACGAATGGGCTCCATGCGAAATTTGAGTCTGTATCACTTGTGGTACATACTGAATTCAGAGACGCGATGAAAGCACAAACCCGGGAGATCCCGGTCCGGTTTTACAGAACGGAATCGGGCAGGGCGGCAGTGCTCGATTGGCTGCGCGGCCTCCACAAGGCAGACCGGCACGCTATTGGGCTCGATCTGATGCGGGTGCAGTTCGGCTGGCCGATAGGGAGGCCGCTTGTGGGAAGTCTGAAAGATGGTCTTTGGGAAGTGCGCTCGACGCTTCCGAGTCAACGGATAGCCAGGCTCATTCTGTGCTTCCACGATGAGATGCTTGTCGTGTTGCACGGTTTCATCAAGAGGACGCAGAAAATGCCCACGGCTGACATGGCCCTGGCGAAACGCAGAAGGAAAGAGGTTACGAAATGAAGAAGCGCAACAAGCATATCGGCCCGTCGCTGGACGAGTTCCTGAAAGAGGAAGGTGTGCTCGAAGAGACGCGCGCGGCCGTGCTGAAAGAGACCCTCGCCTGGCAAATTCAGCAGGCAATGGAGACAGACAAAATCAGCAAGGTGGAGATGGCGCGGCGTATGAAGACGAGCCGCGCGGCGCTTGATCGCCTTCTTGATCCAGGGAATGCGTCGGTGACGCTTCAAACCCTGTCCCGCGCGGCACACGCAGTGGGACGGGATCTACGTATCGAACTGGTATGAGGAATCATCGCGCTGCTCTGGAACGGTTCGCCAAAGCACCTTTGAATTCGCCTACCGCAGCACCAACACCCCCACCGAACTCGGATTCTGCGCGTTCCGGTAAATCCGCTGCGTCGCCCTCACAAAATCCTCCTTCTTCGCATTGAAGATGTTGTCCACGTACTTCTGCGGATTGCGGTCCACCAGCGGGAACCACGTGCTCTGCACCTGCACCATGATCCGGTGCCCGCGGCGGAAATTGTGGAATACATCCGGCATCGCGTACTCCACCTTCTCCATCTTCCCTGGCGTGAACGGCACCGGCTTGTCAAACCCGTTGCGGAACCTCGCCCGGAACAACTCGCCGCGCACCAACTGCTGGTATCCGCCCATCACCACCTTCTCCGGGTTCGGATCCGGATCAGGATAATCGTCCGGATACACATCAATCAGCTTCACCACGAAATCGGAATCGGTCCCCGTCGTCGATACAAACAGCGACGGCTTCAACTGCCCCGACAGAATCAAATCCTGATCGAGCACATCGGAGGTATACACCAGCACATCGGGCCGCATCCCGGCAAACCGCTGATCGTCCAACATGTGCTCGCGCGTCATGTTCTTCACAATCGCCGGCGTGAACGGCACCGGCTTGTTCGGATCGCTCACATACTCATCAAACGCCGTTGCGCCAGTGCCATAATCTGCGCGAAACGAGAGCCTCCCGCCGGGCAGCAGATAGAGCTTCTGCGCCTCGGTATTCTTCGGCGGCCAGGCATCGAACTTGTGCCACTGATTCGCCCCCGTCTCAAACATGTACGCCTCGGGGAGTTCCATCTTGCCCTTCCCCTTCAGGTGATACACAAAGAAAGGCAGCTCGATGTTGTCGCGATAAAACTCGCTCGTCTTCGCGTTAAAGTTCACATGCCCCAGCTTTTCGCCCGGCCCGCGACCCCATTGCCCGTGCGCCCACGGGCCCATCACCAGCATGTTCTGCGGTAGGCTCTTGTTTGCCTCCAACGCGTCATACAGGCGCAGCGCCCCAAACAGATCCTCCGCATCAAACCAACCGCCCACCGTCATCATCGCCGGTTTGGCGTTCTTCGCGCCCACCCGCGCATCGCGCGCCTTCCAATACTCATCCAGAGTCGGATGCGCAATGAACTCGTTCCAATAGGCCACGCGGTTCTTGAAGTACTTCTCGTTCAGATTCACTAGCGGACCCACGTCGAGAAAGAACTTGTAGCCGTCGGAAAACTCCGGTGCAATCGAGGGCGGATACTTGGTCAGCGGCTCCGGGCGCTCCAGCCCGAATGAAGAATAGAACCGGAAATAGTGCGGTAGATAAAACGCTCCGTTGTGATGGAAATCGTCGCCGATGAACCAGTCCGTGACCGGCGCCTGCGGCGACGACGCCTTCAACGCCGGATGCGCGTCAATCGCCCCCATCGCCGCATAAAAACCCGGATACGAAATTCCATGAATCCCCGCGCGGCCATTATGATTGGGAACATTCTTCAACAACCACTCGATGGTGTCATAGGTGTCCGAGCTCTCATCCACATCCTGCGGTCCGCGCTTGTTCGGAAGGTAAGGCCGCACGTTCACATATTCGCCCTCCGACATGTAGCGCCCACGCACATCCTGAAACACAAAGATGAAGCCCTCTTTCACGAATTTCTCAGATTTCGCGAAGTTCTCTTTGTATTGGTCCGCTCCATACGGCGCCACCGAATAGGGAGTCCGCAGGAGAAGGAACGGATACTGCTTCGACACGTCCTTCGGCGTGTACACACTCGTGAACAGCCGCTTTCCATCGCGCATCGGGATCCTGTATTCGTACTTGGTGTAGTTGGCTTTGATGTAGACCGAGATCGGTTCATCCGCGGCCTGCAGACAGACGGCGAACGAGAGACAGAGCAAAATACGCATTACATCAGGGTAACCGATGCCGCCTTGCTATGATGAACAGCTATATGCGCAAGCTGTCAGCCTTGGCCTGCCTGTGGTGTGTCGCACTCGTAGCCGCGCCACCTTCCCCAAAGGACCACTTCGGATTCTCCCCCGGCGACGACAACAAACTCGTCGATTCCACCGAGCTCATCGCCTACTTTCAGAAACTCGCCCAGTCCAGCGATCGCATCCAACTCGTCCCGTTTGGCAAGAGCGCCGAAGGCAAAACCATGTACGTCGCCTTCATCTCCGATCGCGCCAACCTCGCCCAGCTTGACCGCTACCGCCAGATCAGCCGCACCCTCGCTCTCGGCCGCGCCACCCAGGAAGAAGCGCGCAATCTTGCCACGCAAGGCAAAGCCATCGTTTGGATCGACTCCGGCTTGCACGCCAGCGAAGTCGCACCGGCGCAGCACTCCTCACACCTTGCCTACCGCATGGTCACCGCCGAGGATGAAGAGACCCGCCGCATCCGTCAGAACGTCATCCTCATGCAGATCCCCGTCATCAACCCCGACGGCCTCGATTGGATCGCGCAATGGTACCGGCAGAATGCAGGCACGCCGTACGAATCCGCCGCCATGCCGCGCCTCTATCAGAAATACGCCGGCCACGACAACAATCGCGACTGGTTCATGCTCAACCTGGTAGAGACTCGCCACGTAACCCGGTTGCTCTTTCAGGAATGGTTTCCGCAGATCGTCTACAACCAGCACCAGGCGCCCCCATTCCCCGCGCGCATCTTCGTTCCTCCATACGCCGAACCGCTCAACCCCAACATACCCGCCTCTGTCATGGAAGGCATCCACCTTATCGGCGCAGCCATGAAGGAGCGCTTCGCGCGCGAGAACAAGCCCGGCGTGCTCTCCTACTGGGGCTTCGACGGTTGGTGGAATGGCGGCCTCCGCTCCGTGCCGGCGTTCCACAACATGCACGGCATCCTCACGGAAACCGCCGGCACCGGTCCCGGTTCACGCACCTACCGCGCGTCGACGTTTCCCGAGCGTTTCGGCAATGGCATCCCAACAGCCGAGCCGTCGGTCTTCTATCAAAAGCCCTGGACCGGCGGACGCTGGGGCATGCGTGAGGCCATCGACTACATGCTCACTGCCGACTTTGCCATCCTCGACCTTGCGGCCACTCGCCCTTCAAACTTCCTCCACAAGGCATGGGAAATGGCCCAGGCCAACATCGAGGCAGGGAAGAAGGGCAAGCCGTACGCCTACCTCGTCCCCGTCGACCAATGGGATCGCTACAACACTGTCGAAATGCTCCGCCGGATGCAACTGGCCGGAGTTGCCGTCGAACGCGCCCGCACTGAGTTCAGCGCCAACGGTAAGCGCTACGCCGCCGGCACGTATGTCATGCGCACCGCCCAGCCCTTCCGCGGCTATCTTGTCGATTTGATGGAGCCGCAAAAATATCCGGAGATCAAGGCGGGCCAGACCGGCCCCACCAAGCGCCCCTATGATGTCGCCGGTTGGACGCTACGCATGATGATGGGCGTTCAAGTAGATCGAATCGACGAGCCCTTCGACGCTGAACTGGATTCCGACCCCGACCTTCGCCCGGTCACTCCGTCATTGGATCATCGCGACAATTCGTCTTTCCTCGCCACCATCGACCTGCTCAACCAAGGCGCCAAGGTGCGGTGGGCGGCCGACGGAACCATCCTCGCCGAAGGCCGTTCCAACAGCGACGCATTCAACAACGCCGCCTACGAACTCGCCAAACCGCGCCTCGCCCTCTACGAACCTCACACCGCCAACATGGACACCGGCTGGACGCAATGGGTGCTCGACAACTTCAAGGTGCCCTACACCGTCATTCACAATCAGGATTTCCAGAACCCCAAACTGCGCGACCGTTTCGACACCATCCTCTTCGCCGCGCAAACCGCATCGCAGATTCTCCATGGCACACGGCAAGGCGAAACCGGTACGAGCCGGCGCAGCCAGGGCACGTCCGATTCCGATAGCCCACCCATTCAGCGCCCCGAGTTCACCGGCGGGATCACCATCGGGGGAGTCGCCGCCCTCGACGACTTCGTCCGCGCCGGCGGCACCGTCATCGCATTCGATACCGCAACCGAACTTCCAGTGCAATTCTTCCCCGTGCCGGTCACTCCGCGCCTGCGTCCGCGCACTGAAAGCGATCCGCCCGACGACGGCTCCGGCGGCGGCTTCTATTCGCCAGGGTCGTTGCTCCGAATGACCGTCGACCCCACCGACCCCGTCGCCTTCGGTATGCCGAAAGAGGGCTACCTCTTCACCTCCGGCGGCCAGGCGTGGGACATCAGCATCCTCCCCGCCTTCAACAAGGACGACCGGGAAGTGAAAGCCGTCGTCCGCTATGCCACCAAGGAACTGCTGGCCTCCGGTTGGCTATCCGGCGAACGCCAGGTCACCGGCAAAGCCGCTCTCATCCACGCGAGGCTCGGCAAAGGCAAGGTCGTTCTGTTCGGCTTTCGCCCCCAATTCAGAGGCCAGAGCTTTGGAACATTCAAGATGGTGCTCAACGCCGTCTACCTCGGTTCCGCACGCCGCCTGTGAACGCCGGCGATTCGACCAGCAACGCTTTATTGATTCCTTACGTCGCGCGAGCTCCCAACCATGTTGTTGCGTGTCTTGATGTGGTCGTCGAATTTCTTGCTCTGTTCCGGCGTCAACAGCTTTCGAATCGCCCCATCTTCGCTCGCCGTGATTTGACGGAGCTCCGCTTTCAGCTCCGAAACAATCTTTTCCTGCACAGCAATCTGTTTGCTGTCATTCGCGATCCGCGCACGGCGCAGTGCGCGCTCTTCGCGGTTATGGACTTCCCGCTTGGCAGCGTATTGGCGCCGGTAGATGCTTTGTATTTCATCTATACGGCGAGCCTGTTCGATGTCGAGTCCGAGGGCGGTTTTGAGCGGTGCATCGGCCAGCACAATACCGCTGCATACGGTTAGGCTGAGCAATGCAATGTTAAGAATTTGTTTCAGCATCTCATTCTCCTTCGTCTCTATTACACCGTTTCACTAAAATATATCCGCATCTTCATTAAGAGCATCAAAGGCCTTCCAGCGATGGACGACTGGCTGAGCGTTGATTTCCGCGACTCCGGCGAGGATTCGGTCCTTCAACTCCTGAACGGAGGCAACGCGGATGTGCTTGAGAAAAGTTCTCGCCATCT
>JACQZR010000116.1 GCA_016213775.1 Acidobacteriota bacterium
CAAACCAACTTTCACTAAGCCAACTTTTACAAAGGAGGTTTCGCGCATTCTCTTTGATCGCTGCGTCGTCTGCCATCGTCCCGGCGATATCGGCCCTATGTCGCTGCTCACCTACGAACAGGTGCGCCCCTGGAGTGCCGCCATCAAGCAGACCGTCCTCCAGCGCCGCATGCCGCCCTGGTTCGCCGATCCCCACTACAGCAAGTTCCGCAATGACCGCCGTCTCACAGACGATCAGATAGCGACCATCGTCGCCTGGGTGAACGCCGGATCACCCAAAGGCGAGGACAAGGACATGCCGCCCGCGCCGCAGTTCGCTGAAGGGTGGTCGTTCACTCGTCCGCCTGACCTGGTTGTGGAGACGCCGCTCGAAGTGACGGTTCCCGCCAAAGGCGTTTGGGACATCATGAACTACTACGTCAAAGTCCCGTTCACGGAAGAGCGCTTCGTCGAGGCAGTGGAATTGCGCCCCGGCAACCGCCGTGTAGTCCACCACTCCATCGTCAACATCGTGAAGCTTCCGGAGAGCGCGGCCACGGCGGATCTCACAACCGGCAAGAAGCTCGGCGCCTTCGGCTGGAAGCTGATCGGCCAAGCCCCCGGCAAAGGCGCCGAATCCCACCACCACGGCATCGCCAAGCGCATCACCCCAGGCTCGTACTTCGAGTTCAACATGCACTACACGCCCAACGGCAAAGAGGAGAAGGATCGCACCAGGCTCGGTCTCTGGTTCGCCAAGGGCCCGATCCATCACGAAGTGATCACTTCGATTGCCGCCCCCGAAGTCTACATCGATGGCAAGCGCGTTGCCCGTGGCCAGTACCCGAGAATCCCCGCCGGAGCTGAGAATTGGGCCATTTCCGGCCGTTTCCCCGTCAAGGACGACATTACGATTTACTCCATGTCTCCTCACATGCACTTCCGCGGGAAGAACATGCGCTACATTGTCACCTATCCGGACGGCCGCGAGGAGACGCTGCTCAACGTCCCCAACTACAACTACGAATGGCAGCTCAACTATGAGTTCGCCACCCCGCCCAAGATCCCCGCTGGAAGCATCATCACGGTTCTGGCTCACTACGACAATTCGAAGAACAATCCCCGCAATCCCGCACCCGATGAAGAGGTGATCTGGGGCCAACAAAGTTGGAACGAAATGTTTGTACCCTGGATGGAATACACCGTCGACAAAAATGTGTTGACCGGAGCTGGTGCCGTCGTCTTGTAGGGCAGGTGTTCCATGTGGGGCAAGCTTTAGCTTGCGCGGAACTTCAGTTCCGCCTTCGGCTGGCCTTTCCATGCCAGCCGGAGACTGGAGTTTGGACATTCCGCCGTCTGTGGGGCGGCCAATCCTGGCCGCGGCTGGCCTTTCCAGGCCAGCCGCGGAGTACCTATCGCACAGCCCCATTTCAGTTAACGCCCGTCAGTGGAATCGTGCTCCCCCCGCTGGGACTGTCAACCCCGCCGATGCGCAGCGTCACTGGCAAACTGCTCCCCGCGGTATGGAAGCCGGGCACACGCACGTCAACTCGATACATGCCGATGAGCCCCGGCTCCAGCCCGCTCCACTCCACAATCATCTCCGACTGCTTCATCTTCGGATCCCCAAAAAACACCTGCACCGTGTCCGTCAACGCCAGCGGTGAACTCGGTGATGCTTCGCCTGCCTTCACGGTCCCGCCTTTCGTCGCACCCAACCCGATCGCGAACAGGTGCAGCAATTCATCACGATTGGCTTTGTTTGAATTCGTCACCACCGATCCGTTCTCGCGATAGATCGCAGCCATCTTCGTTGCCGTGTCCAGCATCACCGCCGGGGCGTACTTCGCCGTTGTGATGCTGTACGAAGCGCTTGCCTGATTGCGATCCGCCGACCGTACTACCAGCGTATGCCGGCCCGCTGTGAGCGACACCGGCAACTGCGCATTGATCTGTTCCCCACCAGTCATCAACAGCGGAATCGCCACCTCGTCGAGCGTAACGCAGGTGCCGCCTGCCAGTGTGGGCGCAGAACTCGCCGCCGTGGAGGACGACGCCAGATTCTGCCCGTAAATCGAAATCAACGTATTGGGAGCGAAAGACGCCGCCTGGCTCGCCAGGTTCACCACCCCATTCGATTTGATCGCGAGTGCCGTGGAACTCGTCCCGCCTCCTGGCCCGCCAGGCCCTGGAGCCGTGCTGACCGCCGGCAGCGCAACCACCGACAACCCCGACGCGGTCAACAGATACGCAACGTTCGCGTTCGTGTCCACCACCATCCCGCGAGGATTCATGTTCACTCGCTGAGTGCCCGTCTGCGTCGAAAGCGGCCCCTCCGGCGTCGCCACCGAAGCGCGCGCTACACCCGTTGTCGCATCCACGTACTCAATCGCCGGCACGTCGCGCAATGCGGCCGTGGCGCTGGAAATCACCGGCTGCGAGAATCGCGCCATCATCGTCGCGCTCACCGCTGCCGTCGCCGCCACGGGCCGCGTCGATGCCACCCCTGCCGTCACAATCGGTGTGAGCGTCGCGTTCAGCAGCTTGCCGTTCACCACGTAGTACGAGCCCCGTGGACCCGCGGTCATCGGCCCAAAATAGCCCTGAATTGGAGTGCTCACCACCGATTGCGACAACACGTAGTCATCCGACATCGCGTCGAACAAATACGCCGTTCCCGTGCCGCCCAGCAGCAGCGCGTAGTTGCCTTCCGGCGTCGCCACCATCGCCCGAGGCGCGGTCACCGTCGATGTCCCGATCGCTGCGCTCAGCCTCCGCGGCAGCGCCTGGTTGCCCACGATCTTCCACAGCGTTCCATCGGACATCACTACCTGCACGCCCGCCAGCGTTGCTGCCAGCGACGACGGCGTCACCAGCGCGAAACTCGCGTTATACGGCACCGGAGGAAACTGCACGCGATCCACCACCCGGCCCTGCTCCAGGTCGATGATGCTCACCGATTCGCCGCCAGTATTGGCCACGTAGAGCCACCGCCCATCAGGCGTCATCGCCAGCGAACGCGGAAGCTGCCCAACCTTGATCGGTCCAAGCAGCGTATTGGAAACCGTGTCAAACACCTCCACCCGGTTCAACCCCGAATTGGCAATGTAGAGTTTGCCCCGCGCCGCATCCTGCACGATGTCGGTCAGCCCCTCGGCAGTGGAAACGCTCACCGCAATCGGGACGATCGTTCCCGGCGCTTCCGCGTTTCGGTTATTCTGATACGCCCGCACCCGAAACGGAATGTTGATCGCTTCATTCGACTGAATGAGAAAATCAACCGGGGCCGTTGTTCCCAAAGATCGTGCCGCGTTGGCATTGTAGGTGAACGTGAACTGTGTTCCTGTATCCGTGTTGCGCGCCGAAACAGAAGGCGCAGTTTGTGTCACGCCGGTCTGCTGCGTCGTTGTCAGTGGATTCGTCGTGCTGGGATTGTTCGGAGGCAGCGTGACAGGTCCGCCGCCAGTGTTACCCGGCCCCACTGGCAGCACGATCACCACGCCGCCACCTGGACCGCCGCCGCCCGCGCCCGGATTCGTCGTGCCGCCCACTGCCTGATTGATTCCCGTCGTGAACGTGGTGCCGCTCTGCAGCACCTGCGCCGTGGCCGTCATCCGGCCCTTGCCGGCGTTCGTCACCTGCACCTGCGCCGTCGCCCGTGATTTCGTCACCCCGCACTGATCGTTCAGCAACAGGGTCACCGCCTGATCAACTACCGCAATCGGCGACTCGCCCATCCGTCCAATCGGAATCATCAGAAAACCCGATTGCGACAGCGCGTAGATGACATCACCTGCCGCCGAAATCACCATGTTCCCCGTGAGGTTCTCCGGCAGTTGTAGTCCCATTTGAATGAGCAGATTCTCTGAATCCGACAGCATCATCTGCGTCACGCTCGCCTGCGCCGCCGGCTGCTGCACAGGCGCGATGTTGAACGCCGAGTAAACCGTCTTCCCATCCGGCGAGAACACACTCCCCCCCTGATTCTGCTGCGTGTTGAAGTTCACTCCGTTCTGGAACGGATACATCGAATTGGCCGCGTTCTGCTGCGCCACTATCGCCAGCGTGGAAGCATCAAAGAGGCTCAGCCCCGCCATAAATCGCGATCCATCGGCCGACACCGACAGCACATTCGAAATGCTCGTCACCGTTCGGCTGCGCAGCACCGATCCGCTGCTCACCTCAAATACAAACAACTGCCGCGACGTGTTGTTCGGATTGTTGAGCCCGATGATCCAGTTGCCATCCGCGCTGGCCGTGAGGTTGCTTCGCGTCGCCATGAACACCCGGCTCGACGGCGCGGGGGACTGCGGCGCGGCGGGCGCTGGTAGCGTCACAGCCACGGCCAGCAACGGATCCGTTGCCGTGCTGTTGGGATCGAACAGCAGCAGGCGATTGTCGGCATTGTTCGTTCCCGATCCCACAGTCGTGATCAGCACGCGTCCATCTCCGCCCACCGCCACGCCTTCCGGTGCCGCGGGCATACTCACACGCCGTACCACCACCTGCGTCTCCAGGTCGATCACATCCAGCAGCGACGCGCCATACGCCGTGACGTACAGGTACCGTCCGTCGCGTGACATGGCCGCCGACAACGGTTGCGGATCCACCGGAATCGATGTCACCAGGCGCGGCTGCGTCGTCGTGAACACATCCACGCGCTGCTGCGAGTTGTTCACCACATACAATCGCCCGCGCGCTTCATCCAGCGCCAGGTCGGTTGCGCCACCTACCACACCGACGGACGTTCCAAATGTCGCGCCCCACATCACGCCGCCCAAGATCGGCAACAAAACAAGTGCGCGCATGGCCTACCTCACCGTCACAATCACGCCGTCGCTTTTCTGTCCCGTCGCCAGTGACCGCACCATCATCACGTAATTCCCCGCCGGCAGATTGGACGGTACCTGCGCCTGCATCTGCCCGCTCGACGAAATCAGAATCGGCAGCGAGTAATCGCTGAACGTGATGCACGACCCGCCCAGCAGCGTCGGCGCCGGGATCTCATCCGCCGTCACACTATCGGCCAGGTTGCGCCCGCTCACCGTAATAAAACTTCCCGGCGACAGGTTCCGCGTCCCGTCATTTGCGTTAATCACCGGGTTCGCCGCGTTCAACTGCGGACGCGACGCGCCCGATGCCGTCAACGGCACGCGTGTCATTCCCGACAGCGTGAGGATGTATGCGTTCCCGCTCTTATCCACTGCCATCTGCCGCGCCGGGACATTCAGCCGCGTGTTGCCGAGAAGCGTCTGTGGCGTCTGCTCGCCGAGCGCGCCCACTACAGTCGCCGAGTAATCGCGCAAATCCACAATCTCCAACGTCGGACGCGCATCCGACGTCGTCGTCGAGTTCACCTGCGTCCGCACCGCTGTCGTCAACCGCAGAAACCGGGTCTCATCAATGGCGCCCAGCGCCGCGACATTACGCCGTGTGGCCAGCGGCAGAGTCGCCGTTGCCGTCGGACTCTCCGATCCGCCAATCGGCGACAGCGACGGCCCGAAGATAAACGAATTCGCCACGTAGTAGCTCCCCTCCGGACCCGCCGCCAGCGGCCCATAGAAACCCGTGATCGCCGTCTGCGTGTACGGCCGGCTGGCGTTCGTGTAAGCGTCCACCAGCGAATCGTAGCGGTACACATAGCCGTTCCCCGCCATCGTGATCACTGACTCGCTGCCCGCTGCCGCCACCATCCGTATCGGCCCGTTGTTGCCCGTCACCGTGATCTGCGTCGGCACAATGTTGTCCACCGGCCGCACCGTTGCGTCCTGCCCCACCACCTTCCATTGCGAACCGTCCGACATGCCGATGATCGGACCAAACAATCCCACGGCAATCGACTGCGGACTCACCGGATTCGCCGTGCCCGAACGTGGGCGCGCGGGAAATCGAATCCGTCCGCTCAACAGCCGCGTGTCCAGGTCCACAATGCTCACCGATTCGCCGCCCGTATTGCCCACGTACAAGTGCCGCCCGTCGCCGGCCATCGCCATCTGATGCGGCAACTGGCCCACTTCGATAGCACTCACAAACTTCTGCTTCGCAATATCGAAAACCTCAATCCGGTTGTACCCCGCGTTGGTGATGTAGACGGCGTTGCGCGCTTCGTCTACCAGAATGTCCTGCAACCCCTCTGTCGACGACGATCCGGTCACCACCGGATACACCACGCCGCGCTGGTCCGATTGCCGCACATTCATGAACACCCGAATCGTGTTCGGAATGTTGATCGCGTTCGGCGAAGAGAGGTTGAGAGTCAGCGCCGTTCCGGCGTTTGTCACGCTGCCCGTGTAAAGATTGGTCCCATACTGTCGCGTCACATTGGCCCGTCCCGGCTCCAGTGTGAACGCAATCTCCGAAGGCGCATTCCCACTGGTGGCTTGCGCGGTCAGCGCCGCAGTCGTGTCCGGAACGCTGTAGGTCAGCGATCCACTCCCGATGTTCTGTACGCGCACGCGCGCCGTCGCCAGCCCGCGATTGCAGTCATCGCTCGCCAGGAACACCGTCGTCGCCTCAGGCATTAAGATCGGATAATCGTAAAGCTTCCCCAGCGGCAGATGAATCAACCCCGACTCGGACAGCCCCCATGCCTCCTCGCCGTTCGAAAGTATCAGCATCTTCGCCACGACGCTCTCGGGAATCTTGATCCCCAGCCGCACGCCGAGATGCCCCGGGTTGGAAATCAACAGCGTCGATGCCTGAGGCCGTGTCGCCGGTGTCGTCGTAGGCGCAACGTTGAAGGCGCTATACAGCACCGACCCGTCCGGAGAAAACGCGCTCCCTCCCATGTTCTGCGTCGAGTTGAACGTCGCGCCCGCTGTTGAGCTCAACGGGAACGGGACGTTCGCGGTGTTGTACTGCGCCAGCACATTCAGTGTCGCCGTGTCGTACAGTGTGAAGCCCGCCATGAACGTTGCACCATCGGGGGCAATCGAAAGGACGGTCGATTGCCCCGTAACAGTGCGGCTGCTGAGGATGGTGCCCGAGGACGTTTCATACACAAACACGACGGTCTGTGCATTGCTGTTGACGGTGCTCATCCCGAGGATGAATGCCCCGTCCGGCGTGCGAATCAGCTTGCCGCGAAACGTCGTCGTCGGACGCCCGATCGTCACAGGAGAAAGAGGCGATGGCGTTGCCGGCGGCGGTGGAAACGCCACCGGAGTCAATTGCTGGCTCTGCACCTGCCGCGGATCGTACAACAGCAGCGAAGTGATCTGATCTGTGCTGCTGGTACCCTGCGTCGAAATCAGCACCCGGCCATCGGCGCCCACCTCAACCCCCTCCGGCACCGCGCCCAGCGCCACTGTCTTGAACTGATAGCCCGAGCTCAAATCAATCACCGAAAGCGTCGAACTGCCGCTGTTGGTGACGTACAGATACTGCCCATCCATCGACATCGCCCCCGCTACCGGGCTGCTTCCCACCGTGATCGTCTGCACCACCTGTTTGTCGATGTAACTGTACACATCCACGCGCGCGGCATTCTGATTGATCAGGTACAGCCGCCCTCGTGACTCATCCAACACGCCATCGGAAGGTGTCCCTCCGAGGCGTACAATATCGCCGAACGTCGCGCTATTGGTTTGC
Organism: Acidobacteriota bacterium; assembly: GCA_016213775.1. Classification (GTDB taxonomy): domain Bacteria; phylum Acidobacteriota; class Terriglobia; order Bryobacterales; family Bryobacteraceae; genus CADEFT01. The sequence goes on from JACQZR010000116.1 coordinate 7,570, forward strand.
GCAAACGCGGCAGCCGCGCTGTACGCCAAAAGAACCAAGATCCTCATGTGTCCGCATGAACACAAGTCCGCCGCGTCCGGATTCGATTCCGCTCTGTATCTTAATCTTCTTAACGCGAAGTTTACTTGTGGGGCGGCCAATCCTGGCCGCGGCTGGCCTTTCCAGGCCAGCCAAAACACTTCTGACTAAAGCGCCGCAGCGTTCCTGCGCTTGCGGTACAGGCTGAAGTAGATGATCGAAAACGCCAGCGGATGCATGCAACCCGCAATCAAAAACACCGGCGTATAAGAGTAGTTCTGCACCAGGTATCCTGTTCCGAGATTTGCGATCATCCCGCCAATCGCTCCGCCCATCCCGCTCAATCCCGTCGCCGTGCCCACGCGCGTCGCGGGGAACAAATCCGTCGGCAGCGTCAACAGGTTCGAGATCCACAGCGCATGCCCGAACGTCACCACGCAAATCACCCCGATCGCCATCCACGCTTCCGGCACCCGCGGCGCCGCGATCGCAATCGGCATCACCACCGATCCCGCCGCCAGCACGACAAACCGCGACGGCATCCACTTCCACCCGCGTCGAATCAGAAAGCCGGAAAACCATCCGCCAAGGACATATCCGATATCCCCAAACACAAACGGCACCCACGCGTACTTGCCCACCATCGCCAAATCAAAACCGCGCTCCTTGCGCAAGTATTCGGGGAGCCAGAAGATCACAAAGTACACCACCGGATCGGTGAAAAACCGCGCCACGATCAGCGTGAAGCACTCGCGCATCTTCAGTACGCGAAGCCACTCGCCTTTCGGCTGCTTCACTGCCACGGCTTCCTCCGGCGGACGCACACGCCCCTTCAGGAAGTTCCACTCCCGCTCTGTGATCCACTTGCTCAGGTGCGGCGGCTGATACAGCAGCAGCCAGAATGCCAGCCACACAAATCCCAGCGCACCCACCGCCACAAACGCCGTGCGCCAGCCGAACTGCAGCGTCAGATACGACACTACCGGCGGCGCGAGCGCCGACCCCAACGACGACCCTGCATTAAACAATCCGATGCCCAGCGCGCGCTGCTCCACTGGAAACCACTCCGCTACCGCTTTCGCCGCCGCCGGAAAATTCCCGGGCTCGCCCAATCCCAACAAAAACCTCCATGCCGATAGCGAAGTCTTCCCCACCGCCGTCGCATGCCCGATCGCCGCCAATGACCATGCCGTTATGAATACTGCGAAGCCCTTTCGCGTCCCCAACCGGTCGCAGATCGGCCCGCTGCCCGCGTACATGATCGCGTAGGCGAACATGAACCAGAACACCACCCAGCCGTAATCCTGCTCGTTCATCCCAAACTCGGTGCGCAGGTCCTTCGCCACAACGGAAAGCGCCAACCGGTCGGCGTAGTTGATCATCGTGGCCAGCAGCAGCATCGCCGCCACTATGTACCGGAAATTAGGAATCCGCATGAAGATGATGATCGTACCACGCGCCGGACTACAATCACTCCCTTATTGACTCTCACCAAAGCACGTGATAAATAAGTACCCATCAGTGTTCTGTTGAGGGGTGAAAATGCGTTTCCTACTGGGATCCTTTGTTTGCAGCAGCCTCGTCCTGGCGCAGGATGCTTCCGTTACCGGCGTCGTTACCGATTCGCAGCAGGCCGCCATTGCCGGCGTCCAAATCAAAATCCGCAAGACCGATACCAACATCGACCGCGAGATCCTCACCTCCCACGACGGCACCTACACCGTCACCTCTCTCCCTCCCGGACCGTACCTCCTCTCCGCCTCCCATCCCGGCTTCCGCACCTATCAGAAGACAGCCATCGTCCTCGAGATCGGCCAGACCTACCGTAACGACATTCAACTCGAGATCGGAAACGTCACCGAATCCGTCAGCGTTACCGCCGACATCGCCCCGCTCAATACCGAAAGCGGCACCGTCAAGGGCGACGTCATTGTCCAGGCCGAAATCAACGACCTCCCTCTAGATGGCCGTGACTTCACTGACCTCGCCTTCCTCGTCCCCGGCGTCATGCCGAATGCGCAGGGCGGCCAGGGTTCCTTCGCATCGATCAATGGGGCTCGCGCCGATTCCACCAACTTCTACGTCGACGGCTTCAACAACCGCAATCCCAGAGGCGCCGCCGCACAGGTCCGCCCCAATATGAGCGCCATGCAGGAGTTCAAAATGGAGACCTCCGGCTACAGCGCCGAAATCGGCCGCATGGCGGGCGGAGTCATCAATATGGTCCTCCGTTCCGGCACCAATCAATATCACGGGGATATCTTCTACTACGTCCGCAACAACATCATCGACGCCCGCGGATTCTTCGACCAGCAGAAGCAAAAGCTCAATCGCCACCAGTTCGGCGCCACTCTACACGGCCCCATTCAGATCCCCAAACTCTACAATGGCCGCAACAGGACGTTCTTTATGTTCAGTTGGGAAAGCTATCGCCAGCTCGTCGGAACCACCTCCATCACACACGTCCCCTCGCTCCTCGAGCGGCAGGGCGATTTCTCCCAGTCCTTCAGTCTTACCGCCGCCACCCTCACCGTTCGCGACCCGTTCAGTTCCAACAGCCCGTTTCCTGGCAACCTCATCCCCCTCAGCCGCTTCCACCCCACTGCCGTCAAGCTGATGCAGTATTACGACCTCCCCAACCGCGCCGATCGCCGCAACAACTTCATCACCTTCGCCAACGATAATGACAGGTGGAACAGCTACCTCGGCAAGGTCGATCACCGCTTCAATACAAGCAACAGCTTGTCCTTTCGCTACCAGAAGCGTTTCGCCGACACCACCGAGCCTTTGAACACCAGCGCCCTTGGCAAGTTCGGCCTCGTGACCGCCGATGACCGCTCCCTGATGGGTCTCGAGTTCACACACATGTTCAGCCCCACCCTTCTCATGGAAGTCCACACCGGCTACAGCCGCAACGCTACCGTGCAGAACAGTGTTTGGGGCGGCGTTGATGTGGCCTCCCAGTTGGGCATTCCCGGCACCACCCGCGAGCCCGGCCTTCTCGGTTTCCCTCTGTTCAACATCACTGACTACGCCACCATCGGCTCCGGCGCCAATCAACCCGTGGAATACTTTGTTACCGACATTCAAAACGGCGGCAAGATGACCTGGGTGAAATCGAAGCACGTCATGAAGTGGGGCTTCAGCGTCGAGCGCACCCGTTTCAATCAGCCCTACTTCAACAACAATCGGGGCACCTTCAATTTCACCGGTTCCTGGACCGGCGCGCCCCTGGCCGACCTGCTCCTTGGCAATATGAACGCCACCACCCGAACCGTCGGCTGGAACCGCAACTACCTCCGCGCCACCAGCATGGGAGCCTTCTTCAACGACGATTTCAAGTTGCGCCCCAACCTTACCCTCAATCTCGGCGTCCGCTATGAAATCGACCGTATCCCCAACGATCGCTACAACCACATCACCAACTTCGTGCCCGAGCTCGGAAAAGTCGTCCTCGCCTTCAACGACCCGTCTGTTGCGGACGTCGCCGCTGCCGCCGGACTTACCGACCGTGTCACCTACGCCAGTGCCGTCGGCCTTCCAAACTCCCTTGTCTATCCGGATTACAACAACATCGCCCCCCGTGTCGGCTTGGCGTGGTCGCCGCGCAAAAACCGGCGAAGCGTCATTCGCGGCGGCTATGGCGTCTTCTACACCGGCCACCTGTTGAACCCGTTCCGCAATAGCCTGCAAAATACTTTCCCCTACGCGCGGACCGAAACCTACAATCGCGTCGCCACCCGCCCCGACCTGGTCAACCTCACCAATCCGTTCCCCAACGACCGGCTCGTCGTCGGAGGCACCACAACCAGCAACGGTTACGAAGTGGATGCCCGCACCGGTTATCTCCAGAGCTGGAACCTCACAATCGAACGCGATCTCGGCTCCGGTGTCGCCATCGAAATCGGCTATGTCGGCTCCAAAGGCTCCAAACTCGGCCGTCTCAAAGACATCAACTTGCCGCGCCGCTCCCTTTCCTCCTACCTCGCCGGCATCGCGCTCGTCAATCTGCGGCCCTTCCCTTACTTCAACGGAGCAATCAACCAGTACCAGTTCCACTCCAATTCCGTTTACAACGCCGGTCAGTTCTCGCTCCGCAAGCGTGGGCGTAGCGGTACCTTTTACCGCTTCAATTACAGCTTCAGCAAGTCCATCGATGACGTCTCCCAGTTGAACGGCAACGCCGATGCGGGACTCACCGCGGCCGCGCAGGACATCAACAACCGGCGTCTCGACCGCGGACGCGCGGACTCCGACCGCGGCCATGTCGTCACCGCCGCGTTCTCCTGGATGCTCCCCATTGGCAAAGGCCGTGCTCTGTTCGCGAATGCCTCCGGCGTGCGCCAGGCGCTGGTCGCCGGATGGCAATTCTCCGGAACATCTTTCTTCGCCACCGGCGCGCCGCTCACTCCTGTTACCGCCGGCATCAATCTCAATCTCGGCGAATCACAAAAACCCAACCGTGTCGGCAAGGGCATCCCTGCCGAGATCGACGGCAAGCGCCGCGGCGTCGACTATTCCTGGTTCAAAACCACCGATTTCTCCGCCGTCCCCTCCTGCGTCTCAGTTGCCGTCGGATGCCCTCCCGATCAGAACGGCTTCCTCCCCTTCGTCTACGGCAATTCTGGCCGCAACATCATCGATGGCCCTGGTCTCGCCTACATCAATCTGTCCATGATGAAGAACTTCCGCATGGGAGAGCGCAAGAACCTGCAGTTCCGCATCGAATCCTTCAACGCGCTCAACCACCCCAATTTCCAGATGCCCAACCATCAGTTCAATGCCAGCAGCGCTGGACTGATCACTGGAACCGCAGGTTCCGGACGTGGCGGCAACCGCGTCTTCCAGTCGAGCCTCAAATTCCAGTTCTGACGTAACTTCCCACGGTTTGAATTTGTACGTTCAGCCGTTCTTGTGGGGTGGCCAATCCTGGTCGCGGCTGGCCTTTCCAGGCCAGCCATTCATCCCGAAGTGTTACGCAAAGCCGCCCACCCGCAGCGCAACCAGCGTCGTCACTCAAACTGCTTCCGGAACGCCGCAAATTGCGCCTCTAAATTCGCCACCTTCTCGCGCAGCTCCCGGACCTCGGCTTCCAATTTACCCACCCGGTCCTCACGCGGTGCCGCCGCCGCACTCGCCGCAACCGGCGCTGGCGTCCGCATCTGCTCCCCATCCACCGGCCCCCCGAGCAAATGCATGTAGCGGTCTTCGCGCTGCCCCGCCACGCGCCCCACGCACACCACTAGCGGTTGCGATGGCCGGTTCATCAACCGGTCCAGTGCATCCATCACATCCCGGTCATCGGCGAACTGATGAATCCGCACCGTGCGGTCCTTGATCTCGTTGACGGTCTGCGCCCCGCGCAGCATCATCACGCACAGAATCGCCACTTCGCTCACCCGCAGTCCCGACTTCTCGCAGAACCACTCGCGAAACTTCGGAACCCGGTACTCCACCCCGGTGATCTTCGACGCCAGCCCCTTCTCCTGCAGCATCACCAGCGTCGCGTCAACGTCGTAATCGTCGTAGTTGGTCACCGGCTCCCGGCTCGTCTTCTGGTTGCATGCCGTCACCAGCCCGTTCATCGTCATCGGATAAACGTCCGGCGTGAAGAACTGCTTCTCGATGAGACAACCCAACACACGCAGCTCATGTGCGTTCAAAGGGATCGGAATCGCAAACGGCTCCCCCGCCGGTTCATCTCCCTTTGCTCCAAAGAAGACGGTCCGCATTTGTCAGTCCTCTGCCATCTCGTTCGGCTTCGGTTCCGGCAGAAAGAAACTCGCCGTGAACCCGATCACGTATGCCAGCAGCCCGACAATCGTCGCTGCGTTGGCCAGTTTCATCGACGGGGTCGTCCCGCTGGTGTAATTGGCAAGCGTCGTCGTCAGGTACGCCGCCGACGTGCCCACCATGCGGCCTCCGACATTGGCCGCGAAGCTCTCCCCCGTCCCACGCAAATGCAGCGGATACACACGCGGTAAGTAGTTCCCCCAGAAGCTGAACTGCGCCACCGTAAACAGCCCGGCGAGAAACACGCCGATCTTCAACAGGTCGAGATTGTCTTTGGCGGGGAAGAAGAACACCAGCGGTACGATGATCATCCCCGGGAATTGGAACACGCGCAGCAGTTTCCGCCGGCTGACAATCCGTACGGCGAGAAACGCCAATAGCACGCGCCCCACCAACCCGCCGATCTCCTGAAACGTCTGCACGGCGTTTGCAGCCTGAAGCCGCGCACTCGGCGCCAGCGGCGCCACTTCCGGCAATCCCGGCACAATGCGCGGCAGGTGCTGGATGGCTCCGAAGGCCGCGCCATAGGCGCAGGCAAACATCAGCGCCGTCACGATGGTCGTCCTTGCGTATGCAGGCTGGAACAGTTCCAGGATGCTCGGCCGCTTCAACGTTCCTTCGCGCTTCTTCCGCGCCCACTCCGGCGACTCCGGCAGGAACGGACGGATGAGTATCAGCGGAATTGCCGGGATCACTCCCGAGATCAGCGTGTACCGCCACGAAGCGTGCCCTCCATAGATGGCTGGTAACGACGCGGCCCATGCCACCGCCAGCGTGTTTGTCCCTGCCGCAAGCAACCCGCCGATGGATGAGAACGCCTGCGTGTATCCCAACATGTTCTCGCGCTGTTTCGGATTCGGGAACAACTCCGCCAGCCATGCCACCGCTGCGACAAACTCCACGCACACGCCGACGAACGTCGTGCACCGCAGAAACAACAGCATCTCCAACGATGTCGCCAACCCCGCGCCAACCGCCGATACCGCGTATAAAAGGATACTCACCACCAGCACGCGCTGCCGCCCCCACAAATCGGTGAGGTAGCCCCCGATCAATCCAAAAAATCCCCCGAACAACGCCGGTCCGAAGAAGAACCACCCGGCCCAACTGTTGTAATCCGGCGTGCCCGGTTTCAATCCGCCCAGTTCCGCCAACGACGGTCCCAGCACCAGCGGCATCACCAGGATTGCGTAAATGTCGAAAGCAAAGCCCATCGATGCCACAAAGCAGATGAGCCAGTGCGTCATTGTCATTTGGACAGGGGGAGGGGGTGCGGAACTCTTTTGTGCCATGTGTAAAAGGTGATTGTCCAGTTTACCCGAATTCCCCCGGCTACCGGTTGCCCTGTGATGTCAGTGCAACATCGAACTCGAACATCCCCGAGTTGTCCGAGTACGCCCCCGGGCGGTCGTTCACCGTGAACTCCGTCTTGCCGCTGCCAGTGCGGCTCACCAGCGACCCCGGTGCCTGCTTCGGAACCGCGAGCCTTTTCGACGACCCGAACGCCTTCGACCCCGCTGCCCCATTGCACCCCGTGAAGTTCCCTTGAGGCTGTTCCCAGCAAACTGTTCCTGTCACATTGCGCAGCGTCACCTTCCGCATCTCCGGATTCGGAATGCTCACCGCCCATTCCACATTCGCTGGCATCACCACGTGAAACACCCCCGGCGAGGTCTCCTCCACCGTCGGCTGATCCGGCGTGCACAACGCGCGGTCCGGCAAACACGCAGTCTTCTGGAACGTGATGCTCGACGAAACCGCGGACACATCCGAACTCACCCTCGGACGTAGCGCGCGAAAACGCCAGCTCAATATGTCATGATGCTGGAACCCGCCGCCCGTCGCCGCCGTGAACCCCACGTAAGCGCTGCCGTCCGAATCCGTAACGCCGTTGATGTTCAGCAGCGCCTTCAAAATCGGAGTCTCCATGTTGTCCAGAAACACCGCGAACACCGGCGGCTCATACACGATGCGCACCGTGTGCGGTCTCCGGTCCTTCATGCTGATCCGCTCCAGATCCCGCACCCCGATCCATCGCGGTGGCCATTGCATATCGCGCCGCTTGCCATTGGCTGCTATTACCACGAAGTTGTCCGATGGGTCTCCTGCCTGCAGATTGCGGTACGTATCAAAGAACACCGCAAGGCTGAGCGGAATCCCCTCGCCCGATGGATTGGCGATTGCATCGCCGGCCGCGAATCCCCCCGACGACCCGATCGACCCCAATGCCCTCGGCCCGCTCGTCTGCATCACGAATGCGAATCCATCGGCGCCTTGATGACTGGAATCCTGCCCCGTGAGCAGGAAACGAAACGTGGTGTCGAATCCCCCCGCGACATACTGCTTTTCCTGATACCACGCCGCGCCCGACAGATTCGGTATCGGTGGAGTTAGCCGCAAAATGTTCCTCGCGCGTCCGGCGCTGCCGACCATCGACAGCCTCGGTGTCGAGGCGAAATCCTCAAACGTGAACCAGCCCGGCTCCTGTGCCGCGCATAGCATGGCGCAGGGCAGGCAAATCCAACCGGATACTCTCATTTCACGCCAGTGTAGCGTGGAATCCAGCGCGGCACATTCGCCATAAACCGGTCGTACTCCGCTCCGTACTTCCTCCGCAGCACGCGCTCTTCATACCCGGTGACAAACAAATGAAAGAACACCCACAGGACCGCCCCATACTCCACCAGCGTCCAATTGCCGAACAACAACGCCTGCCCGAACACTAACGAGAGCACGGCAACATACATCGGATTCCGGACGTAGCGGTACCAGCCTGACACCACAAGGTGCTCCGTCGGAGCGATTGGCGCGGGGGTTCCTAACCCTTCGCGCGCGAATCGCACGAACGAATCCACCAGCACCGGGATCCCGCATAGCACCAATACCACCCCCACCGCTCGCAGCAGGTCCGAACCAGGAAACGATCGACCCGTCTCCCATCGCGAGATCCACCAGGGAATCCATCCCGCTACCGTCGCCGGCGCGACCACGAAGAACACTGCGGAACCCACAGCCGCCCGTGTCATAGCAACCTCACGTCCCTTCCGTGAAAGCCCGTTGTGGCGATGCGCACGCATTCTCCGCCCGGCCACATCGTCAGCAACACTTCCGCTTCCCCGCCGCCTTTCTCCATGCTCAACCACGCCAGTGGTGCGGCCTCCGTCGCACGCCTTCCAGCCTCGCGGATCAGTGCCTCAAACCGCGCCTTCGCTTCGGACGGAAAGTAGATCGACACGACCGAATGATACACCACCGTCACAACACCGGCAGCCCTCGTCGCAAGCTCGCGTTCCACCCACTCCACCGCATCGGCCTCGACAACCGCCGCGGCAACCCGGCGCGCAATCTCGATCGCCGCGTCAAGCTGTGCGAACCGCTCCACCTGATCCGCCCACACAAAGGAGAGCAGTCGCATCCGCCCGTCTTCGTCCAATGCCACCGGCGCGAGATCGCATCCGCATCGCGATGCCACCGTCACCGGCGCCGGCTCGCATTGGCCATCGAATGCGTCGGTGAACATCACCGGCGAAGCATCGTCTCCGTAATGCGATGTGCCGGCGCGATACCCGTAATGGTCCCACCGTAGATTCAACCCCGCGCTGCAGCCCGCTTCCAGTAGACGCAACGGCTTGCCGAACCGCCGCGCAATACGCAGGAACCCCGGCAGCAGCGCACAGCAGCGACGCACTTCATTCGTTTGTACGGCCTTCGGCATCGCCGCGAGCCAGCCTTCGCCGTCCGCCGTCACCGATGCTGCCAGCACCTCCACGGCGCGTGCCGCATTTGCCACCCCGCCGCAGGTTGGATAGCATGCAGCCAGTTCCGGCAGGCCGCCCTGCAGTGCCATCCGGTGCGCAGTCGCTAAAAACCGCAGTGGCACCGTCATCGGGTTGTCCCCATGAAACCGCGTGAAGAACTCACCAAACACTCCCCCGCTCTTCATTCCGTCCACGATGCCAGTGAGGATGTCCTGATGCAACGGCGACCCCAGCCGCCCGGACCACTTTGCCTGCTCCACAAACCCGTCCAGTAACTTCTGTAACATCCCTCGGTTTGCCTTTCTTTATCCTCTCACCGAATAAAAAAATGGTCTTGACAGTGAAACAGATCGGTAGTACACTCGTCTTCAGAATGCCCGCCGCACTCGCCGTCATCCAGTCCACCGCCTCCGCCGAAACCCTCCTCAAGCCCGACCGCCTCCGCATGCTCCAACTCCTCGCCGAACCCGGCTCCGCCGCCGGCCTCGCCCGCAAACTCCAACTGCCACGCCAGACCGTCAACTACCATCTCCACGAGCTCGAACGCGAAGGCTTCGTCGAGCAGGTCGAGCAACGCCGCAAAGGCAACTGCATGGAGCGAGTGCTCCGCGCCACTGCCCGCTCCTACGTCATCGCCCCGCAAGCTCTCGGCCCACTGGGCCTCGCCTCCGGTCAGGTGCGCGATCAGTTCTCCTCTGCTTACCTCGTTTCCGCCGCCGCCAGGCTGGTGCAGGATGCCGCTACGCTACGTCAGCGCGCGCACAAGGCGGGAAAGAAGCTTGCCACACTCACGCTGGAAACCCAAGTCCGTTTCGCCAACGCAGGCGCGCGCAAGCAGTTCACCGAAGAGTTGTTGCAGGCCGTCGCCACAGTCGCCGCGAAGTATCATGACCCCCATGCCGAGGGAGGCCGCTCCTTCCGCTTCCTCGTGGCCGGCCTTCCCACAATCACAAAGACTGAAGTAACGGACGAATCCCCCGTCCACATGGAGTAGCATCATGTCCATCCGATCCCACGAAACCGTCATCACCATTGACGCCCCCATTGAAGAGGTCTGGCGCGCGCTCACCAGCGCCGAACGCATCCAGCGCTGGTTTGCGCCCAATATGCGTGTCGAGCCTCGCACCGGCGGCGCCTATGTCTCCGATTGGGGCCCCGGCCTCGAATGGAAAAACGTCATCGAAGTTTGGGAGCCCAACCGCCATCTCCGCCTTACCGAAACGCGCGATCGCGTGTTGAGTGCTTCCTCCGTCCAGGAGCCGCTCGAACCCTGCCGTCTCATCCAGGACTTCTATCTCGAAACCGCCGCCGGAGGCTCAACCGTCGTTCGCCTCGTTCATTCCGGCTTCGGCTCATCCGAAGCCTGGGACCGCGAATACGAAGGCACCAAAGGCGGTTGGGCCAGTTGTTTCGTCCGCCTCAAACACGCTGTCGAGCACGCCAATGAATCCGTCCATAACCGCATCCTCACCGCGCAATGCGATGGCCTTGACGCCGCCACAGTCAAGCACCACATCCAGGACGCAACCGCCGGCTACGAGCGTGTCCGTGAAGGGCTGTACGAATTCTCCATCGTCATTCCCGAACGCAATCGATCCATCGTCAGCGTCTCCGTGCAGCCAACCGCTACTGGCTGCGTCGCCTATATCGAACTCCTCCTCTTCGGTCTCGATGACGTCGCCGCGAGCGAGGAAGAATCACGTTGGCGGAAAGTGCTCGACGGCACCCCCACGCGTGTTACAACTGGCGCAAAGTGAAAGTTGCGGATTCACTTGAGTGTAATCTCTCTGGGAGGCGTTTCCTCAATGAACCACAAGTACAAGCTTTTTCTGCTCGCTTTGGGAGCGGGCTGATTCTGCGCCAACGCTAGCGGTGCCGTCATCGTGGCCAACACCAGCGCGAAAACCGGCTCCGGTGGGCAATCCGAACCGCCGACGCTCCTTGGTGCCGGATTTCTCATCCTTCGGTCGCCACCACCATTACCAGTGTCGACCTGATGCTGCAGAAGGGCGGTGCTCCGGACTCGGACAACCCAGCGTCACACTGAGTCTCTTCAGCAACAGCGCAGGTTTGCCTGGATCCTTCTTGGCCAGCCTCGGATCGAACATCGTGACCTTGAACTCAAGTCAGATCTACACGTTCACTCCCGGAGCATCTGTTGCCATGGCGGCATCCACCAACTACTGGTTAGTTCTCACCTGCACGGATTGTGTGGCCGGTTCCAGGACCAACGACTGGGACACCTCCACCGGCGCCACGGTGGCGGGGCTTGCCGGCGCCAACGTCGGACTAGTACACCGTTTCACTAAAATATATCCGCATCTTCATTAAGAGCATCAAAGGCCTTCCAGCGATGGACGACTGGCTGAGCGTTGATTTCCGCGACTCCGGCGAGGATTCGGTCCTTCAACTCCTGAACGGAGG
>JACQZR010000115.1 GCA_016213775.1 Acidobacteriota bacterium
AAGCCCAGCGTTATCCGCCAAACCCGGCGATTCTTGTACACGTCCTGCTCAACCTCCTCAAGGGTATATTCCCTGTCGCCGAGCAGTTCTGTCGCGTATTGTTTTGCGCGGGCGAAGGCCTCCTGCGTGCTGATGATCACACCCACGAAAATACCACATAGACGCCCTGAGGTCCGCGCGCAAACACAGCATTGGCCGCTAACTTTCGGCCATCCGGAGATTGGCACCACGGCAGCAGGAGCCGATTACCGGCGGCTAGTTGCCTAGGGGTTTACCGATCTGTAAATATTCGTCCGAACCGGGGAGCCAGCCTATTTTGACGCCAAATGGCAGACGGCGGCCTCTGCCCCGCAAGCACAGGTTGCCGCGGGCGCTCGGTCTGATCCGTAAGCGAGGGCAGGAAGACAGTCAACGCCCCTCCGTTCGCGCGTCGCATTACCCGTTCAGCAAATCCCGGCAGCGGCTTGAAAAATCCTCGCAGCCAAGGAAGATTCAGACACTTTGTAATACAAGCGGCGAATCAGGGACGGAAGCGGCGGGTCCAGGTGAGCTCGCAGCCGTCTTTGAGGATGATGCGGCGATCGCCGTGAAACCAGGGCTGCATCTCGCGAACACGATCGAGGTTGGACCCGACTGCCAAAACAGTTGTGTGGCGAGTGAATCGAGCGCGCCGCGGACAATTGCCTCGTACGGCCAATAGCCGTATCGTGGAGGTATGGACAAGGTAGCCACCACAGCGAGGCTGGAGGCGCGTCTGCCGGCAGACATTCACGCGCTGCTCAAGCGCGCCGCCGAAATGCAAGGGCGCACCCTCACCGATTTCGTGGTGTCCGCTGCAAGGGAAGCCGCTGTTCGGGCCATCGAGGAAATCGAGATCATCCGCCTCTCCGCCGAAGATCAGCGCCTGATCGCCGAGGCCATGCTCAATCCGCCGGAGCCGTCCCCTGCCCTGCGCCGCGCCTTCAGGCGCCGCGATGAGCTTTTCGGTCCGAAATGAGTTTCCGCTTTCGATTAGAAGCGCTCAGCGACTCAGGCGACACAGGATATCCGCCGCCGCGTCTCCAAGTGCTTCGTGGCGGTGGAAACCGAGACCGGCGTCCTGGCCGCCTACTACACGCTCGCCGCAGCCAGTATTCCTACCCCGGATCTGCCGTCCGAGATCACGAAGAAACTGCCCCGCTATCCAACTATGCCGGCCGTACGGATCGGCCGCCTGGCCGTCGGCCTACAGTTCCAGGGACAAGGACTTGGAGGTTCCCTGCCAGCCGACTGCTTGCGCCGCGTCCTGACCGCTGCTCCGGGCGTATTCGCTCTGCTGGTGGATGCCAAAGACGATAACGCTGTGGCCTTTTACCGCCGCTATGGGTTTACGCAGCTTACAGGACAGCCCAGAACGCTCTTCCTGCCGGTCGCAAGCGCTGAGAAGCTGTTGCGCTGAGGAAGAACTATGCCGCTCGTGGGCGCCTTCAAGCGGCGAATCAGGGACGGAAGCGGCGGGTCCAGGTGAGCTCGCGGCCGTCTTTGAGGATGATGCGGCGTTCGCCGTGAAACCAGGGCTGCATCTCGCGAACACGATCGAGGTTCACCAGTTCGGAGCGGTTGATGCGGACGAACTGATCGGGGTCGAGCTGTGTGGCGAGTGAATCGAGTGTGCCGCGGATGGTGTAGGTTTCGGGGCCGGCGTAGAGCGTGACGTAATTGCGATCGGCGGCGGCCCAATCCAGTTTCTCCACTGGGAGAAAGATTTCGCGTCCGCTCTTTACCACGAGGATTCGCTTGAGCGGACGACGGGGTTCCGCGGGCGTGTTGCGGCGGAGTGCGAGTTGTTCCTTGGCGCGTTCGAGAGCGCGCTCGAAACGGTCGGGAGAGACGGGCTTCAGCAGATAGTCGAGCGCCTCGGCTTCAAAGGCCTGCAGTGCGTAGCCGGGATGCGCGGTGAGGAAGATGACGTGGAAGGGACGCGGCTCAGGGATTGCGGCGAGGGCGGTGAAGCCGTCGATACCGGGCATCTGCACATCGAGGAAGATGAGGTCGGGGGCGAGCGACTGCATGGCGGCAACGGCTTCCTCGCCGGAACCGGCGTCGTGGATCTCTCCGATCTCGGGATCCTGCTGCAGGAAACGGCGGACCTTGCGGCGCGCGGGTGGTTCGTCGTCGACGATGAGGACGCGGATCATGTGCGATAGGGGATGGCGATGGTGACCTGCAGACCGCCGGTCTGGAGATTGTCGAAGCGCAGGGTGTGGGCGGAGCCGTAGAGCTGCTGCAGGCGTTCGGCGATGTTGGAGAGTCCGGTGCCGCGGCGCAGCGGGCCGTTGGGGAGTCCGCGGCCGTTGTCGCGAACGAAGACTCGGGTTTGATCGCCGTCGCGTTCGGCGGTAACGGTGACGTTGACGGCGCTGGAGGAGGGATGGATGCCGTGGCGAATAGAATTTTCGACGAGCGGTTGCAGCAGCAGATGCGGAACGAGGGCCTGGCGCACTTCCGGCGCGATCTCCACTTTGGCACTGAGCTTGTCCTCGAAGCGCTGGCGCATGATATCGAGGTACAGCTCGAGGGTTTCGATTTCGCGGTCGAGGGGGACCATTTGCGAATCGGGGCCGGTGATGGTGGAGCGGAGCAGGTCGGAAAGGCGGGCGATCATGGCATCGGCTTTGCGGGGGTCTTCATACACCACGGAGGAGATGGTGTTGAGGGCATTGAAGAGGAAGTGCGGTTGGAGTTGGAGGCGCAGGTTTTCCAGCCGGGCCTGCGCGAGGTGCGCTTCCAACTGGGCCGCGCGGAGATGGCGAGCGTTGAGGTAGAGAATGCTGACGATGGTGGGATAGGCAATGGCATCGTGGAAGAATTCCATCGGATAGCGGGCGGCAAGAAGGCCAAAGTCACAACTACCCTGTCCAACGATGGGATAGATCAACCAGCGCGAGCCGTAGATGAGAGACGTATGGGCAAGCGAGAACAGCAGCAATGCACCGGCGTGCTGCGCGAGCCGGAGGATCCAGCAACCCTTTTCAAACGGGTAGGTGCGGGCAAAGCGTGCAACGATTGGATAGAGTAGCGCCGCGGTCCACGCGCCGGTCACAAGCTCGTTGACGAGTTGCTCCACCATCGAGACCGGTGTCCGGCTGGCGACGCGCTCGAAATAGCGGTAGCCGAATAGAAGCAGACCGACGGCGGTGAAGTAGGCGAATACCGGAAGTCCCGCAGTCAATCGCCGTTGCATATCAGCCAGTATGACGCAGCCCGAACAGGAGGCGTGTGAGCGCGGTGCGCTTGACGATTTCAAAGACCATCCAGCTTCCGAGGAAAGTGCCGAGCGCGAGCAGTGGGAGCTTCACAGAGATGGGCGCATTCCAGGGAACCATGTAGTACGCGATGGCGACGGTGACGGTTTGGTGCGCGATGTAGAACGGGTAGACGGCTTCGGTGGCGTAGGTGAGGAAGGCGCTCTCGCGGTTGAGATAGGCCCGGCTGTAGCCGATCGCAGTGAGGATCCAGCCGAGGGTGAAGTAGGAATCAACGAGTATGCGAGAGAGCAGGTCCGCACGATGGACCGTGTAGAAGACGACGGTCATTGCAAGCGCGAAGATGAGGTACTCGCGGCGGCGGCGAGTGATGAGATCGAGGAACCGGCCGCTGCCGCAGATGACGAAGCCCCACAAGAATGTGAGCAGGGAGCCGGTGAGATTCGCCCAGTCCGCAACGAGGTTGTGAGTTGTAGGCCAGTGCGGACTCAGCACCAGGGCAACGATGATGTTCGGGATGTTGATCAGATAGACGGCTCCGGGCTTCTCACAGAATCCTGCCAGCGCATCCACGGCGCGGCGGCCGGCGGCGGACTTGAGCGCCACGAAGATGGGGATGCAGAGCACAGAGAAAACCAGGATGTAGACCACGAACCAGAGGTGATGCCAACTGGTATTGCCTTGCGGGTAGGGAACGCCGTTGAGCACCGATGGCCAGAATTCGAAGTACGATCCGTTGAACTGATGACGGTAGAGGCGCTCGAAATAGATTTGCGGCGGCACGACGGCGAGCATACCGAATGCGAGGGGGATGCCAAGGCGGCGGAGGCGTTCGCCTGCGAATTCCTGGAAGGTGCGGCGGCGCAGGGAGAAGAAGACGCCGGCGCCGGAGATGAGGAACAGCAAGGGCAGCCGCCAGCGATTGAAGAACATCATCACGTAGGTGAGTGGCTGGCTGGTTTCGGGGTTCTTGACGTGCCAGTCCCAGGGCACAAAGAACATGCCTGTGTGGTAAAAGATCAGGATCGAGAAGGCGATGACACGGAGCCAGTCGAGACCGTATTCGCGAGTGGAGACTGCTGTCATGTGGCCAGTATGGGGCTGTTTGGGAGAGAGGAGAACATCGTGGGGACGAGCGGGCCCGGGTTGTGGACGACCGGGCCGCATCTACGTGACGGGGCCGGGGTTGAAGGGTGCGAGAGCGTTGTGGAGGCCCCAATGGTCGGCCCAGGTTTTGCGGCGTCCGCTGGCGACATCGAGCATCATGCGGAAGAGGTCCCAGCCGACGTCGGCGATGGTGGCTTCGCCTGTTGCGATGCGGCCGGCATCGAGATCGACGAGATCGTGCCAGCGCTCGGCCAGTGCGGTGCGCGAGGACACTTTGATCACCGGGGCGAGGGCGAGTCCGTAGGGCGATCCTTCACCGGTGGTGAACACGTGCAGATTCATGGAGGCCAGTTGCTGGGTGCCGCAGATGAAGTCGCTGGCGGGGGTGGCGGCGAAGATGAGGCCTTTTGTGGTGACGCGATCGCCGTGGGTGGCGACGCCCATCAGCGCGCTCGATCCTGCTTTTGCCACGGAGCCGAGGGCCTTTTCGACGACGTTGGAGAGGCCACCGCGCTTGTTGCCGGGCGTGGGATTGGCGCTGCGGTCGGCGCTGCCACGAAGGAGGTAATCGTCATACCAGCGCATCTCGCGAATGAGCGCGCGGCCCACTTCCTCATTGATTGCGCGCGGGGTGAGCAGGTGGACAGCGTCGCGCACTTCAGTGACTTCAGAGAACATGACGGTTGCGCCGGCGCGGACGAGTAGATCGGCCGCGTAGCCGACGGCGGGGTTGCAGGTGACTCCGGAGAAGGCGTCGCTGCCGCCGCATTGGAGGCCAACGACGAGATCGGCGGCGGGGCAGGTGACGCGGCGGCGGCGGTTCAGCTCCTCCATGCGCATTTCCGCGAAGCGCATGATGGCCCCGATGATATTGCCGAAGCCGCGCAGTTCCGCGTCCTGCAGGCGGATGACGTAGGGGTCGGCTTCCAGGAGAGGGAGCGAGGCGACGGAACCGGAGAGCAGGCGGACATCGGGGAAGAGGCGCGCGGGCTGGAGTTTTTCGCAGCCGAGACTGACGATGAGCGGGGCGCCGCCGAAGTTGGCATGGCGGCTGATGTGGCGCAGCGTGCGGATGGGCACTTCGGCGCCGGGAGCGTCGATAGCCACGCCGCAGCCATAGGTGTGCGTGATTGCCACTACGTCGTCGACATTGGGGAAGCGCGGGAGAATCTCTTTGCGGATGCGCTCCACTGCGTAGTTGACCGTAGGCGCGACGCATTGCACAGTAGTCGTGATGCCGAGGACGTTCTTTGTCCCCACTGTGCCGTCGGGGTTGCGATAGCCTTCGAAGGTGTAGCCGTCGAGTGGAGCTAGCGGCGCGGGCACCGCGGTGGCGAGAGGCAGTTCGTCGAGCGGCGGGGGCATCGGCAGGGACAGCATGTCTTCGCGCACCCAGCTTCCGGCGGCGATTTCGGCTTTGGCGTGGCCGATCACTTCGCCGTAGCGGACCACGGGCTGACCGGCTTCGATGGGCGCGAGGGTTACCTTGTGCGATTGCGGGATGGCCTCGCTGGTGCGAAGTCCGCTGGAGAATTCCGCGCTGGCGGCGACACCTTCGGCATTGACAATGATGGCGACGTTATCCCGCGAGTTGACTTGAACGAATAGTGGCTTCACTGCTGGTTCTTGAAGAAATAGAGGTGTTGTTTGGTGCGCAGGTAGATACCGCCATCAACGAGCGCGGGCGTGGCGAAGCATTCGTCATCGAGGTCGTTCACCTGCAGCACTTCCCATTGTGGCTCAGCCTTGAGGACGGTCATTTTACAGGCCTGGCTGATGACGTAGACTTTGCCGTCGCCACCGACGGGGCTGGCCCAGTATTGCTCGATTGCGGGCACGCGCGCCTGCTTGTGGACTTCGCCGGTTTTGGGATTGAGTGTCGTAAGGACGCCGCCGTCTTTGACGAGAAAGAGCGTGTTGTTATAGAGCAGGGGCGAGGGAACATTGGGCAGTGACTTGCGATAGCGCCACATCACTTTGCTGGTGAGATCGCCGCGCTGGGTGCCGGGTTGGATGGCCGAGACGCTGTTCTGCGCGCTGCGGTGGAGACGCCAGAAATCCCAGTCACGCTCGTCGATGAAGCCATTCTTGTTGAGGTCGTTATCGCGGAACCAGTTCTGCATTTCCTTGGGAGCTTCGGCTTCTTTGGCGATGCGCTTGTCGCCGTCCTTGTCATGTTTGGCGAGGAGCTCGGGCCACGTGAGGACTTCAGGCGCTGTGTCGAAGTCGCCGCCGATTTCCCAGGCGTTGATGTAGATAATCTCGCCGTCGATGATGGGGACGCACTTCAACTGCCAGGCCATGCCGTTCACCCACCAGACCCTTTCTCCGGTGGCGAGGTCGTAGGAGACGAGTTGATAGGCGCCGGGGACCACCACCTGCTTGCGTCCACCCTTGGGGTGATAGAGACCGGGCGTTGCGTAGCCGCGAGTGACTTGAGGACGCTCCACGCGCCAGCGCTGCTTGCCGGTTGTTTTGTCGACGGCGATGACGAAGGAATCGGTGTCCTGATCGCAGATGAGGACGAGGGTGTCGTCGAAGAGCGCGGGCGAGGACCCGTGGCCGTTCATGTTGTTGAAGGGGCCGAGCGGGAGCTTCCATTTCTCGTCACCATCGACGCCGTAGGCGAGCAGGCCGTAGTCGCCGAAGAAGACATAGACCATTTTGCCGTCAGTGACCGCGGAGGGAGAGGCGGGCGAATTGATGCGCTGCATGATTTCGGTGCGCGGGCGCGGGGCTTCGCGCTTCCATTGCACAGCGCCGGTTTTGCGATCCAAACAAATTGTGAAGAGTTTGTTGTCTTCGGTGGCGGTGAGGAAGATACGCGAGCCCATCAGCACGGGCGAGGAATGGCCGGGGGGAAGTCCGGTTTCCCAGACGACGTTTTTGTCCTTGGCGATCTCGACGGGGAGGTTCTTGTCGGCGGAGAGGCCCATGCCGCGGGGGCCGCGGTATTGGGGCCAATCGGCGGCGGCGGCGGTGCACACGAGTATCAGCATCAGGAGGCAGATTCGCATTGACTGCCAGCTTATCAAACGGGACGCGCCTTGCGCGCTGCGCGACATTGAAGTGATAGATTCGAATAGATGCTGACCAAATGCTGAAATCTGAGCGTACTTGGTAGAATTCCGGAAACCGCTTGCTGACGCGCGCGGCTCGGTTTCGCATCTCGTGATCAGCAAGTTGCTTACAGAGCCGCGACCGTGAGGGAGTCGGTTCCGCAGCATTGATTCATACGAAATTGTATGAGGTACTTCATCACGTTTGCATGCTACGGCAGCCATCTTCACGGCGATGAATCTGGTTCCGTGGATCGGCGTCACAATCAGCCAGGTGGCCCGTTGCTGGAAGCCGATCCCCAACGGGTCTCAACGGAGCGTCAGAGCATGAGCCAGGCTGCGTATTTACTCGACCGAGACAGCCGAGTGATGGTGCTTGCCGCCTTGCGGGATGTCTGCCTCCACCGCGGTTGGGGTCTATTGGCAGCCCATGTCCGTGCGAATCATGTGCATGTAGTTGTGGAGGCTGAAGCGCCGCCGGAGAGAATCATGAACGATTTCAAGTCATATGCCAGTCGAGAGTTGAACAGGCTGGGACGAGATGAATACGACCGAAAGCGGTGGGCGCGCCACGGCAGCACGCGACGGTTATGGAAGGATCAGGATGTGCGAGATGCGATCCGCTACGTCGTCGAAGAGCAGGGCGAGCCGATGGCGGTCTTTATCTCCGATGATCTCTGACGCCGCGGGAATTCCGAAAACCGCTTGCTTACGCGCGCGGCTCTGTTTCGCATGTCGTTGTCAGAAAGCATTCAACGCCCGGCGAAATCTCAGAAGTAGATTTTCGCGCCGAGAACCACGCGTCGGGCGTCGATCGTCGCCGTGTAGGCGCCGAAGGTGCCGTTCACCTGTCGTCCCTGGGCATCGAAACGGCCGGTGGTGTCGACTCCAGAGAAGTTGGTGTGGTTGAAGAAATTGTAGAACTCGAAACGGAATTGGAGCCGGCGCTGCTCGTTAGCACCGAGCGGAATGTTCTTGTAGAAAGAAACATCGAACACGTTCTGGCCGGGTCCGCGGATGAGGTCTTTGGCGGCGGTGCCGATGCCAAGGCCCGCCCGCGTGGGAGGCTGCACGACATCGGTGTTGAAGTGGCGGAGGATCGTGCGATCGCCCTTGGGAAGCACGGGATTGCCTGTCAGCACGACGCGGCTGTCGACACCTGCGCCGCTACCACCGACGATGTCCTGGCTGACCACCAGTGAGTAGCCAATGCCGAGGGGCGAGCCGCTGGTGAAGGTAGTAACGCCGGCAACATCCCAGTTGTCAAAGACCCACTTCGCGTGGCCGATGTTCGCCACTTTGCTCAGCTTCGGCAGCGAATAGATGTAGTTGAAGACGAAGTTGTGCGTGCGGTCGAAGTTACCTTTTCCGTAGTTGCGCATGCGGTAGTTGAGGAAAGGGTTCACCGAGTCGTTGTTGCCGTTGACGAGGTTCATCGATTTGGACCACGTCCAGGAGAGACCAAACTGCAGGCCCTTGGAGAAGCGCTTGTTGATCTGTGTCTGCATGGAGTGGTAGTTGGAGGTCGATCCAAATTCGAGGTACTGGATATCCGCGTAACCCGGCAGCGGCCGCAGGAAATTGTCGGGAAGCGGGGTGCCGGTGGTGGAGTCGATGGAAGAGGGGAGGAAGCGCGTTCCGTAGGCGACCGCGTTGAGACTGCGGCGCTGCATTAAATGACGCGCCACGCTGCCCACATAAGACACGTCCAGGACGGTGCCGAAGCCGAGGTTCTGCTGAATGCCGAGGCTCCAGTTGTAGACAGTAGGAGGTGTGTAGTCGCGCTGAAAACTGGTGACGCCGCCCGGGCTGATGCGGAGCGGGCTGGAAAGCAGATCGGCCATGGTTACATAGGTTGCCGTGCTGGTGACGGTGAGCGGGGGCAGTTCGCGGTGGATGAGGATCTGGTCGTCATTGAACCGGTCGTAGAAGAAGCCTGCGCCGCCGCGGATTGCGGTCTTGCCGTTGCCAAACACGTCGAGCGCGAAGCCGAGGCGCGGGGCCACTTGAATGGGCGGTGTATTGGCGAGGTGTTCGTTCACCACGGTCATGCCCTGGAACGGAGCCACGCCGGAAGCGAACTGTCCGATGACGGCGGCGGAGAGTTCCTGGCCGGTAACGGGGTCGCGTCCGACGCGTGCATTGGCGGCGTTGCGGAAGGGCTGGATCAATGCGGGCTGTTTGGTGCGGTCGTAGACCAGGGGATTAAAGTAAGCGAGTTGGTCGCCTGCGCTCCAGCTCGGTTGAATGAGGTAGAAGCGGACGCCGGCGTCGATGGTGAGGTGGCGCGAGACCTTCCAGGTGTCCTGTGCGAACCATTCCAGGTTGACGTAGCGGGAGTGGCCGTGCGGGTGGTTGGTGGATTCGGTGTAGCTCTGGACGCTGCCCAGAATGGCGTTCGAATACGCGTAGTTGGTATCGAACGGATTGTTGACGTCGCGATTGAAATTGAAGGTTCCGTTAAAGGAAGATCCGCGAGCTGCGTTGCGCGTGGTCTTCTCCAGATAGAAACCGAATTTCATATTGTGCGCGCCGTGGACCATGGAGAAGTTGTCTGACCAGTTCCAGATGTTGTTAGTGCCGAAGAAGGGGTAGCGGCCTTCGATATTGAGCACACCGGCGTTGGGTACGCCGCCGAAGTTGGCATTCGGAATGAGGTTTGACGGGTTGGCCGCGGGGAAGAACTGCGGCAGGTTGAGCCCGATCTTAGAGCGGGTGTTACGGTCGAGCCCGGCCTCATTCAAGGGGTCGATGGTCTGCTTGGCGCGGTTGATACCGAAAGTGAATTCGTTGACCTTGGTGGGGCTGAAGGTGTGGATCAGGGTGGCCACCGAGCCGGCGGACCGGATCTGGTATTTGAGAGGAAGCTGCGGCCAACTGGAGCTGGCGAGAACGAAATCGAATTCGCCTTTATAAGCTTCGTAGTCGTTGATGCCGCGCCAGTAGAACTGGGTGCGCGGTCCGATGTTCCAGTCGATGCGGAGGATGGAATCGCGGCGTGGCTGCTCGATGGGCGCCTGGATGAGGGCGTTAAAGGAGCGGGCGGGGTCAGTGGCGTTGGGCAGCGGGAAAATGTTCATCAACGCCTGGCCGTTCTTGTCGATTCTGTTGGAGGGGATGCGATTACCGGCGAAGGGGGCCTTGGCGAGCGGGTCAGTGATGACGATCAACGTGCCTCCCTGGTCGCGCGACTCGGAGAAGTCGCCGGCGCGTTCGAGAGCGGTGGGGAAGGTGCGGCGTTGCAGGCTGCTGGGATAGCGACGGGGGAGGAATTCCTGCGACCAGAAGAAGAAGAGCTTGTCGCGGTTTTTGTTGAAGGAGCCGATGCGGACCGGGCCGCCGACGAAGTAGCCCGGGTAATTGAAACGGTAGACGGGCTTGGGCAAACTGCCGCGATTGCGGAAGAACTCGTTCGCGTTGAGCGCTTCGTTTCGGACGAAGTAATAGGCGCCGCCGTGGAACTCTTTGCCGCCGCTCTTGATGATGGTGTTGATGGTGCCGCCGGAAGAGCGTCCGTATTCGGCCTGATAGTTGGAGAGCAGGACTTTGATCTCGGCCACTGCGTCAACGGAGGGGGCGAGGTAGGGGCCGGTCATGGAGCCGGTGTCGAGCGAGGAGACGCCGTCGAGGGTGAGGTTGAGTGTGCCTGTGCGACCGCCGTTGACGCTGACGCTGCTCAGGTTGTTCCAGCCCGGGGCGTTGCGGTTTTGCGTGTCGATGATGCCGGGGAGCAGTTTCAGCAAGCCGAGGTAGTCTCGCCCTTTGAGTGGGACGTTTTGGGTTTGTTCGAGTGAGATGAGGCCGCTACGTTCGGCCGATTGGGTTTGCAGGCGAGCGGTTTCGGCCTGTACTTCCACGGTCTGGGTCATCTCGCCGACCTGCAGCTCGATTCTGGTGAGCACAACACGCTCGGCGGTGGGGACGATGATCCGGTTTTCCTCGTAGCGTTTGAAGCCCTTGGCACTGACGACGAGGCGGAAGGTGCCGGGGAGCAGTTGTGTGAAGACGAAGTCGCCGGAAGTGTCTGTCTTGGACTGCCGTAATTGGGACGTGGCGACATTGGTGAGAGTCGCCTCGGCGTCGGGAATGGCGGCGCCAGTGGAATCGACCACGGAACCGCTGATGGAGCCAGTGAGACCCTGGCCGTAGACAGGCGCACACAGGGCGGACACGGCGAACAGAGTGATAAGGAAACGAAGAGAGAAACTTCTCATATGGACTAACCTCCTGCGCGCAAGCAGATTCCAACAGGCATCCACCGACCCCTAAAGTTACTCGCCAGTATACTCCGTTTTTCGGTTGAAATTATGGCGTGGTGGTGCATGCGGGCGGTAGTGTGTCATAGTCGAATTTTCGCCACCACGGGAGTGGCCGCAAAGCAATATGGCAAAAGCGAAGGGCTTTGAAGAGATCGACATCGCGGCGTTTCCACACAACACAGTGACACGGTTTGCGAAGACGCTCTGTCTTTCGTGCGTTGCGGACACGTTCACGAAGTTGTTGGGGATGGCTCCGCGAACAGCGTTACAGGAGATGAAGAGCTACACGCCTTCGGCTGCGGAACTTACCAGCCACAGCGCGACGCGTCCGTATTTCGAACCGGCGGAGCCGGATGCCCGCTGTCCGTATTGCGATGCTGCTTCCACCAGGCACGCGCGACTGCTGGCTTACCGCATCGAAGGCGGTAAGGCGACAGACGGCCCGCGGCGGAAGCTGATCGGGTCGCTGCCGGAAGGTGAGTTCGCGGTGATTGAGGAGAAATCCACGCAGGATGAAGCGTTCGTGGATTGGCTCACCCGCATGGCGCAGCTCGATCAGGCTGACGAGGAATGGCTCCGCAAGATCACGCAAGCGTATCTGGAGCGGAAACTCCCTAAGGAGAACTGGCAGGAGGTGCTGAGCGGGGTCTGGACGGCCCGCCGGTCGGTCCGTTTGGAAGAAGGCTGGGAGGTGGACAACCGGCGGCTGTTTCTGTCGACTCCGTTGTATGCCGAGGCGATGGTGGTGCAGTATCTGGTGAGCCGGTCGCAGCACGGCGGCGGATTGACGATTGAAGGGCGGCTGACTTTGCCGGAGTTGGTCTTGCGGCTGCGGCACATGGGGTTCTTGCGCGCGCACGGGATCAGCGCTCATAGTCCGGGCGACGTGCTTGAGGCGCTGATGCACCTGCTGGCCGGGGACGGTGGCGTGAAGCTCTACTATGTCGTCGACCGGAGAGATTTTCTGGAGAAACTGTCGGCGATCAAGCCCGCGCCGCCTCCGGCGAAGAAGGCGGTGAAGAAAGCCGCGAAGAAGAAGGCAGTGGTGAAGAAGGCAGTGGTGAAGAAGGCAGTCGCGAAGAAGGCAGTGGCGAAGAAGAAGGCCGTGAAGAAGACGGCGTTAAAGAAGGCGAAGCGGAAGTAGCTGATGCCTGCAGTGTTTGCGATCACCCTGAATCGGCCCGAGAAGCGCAATGCGCTGGACCGCGCGTCGGTGGAGCGCCTGCGAGCGGAGCTGCGCCGGGCGAGTGAGGATCGTGAAGCACGCGTGGTTCTCTTGAGCGGCGAGGGGAAGGACTTTTGCTCTGGCGCGGACCTTGCCGCGCTGCAGCAGATCCGCGACGCGTCCATCACCGACAATTTCGATGACGCGAAGATGCTCGGCGATCTGTTTCTGGAAATGCGGGCGCACCGGCTTCCGGTCATTGCCGCGGTTCGCGGCCGTGTGCTGGCGGGCGGCTGCGGTTTGGCGCTGGCGGCTGACCTGGTGATTGCGAGTGACAACGCGGTGTTCGGCTATCCCGAAGTGCGAATCGGCTTCGTTCCCGCGATGGTGATGGCGATTCTGCGGAGATCGGCGCCGGAGAAACTGGCGTTCGATCTTCTCACCACGGGCCGTACGTTCACGGCCGCGGACGCGCTGCGGTATGGACTGATCAACGCCGTCTACGCGGATGCAGGGTTTGACTCTGCTGCTGAAGCCTACGCGCAGGAGATGGCTGCGCGGCCTGCATCGGCGGTGCAGTTGACCAAAGAGCTGCTATATCATATGGACTCCTTGCCCTTCGCCGCGGCGATCCATGCCGGCGCGCAGATCAACGCGATCGCGCGCATGACGGAAGATTGCCGCAAAGGGATCGACCGCTTCTTGAAGAAGGATTAGCTGTATGCCCAATCGCAGAACGTTCCTGCAATCGCTGGCCGCCGCTGCTGTCGCGCATGTTGCGCCCGGCAAGGAGGCCAAACTCCTGGCTGGTATCTTCCCGATCGTGCAAACGCCCTTCACCAACGACGATCAGTTGGATACCAAAGTGCTTGCCGCCGAGATCCGCTTTCTGGACAGGATTGGGGTGCACGGGGTGGTGTGGCCGCAATTGGCCAGCGAGTACTTTGACCTGACCAAAGAGGAACGGATGGCGGGGATGGAAGTGGTGGCTGGGGCTGGAAAATCGCTCAAGCCCGCGGTGGTGCTAGGGGTTCAAGGTGATGACATCGCCTCGGCGCTGGAATACACCAAACATGCCGAGAAACTGGCGCCGGACGCCTTGATCGCGCTGCCGCCGCGGCAATGGAAAGACAAGGACAAGATCGCCGATTACTACAAAGCCATCAGCGACAATTCGGCGCGTCCGCTATTCGCGCAGGCCATCGGGGACATGAGCGTGGACTTCATCCTCAAAATGGCGGCGCAATCCAGAAACCTGCGTTTCGTCAAAGACGAAGCAGGCGAGACGCTGCCCCGGATCAGCGAATTCCATAAGCGCGGCGGCGAGCTGATCCGCGGCGTGTTCACTGGCGGCCACGGCAAGACGTTGGTGGATGAATTGATGCGCGGGTCGGCGGGGTCGATGCCTGCGGCTCCGTTTGGGGATTTGTATGTACAGGTGTGGAATGCGTGGCGGGCCGGGGAGCGGGCGAAAGCTATTGACGCGTTTTCGCGCGTTTCGCTGATGGTTTCGCAGGCAACAGCCTACGGGTTGCACGGGCTGAAGTATATGCTGCAACTGCGCGGCGTTTTCCCTAACACGAACTGCCGGAAATCGACGAAGGGGGCTTCATTTGATGAGCAGGCGAGACAGTCGATCAAGGAGAATATGCAATACATCCGGCCCTTCCTGAAGACCTAGCCAAGAGGCTGTTACGTCTCCGCGACGGCGTGATGTTACCGAGTCAATTGTTGAAGTACTGCCGAACGGCCGATTGACGGCTTGACATGCCTTAAGCGCGTTGGAACCATGCCTCTTTGGGGGCACGATACGACACTGCGAGTTCCGGGGTGGCAACCCGGCCTTTGCGCCGTTTGGATTCGAACAGGAAGGCCAGCGCGCCGGTGGTGAGCAAGGTGCGCTCTACCGGATAGACGGGCTTCCCTGTCTGGAACATTTCGTCGACACAGCGTACAAGGCCGTCAAAGTGCGGCAGCGGACGGCCTGGCGCCGGGAGGCCGAAGAACGTGGACTCGACCGCCGCGGTTGCGCTACGCCGCATGGCAAAGGACCACTCCGCACCGGAAGGTCCGACGATCAATGCGGCGGCGCGAAGCCCGCTCTTATACTGCAATTGAAACAGCACCGGATTGCGGGACTCTTCTTCCAGCGTCAGCGGTTTCCGTTTGGGATTGCGCTTCTGGGCCTCGTCGATCAACGGCCGGGCCCACTTGCCCTCGGAGGCAAGCCATTCGAACACCGCGTTGCCTTGCACCCATTCGACGCCGTCGATTCCGGTCTCGCCACCTGCCCGGCGCTCAATCATGCATTGCAGCGATTCCAGCAAATGGAACCCATAGGCGTCGTGCGGGCCGTAGCCGACGCAGACAGCCGACTCTATCGGAGTCTCCAGTGGGATCTCCAATAGAGGCGTACGGATAGTCACCGGAATCGACGACCCCGCCATCCACGGGACCTTCAACCGCTTCGCGCGATCGTAAATGCCCTTGGCTTTCTCCCACGAATAGGAAAGGTGTTTGTCGAAGAAGGTCGGCACCACGCGGCCGGTCTTTTCGTACACGTCCAGAATCTGGTTGAACAACTCGTAGCGCGGATACATCTTCTGCCCGAGTTCGTTCTCGGGGTATTGTCCGTGCTCGCCGACAAAAACCACAGCATCCACGGCGAGCTTGTCCGAGCCAAGCGTCATCGCCGCGGCGATAGTGGGGTAGATCTTGAAGCCGAACCTCGCCGATAGATCGCGGCTCATATCCGTAGCCGGCACCTGATCGGTATAGAGAGAAACCAGCCGGCTGCGCGACTCGTGGTGAACATTGTTCGCCGAGTAGCCACCGAGAATGCGGCCGAGGACAACGTCGGCGTGGGAGTAGTGGCGGTATTCGGTTACGATGCCCGCGACACGCTTCTTTCCCGCGGCCGCCTGGATGGCGGGAAGGAGCGTGGCAGCCGAGACGCCGAGGCACGACTGGTGGAACAATCGCCGGGACAGGTTACTCGTCGGAGTCTTTGGATTCGATGGGAGGTGGTGGTTCATGGCCTTCCAAGAGGATAATCCCACCGGAGACTAATTGTCCCAGGGCCGCGGCGAAGGGTCCAGGGTCAGCATCGGGAGCGAGCGCGCCGTCCTTAACCAGCGTCTCGAATATCTGCCGGCCCGTCCGCGTTCCATCCAGTTGCGGGAGCAGGTAGTTGGCGAGGCCGTCCACATCCCAAGTAAGCGGGAACGGGTGGCTCACTTCCATACGCTGCGCGTGCATGTCCCATCCGCCTTCGGCCAGCGTCAGCGACTGGTGCATCCTGGGAGAACCGGCACGCACTCTCTTATTGAGGATGAGATCCGATCCGCCGTTTACGCGCAGTTCCTCCCATCGCATCAGCCACTCCATGTGCGCGGGACCATTGTGGGCAGTCCGGCGGCGGCGGATTGTGAATGGCGGTCTCGGCTCACGGTGTCTCTGGATGACGGTGTAGGCGAACTGGAAGTTCTTAATCTTCATCTCGCGATAGCGCTTGATCAGCTCTTCAATCTGGAGGCCCGTCATATTCCAGCGAATGGCCGAGCGCACGGCGGAATGAACCGGGTCAGCGGGGGGAAGTTCGAACACCGCAATGTCGAACTGGTCCTGCTCGGAGCCAAGCCACGCACGCAGGCGCTGCTCGATAGCGGAATCCACACGTTCGGCGCACATGGCCCGGCAGTAGAACCGTCCGCCTGGAGCGAGGACGCGAGGCAAGCCCTCTACGTGCCGGCGCATAATGGACTCGCCATCCTCGCCGCCATCGTGAAACAGCCACGTGTGCTTGAGGGTTGGAACGAACGGCGGGTGGGCGGCGATGCGGTCGAATTGCATCCCCTCCACCGAGCTATAGATGTCGCCGGCCAGCGAGGTGAAATTGGTGAGCGCGTTCAATCTGGCCCCGAAACGGGCAAACTCCGCGGACCGTTCGGCGATGTCGGTGGACCATGCGTGACGAGCACAGTATTTCGCCGCAAGCAGGGCTGCCACGCCGGATCCTCCACACGCCTCAAGAAAACGCTCGCATGGATCCGTTGGGAGGAACCCGACATAACGCCGCGTGTCGCTGGAATCCGGCATCAGAACGATATCGTCCATGAAATCTGACTGAAACCCGGCGACTTCTTTCCAAATGTCGGACAGCACGTAGATTTCCATGTACGGGCGTATGCGAACGGTGGGATGGCAGGTGGTGCCATCCTGCCGAACGAGGCCGAGATCGAGAAGGACGGTGAGTCCGGTCTGACCGAGCACGGTTCGCAAATCCTCAGCCTCGGCATAGCCTGCCTGCAGGAACAGGTGGAACAGCAACGAGAATGGCGGCGGAATGTCAGATGGGGCATCCCATGCGGCCGCTGAGTCCGAATCGGTGATGCGCAGTTTGCGCAACTGTTGGCCGGTGAATTGGGAGCGGACGAAGAGTTCCCGGACTTGGGTGAACTGTTCGTCGGAACCGAAGCGAAACGGGACAGGGGTCATTTGTTTTACTTGCGAAGAAACGTGACGAGCAAGCCGATGACGAGCACCAGTATCAACCCGCCAACCACGTACAAGGGCCACTTGGGGGACTGCTTGACGGGAGGGCGCGGCGCTACCATCTGGGGCGCGGGGGCGGCCACGGGTGGCGCTTGTGGATTGGGCATTACCGGTTGTTGAAACATGCGCGTGTACTCGCTGGGCGCATTCGCCTGAGGCGCCTGCATCGAGGGCTGTACGGCTTGAAAGGACTGCGTTGCTCCTCCGAAGAGATTGCTTGGGGGACGCGGAGCTTGAGGAGGCGCCGGAGCCTGGGCCGGGCCTCCGCCGAACAACTTCTGATACTCATCCTGCACGGTGGGCTGCGCGGGGCCGGCATAGGGACGGGGTGGGATGCCGCCGCCTGCCGGACTGAACGCAGGTGGTTGCGCGCCGCTGCTGTAATCGGTGAAGCCGCCTGAGCCGAACGGCGAGGGGGCCTGTGCCGGGTTGGGCGCTACCATCGGTTTGGCCATCGGCGAAGTGGGTGGAGCGAACGGATTCGCTTCGGCGCCGTAGGATTGTGGTGCATTCGCAACCGGCAGCGCCTGTTTGGGCAACGATGGAGTGGCGAAGAGCTGCGTGAACTCGCCAGGCCCTTGCCGCTGGCCCGGCGCTGGAGGCATGGGACCGGGGGAATCGAGTTTCGTGGTCTTCACCAACGGCATTTCCCCGGCTGGTTGGGCCGGCGAGGCGGCGAACATCTGTGTGAACTCGCCGGGCGCTTTTGGTGCGGTGGCCGGCGGTGGAGGAGCCGGGGGTTTGCCGGCGGGCGGAATGGGCATCTGGCCCGTCGCGGATGGCGCAGCGGGACTCTGGAACATGGAGGTGAACTCGCTGGGCGGCCTCGATGCGGGATCCGCCGGGACTTTCTCCGCGTGCGATGGAGGGGTAGGAGTGGGCGTTTGCCCAGTGACTCCGGGAGCCTGGAACATACGGGTGAACTCGCCCACTTCGCCGGCAGGTTGCGGCGCAGGTTTGGCCTCCGGGTGGGGCGGTTTCATCTGGCCGGTGACGCCGGGCGCGGCCGGGCTCTGAAACATCGCAGTGAATTCGCCAGCCGGAGCCGCCTTCATCTGACCCGTCGCACCGGGAGCCGGGGAGGGGAGGGACTCGCCCGTCACGATGGCCGGCGTCGCGGTTTTTATCTGACCCGTCGCGCCGGGGGCTGGCGGTGTCTGGAACATCGCAGTAAACTCGCCTGCCGGAGCGGCGGGTGCAGGAGGCGCCGGCGGAGCTGCCTTCATCTGACCTGTCGACTCGGGGGCCGGCGGTGTCTGGAACATTGCCGTAAACTCGCCCGACGGAGTGGCGGGTGCAGCAGGCGCCGGCTCAGCGGCCTTCATCTGACCTGTCGGTTCGGGAGCGGGTGGTGTCTGGAACATTGCCGTGAACTCGCCTGCCGGAGCGGCGGGTGCGGCAGGCGCCGGCGGAGCGGGCTTGATCTGGCCCGTCGGCTCGGGGGCCGGCGGTGTCTGAAACATCGCTGTGAACTCGCCTGCCGGAGTGGGCGGAGCGGCCTTCATCTGACCCGTCGTCTCGGGAGACGGGGCGGTCTGGAACATCGCCGTGAACTCGCTCGGGGGTGGAGCAGGTTTCAACGACTCAGCGGCGGTTGGAACCGCCTGTTTGCCGCCGAGGAACAACTTCTCGAATTCGTCCTCAACAGGGGCCGCAACTGGCGGAGGTGGTGCCGGTGGCGGCGACGTTTTCGCCTTGGGCAGGATGACCTCGGCCGTCGAGAACATCTGGGTGATGTCCGGGGGAGCCATCCCGGGCTTGGGAGGGAGAAGTGGGGCGTTGGGCTCAGGCCGGCGAACGGTAACTTCTTCCTTCTTGCCGGCAGCGGCAGGTGGCGGGTCAGCGGGACGCTCTCCCGTCTCGACGAACTGAGGCGGTGGTACCTTCCAAACCCCTACTCTCGAAAGTGCCTCTTTGGCGGGTTTGAGGTTCTGTTCAGTGACGGGCAGGTTCTTCATTCTGACCCATTCTCTGAAATTGGCATACCCGTCGAGAGGCAGTGTGACCACATACGGGGTTCCAAGATGTTCCCCGATCTCCACGACATGCTGACTCTGTGAGGCTGGGATTTTGCGAACCTGTTCCAGCAACTCGAATGGCGGCTCACTCTTTCCTGGCTGGCCGACAATCATGTGAATCTGGACCACGCGTCCGGAGGCGGACTCGTGCGCCTGAAAGGTTTTTACCCCATCATCCCCAAGGACATCCACCAATTCGTACTTCTCGTATATGCTCATTCCGGCCTCCGGGTTTGTGCAAACACACCCAGCCAGAATGTAAAGCGGAATTCGAGGCGGAATCCCATCACGGGGGCGAAATAATTCAGCGGCGGCGCGGCGAACTATACAAACGGGGCTGCCGATCGAGGTCTAAAGCGACAGCAGGTACGACGTCAGGCGTTCCAGGTCCTTTGGCGCCAGGCGGTAAGGAGGCATGGTGGTGCCAGGGGAGAACTTCTGCGGATCGGCGAAATGGCCTTCCACCCAAGCGCGCTCGCGCCGCTTGGCCAAGCCGTTCAACGGCGGTCCCAGTTTGGCGCCAACTTCATTCACCTGATGGCAGGCATTGCAGCGATTCTGCTGGTAAACAAGGGCCCCGTCCACAGCGGGTTGCGGGGCATCACGCAATTCTTTGGCGTTTTGCGTGTTCAGCTTAAGCAAGAACGCCGCCAGTGCGTTCAACTGCGAATCGGCAAGGTGAATCGGAGGCATTGAAGTGCCGGGCATCTTCTCCTGCGGATTCTTGAAATGCTCCAACATCCACTTGGCGTCGCGCCTGATCCCGGACTTTGCGAGATCGGGCCCCATCTTCTTCCCATCCTCGCCAAGCGTGTGACACGCAGAGCAGTTCTCCTTGCGGTAGTAACCGATGCCGGCCAGTTCCTCGGGGGAGAGATGGGCCCACTCGGCCGGGCCACCGGTTGCAACGCCCTCAACTTCCTTCGGCGTGCCGGAAATAGCAGCGCCTGTCAGCGCCGACCATCCAATGGCCCCCACCAACACCAGGGCCATGGCGCCCTTTCGCTGCCCGACGCGCTTCACTCCGCCACGATCAATGAATGGCGCCAGCAGCAACGCGACGATCGCCAGGTTTGGCAGAATCACTGCTCCGACCACTTCCAGCGGCCCTTCAAAGAACTTCAACAACTGGAACAGGAACATGAAATACCAGTCCGGCCGTGGAGTGTAACTGGTGTCCGTCGGATCGGCCAGCCGGCCTAACGGCGCCTCCAGAATCAAGGCCATGGAGAAGAGAACAGTGAAGGCAACGAAAATCGCCACCGTATCCTTGAAGACCTGCGAGGGATAGAACTTACCCTTGGGGCCGTTGTCGCCGGGGTCGGGGGCTACGCCATGCTTGCGAACGAGGTAGACGTGGAACGCGATCAACAGAAGTATCGCAACCGGCAGCAGGAGCGTGTGCATGGAATAGAAACGCGCGAACGTCACTACACCCACGCCACTCTCCGCGCCCATCAGCCGCTGTACGTATTGACCCGCGCCCGGGGCAAGGCCCGCAATCTGCGTGGTCACGACGGTGCCCCAATAGGCGCGGTTGTCCCAGGGCAACAGGTAGCCCGTCAGCCCGAAAGCCATCGTCACCATCAGGAGCACGACGCCCACCATCCAGGTGGCTTCGCGCGGCTTCTTATACGCGCCCCAAATGAGCACCTGCACCATGTGCAGCACCACTACTACGATCATCATGCTCGCACCCCAGTGATGCAGGCCGCGGATGAGCTTCCCACCCGTCAATTCGGTCATGATGAACTTGACACTGTTGTAGGCTTCTCCCGGCGAGGCTGCGTAGTTAAACGACAGCATCACTCCGGTGAACGCCTGCACGAGAAAACAAAAGAGGGCAACACTGCCCATCACGTTGTGCCAGCCTGCGCTGGCGGGAATGTCCTCGTAAAGGAATTCGTTGACGAAGGTTTCGAGTCCTGTCCGGGACTCGATGAAATGCCGGATGCGTTTCACCATGGTGTCCTCCGCCTACGCTTCCTTCTTCTCCACCTGTCCGAGCAGCAGTTTGTTGCCTTCGATCTTTACCAGGTAGCGGTCGAGGGGGCGCGGCGCGGGCCCGTCAATGACCTTACCGTCGAGGTCGAAGTTGGACGTGTGGCACGGACAGTTGAACTGCTTCTTGCGCTCGTCAAATCGGTAGGCACAGCCAAGGTGAGTACACTGTGGCGCGAACGCCACCACTTCCGTGTCGGACTTCTTAACTACCCAGGCGGAGGTTTTTTCGCTTGATACCTTCCATCCGTCCACGCGGTTGCGCCGGAAGACAACCTCCTCCGCAACCCCTGTTTCCAGTTTCGAGAGATCCGCTGCTTCCACCCATTGATCTTCCTTTTTCGACTTGGGTGGAAAGAGCAGATAAACAGCGGCCGGGAGTGACATCGCGAGACCCATGATGGCTCCCAGACCATATATCACCGCGGTATGAAAGCCCCTGCGGTCCGGCTCCGTACGACTGTTCCCCTGAAAGCTCATGCTGATTATAATAAGACACTTTGTTCTTGCACCGGGAACAAAATGGTCAAAAAAAGTGCATGGTATACTTTAGGCAGTTTGGATGGAGGGACGGTCGATGCACGCGAGGAAAACTTTTCTTCTGTGTTTGACGGTCGCGGCGATCAACTTCGCTGGTGATGAGAAAAAGATCGATCCCAAAGCTCAGCAGACTTCACAAGCTCCGGCGAGAGTGGCTATCGAGCCGAGGGCCAAACCTGGTACTGAAGTCCCCGAGCGGCGTGGACCTTCGAACATTCGCGTCGACAGCACCCTGGTCTTGATCAACGTGACGGTCACGGATCCGATGAACCGGTTCGTCACGGGACTGGACAAGGAGTTTTTTGCGCTCACGGAGGACAACGGGCCTCAAACCATCACTCAGTTTTCCAGCGAGGATGCTCCTCTATCCGTCGGCCTCGTATTCGACGCCAGCGGTAGCATGGGTTCTAAACTTCACAAATCGCGACAGGCGGCCTCACAGTTCTTCAAGACTGCGAATCCGGAAGACGAGTTCTTCCTGGTGCAGTTCAACGACCGGGCGGAGTTAATCGTTCCGTTCACTCACAACAGTGAGGAAATCCAGAACCGGCTGACGTTCACTCAGGCCAAGGGGAAGACGGCGTTGCTCGATGCCATCTACCTCGCTATTCACACGATGAAGAAGGCGCGCAATCCGCGCAAAGCGATCCTCGTACTTTCCGACGGCGGCGACAACAGTTCCCGCTACACTGAGAGCGAGATTCGCAACCTGGTGGCCGAAGCGGACGTCCAGGTATATGCGATGGGAATTTTCGAGCCGGTCTCGTCGCGAGGGCGTACCGCGGAAGAACTGTCTGGACCCGGGTTGTTGTCGGATATCGCGGAGAAGACCGGCGGCCGGCATTTCCCGGTGGAGAATCTGAACGAATTGCCGGACGTTGCGGCGAAGATCGGTGTCGAACTGCGCAATCAATATGTATTGGGCTACTCCCCCACCAATCAGAACCGGGACGGGAAATATAGGAAGGTAAGAGTCAAAGTGAAGCAGCCGCGGGGCTTCCCGCAACTGCGTGCTTTTTGGCGCACGGGTTATTATGCCCCTTCGCAATAGTATCCTCATTCTGCCCTTGCTGGCGTGGCTGGGAATCGCTCAGGACGCCACGTTTCGATCGGACACCAGCCTGGTGGTGTTGCACGCCAGTGTAATGGACAAGAGCGGGAAGCTGCTGACGAGCCTCCCCAAGGATTCGTTTCGCGTTTTTGAGAACAACGTCGAACAGACGATCACTCGATTTCTGCGCGAGGATATTCCAGTGTCGATGGGCCTTGTCATCGACAACTCCGGAAGCATGAAAGACAAGCGCCAGAAGGTGGAAGCGGCCGCGCTGGACCTCGTTAAAGCCTCCAACAAGAAGGACGAGGTGTTCATCGTCAACTTCAATGACGAGGCGTATCTCGACGTCCCGTTTACCAACGATATTAAAAAGATGGAAGAAGGATTGACGCAGATCAATTCCCGCGGCGGCACGGCTATGCGGGATGCGATCAGCATGTCCATCGATGAGGTGAAGGAGCGCGGCAAGCGCGACAAGAAAGTGCTGCTTGTGGTTACCGACGGGAATGACAACACGAGCCTCGTCACTCTGGAGAAGCTTCTCGAAAAAGCGCACCGCAGCGAGGTGCTCATCTACTGTATTGGCCTGCTGAACGAAGAAGAACGCCGTGAGGCGCTTCGCGCCAAGCGCTCGCTGGAGGCACTGGCGAAGGCCTCTGGTGGACTCTCGTTCTACCCCAAGGAGTTGACAGAGGTTCACAAGATCGCGCAGGACGTCGCCTACGAAATCCGCAACCAGTTCATGATCGCCTACTCACCCACGAACACGGCGCAGGACGGAACGTTCCGTCAGATCAAAGTCACGGTAAAGGGATCCGGAAGCCCGGCGGTCCGAACCC
Organism: Acidobacteriota bacterium; assembly: GCA_016213775.1. Lineage (GTDB taxonomy): Bacteria > Acidobacteriota > Terriglobia > Bryobacterales > Bryobacteraceae > CADEFT01. The sequence goes on from JACQZR010000115.1 coordinate 23,842, forward strand.
GCAGTGGATATTACGCCAAAGCTCCGGCCGCGCCGAAGACCGGATCGTCTCTACGCGATTAGAGCCAGCCGATGTTCGCTTTTCTCTGGGACGCATCCAAAGGCTACCGCCTCACTCCGTGGCGCAGTCCGTATCTGCGCTGGAGGATCGAGACGTATTGGGGCTGGCACGCGGACGACATCACTTTCAGCAGGTTCTGGGCGTTCCTCTGGCAGCATCGCAGCGAGATGTTGCGGTTTCTGGAGTGGACGGATCGTATGCGGCGATAGGGCCGTTTGCTCGTATCGTACGGCGTGCCGGGCCTGTACACCGGGTTTTCCATCACAAAGCTGTGCGATGAAGTGGGGGGCGAGGCGACGCGTCTTCTACCGCTGGCAGATGGAGTTCTTCGAGAGCGAGGCTGCCGCCTTCGAGAAGAAAGCGCCGCCGAACCACTCCGCCGGGCAGGAGCGAATCGCGGCCTAACCGAATCGAGGGTCGGACGTCTACCCTGATGACGGATTTTCAAGGTAGAATATCTACCTACGCTATGAAAAAGGACTCCAACCGCATCGAACTGCTTCAGGGCACGCTCGACATGCTGATTCTGAGAACGCTGCTATTGGGTCCCGCCCACGGACATCAAATCGCGAAACATATCCAACGTACAACGGAGGATGTCCTGCAAGTCGAACACGGTTCTCTCTACCCGGCCCTGCACCGGCTGGAGCGCAAGGGCTGGGTGTCCTCGAAGTGGGAGATGGCCAAGGACCGCAATCGTGAGTTCAAGTACTACCGTCTATCGGCAGCGGGGAAGAAGCAGCTTCTCATGGAGGAGTCCAAGTGGAAGCTACTGGCGCGCGCGATCGCGCGCGTGATGCGGCCGGCCGAGGAGGGCTGAAATGAGCTGGTGGCGGACAGTCTTGGAGTGGCGTCCGTGGTCTCCACGTCAACGCCGCGATGAGGAGATTGAGCGCGAGTTGCGTTCACACCTGGAGTTGGAAGCCGAAGAACACCTGGACGCCGGGCTGCCTGCCGGCGAGGCCCGCTACGCGGCGCAGCGAACGTTCGGCAACACGACTCTCATCAAGGAGGATGTACGCGCAATGTGGGGATGGTCTTCATTGGAGCGGCTCGCGGAGGATGTCCGCTATGCCTTTCGGAACATGAGATTGCGTCCCGGCTTCGCGCTCACTGCAATGCTCGTGCTCGGCATCGGCATCGGCGCCAACACATCCATCTTCACGGTAGTTCATGCGGTGCTCCTGAAGCCGCCGCCGTACCATGAACCTCACCGGCTTGTTCGGCTGTACGAGCGCAACGTTGCCAGCGAGAGCATCTTTAATGTCGTCTCCCCGGCTAATTTTCTCGATTGGCAGAGAGATGCGGCGAGCTATGAGCAGGTGGCCGCCTGGGGCGAGCGAAGCTTCAACGTTTCGGGGGACGGCGGCGCTCTGCCCGAACGGGCCTCTGGCATCATTTGCACATACAATGTCTTCGACACTCTGGGCATCCAGCCTGCGTTGGGACGTTCGTTCCTGCCCGAGGACGACCGGCCGGATGCCCAGCGGGTGGCCATTCTCAGCAACGGATTCTGGCAACGCCGATTCGGATCGAATATGGCAATTCTCGGAGCGTCGATTCGGATCGACGGAGAGACCTACAAGGTCATTGGAATCATGCCGGAAGGATTCGACTTTCACAGCGAGGAATGGCGCGGAGAAATCTGGCTGCCGATGTGGCGACTGCTGCCCGCGGCAATGGTGCAGGACCGGGAGAATCATCAGTTGAGTGTTCTGGCGCGACTCAAGCCCGGCGTGACTGTCGAGTCGGCGCAGACCGAACTGGATAGCATCGCGAAGCGCATTAAGGTGCAAAACCCGAACGTGATCACGGGAGCCGGGGCAACGGTGGCCCTACTTCACGAACGAATGGTGTTTCGAGTGCGGACCCTTTTACTAATCATATTTGGCGCCGCCGCTTGCGTACTTATGATTGCCTGCGTGAACCTTACGAACCTCCTCCTTGCCCGCGGCGTTGCGAGGCGCCGCGACATCGCCATACGGATGGCTCTCGGGGCCGGGCGAGGACGTGTTCTGCGCCAGCTTCTAACAGAGAGCTTGCTGCTCACCGCTTGCGGATCGGCGGTTGGCTTGATTCTGGCGGGCTGGGGAACACCGTTGCTCGTGGCCATGACTACCGACCTGCCGCGCACCGAAGCGATCCGTGTCAATGCTCCCGTATTGATGTTCGCCGCACTGGCGGCGGTCCTTAGCGGATTGCTGGTCGGCCTGGCGCCGGCACTCTGGTCGACGGACCTGCACCTGGCATCGACTATTCATGAAGGCGGCCGTTCCGCATCCGGCAGCCGCAAGCGGCGCATGTTTCGAGATGGCCTGGTGGCCATCGAGGTGGCTCTCACTGTTGTGCTCCTTATCGCCTCCGGCCTGCTACTGAAAAGCTTCCTGCGGCTGCATGCGGTTGATCCCGGTTTCTCACCCGAGCGCCTTCTCACAATGCGGCTTGCGTTGCCGCAGTCCCGCTATTCGACAGCCGCGCAACGCGTCGCCTTCTTCGAGGGTCTGGCCGCCAGTGTTAAGGCTCTTCCAGGCGTCGCCGCTGTTGGCGCGGTGAATCGCCTGCCCTTGACCGGACACGCTCCGGACAACACCTTCACAATCGAAGGCCGTCCGCCGCTGCCGCCGGGCCAGTTTTTCGATGCACTCGCCCGGTCGGTGGACCCCGGCTATTTCCAGGCAATGGGGATTCCCCTGAAGCGCGGACGCTTCCTTCATCCTTCGGAAAGACTGGAAGCCGCCAACAAAGCCCTCATCAGCGAGTCCTTCGCCGAGACCTTCTTTCGCGATGAGAACCCGCTGGGGAAGTACATCAACCTCGGTGGCAGGCGCCGCTATGACATCGTTGGTGTCGTTGGTGACGTGCGCAAGTCATTGACGAATCGTCCCGAGCCAACAATGTACTTCTCGCTTCTTGAGGGGCGGGTCTCCTATGCGGCAATCGTAGTACGCACAAGCCTCAACCCCAATCTGCTAGCCCTGCCGGTGCAGAAGGAGGTGGCGCGTCTGGACTCAGACCTGCCTGTGTCAAACATTGCAGCCATGGAGCGCATCCTCGCAGGTGGAGCGGCATCGCGGCGCTTGAGCCTGGTGCTCATTGGCATCTTCGCCGGTATCGCCCTGTTGCTCGCTTCAGTCGGGCTGTATGGTGTGGTCGCATATTCGACGCAGCAGCGCACAAACGAGATCGGCGTTCGAATCGCTCTGGGGGCTGGGCGCGGCCATGTTCTTAGGACAGTCCTTGCACAGGGTTTGAGACCGGTTGCCGTGGGTCTGATGGCTGGCGTAGCCATAGCGCTCGCGATGACGCGCGTGATGCGAAGCTTGCTTTTCGAGGTCTCCCCATTAGACCCGCAGGTCTTTGCATTTGTTGCTGTAGTGCTCGCCGCGGTTGCCCTGGCCGCTTGCGCCATTCCGGCGCGCCGCGCCTCGCGTGTCGATCCGGTAACGGCCTTGCGGTACGAGTGACATGCCGCAAAAGTCTGCCGCAATCTCGCGCGCCTGATCCGCGTGCATCACAGGGCGAACTTGTCCGCGTCGCTCGATTTGCCCGACAAACGCGGGTCGCCGCCTGTCTCCGTCAGGATCGTCCATAGCCGGTCCTGCATCGCCTCCACCAGCTTCTTTGTCTCCGGATCTTTGATGTGATTCACGTATCTGCCGCGCATCCGTGGGCCGATCCGGGCGCCGGCAATCAGGTTGTGGATCTGATCCGGATCCTTGCGGATGTCGTACAGCTCCGGAATGTCCCACGCCCCCGGATAGTGCATCAGACTGTGCGTCTCAGTGCGAAGGCCGATGATGTTCGGCGTGTACGGGAAATCCTGCTCCCAGGCATATTGGTAGAGAAAGTCCTTCCGCCAGTTGGACGGCGTTGCGCCGCGGGCCGGCCCGAGCAGCGACCGCCCTTGCATAGACGACGGTGGCTTCACGTCGCCCGCATCCAGGAACGTCGGGGCGATGTCGAGGTTGAGCGCCATCGCGTCCACAGCGCGCGCGCCGGCGCCAAACAACGAAGGGCAATGCATGAGCAGCGGGATGCGGATGGACGGCTCATACATCGCCCGCTTGTCGATGAGCCCGTGCTCCCCCCACATGAAGCCGTTGTCGCCCATGTACACCACCAGCGTGTCTTCCAGCAGCTTGTTCTTCTCCAACTCCGTGAAGATCTGCCCCAGGCTTTCGTCAATTCCAATCAGGCACTGGCAGTACCTGCGGTAGTGAACCTCCCACGATTCATCGCTATCAATCGCGCCATCGACACCATGACGCGTCGCGCGCCGCAATCGCACCCAATCGGGCCATTGGCGGTAATACTCTTCCTTGTACGGAAGCGTCTTGGGACGCGGCACGGGCAGCCCCTCAAACAGCTTCTGATGCCGTTCCGGCGCTTGAAACGGGGCGTGCACGGCCTTGTGCGAAAGGTATAAACAGAACGGCCGCGAGGCGTTGGCCGCGATGAACTTGCGCGCTTCGTCCGTCAGGATGTCGGTCATGTTGCCCTGCATGCGCTGCCGTTTGCCGTTGAGATTCACTTCCGGATTCGCATACTCGCCCTGGCCGCGGAAACTCAGCCAGTGATCGAAACCCGCCTGCGGCGCGTCGCTGTCGCCGCCCATGTGCCACTTGCCGAGGAATGCATTGCGATAGCCTGCATCCTGGAGAAGTTGGGGGAACTTGGGGAGATTCGGATTGAGAGGGGAGAAATTGTCGGAGATGCCGTGCTGGTGCATGTAGAGCCCGGTGAGCACCGAGGCGCGGCTCGGCGAACAGAGTGAGCTCGTCACGAAGGCGTTGCGGAAGTGAACGCCGCGGTTCACCATGCGATCCAGATTCGGAGTATGCCCCTTCAACCACGGATGTCCCAGCGCTCCGATGAAGTCGTAGCGGTGGTCGTCGCAAAGTACGAAGACGATGTTGCGCTTGCGGCCCTGCGCGGGCAACTGCGCTGCAAGCGTGGCGGCGGATGTCTGAAGAAAGCGGCGGCGGTTCATGCGAACCGAATTGTACTACGATCACACGTATGATGCGTTTTCTTGCTGCGGCCGCTCTGCTACTCGCCGGCTGTTCACGAACCGATCCCCAAACCGAGGCCCAGCGCCTGGAACGGGAGTTCGAACAACTGATGTCGGGGGCCGTGCTGGCCGGGAAGTTTCAAGTGGGCGACCAGGTCAAGGAAGATCGCTACACCATCACCAAGGCGAGCAAACTCACGGGCGACCTGTGGACCATCAATGCCCGCATCCAATACGCCACGCATGACGTCACCGTGCCCGTGCCGGTGCGGATGAAATGGGCCGGCGATACGCCCGTCATCACACTGACCGATGTTGGCATCCCGGGGCTCGGCACGTTTACGGCGCGCGTGTTGATCTACCGCGGACAGTACGCCGGCACGTGGAGCAGCAAGGATCACGGCGGCCAGATGTGGGGCCGCATCGAACGAATGCCGCCGCGCAAGGAATAGTTTCGCTGCCTCGCGGCATTCCTCACACAAGAGGAACATGTGCAGGACACGAAACAAAACTGGAATCTCTGGGGACCCTACCTGAGCGAGCGTCAATGGGGCACCGTGCGCGAGGACTACAGCGAGCACGGCACTGCCTGGGACTATTTTCCACACGACCATGCCCGCTCCCGCGCCTATCGTTGGGGCGAAGACGGCATTGCAGGCCTCAGTGATGATCAACAGCGGCTGTGTCTCTCCGTCGCTCTCTGGAACGGGCGCGACGCAATCCTGAAGGAGCGCTTCTTCGGCCTCACCAATTCCGAGGGCAACCACGGCGAGGACGTGAAGGAGCTCTACTACTACCTGGATGCCACACCGGCGCATTCCTATCTGAAGATGCTCTACAAGTATCCCCAGCGCGAGTTCCCCTATTCGTGGCTGGTGGAAGAGAATCGCCGGCGTGGCAAAGACGCTCCCGAATTCGAATTGCTCGACACGGGAGCGTTTGACGACGACCGCTATTTCGATGTCTTCATCGAATACGCGAAGCCCTCGCCTGACGATATCTACGGCCGCATCACGATACACAATCGCGGCCCCGAAGCAGCCACCATTCACGTGCTGCCGCAGTTGTGGTTCCGCAACACCTGGTCGTGGAAGCCCGGTGCCGCCAAGCCCGAGCTGCGCGCTGATGATCAGGGCAAGGCAGTGGCGCGCCATGCCGATCTCGGCGATTACTACTTCTACACGGATGCCGGCGACCTCCTTTTCTGCGAGAACGAAACCAACACGCGCAGGCTGTATGGCGCGGTCGACGGGCCTGTCCATGCCAAGGACGCATTCCACGACGCAGTCATTCATGGGGTCCCTGCCGCGGCGCAACACGGCACCCGGTGCGCAGCCCACCACATCCTGCACATCCCCGCCGGCGACCATGCCATCGTGACATTCCGCCTCGCCGCGAATCCGGTGGAGAATCCGCTCGACGACCATGACCGCGTTTTCGATCAGGCTATCGCCGATGCCGATGCCTTCTATGCCGCTCTCCAGCGCGATAACGCAAACGAAGATGCGAAGCTCGTCCAGCGGCAGGCCTTCGCGGGAATGATCTGGAGCAAGCAGTTCTTCTACTACGATGTTCCCGAGTGGTTGAACGGCGACCCCACGCAGCCTGCACCTCCCGGTCAGCGCACAAACGGACGCAATCGCGAATGGACGCACCTCAACAACGCCGATATTATTTCCATGCCCGACAAGTGGGAGTATCCGTGGTACGCCGCCTGGGACCTTGCCTTCCACTGCATCCCGCTTGCCATGGTCGATTCCGATTTCGCCAAGAAGCAACTGGTGCTGCTGACGCGCGAATGGTACATGCATCCCAACGGGCAGTTGCCGGCCTATGAATGGGCGTTCGGCGACGTGAATCCGCCGGTGCATGCCTGGGCCACGTGGCGCGTATTTCAAATCGACCGCAAGCAGAATGGCGGCCCCGGCGACCTCCAATTCCTGGAACGCGTCTTCCACAAGTTGATGCTGAACTTCACCTGGTGGGTGAATCGCAAGGACAGCGAAGGCCGGAATCTGTTTCAAGGCGGATTCCTTGGGCTGGATAACATCGGCATCTTCGACCGCAGTGCTCCGTTGCCGACGGGCGGTCACATCGATCAGGCCGATGGGACCAGTTGGATGGCGATGTATTCGCTCAATCTGATGCGCATCGCGCTGGAACTGGCGCGGCACAATCCGGTCTACGAGGACATTGCCACGAAGTTTTTCGAGCACTTCCTCCACATCGCCGAGGCGATGAATCACCTGGGCGGCGACGGCGTCAGTCTGTGGGATGAAGAGGACCAGTTCTTCTATGACACGCTGCATCTGCCGGACAACCGCGCGATTCCATTGAAGGTCCGCTCGATGGTCGGGCTCATTCCTTTGTTCGCAGTGGAGACGCTGGAGCCGGAACTGCTCGAACAGGTGCCCGGCTTCCACCAGCGTCTGCAGTGGTTCCTGGAACATTCGCCGCAGTTGGCCAAGCTCGTCTCGCGTTGGAACGAACCCGGTAGCGGAGAGCGCCGCCTGCTGAGCCTGCTACGAGGTCACCGCATGAAAGCGATCCTGCGCCGCATGTTGGACGAGACGGAGTTCCTCTCCGATTACGGCATTCGCGCGATCTCGCGCTACCACGCCGATCATCCGTACACATTCCACGTCAACGGCGACCGTCTCGAAGTCAGCTACCAGCCGGCCGAATCGAACAGCGGCCTGTTCGGAGGCAACTCCAACTGGCGCGGGCCAATCTGGATGCCAGTGAACTACCTGTTGATCGAATCGCTACAGAAATTCCATCACTACTATGGGAGTGATTTCCGCGTGGAGTGTCCCACCGGCTCCGGCCGCTACCTCTCGCTGGAAGAAGTGGCCGCCGAGCTCAGCGCGCGTCTCAGCCGCATCTTCCTGAATGGTCCGGATGGCCGGCGTCCCGTTTTCGGAATGTACCCAAAGATGGCCGAAGACCCGCACTTCCGCGACTCGCTACTGTTCTACGAATACTTCCACGGCGACACGGGCCGGGGTGTCGGCGCGTCGCACCAGACCGGATGGACCGGCCTTGTGGCGAAGCTTCTGCACCCGCGCAAGGTCACGGATGAGTCCGCGCCCAATCCCGCAATGACGGCCAGTCGTCTGTAGCGTAGGCGGAGAAGTGGCGCCGGCTGAGTGCCGTGGCGGTGCGCCACGTTGGCCAGAGGGGGCGCTCCACAAACTACGCGGTGCCGCCGACGGTCATTTTGTCGACTTTGATGGTGGGGATACCGACGCCGACGGGGACGCTCTGGCCGTCCTTGCCGCAGGTGCCCATGCCTTCGTCGAGCTTGAGGTCATTGCCGACCATGCTGACGTATTTGAGGGCTTCAGGGCCGTTGCCGATCAGGGTTGCGCCGCGCACGGGGGCGGCGAGTTTGCCATCCTCAATCAGGTAGCTTTCGGTGGCGGAGAAGACGAAGTTGCCGCTTGTAATGTCCACCTGGCCACCACCGAACGTGGCGCAGTAGATGCCCTTGGGAACCGAGCGAATGATCTCCGCGGGATCGCTTTCGCCGGCAAGCATGAAGGTGTTGGTCATGCGCGGCAGGGGGATGTGCTTGTAGCTTTCGCGGCGGCCGCTGCCCGTCTGTCCGGCGCCGGTGACGCGGCTGGAGAGCTTGTCCTGGAGGTAGCCGCGCAGCACTCCATTTTCAATGAGAACGTTCTGTTTGGTGGGCGCGCCTTCGTCATCGACGTTCAACGATCCGCGCCGGTTGAGGATGGTTCCATCGTCGACGACAGTGCAAAGCGGCGACGCCACCTGCTGGCCGATGCGGTTGCTGAAGGCCGATACACCTTTGCGGTTAAAGTCGGCTTCGAGGCCGTGGCCGACGGCTTCGTGGAGGAGAATACCGGGCCAACCGGGACCGAGGACGACGGTCATCTCGCCAGCCGGAGTCTCCACTGCGCCGAGCTGCACGATGGCCTGACGCGCGGCTTCAGCGGCGAAATACTCGGGCGTCTTTTCGTATAGGAAGAAGTCCATTGAGACGCGTCCGCCGCCGCCATGATAGCCCTGTTCGGGATTGCCTTCGCCTTCGCGGGCGAGCACCACGACGCTCATCCGTGACATGGGCTGGGTGTCGAAGCTGAGCACGCCATCGCTAGTGGCCACCAGGACGTGCTTAATGCTGTCGGCGTAGCTGGCCTGCACTTGAAACACGCGAGGGTCGTAGGCGCGGCCGGCTTCATCGGCGCGTTTGACCAGGCGGACCTTGGCGGCGAGTTCGGCATCGCCGGCAACCAGTTGGTACAACTCATGGCGCCGTGGCTCTTCAAAGCCGGCAGTAATCTCCTTGGCTGGACCGCGAGCAATAGAGGCAGCGACCTTGGCGGCATGCAGAATGCTATCAGGACTCAGATCATCGCTATAGGCATAGCCGGTGCATTCCCCGGACAACACGCGCACGCCAACACCGAGCGAGACGCCTTGCGTCGCGTTCTTGACGATGGATTCTTCCAATCCGACCGAGGTGGTGCTGAGGTATTCGAAATAGAGGTCGGCGTAATCGCCGCCGCAGGACAGCGCCGCAGCGAGATAGCGTTCCAGGTCCCGCTCCGTAACGCCGAGTTTGTGCCCGAAGAATGAATCGCCCAGTGGCATACTTCTACTGTAGCCCACTCCTGTCAATGCGGAGCGCCTTCAGGAACGTATCAAATGTTGAGTCTGAGGAGTCTTGCGTTCATCTTGTGCTCAGCGATACGCCTGTCCCGCGCTGCGCCCCTTCCGGTTTCCCGACAGATCAAAGGCAGTATCATCGAACAGAAAATGGCTACAAAAATGGCGACAAGTATAGATCCAAGTACGGCGGCGTCCATGTCAGTCTCCTACGAACAGTATACCCGGCATACCGGAGATTTGTTGGGAACCAGGCGCCTGCTAGACTCGTAGAAGATTCGAGAGGCTATACCGCATGACCCACCGATACGCTATCGCGACCGTTCTATCCCTGTTTGCCGCCACGTCATCAGCGGCAACCAACCCGAAGAATGTGACGTTCCACAAGGACGTTTTACCCGTGCTGCAGAAGCGCTGCCAGGAATGCCACCGTCCCGGCGAGGCTGCGCCGATGGCGCTATTGACTTATAAGGACGCGCGGCCGTGGGCCAAGTCGATCAAGGCAGCGGTGCTGGCGCGGAAGATGCCGCCATGGTTCGCCGATCCGGCGCACGGCAGCTTCACGAATGACCGGCGGTTGTCGCAGGACGAGATCGACACGCTGGCGGCGTGGGCGGATGGCGGGGCGAAGGAAGGAAATGCGAAGGACGCGCCCGCGCCTCTCAGCTTCTCCACCGGCTGGACCATCGGGAAGCCGGATGCGGTGTTCGAGATGCCCAATGAGTTCAAGGTCCCCGCCACCGGCACCGTGGACTACACATGGATCGTGGTGCCCACCAACTTCACTGAAGACAAGTGGGTGGAGAAGGTGGAAGTGCGTCCGGGCAACCGCGGGGTGGTGCATCACATTGTGATGATGGCGCGCGCCCCAGGCAGCAACTACATGAAGGCAGCGAAGCCGGGTGTGCCGTTTACGCCCGGGCGCGGCAAGCAGACGCAGGGAGAGGACACGGGGCGCGGGATATTCTACATGCTGGACGGCGGCGTCGAGATGGCGGGTGTGTACGTTCCCGGAGGCTTGGCCTATGAGACTCGTCCCGGGCAGGCCCGTTTGATCAAGGCCGGCACCGATCTGATTTTCCAGATGCACTATACGGCCAATGGCAAGGAGACGACGGACCGGAGCCGGGTGGGAATCGTGTTCGCGAAGAATCCGCCGAAGGAGCGAGGTGGTGAACACGTTCGTCGCCAATCCGATGCTGCGCATTCCTCCGGGAGAGGGCAACGCCAGGGTGGTGGCCAAGGTGCCGGTGTTTGAGGATGTCACATTGCAGTCGATGTTTCCGCACATGCATGTGCGCGGGAAGGCGATGGAGTATCGCGTCATCTATCCGGACGGGAAGACAGAAACGCTGTTGAATGTTCCGAACTACGATTTTAACTGGCAGCTCACTTATCAGATGAAGGAGCCGAAGAAATTGCCGAAGGGGTCGCAGTTGGAGATTATCGCCCATTACGACAATTCGCCGAACAACAAATTCAATCCGGATCCATCCAAGGAAGTGCGGTGGGGCGATCAGACGTGGGAGGAGATGTTGGCGGCGTTTGTCGATTTCGCGATTCCGGTGGATCTGAACCCGGTGAGTATCGGGCGCCCGCCGAAGCGTACTCCTGCTCCTGCTCCGGCTCCGTAAGAGTTGAACCTTATGGCCACGGATAAACGCAGATGAGCCCCTCACGACCGAGCCGTTGGGCCGGTCACGCGCGATGGATGAAAAGGCTGGCATGGAAAGGCCAGCCGCGGCCAGGATTGGCCGCCCCAGTGTGCCCAGCATGGGCAGAATCTTGTTGGATGAAAGGAGCCAACCGGAGCCGATGACAGGCAACCGTAGCGAAACGCAAGGCGTAGCCGCGAGGTGAAGCTGAAAG
>JACQZR010000121.1 GCA_016213775.1 Acidobacteriota bacterium
CACTCGCGGATCCGGATAGAACCACCGCCGACAGATCCGGCATGGCCGCTTCCGGTTTCCGGGCATCCACATTCATCGGCAGGGCTGCGGCTGGTCAACTTCTTACGAGCAGGGGTGGGTTAATTCTGGGAAGCGCCGAAGCACCCGAGGGGCCCTTTTACCTTCTTCCCCTTACAGAGGATCGGATCGGAGTTGCCGCGGGCCAACGAGACGAATACGTGATTGTCGAACGGACCAAGAGACCCTCGTTTCTGGACATGCCGCTCCAGGTCGAGTCTTGCGGTGGGGTGCAGCGGCGCCAACCGGCTTCATTCGAGACTCGAAAAAGCGGATGATCAACCCGTCCGTTGCGTCTTCCGGCGAAGCTTGATCCCTTCCTTCCGACACACGAAGTCCCGTGCATGCCAGAAGCGCGAAAACGTGCCATAAGGCGGTCCACGAAAGGGATTCCGGTTCCGAGGCTGCTTGGAGAGGCGTTTGACTTTTTCACAGAAAAGACATTCGGTGCGGGGCGCGGGGCTTCCTCGCTCCCGAACAGGATGGCGGATTCCCGTGACGCGGATCCTGCGCTCGACTCGAGGGTACTTCGCCAGCCGTATCATCTGACCAAGACGGCGAGTTCCCACGACGTCCGATTGCGCTCCACGCCATTCGATAGCGTTTCTGTGGGTTATGGTCCTTGTGCGGTGTCGTAGTACTTCGCAAACCTCGCGGAAGGCCGCCTTCCTTCGGAATGCAGCGCGGCCCCCATGGCTTCTGCGCGCGCACTGCCAGATACGGTTCCACCGCTTAGGTCAGCATAAGGTCACCTCCGGCCAAGGTCGGGTGATCTACTCCTGAAGGGCAACAACGTGGACCCTCGCATAAGGATCCCCCAAAGTTCAGCCCGATCAGTGTGCTCGGCTATTTGCCGGGCGTACTGCCTCCTCCTTGAGTCTTCAGAAACGAACACAAACATCCAGCGCTTCGGTGGCTTATTGTTGTACTCGGCGGGTATTTTGTGGTGCAATCAAACTTAAGTTAAGATCCATCGCACTAGAGTGCCCACACCATGGAACAAACGCTTGGCTCGTTCCCCCAGGGCAATTTCGTGATCGCCCTGGTTGCTTTAGTACCGACGATCGCCTTCCTGCTTTCTGAACTTCTCGGCAACTTTCCGGACGGGCCGAGTTCGATCGGGCAGTTCTTCGCGCAGGTCTGCCGGCGGCGCGGAACTCCGGTTCGCAATTATGGTCCTTGGGCTTTGGTCTTCTCTTTCCTCCTGGCGGTGTTATTGGGAGGCCTCACCTACCAGTCGTTGAAAGGACAGGTAGAGTTTCTTGGCGGCGAAAGGCTGAAATCGGAAAACGCTTCGCAGAAGAAACAACTCTCCACTTCTCCCGAACAGACAAGGAGGTTGCAAGAGGAAGTGCCTGCACTCAAAAAGGAGGGGGTGAGGACCGCCGCGGAGATGCTCCTCGAAGCGCCGGAAGAGGCTTCGCCTGAAGTGCCCGTGAAGCCGGACAGAAGTGTCTACTACTTGGAATTGGCGCGCTGCGCCAATTCCGCCGATGCTGAAGCTGAAGCGGAACGCCTCGGTTCCCGGCTCGGCTCCATCCAGATTCTGTATACACCCGGACAGAAAAAGCCCTACTTACTCAGAGGACGGTTCTATCCAACGGCGGCTGCTGCGAACGCTGGCATCCCCCGGGCCAGGAAACTGGGCTTGAACCCGAAGCGAGCATTAATCAAGCTCTCCAGCCGCTAGAGAGCCCGACAAAGGAGGCTCTCAACTCTGCAGGGGATAAAGCGTAGCGCTACCTAAATCGGACGCTGCCGATTGATGTAGACGATCTGGCGAATGATCCAGAAATAGGTGGGTCGTTCGTTCCGGTCTCGTGACGTGCGCCCCGGTGCGCTCAGAGGCTGATGGCTCATCGGAGGTCCTCGCATCCTGTCGAGTTGTGCGCTTGGCATGACACGAACCGCGTATCAATATATCGCAAGTCTGCCGAGAATGTTTGAGGAGGGTTGAGAGAGAGTTGAGAGAGAGGACTTGGGTATCAAGGCTGCCTGCGAAGCAGTTTCGGTTTCGAAGGCCAAGCATTGGTGATCGTGGGCTTGGTTGACAGCGCCAGTTGGCGAAGGATCTCGTGGATGTGGCAGAAAGCGAACGAGATACGAGTCGCGCTTGTCTCTCAGTTCGAAATAGCGTGTTTTGTCCAGCCGTTAACCGCCAGGAGCGACACCAGTGGAGACTGGGTTCGAAAGTGCGATTCTTGGGGAGCCAGTTGTTCCTGCTCCAGATCTCCGCTATCTGGCTGATTCCATTACGTGGACTTAAGAAATTCTCCTTTGAGCCACCCGGTGGATGGGTGACCCCATCAAGGACTCGAACCCACTTCGGAATTGTGATCGACGTTAGTTCGGAACGCTGATCGCCGTCCCTCGGAGTCCGCAGGCGATCGTCCGCCGGGTGGCCCAGGTCAACACTTCGCCGTTGAGCGCGAGGAATCGCACCGCGTCAGGGCCACATTCCTGTAACGCCGCATATCAGGCCCGTGGTCAAGCCCCGGCCACGAATCGGGGTGCAACGGTTTCAGGGTGCAACGCGGCACTGTGCCTACATGTTCACTTACGCGGAAACATATACAGGAGAGCCAGACCGAGATTCTGCTGGCTGCGCCCCGGATCGTATTCCGCTATGAGGAGAAGAGATTTGCACATAGGCAGCGTGGCCCCGAGAATACCGTTGTGAGTCGCCGCAGGTGGGCTGAAGAGCTTCCCTGTTCGCTGGCCGAAGAACTCGCTGCGGAGATATCCGGTATAGAGCGTCATCTCGTATCGTCGCAACCGAACGGGTCGACTGACTACCGGCGCGAACACAGCTGAGACGGTTGCGGAGTCGTCGCGGTAGTTCAGGGGCGTGGAAAAGAAGCTCACCAATGCGAGGTCAACGGAGTGGCGGCTGCGCTTGAGGACGCCGACACTTGATCCCAAACCGGCGTAGTGTTGTGTTTTTCCGAAAATCGTCAGGTTGCCGTAGAAAATAAACGCATCCAGACGGTCGTGCAATCCGCGAGTGTATGCTGTCCAGAAATTGGCCGCGGTCGTGAAATCACGGACACGACTGACGTTCGAGGCAGCGAATACGGAAGACGCACCTTTGCCGCTGGTTTCACCGGTGAAGAACACCTGCCCATGCGCGACGCGCACAACGGTCGCCAGAAACAGCGGTAAAAGGCAAATTTTCACCTCGCCTCTCTCTCTTCGTCACCGACGCAAGACTCACTATTTCGGTGCGGGAGTGAGCGGCAAATCGGAGTTCCAGATATCGGCGGCGATTTTCCACGCGCCGTCTGCCTGCTTTTTCCAGACGACCACGAACTTGCCGCGATCTTGGACGGGTGCTCCCTTGGGATCGGTCGCGCTGAATTCATAAGTTCCTTGGGCGTAGGCCAAGTCTCCAGATCTGGCCACTTCAACTTTGGTCGTCTTCGGGGCGAGATTGAACCCTGGTACCGCGAACATCTGCTCCCAAGCACTGCGGATTCGTTCTCTGCCCGTCGCAATCGGGGCATTTGGTGTGAGTATGGAAGCGCCTTCATCGTAGTAGGAAACAGTGGCGTCCATCTGTTTTGCTGCGATCGCTCTAAGCGAGGCAGCGTCAGCCTCCCGGATCGCCGCTTCGTCGGCCGCCCGTGAGTCCGGGGGTGCCGATCGGGAACAACCTGTCAGCATAGTCGCCGCGATGCAGGCGACGGTTGCCCTGAGAACAAACAAGTTAGGGTTCTTCACGTCTTTCCTCCTTTTCAGCAATTCCAGCCAACAGAATTCCCGATGGCCGGAGTCCAGCAGCGATTCATCGGGGGAACACATTCCGGCGGTAAGTCAACGGCAGGCGGTCGGAAAATCTGCCGCTCTCATGCGCGCGCCGCGGACCGGCTGCCGGAGATTACCAAACCGACCGTCACCAGCGTCACTCACACGATAACGAGCAATCGTTTCACGAACTGGTTCAACCCCACCTCCTTTGTTCGACTGCTGCGCCGTGCTCGTGCCCGCAACATGGAGCGCGTAACGTTGGTACGCAGCGCAGCATTTCGGTGTCCTCGACGATTTCTCAATTCTTGCTGCCCCTGATCGCCTATCAACCAACGCTGAAGGGCAATCAACCACAAACGCTGGGGCGTCACCACTTATCTCGTTTCACGCCGCGAATGCTTTACCGAGCTATTATATCCGCCGGGCCTCGCGGATTCCTCAAGGAAATATCAATTCTGTGCCCACCAGGTGTATACTCGCTGGAGACGATAAGCCATTGGTGAAGGCAATGCCCATGTTCGAGGTCGGCGCATTCCGAGTCGGCGATGGGGATCGCGTAGTGTATCAAGGCGGTCAGATCGTCCCTCTTCCGCCAAAGGCGGTCGATGTACTGATCGAGTTGTTGCGCAACGCAGGTACGGTAGTCCGTCGGGAAGCCCTAATCGAAGCGGTGTGGCCTGGCACTTTCGTCCAGGAATCCAATCTCACGCAGATGATCTTTCTTCTGCGCAGAGCACTGAGAAACGCTCCCGGCTCCGGTCGCATAGCGACCGCTCCCCGTAGGGGGTACTCCTTCGTGGGAGAGGTGCGATCGAGTCGGATCGAATCACCGATCCACGCTGAGGTCCGTCCTCACAATCAGCTCCGATTCCCGGCGCCCTCGAACTCTGGTCTCGCCCTCTGCGCGAGGGCTCCGGCACCGGACGGTCCGTCCGTTGCGGTTCTTCCGTTTGCGGACTTGAGCCCGTCCGGCGACTACGAATGGCTAACGGATAGGCTGGCAGAGGACATCCTCAACGCAGTTTCACGCGCGAAGGGGATTCGGGTTGCTGCGCGAACATCTTCGTTTCGATTCAAAGGTCACGTCGCGGATCTGGTAGAAATCGGACGCCTGTTGCAGGTGGATGTAATCGTCAAAGGGAGCCTCTGCGCCTTCTCCGATCGGTTCCGCGTCACGGTTCACCTGGTCCAAGTCGCGGACGGATTCTCAATCTGGTCCGAACATCTCGATCGCCACGTTGACGACATGAATGCCGCGCAGGACCAGATTTCCACCGGCGTTTTGGCGGCGCTACGGGACCGATTTGGGATCGATCTGCCGCGCGATCGGCATGGCACTCCTCCTGCTTCTGGAAGGGCCTACGTGCACTACGTAAAGGGCCGCTTCTGGTGGAACCGGCGTGACGCCTGCTCCGTCCGAAAGGCCATCTCTTGTTTTGCGCAAGCGACAGAAGATGACCCGGGCTCCGCTCTGGCCTTCTCGGGAATGGCAGATGCCCACTCCTCACTTGCATACTTTGGATCGGAAGATCCGAAGCCGCATGCACAGCAGAGTCGCGAGTTCGCCCGCCGGGCGGCTGCGATGACGCCGGACCTCCCGGAAGTGCAGGGCTCGCTTGGCTTGGCGAGTTGGATGGCGTTGGACGTAGGTGGGACGGTGGCCCACTATCGCCGGGCTGTTGAATTGGACCAGTGTCATGCATCGGCTCTCTACCAGTACGGATCAGTACTGGGGGCGCTGAGGCGGATTGATGAGGCGCTGGAATGTTGCGATCGGGCTCTCGATATCGAACCGCTGCTGCTCCCTGCGCTGACCTGGCGCGGAATGATTCTGCATCTCGGAGGGCATCACGAGGAGTCAGTCCGGCAATTCCGGGACGCACTCGAATTCGATCCTAACCTGTTCCGGGCGTTGGTGGAGCAGGTATTCCCACTGGTTGCGCTCGGTCGGTGGCGCGAAGCCCTGGATGCCCTGTCGAAGGCGGAGTCGTTGTTTGGTGAACACCCCCGCGTTTTGGCACTGAGGGGAAACATCCTCGGCAGCCAGGGAGAGCGGGCGGCCGCAACCGCATTGCTCGCGCGGTTGAACAGACTGGAGGAGAGGACCTTCGTTTCCGGCTTTGACCGGGCGCTGGTCTGGCTTGGCTTGGGCGACCTGGAACGCTCGATGGCAGACCTCGACCGATCCTACGAGCAACAGTACGCCTGGCTGCTGTTCGCTGGAACCCTTCCTCTGTTGGCTCCGCTTCGCCACCATTCGTGGTTTCTGACCCTGCTTGGCCGCCTGAAACTGGAAACAGCATAAGCCGTAGGAAGAAGCCGCCGGACCCCGCCACCTGCCGTCTGAGCCCACCTCCAAGGTCAGCTTCCAACTCGTCCCGAGGGGTGCACATCGGTTCTCGGAGATGCTATCGCATAGCGCTCCTGTTCCAGTCGGGAACGAGGTTCGCCAATGTCTCTACCCTCCGAGATTCCCCTGTTTGACTACGGTCTGCGTTTGGACCCGTCAAGTGTTCGCGAGTTGTTGAATCTGCGATAACACGGATAGGATCGCAGGAGTGGCAAGCTTTGAAAGTTCGAAACGCGTCCACGAAGGGGAGCCAAAATCCAATACTCCAGGTGGGTTTCGAACTCGGCTTTAGTCCACGGGAAGTCAGGCCGCACCCATTCGGGCGGCGATCTTAAAGCAGGCCCGCAAACTCTTCCACCATAAGCCCGGCCTTTCGGATCAACGCTCGAAGAGTCCCTTTGGCCAGTTCTTTGCGGTCAGGAACGGAAAGGCGTCTGTGCGGTGGCTCGGCGTGTCTAAGAATGATGTGGCTGCCGTGCTGCTCATCGCGAAAGCTGGATACGAATTCCGGAACGCCTTGAGTGCGTCACTACCGGAAACAACCGGTAACTTCACCCGCCGGCAACCTCAATGACCTCTTCGAGAATGCTCGGAGGCAATGGATCGCCGTGCTTCCGCAGGCTCTTTAGGTAGCCTTCGATTGCCTCGCGAATGTTCTCTGCGGCTTCGGCGCGGGTTCGGCCCTGGGAAACACACCCAGGCAGAGCCGGACAGGTTGCCACAAACACCCCGTCTTCGTCTGGTTCCAGATACACGCGATACTTCATTGCCTGCACTTTATCAGAGCAGCGAGGCACCAGCCTGGCACCAGCACGCGGGTGCGTTTTCCAGGCCATGTCGTGGTTGTGGCCGTAGTTTCCGCGGCCCGTGCGGCCGACAATGGCGGTGATGCTCGCGAAGACCGTCTCCCTAACGGTCGCGGCTCGGAATCCTGATATAATCCCCCGAAGCGCTGGCGGCTGCTTCGAACTGGGAATCATTCGAACGCCGCCGGTTTCACGAGCGAATGGGGTTAACGAGGAGCTTTCATGTCAAAGATCCACTTCTTAGCATCTCTGCTTGCCGCCGTTGCGTGTGTGCCCGCTCCGGCGCAAACTTCAAAAGCATTGATCTCCGGAATCGTCACCGACGGCAGTGGCGCGGCGATCGCTAATGCGAAGGTGACCATTACGGACACTCAGCGCAACCAGGACTTCCGCACCGAGACCAACTCGTCGGGTGTGTACCGCCTGATCGAGCTGACGCCAAGCCTGTACCGGGTGACGGCGGAAGCGGCCGGGTTTCGCACTTACGTGCTCGAATCCCTGCCTCTATCCACGCAGCAAAACGCAACCCTCAACATCAAACTCGAGATCGGCGCGGTGAGTGAGCGCGTGGAGGTGACGGCCACCGGTCCGCTGCTGGAGGCTTCCAGCGCCACGTTGAGCTCAGTGGTGGAGAACAAGAAAATCATCGACCTTCCGCTCAACAACCGCAACATCTACTCGCTGCTGAAACTGGTTCCCGGAATCACGCCTTCGACGCCGAATTCCGAGAGCGACTTCTTTACCAGCACGATCCGCTTCTCGATCAATGGCGGCAAGGAGTCGCTCAACGACATTCAATTGGATGGCGTCACGGCGATGGTGCAAAGCGACATCCAGGGCATCTATGGCGCCTCGGCGATTCCATCGGTGGAGGGAATTCAGGAGTTCCGCGTCCAAACGAACTCCTACACTGCTGAGTACGGCCGAAGCGGTGGCGGTCAAGTCACCATGGTGACCAAGTCGGGAAACAACAACTACCACGGCAGCGCATTCGAGTTTTTGCGAAACAGCGCGATGGATGCGAAGAGCTTCTTCCTCAACCGCTCTAATGGGCGCAAGGCCTCCTTCCAGCAGCATCAGTATGGCGCCAGCGCCGGCGGACCCATCAAGAAGGATCGAACCTTCTTCTTCGCTCTGTACGAAAAGCGGCTTGTGAAGTCCGGCAGCTTTTCGCAGTTCACAGTCCCAACCGCGCAGCAGCTTTCCGGTGACTTCTCCAATACGCGTAACGCCAACGGGACAGTGCGCACGATCTTCGATCCTTCCACTACGCGCGTCAATCCGGCTGACCCCACGAAGTTCATCCGCTCACCATTCGCCGGAAACCTGATCCCGTCGTCGCGGTTCGATCCAGTGGCGCTGAACGCCGTCAAATTCTGGCCGGCGTCCAATCAGGCGGGACAGGTGAACACGAACCAGTTGAACCTGGCCATTCAGAAGGTACCACGGTCGCCGACGGATCGCGTCGACTTTAAGGTGGATCACATCTTCAGTCTGAACCGCCGTCTGTTTGTCCGCTACAACCGTTTCAAGCAAGCAACCGGCGCGGCGGATTTCTGGGACAATGGCGCGGCGCCGAGCGACGGCATCATGTACTGGGGGTCGCACAACGCGGCCATCGACTATACCGAAACCATCGGCCCGGCGATGGTGTTGAACATCCGCGGCGGGCTTAGTCTATTCGACGCCTGGAGGCCGGCATTCTCGTACGGTTTTGACGTCACCAAGCTGGGCCTGCCGGCGGCGCTGCAGGATGTGACTCTCAAGACGGGTGCGCCGCGCATCCCGCGATTCGACGTGCAGGATTACACTTCCATCGGGCCGAACAACGGATCCACATATAAGAGCAACAACGTGGCCTACACGCTCGTTGGAAACCTCACTAAGATTTCGGGCAAGCACAGCATGAAATTCGGCGGCGAATGGCGTACCTTCGCACTCGGCTTCGCGCAGTTCGGCAGTTCCCCCGCCAACTTCTCTTTCACGCGCGCGATGACGCAAGGACCCGATCCGCGCGTTGCAGGCGGCGGTGACGGCCTCGCGTCGTTTCTGCTCGGCACAGGGACCAGCGGAGCGGCCACGCATCGCATCAAACCCGCGGATCTCAGCCGCTACTACGCCCTCTACGTGCAGGACGACTACAAGATCAATGCAAAGCTCACAGTGAACGTGGGATTGCGCTGGGAAATCGAAGGCGCTAATACGGAGCGTTACGACCAACAAACGATCATGGACCCCTACGCCAAGAACCCGCTGTCGGACAAGACCGGACTGGATCTGCGCGGCGTTTACCTCTTTGCCGGCGAGGGCCAGAGCTATGGACGCCGCGGTGTGCGGGCGGCTGAGCACAAGTTGAACCCGCGCATCGGGCTCGCCTATCAGCTCAACCAGAAGACGGTCATCCGCACCGGGTACGGAATCTTCTACGGCGTTCCGAAGTTCGCGGCCACGGACCGCTGGACCGGCGCGCCCTACGCCAGCACCACGCCGTGGCTGTCCACGCTCGATGGCATCAACCCAAACAACCTTCTGAGGAATCCGTTCCCGCAAGGCTACGTGCTCCCAGTCGGCCGGTCGTTGGGTGCGCTCTCCGGCGTCGGCTTTGGACTGAACTCGGCCTGGGCGACGGAGATGAGGACCCCATACAACCAGCAGTGGAATTTCACCGTCCAGCGCCATTTGTCGAACAACATGATGGTGGAGTTGGCCTATGCCGGCAACAAAGGCACTCACAACGAACTGGCGCAGGGTGACCTCGGCCAGTTGAATCCCAACCTCCTGCGGGTGGAAAACCGGTTGCTCGATCTCGTGCCCAATCCGTTCTTCGGTCTGATTGACCCAAGTAGCGTGATGGGACAGGCGACAGTGCAGCGAGGCCGTCTGCTTCGCGGACAGTATGCCGAATTCAATAGCGTCGGGCCGGGATCGCCCGCGTGGGGAAACTCCAACTACCATGCAATGCAGTCGCGATTTGAGCGGCGTTTCGGCGGCGGGACCAGTCTGATGGTTTCCTATACCTGGTCAAAATCCATCGCCGACTCCTCTGACGGAATCTGGAACGATTCCCAGGGCACGTTGCGCAACTGGTATTGCCGGAATTGCGAACGGTCTCTCAGCTCCTATGACATTCCGCACCGTGCGGTCTTCAACTTCAATTACGAGCTGCCTTTCGGCCGGGGAAAGCGATATGGGGCCTCGCTGCACTGGCTGGCGAATGCGATGCTCGGTGGATGGCAGACCAACGGCATCTTCACCATCGGCTCCGGCCAGCCGCTGGCTTTCACCCAGACCACCAACAACAGCTTCTCGTTCGGTGGTTATCAGCGGCCCGATTCGACTGGAGTGGACGCGCGCATTGCGGTGCGTTCCATCGATCGCTGGTACGACACCACTCAGTTCAGGGTCTCCCGCGACTACACGTTCGGTAACCTGGGCCGAAGGCATTCCAACCTCAGAACTGATTTCACACGCGGGCTCGATTTTTCCATGTTCAAGAACACCCGGTTCAGTGAGCGGTTCAATCTGCAGTTCCGGGCGGAGGCCTTTAACCTGACCAATACACCTGTGTTCGCGGGACCAAACACCAACGTCGAGTCCGGGGGGTTTGGCACCGTTACGGGGCAGAGCAACGGGCCGAGGTCCGTGCAGCTTGGGTTGAAATTGCTTTTCTGAGCGGATTGGCGGATTTCAGAAGAAGTGTGAGGAGGGCGCCAGACGTGCGAAAATAGAAGTTTCCCTCCTCATGCAAAAATTCCGAAACGAAAACATCCGCAACATCGCCATAGTTGCGCACGTTGACCATGGTAAGACCACGCTGGTGGATGCCATGCTGCGGCAAAGCGGCATCTTCCGCTCCAACGAAGAAGTTGCCGACCGTGTCATGGACTCCAACGCGCTGGAACGCGAACGCGGCATCACCATTCTCGCCAAAACCACCGGCGTGCATTACCACGGGGTGAAGATCAACATCGTCGACACACCGGGTCACAGTGACTTTGGCGGCGAAGTGGAGCGCGCGCTCACGATGGTGGACGGCGTCATGCTTCTGGTGGATGCGAGCGAAGGTCCGCTGCCGCAAACGCGCTACGTGCTTTCCAAGGCCCTGGAAGCGGGGCTGCCGCAGATCGTTGTTGTCAACAAGATCGACCGCCCCGACGCGCGCGTACAGGAAGTGCTCAACGAAGTCTACGACCTCTTCATCGACCTCGACGCCAGGGAAGAACAGCTCGAGTTCCCCATCATCTACGCGAATGCCAGGGCCGGCCTCGCCAAGACGAATCTCGCGGACGAGTCCTCTGATTTGCGTCCGCTCTTTGAAGCAATTCTTGCCAACATCCCTCCGCCCGAAGGCAACCCCGATGGCATCCTCCAGATGCAGGTTGCCAATCTCGATTACAGCGACTATCTCGGCCGCCTCGCCATTGGCCGCGTGATGAACGGCACACTCCACCTGAACGACGAAGTGAGCATCTGCAAGCTCGATGGCTCCATTCAGAAGACCAAGATCACCAAGATGTACTCGTTCGAGGGGCTGAAGCGAGTGGACGAATCGATCGCAGTGCCCGGTGCCGTGCTCGCAATCGCCGGTGTGGAAGGAATCACCATCGGTGAAACGGTTTCGCACATCGAAACCCCCAAGCCGCTGAAGCCGATTCAAATCGACGAGCCCACCATCGCGATGCTGTTCACCATCAACACGTCGCCGTTCTCCGGCAAGGAAGGGCAATTCGTAACCTCGCGCCACCTGCGCGACCGCCTCGCCAAGGAACTGCTCACCAACGTCTCGCTCAAGGTGGAAGAAGCCGGCGGCCCCGACGCGTTCAAGGTGATGGGCCGCGGTGAACTGCAACTCGCCATTCTCATCGAAATGATGCGCCGCGAAGGCTATGAGCTGTCGGTCGGCAAGCCGGAGATTCTGACGCGCACCGTGGACGGCAAGATTCAGGAGCCGCTCGAATCGTTGACGGTGGATTGCCCCGAACAATTCGTAGGCGTGGTGATGGAAAAGATGGGCACGCGCAAGGGCAAGATGACCAAGATGGTGAACCACGGTTCGGGCCGCGTACGGCTCGAGTTCGACGTACCGTCACGCGGGCTTATCGGACTGCGCAGCGAAATGCTCACCGACACCAAGGGGACGGCCATCATGAACTCGCTTTTCGGCGGCTACATCGACTGGCAGGGCGATATCCCGATGCGTCCCACCGGGTCTCTGGTGGCGGACCGCCCCGGCAAGGCCACTGGCTACGCCATCTTCAGTCTCCAGGAGCGCGGCGAAATCTTCGTCAGCCCGCAGACCGAGGTGTACGAGGGGATGGTGGTCGGTGAGAATTCGCGCGACAACGACCTCGACGTCAACATCGTCAAGGAGAAGAAGCTCACCAACATGCGCTCGTCCACTGCCGACGAAGCCATTCGCTTAGTGCCGCCCAGACTCCTCAACCTCGAGCAGGCCATCGAATTCATCCGTGAAGACGAATTCGTTGAGGTGACTCCGCAGTCGATCCGCCTGCGCAAGAAGATCCTCAAGTCGAACCAGCGCTAACCGGGTATGTCCGACTCGCTGACAGCACGGCGCGTGGCCATCGTCAGCATGACGATCAGCGGTGTGCTCGCCATCATCAAGATCACTGTGGGTCTGCTTGGCGGGTCCACTTCCACCGTGGCCGATGGCTTCGAATCCGCGAGCGATGTGATCGCCTCGGGCGTGGTGCTGTTCGGCTTGATCATGGCCTCGCGCCCGCCCGATGAGGATCATCCCTACGGCCATGGCCGCCTGGAGACGCTCAGCGGGTTCACAGTTGGCTGGCTACTCGCGGTGATCGGACTGCTGATCGCTTTCAGTTCGATGCGTAACCATAGCGAGACGCATCCGCCGCCGGCGGCCTATACGGCATGGCCGCTCATTGCGTCGGTGCTGGTGAAAAGCGCGCTATCGCTGGTGAAATACCAATACGCGAAGAAGACGCGCAGCGCTGGACTGCTGGCGGATGCGTATAACGACACTGTCGACATCCTTTCCGGACTTGTGGCGCTCACTGCTCTTGGGCTCACTTTGTATGACCCGTCCAGGTTCCTGGTGGCGGACCATTACGGCGGACTCGGGGTCGGCATCATCGTCGTCTACCTCGGTTTGCGTGTGGTCCGCGAAACCACAATGCAATTGATGGACACTATGCCTGACGCGAAGGAGGTGGTGGAGATTCGACGCATTGCCCTCACCGTGCCAGGCGCCCTCGGGGTGGAGAAGTGCTATGCGCGCAAGACGGGGCTACAATACCACGTGGACCTTCATTTAGAAGTGGACCCGGACTTGACGGTGCGCGCCTCGCACGATATCGCCTCCAGCGTCCGCGACCGCATCAAGGCCGAACTCGACTGGGTGGCTGATGTGCTAGTGCATGTCGAGCCGCACGGCATGTAACATGAGTTGGCGTATCGCGATCCTGGTAGTGCTCGCCATTGGGGCGGTCTTCGCGGCCCTCTCGGTGGCGCCGGTTGCGCAGAACCCCGCTTACCACGCCTTTGCGGATCGCCGCACGCTGCTTGGCATACCCAACTTTTGGAACGTGGTTTCAAATGTTCCGTTTCTGTTGGCCGGCCTTTACGGGCTCTACGTTTGGCGCGGGGCGCAGTGGCGCGAATCAGTGGATCGCTGGCCGTGGCTGATCCTCGCAGTTGCCTCGTGTGGAATCGCGTTCGGTAGCGGCTACTATCACGCGTGGCCGGACAACCGCACTCTTTTCTGGGACCGACTTCCGATGACGCTCGGCTTCATGAGTATTCTCGCGGCGATGATCGGGGAACGCATCCACGCTCGTGCCGGGTTTCTGCTGCTGCTGCCGTTCCTGGTGCTCGGGCTGTTGAGCATCGAGGTTTGGCGGCGGGGCGAACTGACGGGCGTGGGTGATTTGCGCTTCTATGGGCTTGTCCAGTTCTATCCGATGCTCGCGCTGCCGGTGATCCTGCTGCTGTTTCCGGCCCGGTACACGCATGGCCGCGGCCTCTGGACCATGGGGGCGCTGTACCTTCTCGCAAAACTGCTGGAATTGGCTGATGTGCGCGTCTTCCGCATCACGCAAGGAATGATGAGCGGCCACACTCTGAAACATATTGTGGCCGCTCTGTCGTTGCTCGCGGTGTTCGAGATGCTGCACCACCGGCGGCCTATTCCAAGACTCTGATCGCGATCACGACAAACACGGCGGTGTCTCCTTCAGCGCCGGAGATCTTCCCGAGCACCGTCTTCTGCCCCTCCTTGAATTCACCTGCGGTATTGATGCCTGTCCCGCGCTCGGTTGAGTGGCCTGGAGTGCTGATCCTGATGTTCAGATTCGCTTGAAGCCGGTCGAACCGCACATAACGTCCAGTGGACCTCGTGTTCACCGACTCGGGCTTGACTTGCACGCGCAGGGTTGCTGTCATCCCGGGGACCGGCGGATTGGTGTTCGGGAGCGTCACGTCTCCCTGAGCGTCTTTCCCCTCCTGAAGGTGCATTGGCATCATGTCCCAGAAGTGCACGTCCTTGCAGAGATTCGCCGCGCGTAGTTGTTTCGCTACGGCTTCCATATCCGCAGGCAGTGGCGTACCGCTCGCGGCTCCGCCGCAACGCAACATAGTCAATGTCATTTCGATGTTACGCGAGGCATCGCTGGCAGGCTTATCCAACTCGGCGACGACCTTCCTCACCTGCTCCAGCGTGGACTTCGGCCCGTACACCATGATCACCTTCATCCGTTCATCATAGGAGATCGACCGAGTTATGACGCCCAGCATATTCGACAACCGCCGCAGCGCGTCCCCATTCAGGTTCTTCACGGAAATCACCGCTGCCTCTTGCTCCACCGGCGGAGCGCTCTCCTTTTTCTCTTGCGCGCTGAGCATCACTGCAGCCAACGCGACCATCAGGATCTTCTTCATAGTCTTCTCCTTCATTCCGATCCGACCAACAACAACACAACATCGGGGTCCGGGGTCTCAATCCGGATCACAACATCGGGCCCGCGCTGTTCCACTTTCCTAGCCATCCGCACTGCCGGCGCAACCACGGGCTTCGGCTGCGGCGGGGTGTAACTCGCCAGTGGATTGCCGGGCCTTGCGACAGCCACCACAGGCGCCGCCGGTACGTCTTGCATCCGCGTCACGAACAACACCACGAGCGCACACGCCGCCAGCGCCACAGCGGCAGCGAACCGCCACCACCACCCAGTCGCACGCCGTTCCGTCCGCTCCGACACCGCCATCCGCACCCGCGCCAGCGAATCCGCCGGCACCGGCTCCTCGCGCATCTCTCGAAACAGTTCGCGCATCCGGTCTTCGGTCATGATCATTTACCTCCCAGCAACTGGCGCAGTCTGCCGATTGCCTTCGACACCTGGCTGCGCACAGTGACTTCCGTGGAGCCGAGAATGGCGGCTACTTCCGCTGTTGATAGTTCTTCGATTTCGCGCAGCACCACCGCCGCCCGCTCGCGCTCCGGAAGTTGTGCCATCGCGGCCATCAGTAGACGCTTGTCGTCGGCAGCTTGCAGCGTAGCTTCCGCGTTCGCGCTCCCCGCGGCCACTTCGGTCAACTCGAGTGAAGGCCGCGACGCGCGTAGGCGGTCCATGCAGACGTTCACCGCCACCCGGTACAGCCACGATCCCATCGCCGCGTCGTTAGCAAACCCCAACCCGTGACGGTGCAGCTTGACGAACGCCTCCTGCGCGACGTCCTCCGCATCGGCCCAATTGCCGAGCATCCGGTGGGCCACCCGCAGGATCTGGGCTTCCCGCTGTCGAACGATGTCTTCAAACGTTGTGGACACCCGCGAGACCCCGGTGATGATGGCTATGTGCTGCATCCGTCACTACTCTAGAAACGGACGGAGGTGGCAAAACGTGGATTCTCTCGCGAAAAAAATCAGTTGCCCAGATCCGCAACCACCTTCCAACTGCCATCCGGCTGCTTCTTCCAGACTGTGAGGTATTTGGTTGGCTGGGTCACGATCTTTCCATCGTCGCCGCGGCGGCTGAACTCCGCCGTTCCGATGGTGTACCCCATATCGCCGCTCGCCGCCGCGTCCGCCTTCACGGGCCGCCAGATGAGCGAAAACCCCGGCTGCGAGAACATTCGCGAATAGTTCGCCCGCAGATTCTCCCGGCCCGTGATGGTTGGCTTGCCGGGCGGAAACGCCACAGCCTCATCGGCGAAGTAGGACATCCAGCCGTCGAGCCCGCGCTGTTTGGTGGCCTCGCAGAAAGCCAGATCAGCCTGCTGAATCTCAGCGATTGCGGTCTTCTGTTTCTTCGTCGGCGCCGCGCTGGCAGCGCCTCCTAACAGCATCAACGGAAGAGTGCGGCGAGTCATGCGTTTCCCCCTAATAGTTGGCTTTCGCGGTTGAGGCCGATTTGCCCAGCGCCTCCAGGTACGGTTTCGCGCCGTCGGACATCATCTTCGCTTCAGACGGCGCCTGAAAGAATTGGTAACCCTGTTCCATGAATTTCGGGATGGAGGCAGTGTTGAACGCCGGCCGTCCTACGAACTTGCCGTGCCTGCGCGCCGCCGCCACAACCTCATTCAACGCCTGGTCCAATTCGGCCACATCCTGCCTGCCGCGGAAGCCCATCGAAAACGAAAGGTCGCTCGTGCCGATGAACAGCACGTCGATGCCGGGTGTTGCCGCGATCTCGTCGATCTTTTCAATGGCCCGATACTCCTCAATCATCCCCACCGTCACCACGTTGCGGTCCGCGAAGTCGGGATATGGATCTTCGGTCTGCCATCGAAACATCGCCAGTCCGCTCCCATGCCCGCGCTTTCCCACCGGCGGATATTTGGTCGCATCCGCCGCTGTCCGCGCCAACTCGGATGTGGAACAGAAAGGAAACACCACACCCAGAACTCCCATGTCCAAAACACGTTTGGCCGTCCATGTTTCGACAACAGGAACGCGCGCAAACGGCACCGCCGGCAATCCGCGCGTTGCCAGAACGATGTTGCGCAGCGTCTCCAGCGTGATGGGCGAATGCTCCATCTCGATCCAGAGGAAATCGAAGCCCAGATTTGCGGCCTGGGCCGCTGTCTCCACGCACGCCGCCGTGATGGTCATCCCCACCACCGGTTTGCCCTCGCGCAACGTGGCGAGTACGGGGTTCACCCAAGTTTTCGGTATCGGCATGGTTCCTCAATGATTGTGGCGCGGGATCGACTTGCCGACGTCGCGATACTTCACCGCAAACTCCAGCACCGCGCCCTCGGATTGCTGGCTGACATTGGCGCGATAGAACTCCTGCCACGGGGTCTGGCTCGCCGGAATGTCGATCTTCATGTTCGCTCGCCGTTCGGCGATCTCCTGATCGCTGATCAGAATGTCCACCCGCCGCGTGTTCAGATCCACGCGCAGCAGATCGTTCGTACGCAGGATCGCCAAGTTGCCGCCCACCGCCGATTCCGGCGATGCATTCAAAATCGACGGGCTCGCGGAAGTGCCGCTCTGACGCCCGTCCCCGATGGTCGGCAAATAATTCACACCCTGCTGGATCAGACGATCGGGCGGCTGCATGTTCACCACTTCGGCCCCACCCGGATAGCCCACCGGACCAGTGCCTCGCACCACCAGAATGCAGGTGGCATCGATGTTCAACTCGGGGTCGTTGATGCGCGCGTGGTAATCCTCGGGCCCGTCAAAAACAATGGCGCGGCCCGTGAAGCTATTCTCTTCGCCGGGCTTCTCCAGAAAACGCTTGCTGAACTCCTCGCCGATGCACGATGTCTTCACCAGCGCCGAATCGAAGAGGTTGCCGCCCAC
Source organism: Acidobacteriota bacterium (assembly GCA_016213775.1). Lineage (GTDB taxonomy): Bacteria > Acidobacteriota > Terriglobia > Bryobacterales > Bryobacteraceae > CADEFT01. The sequence goes on from JACQZR010000121.1 coordinate 17,750, forward strand.
CACCAGGAAGCCCGCCTTCTCCATCAAAGGCCTGTCATAAGGCCGGATCACATCTTCGTTCAAGCTGCCGGCCTTGGCGTAATTCTCGCCCGTGGTCTTGCCGGACACAGTCATCGCGTCCATGTGGACCTTGCCGGCTTTGATCAGCTCCCCAAACACCGCGGGCACGCCGCCCGCGCGATGATACTCCTCTGCAAGATACTGGCCTGCGGGCTGACAATTCACCAGCAGGGGAATGTCGTGACCCACCGTCTCCCAATCTTTGACATTCAACTCGACGCCTATGTGGCGCGCAATCGCCACCAGATGAATCGGCGCGTTGGTGGATCCGCCAATAGCCGAGTTCACCACGATCGCGTTCTCAAACGCCTTGCGCGTGAGAATCTGCGACGGCCGCAAATCGGCATGCACCATCTCCACAATGCGGCGTCCCGTGAAATAAGCCATCTGAGTGCGCTCGCGATATGGCGCGGGAATCGAAGCGCAACCGGGCAGCGACATGCCCAGCGCTTCCGCCAGCGAGTTCATCGTTGTTGCGGTGCCCATCGTATTGCAGTGACCGGGGCTCGGCACCGACGAGGCCACCATCTCCATAAACTCCGGCAGCGTGATCTCGCCAGCGGCCAGCATACGCCGCGCTTCCCACAGCGCCATGCCGGATCCCGCGAGTTTGCCGCGGAAATAGCTGTTCAGCATCGGCCCGCCGGAGAGCACGATCGCCGGGATGTTCACCGTAGCGGCAGCCATGATCGCCGCCGGCGTTGTCTTATCGCAACCAGTGGTCAGCACCACTCCATCGAACATGTTGCCGTGCAGCACCTCCACCATCCCGAGATAAGAAAGGTTGCGGTCAATGGCCGCCGTGGGCCGCCGGCAGCTTTCCTGAATCGGATGCACCGGGAAGGTGAACGGGATGCCGCCCGCGTCGCGAATGCCGTCGCGAATGCGGGACTCCAACTGAAGGTGATGGCGGTTGCAGGCCGAGATGTCGTTGCCCGTTTGCGCGATGCCGATGATCGGCTTGCCCGATTGCATCTCCTCTCGTGTGAGCCCGTAATTGGGGAATCGCTCCAGATAAATCGCGGTCATTCCGGGCTGGCAGGTATTATCGAACCAGCAGCGGGAACGCAGGCGGCCGGGGCATTCTTCTTTCGCTCGATCGTATGGGGGAAGGTCGTTGGACTTGGTGGGCATTGGAAAGGTCCATTGTACATTTCAGGGGTGGGGCGGCGCGCGTGAAGCACCCGCTCCACCACCCATCTGATAGAATCTCCCTTTCGTCTTCACCTTGAGGAGTGGCTATGTACCGTATCCTTGCATTGCTTGCTGTTTCCGCCGCGGCCCTGTCCGCGCAGACCGTAAAGATCCTCGGCTGGAACATGTCCCCGGCCGATGTCTCCGCCTATCAGGCCGTAACTGACCGTGCCCGCATCGTGCCGGTCACGAAAGCGAACGTCATGCAGGAACTTGCCGATGCCGACGCCTTCATCGGCGAGATCACGCCCGCAATGGTGCGGGCGGGCAAGAAGCTGCGTTGGGTCCAACTCCGCAGCGCCGGTGTGGAGCGCGTGCTCCACATTTCCGGCGGCACCGACCTCCGCGATTCCAAAATCGTACTCACCAATAATCAGGTTGTCCAAGGGCCCGAAATCGCCGATCACGCAATGGCGATGCTGCTCTCCCTTACGCGCAACATTCCGCAATTCATTGAAATGCGCAAGAGCGGAAAGTGGGTGGCCAATCGCGCCAATCTGCTCGAACTCAACGGCCGTACTGCGGTGGTAGTCGGTGTTGGCGGCATCGGGTTCAACATCGCGCTACGCGCCTGGGCGCATGGCATGCGCGTCATCGGCGTCGACCCCGACGACAATCCCCTGAGCCCGTTCGTGGCCAAGTACGTGAAGCCCGATCAGCTCGACGAAGTGTTGCCGGAAGCG
>JACQZR010000118.1 GCA_016213775.1 Acidobacteriota bacterium
AAGCCCAGCGTTATCCGCCAAACCCGGCGATTCTTGTACACGTCCTGCTCAACCTCCTCAAGGGTATATTCCCTGTCGCCGAGCAGTTCTGTCGCGTATTGTTTTGCGCGGGCGAAGGCCTCCTGCGTGCTGATGATCACAACCACGAAAATACCACATCGACGCCCTGAACGATCGAACCAGCATATGCTCACCCGTGTTGCATTCCCGGAAGGGACGTTGAATCACAACAGCAACGCCCGGATGGTCGGCAATCCGGAAGTTCACCAAAAACAGCGATCTGGGAAGTGTGCGTCGGACAATGAGCTGCCACTGGGGCGTATGACGCCCAACAATGAGATCTGGCCTTCGGCCGAAGCTCTCCCCAGCGAGAGCTATTCTCCCTCTGATCTCGGGCAGAAGGCTCGGCAAAGGACTACGCTGAGCGACTCGCTGTCCGCTCAGACACCAACCCGAGGCTCCGTACCACCTCAGCTTTCGCCAGGACCGCCAGCTTGTGGATGCGAGCCGATGAAGCCACGTTGAGTCCCGCCGCCTGCCAATCCTCTATCGGAAGATCGTATTCCGACGATCTTGGCTGGGAGGTGACGGGTGCAGCAACAAAGTCGACGTCTCCCGTGACGATCGTCGTCTCCGGGGTCGAGAAGAACCAACGCTGGACGGGCTTTGGAGCCGGGTCTGGTGGAACCGCATCCGGATCAGGACGACTTCACCGCGCCGCAGTGTCATCGATCAATTGCTCGTAAGCGGCATCTTCAGGGCAATAGGCAGATTCGAACCTCTCCCGCCCCGCTAATCGCCAAGCCAGGTCCGGACCGGACGGCTCCCACATGACCACGACTCGAAGCTGCTCTCCAGCCGGGATCTCCCCGGCGATCTCGCGGGGGATCGCGATCTCGCCTCCGGGCGTGATCGTGCTCTCGAACTCGACGGCCTTCATCTACGCTCCTTCTTCAATCATGGCACATCGTCGACAGCATTACCCGCGATCAACGGCGAAGTGTTTAGCAATTGGTCGGGTCATCTCCTCCCAAGAACGGTTATGCACCCAAGCCATCCCAAAAAGTCCCCTCACGCCTGATATAATGGCAATTTGCCCGCCTGTAGGAGACTCCAAGAACCATGTTTGATTTGTTTCGTAGCCGTCAGAAGACCACTCGTTACCTGCTGGGAGCATTGCTCGGAGCAGTAGCGCTGTCGATGGTCGTCACCCTGATTCCAGGGTTCGGCAGCAGTACCGGAACCGGCAGCTCCACTGACCAGGTGATCGCCGAAATCGGCAAGCAGACCGTTACCTACCGCGATATCCAATTGGCTCTCCAGGAGCAGATCAAGAATCGCAACATCCCCACGGAGTTGGTCTCGGTTTACGCGCCCCAAATCGTCAACTCGCTGGTTGCCGAGTACGCCACGGCCTACATCGCCGATCAACTCGGCTATAAGCCCACCGACGAGGACGTCGCTACCACCATCCAGATGATGGTCCCTCAGTTGTTCGAAGGCGGAAAGTTCGTGGGCAAAGAAGCCTATTCGCAGTTCCTCGCCGCCAACAATACCTCAATTGCCGAATTCGAACAGAAGGCGCGCATGTCCGCTGCCAAGCGCCGCGTCACTGACGTCATCCTCGAAGGTATGCTCGTCACTCCCGAGGAAATCGAGAAAGAGTACAAGTCCCGCAACGAAGTCGCCAGCATCGAGTACGTCAAGATCGACCCCGCCAAGCTCTCCGCCGAAATCAAGGTCACGCCGGACGAAATCAACGCCCATTGGGCCACCAGCAAATCCAACTACCGTGTGCCGGAAAAGCGTGCATTCCGTGTCCTGTACATCGACGAAGCGAAGGTCGGCGAGAACATGAAGCTCGGGGACGACGATCTCCGCAAGCTCTACAGCTCGAACCTCGAATCCTTCCGTACCCCCGAGCGTGTTCACGCCCGCCACATCCTGGTCAAGGCCAAGAAGGATGACAAGGATGACGAAGCCAAGGCTAAAGCCAAGGCTGAAGATGTGCTCAAGCAGTTGAAGGCCGGCGGCGACTTTGCCGAACTCGCGAAGAAGAATTCCGATGACACCGGGTCTGCCGTCAAGGGTGGCGACCTCGACTTCTTCGGCCGCGGCCAGATGGTGAAGCCGTTTGAGGACTCCGCCTTCTCCCTCAAGCTCAACGAGATCAGCGGGGTCGTTCAGAGCGACTTCGGCTACCACATCATCCAAACCCTGGCTAAGGAAGAAGCCCGTCTAAAGCCTTTTGAGGAAGTGAAGGCGAAACTCGCCGTCGACGCTGTCAAGCAGATGGCTTATGACAAGATGCAGGAAGCCATCGACAAGGCGCGTCCTGAAGTCGTGAAGAACCCGGAAGCCGCCGAAGAGATCGCCAAAAAGTGGGGTCTCGCTTACCTCAAAGTGGATAGGGCTGGACGCGGCGAACCCGTTGCTCAAATCGGCACGAACGCAGACGTCGATGATGCTGTCTTCGATCTCAAGAAGAAGGGCGAAGTCACCAATCCAGTCACCACGCAAGGCAACAAACTCATCCTCGCCGTCCTCGACGAGATCTTCCCGGCAAGGCAGGCGGAACTCAATGAAGTCGAGTCACAGATCCGCCAGAACATCACCAACGAGCGCACCCAGCGCATGCTCACCGACCGCTCCCGCGAGATCGTCGAAAAAGTGAAGGCTGCTGGGGGTGACCTGCGAAAGGTGGTTGCCGGCTACAAGCTCGAAATCAAGACCGCCAACGAGTTCAGCCGCGCGTCCCAAGTGGAAGGCATCGGCGCTTCCAGCTACTTTGAAGAGGCGTTCCTTCTCAACGTCGGCGGCGTCTTCGGTCCCGTCAACATCAACAACTCGAATTACATCTGCAAAGTCACCGCCAAGAAGCCGGCCGACATGGCCAAGTTCAACGAGCAGAAGTTCGATATCCTTCTCCGGCTGAAAGGCCGCAAGGCCCAGGAACGCAAGGACCTCTTTGAAGACGGCCTTGTGCAGTTTCTGAAGCAGAAGGGCATCGTCAAGATCCATCAGGACACCCTCAAACGCTTGATGGACAGCTACAAGAACTCCTAGTGTTTCACGAGCTTGTTAAGACGTGGTTCGAATGGTCCCGCGACATGGGCTACCTCGGCGTCTTTCTCATGATGGCGTTGGAGAGCACCATCGTGCCGGTGCCGTCGGAGATCATCATGCCGCCGGCGGGATACTGGGCCGCGCAAGGGCGCATGTCGCTATTCGGAGTCATCCTCGCCGGCGGTCTGGGATCAACCTTCGGCTCCGCCCTTTGCTCTTGGTTTTCGTTCACCGTCGGCCGCGCATTCCTGGCGCGCTACGGCAAGTGGCTGCTGCTCCCGCCGGAACGGCTCGAACTCGCCGAGCGTTGGTTGGCGCAGTTCGCCCTCCCCGGTATTTTCATGGCGAGGCTTTTGCCGGTTGTGCGGCACCTGATTGGCTTTCCCGCGGGTCTGGTGAGGGTGCCGTTTTGGTCCTTTGCCGCGGTGACGTTTGTGGGTTCCACGCTGTGGTCCGCCGTGCTCGCTGTCTTCGGCGCGCGCACGATCGGCCAACAACCGGAGCTCCTCAACGACCCATCCGCGCTCACCATCGCCGTCAAGGAGAACCTCATCTGGTTCGTGCTGCTGGTAGTAGGTCTGGGCGCCGGATGGCTGCTGGTCCAGTGGTACGCGAAGTCCGGCAAATCCAGCGCAGTTCGCGCGAGTTAGTATGAAGTTAGTATGCTGTTCTGGGCCCTTGCACCATTGCTGTTTGGCCAACCGGCGCTGACGGCTTCCATCGAAGAGAACAGGCAAGTCATCCGCCGCGCTGTGCAACTTTTTGATCAGAGCGAGTCCAACTGGACCCGTTTCCACTACCTCCGCCGGCGCGAAGTCCGCGAATTCGAAACCGGCGGGAAGATACGATCAAAGCGCTCGTTCACACACCGTAACGAGGCCTACCAGGAAATCGATGTCCTACGCCTGATTGCTCGCGACGACAAGCCGCTTACCGCAACTGAAGCGGCCCAGCAGGAGGAGCGACTCAAGACCACGCTCGCCAACCACCGCGCGCGTCAGACCTCGGCATCCAAGCCACGCCCCCGCCGCAGCGTCGAGGAAGAGATGCAGTTGATGCGCGAATTCCCCGAAGCACTCGACTACCGTCTGACGGGCAACGAACGTCTTCGCGGCCGTACAGCCAACATCTACGAATTCACTCCGCGTCCAGGCTACTCACCCAAGAGTTTCAAGTACCGCGTCTTTGAAAAGATCCGCGGCAGGATCTGGACAGATGAGTCTTCCGGCGAGATGATCCAGGTGGAGGCCGAAGTGTTCGAGAACGTCGGTGTCGGCTTTGGCATCCTCGGCAAGATCAACAAGGGTACGCGGTTCTTCATGTCGCGGACCGAAGCCGCCCCCGGCATCTGGATGCCCGCCAGCCAGCGCATCCACTTCGAAGCGCGCGTTCTGCTGGTAAAGAACATGCGCCAGGAGATAGACGTCAACTTCTCCGAGTACAAGCTCAAGCCCGCGAAGGTGGCTTCTTCAGAATCTCCTCCACGGCCGAAACCGTGAGGGCGTGATAGCCGCCGCGAGCCTTCTCAAAAATCTCCTTCGCCCGCTTGAGGCCCTCCGGTCTCTTCACCATCTCTTCAAACAACGGCTTCACGTATTTCCGTCGTCCCACGCGCACCAGGAACTCTTCCAGCTTCGGGGAAAACTCACCATTCCGCACATGAACAATCAGCCATTCAAACAGCACTTCCGAGTTGCCCGACTTTGAAAAGCCGAAGGTGCGGTCCAGCGCCGTGCGCCTCTTCCTGTCCAACTCCTTCGGTAGCGCACGCAGGAAGTGAATCCATTGATGCGTGTTCCAACCGCCTGTGGCCGGCTTGGTTTCCGGCGCCTCGCGCTCCGTCCATTGCCTGGCAACGGCCTCCACCGGTTGGAAGCTTTCGCAGGTGGCCTGAGGGGCATTCGCCGGAATGCCGGGCTTCTCAATCCACTCCGCAATATCGACCTTCGCCGCGGCAGCCGTGTCCGAGTCAAGCAGCCGGGATTTCAGGAACGCAGTGAACTGTTCCGTCGTGATGCTCTGAAACCGGAACTTCGCAAAATAGGCCTGTAGGAACGCATCGAACTTCTCGCGCCCAAAGGCTTGCTCCAGCGCCGTAAGGAACAGCGCGCCTTTCTCATAGGGGACGAGTGTCGATCCATCATCGGGATCGCGCCCCTTCAGGTCGATGTGGAGAACACGTTCGGCTGTAGGCAGCGTCGCCATCTCCCGATCCAGTTCCTGCCGGCCGAGCACCGCTTCCATCCGCGCGCGCTCCGTCCCGTACACTTCCTCCAACATCCGCCGCTCAAAGTAGGTGGTGAATCCCTCGTTCAACCAGAAGTCGCGCCACGTCGCATTGGTCACCAGGTTGCCCGACCACGAGTGCGCCATCTCGTGAGCCACCAGGCTCACCAGGCTCTTATCCCCGGCCAGGATCGTCGGCGTCGCGAACGTCATCAGCGGATTCTCCATGCCGCCAAACGGAAAACTCGGCGGCAGCACAAGCACGTCGTAGCGGTTCCAGGCATACGGTCCGGCCAGTTTCTCCGCCGCCACCATCATCCGCTCCATGTCCTCGAACTCGGCCTCCGCCAGCTTCACAATGGAAGGCTCGGCCCAAACGCCGGTGCGCGAACTGATGTAGCGAAACTCGAGTTGCCCCACCGCGAGCGCCACCAGATAGGACGGGATCGCCTGCGGCATGCGGAACGTGTATTCGCCGTTCGGCTCTTCCTTCGGATTGCCCAGCCGGAAATCGGCCCGCGCACTCATGAGCGCGATCAGGTCCTTGGGCGTCCGCACGCGCCCGCGATACGTCATCCGCACCGCTGGCGTATCCTGCAATGGTATCCAGGTGCGTGCATGAATTGCCTGCGATTGCGTGTATAGAAACGGCCGTTTCCTGCCCGCGGTCTGAGACGGTTCCAGCCACTGCAGCGCGGTCGCCGCCGGCGATGTCGCGTAATGCACGCGCACCGCCGTGACGCCCGATGACAACGGCACCGTGAGGGCCGAGCCCAGAATGGCATCGGGGCTGCCCATCGAGAACTGCGCTTGATTGAAGGCGGCCTGCGCGTTCTCCGCGGCTTCCACCTTCTCGATCTTCAGATCGCGCGTGTCCAGGACGAGCGGCGCGTCCCTGTCTGTTCGCACAAGTGTATGCGTCACCGTGCCGCGGATCTGCTTGCGCTCGAAATCCACCTCCACATCCAGATCCATATGCTTCACGCGTACCTGCGCCGGCACGGCAAAGGAATGCACGTCGCGTCGTTCGTCCATTTTCGGTTTGCTCCCACACCCGGCCAGGATCAGCCCGGCGGCGATACAATCTCGTCTCGTCATGGTCATGATCAGGCCTCGCGCAACTCCACCACGGTGGCGCCTGCTCCTCCTTCGCTTTGCGAAGCCCCATGAAACCTCGCCACGTGCGGATGCCGCGAAAGAAACTCGGCCACCGCTTTCTTCAACACGCCCATGCCATGGCCGTGAACGACCCTCACCTGCTGCACGTCAGCCATCGCAGCCTGATCGAGGAACTTGTCCAGTTCCTCGAGCGCCTCTTCCACGTGCTTGCCGATGATGTTGATTTCGCGATACGAGAAATCCCATCGCGGACCCGAAGTCTGCAGCGTCACTCCCGAAGGCAGCCGCGATCCGCCGCCCGTCTCGGGAAGCACCTCCACGACATCGTCGATGCTCACCTGCAGCTTCAGAAAACCAGCCTCCACTTCCAGCCGGTCCCCTGTCAGCTTTCGTTTCACGCGCGCCGGTTCGCGCACGTTTTTCAACCGGACGCGAACGCCTTCCTCGATCTTGAGACGCGGTGCCGCTCCCTGGCGCGCCGGGTCATTGGCAGCAAGCACCGTGGCCTGGAACTCCTCGCGAAACTCACGCATCGCCTTCGACGCTTTGCGCTGCGACACCTCGGCCGCCTTCTTCTGTTGCGCCGTTTGATAGATGCTCTCGATGGTCTGTTGCGAGCGTTCTTCAAACTGCCGCATCAACTCTTCAGACCGCCGTTCGAGTTCCTTCAGCTTCGCCGTCTCGCGCTGCTGCCACTCTTGCGCGAGCGCCTTCTCGCGCGCCTCCAGCGCCCGCCGCTCATCCTGGTAGTGCTGTTTCTCCTCACTGGCTTCGGCAATGCGCTTCTGCAACTGCTCGAGGAAATCCGTGAGAGCGCGTTGATGCGAAGACAACGCCTCACGCGCCTTGGCAATCAAATCCGGCGGCATCCCCAACCGGCTGGCAATCGCCAGCCCCGCCGACTCTCCGGGCGAACCCAGCCGCAACTGAAACGTCGGCGCCAGCGTGTCGCGATCGAACCCCATCGACCCGTTCACCACGCCCTCTCTGCTGCCGCCGTAAATCTTCAGTGCCAGCAAATGCGTTGACGCAAGCGTGAAGGCCTTCCACTTGCCAAGCTGATCCACAATCGCCACGCCGAGCGCACCGCCCTCTTCCGGATCGGTCGCCCTCCCCAGTTCATCCAGCAGCACGAGCGAATCCGGCGTCACCGTTGTCAGGATCTCTTCCATGCGGCGGATGTGCGACGAGAAACTGCTCAAACTCTCGGCAATGGATTGGTTGTCCCCCAGATCCGCGAGCACGGAATCAAAGACCGGGAACTCGGCCTCGCGCGCCGGAACCGGAATCCCCGATTGCGCCATCAACGCCAGCAATCCGACGGTCTTCAGCGTAACGGTCTTCCCGCCGGTATTCGGACCGCTCAACAGCAGTGTCCGCCGCGATGCATCGAGCGTGAATGAGACCGGCACGATTGGCTTACGCTGCCGCCGCAGCACGTCCTCCAGCAGTGGATGCCGCGCCCCTTCCACATGCAGTCGTGGCGCATCCGGTTTGCTGAATCCCGGAATCACACAATCGAACTCCATGGCGAAGTTGGCCTTGGCGAACAGAAGATCGAGGCGGCCCAGGGTCTCTACAGCCGCGGCGATTGCCGGCCACTGCGAACGCAGGCGGTCCGTCATTTCTTTCAGAATCCGGTAGATCTCGCGCAGTTCCTCCTCCACCAGCCGCACGAGCTCGTTGTTCATTTCGATGGTATCGAGAGGTTCCACAAACAGCGTGTGGCCGCTGCCGCTCGATCCGTGAATCACGCCTTGCGCCCGCACCTGCTGGCCGGCAACGATGGGCACCACGTAGCGGTCGTTGCGCAGTGTGACGAAGTCCTCCTGGAGAACACCGTCGGTGCGGTGCGCCCGCAAGAACCTCTCGAGCGACGCCTGGATGTTTTGCTTCTGCCGTTCAATGCCTCGCCGGATTCGGTTGAGTGCAACGCTGGCATGATCCGCCACTGACCCGTCCGGCAGTATGCGATTCGAAAGATGCTGGAGCACTGGCCGCATGTCGGCGATGCTTCGCCCCATTGCGGCCAGCAGCGGGAACCGCCCGCCGCAGGTTTCCAGCAGCAGCCGCGAGTCGGAGGCCCGATCGAGCAGTACGATCAAGTCGAAAATCTCTTTCCCTTCGAGCGCTGTTCCTTCAATGCGCAGTTTCTGAATGGACAGGCGGCAATCCGGCAGGTCTGTGAACCTCAGGCGTGTGGCAGTCCCGCGGGCGGCGGTCTGCGGCTTGGCGGCCGACTGCAGATACTCCACCGCCTCGGCGTTATGCGCATGCATTTGGTCAATCGAATCCCGCCGCGTGTCCGGTGCAACGCGGGCCAGTTCCTCGCGGCCCATGGCGCTTCCTAAATATCGTCCGACGAGTGCGCGCAGATCCTCAAACTCCAAAAGGCCGGCACTTGTGTGGTGCATCATTGTCGTTTCCTGAACGCCTGCAAAATCACGTCGAGAGTCCCCTCAGTCAATTGATAGTTTGCCAGATCCGATTCCGCCACCCAGGAGAGCGCACTAACATCGCTTCCAGCCTGTTCGCTGCCGCCCACGATCTCGCAGATGTAATCCACAAGCACATAGTGATACTCGGCACGGCCTTCCGCGTCGGGTATGATTCGCTCAAAAATAGTGAACGACTCCGACGGTTCCACTTCCAGTCCCGTCTCCTCTGCCACTTCGCGGCGTATCCCATCCCGCAGCCGCTCGCCGGTTTCCAACGCCCCGCCCGGCAGCGACCACCATCCTTTCAACGGCTGCTTGCCGCGTTCCGCCAGAAGGATCCGCTCGCCGCGAAAAATCAGCGCGCCGATGCCCAATACGGGGCGGGCTGGATAGCGCCGGTCATCCTCCACTTTGTTATCCATGTACATCCATAGTCACTTGTGCCTTTTTTTCTTTCACTAGAGTGTCGCATGGAATCGTGAGGGTGTTCAGAAGTGTTCACTTTTGTGCTGCCGGTTCCCGGAGACACAAACTGTCGGGTTGTGTCGGATTCTGTTGCGCCTGTCCGGATTGGCTTTGTTCCTGACGGGGGGCGATCTTTGCGAAAGGTGTTCAGAAGTGTTCAGTTTTGTACTGCCGGGTTCCGGAGACACAAACTGTCGGGTTGTGTCGGATTCTGTTGCGGGGGCCGGATTGGCTTTGTTCCTGACGGGGGCGGTCTGGGCGAAAAGGTGTTCAGAAGTGTTCAGTTTTGTCCCGAAGCGCCCGATGGCGTCGGCACGGCGGGATTACCGCGATGACGAGGCGCGGCGGGTTCGGATTTCAAATAACTGGGGATGCCTCCGAGAAGCCCCTGATTCCATAATAGCAAAGCGATCCAAGGCGTGATGGGTTAAAGTGTTGATTTCACAGGTGAAATGCGGTTGTGACCGAGTTTGCGCGGCTACTTTATTCGCTTCCACATCTCGTCTATCTCATTTTCTTGAAAGGGGTTGAGCAGACAATGCAGGTGGACACTCAGTTTGGCAGTACGCCGGCAAGAGCGCGATAGCGGAGTCGGAGGTGTTCGAATCTCGCTCGACTCCCCGAGAGCGACATTGCAGGAAACAGAAACCCCTCGGTCGCGTGGGCGAATTGTTCAATGCGATTTCCTGCTTCTGCACAGGCCAACCGGTTCTCTGTTTCCGTGGTCGTCTTGGCTGCCCAGAGAGCCTCCTTGGAGCGTGAATTCCAGAACGCGGCGGAAGCTGCTGGCTTCGAGGACGTTCCGGTGTCTCAAACGAAGGGTTGTCACTGGACGCGGCGCGGAAGAAACGCGCCAGTCCGAGACATCCGAGCTGGTCATTGCCCCGGCGGCGAAGTCGGAATCGGAATCACTTTTTCACCCACTCCACGGCGCCGGCGCGGATCTCCGTCTGTCGCGAGATGAGGCCGCCGATCTCGATTATAGTGGCCCATCGATTCTTAGCATACTTGCCGTGTTCCCAGTGCTTCACGGGCCGCATGGGGAGGATGTTCCTGCTTCAGTTGCACTATGGCGAACAGAATGCGAATATAATGCTGATCGTCCTAAGAAGGAGTTCCCTCATGTCAGTGGTACAATCATGCCTCTCTGAACTCGACTCCACCCGCGAGTTCTTCAACCGTTCTACCCGCAACCTTACGGAAGAGCTTTCCGGCTTCGCCCCGGCCGAAGGACTCATGACCGTTTCCCAACAGGTCGCTCACGTCGCCCAAACCATCGATTGGTTCATCGAAGGAGCATTCCGTCCCGAAGGCTTCCACATGAACTTCGATGAAATGGCCAAGGAAATGTTAGCGTGCACGTCTCTGGCCTCCGCCCGGGCATGGTTTGAGAAAGCAATCGGATCGGCAAAGGCTACGCTGGCAGAGAAAAGCGATGCCGACATGCTGGCGCCACTGCCGCAGGGCCCGATCATGGGAGGTCTCCCGCGGATCGCGATCATCGGCGCCATCACCGATCACACCGCCCACCACCGCGGCGCCCTTACGGTCTATGCGAGGCTGAACAAAATCGTGCCGCCGATGCCGTACATGGAGATGTAGCGCGGTCAGAGGCGGCGGCAGGCCTTCGTGTCCCCGGAAACCGTCTCCCTAACGGTCGCGGCTCGGAATTGGGGCGCATTCTCCGAAATCGGTAAGCGCATTCGCTGGCTTTCGCGGTCTACGGCGTGGCCGCTACTTCCGCGGGCTGTTCAATCTCCCGCTTGAACTTACACTCCGCGTTCGGACATTGCGCCACCGGACCGGCTTTCAGCCACTTCTCCAGCATGTAGTTACCGCCGCACTGGGGACATTTCTCGTCCAGCGGCTTACTCCACGCGACAAAGTCGCAATCCGGATACCGATTACAGCCATAAAAAGTCTTGCCGCGCTTCGACCGCCGTTCGATGATATCGCCTTCCGAGCATGTGGGACACTTCACGCCAATCGTCTTCTGCTTGACGTACTTACAGGTCGGATAATTGGAGCACGAAGTAAACTCGCCAAACCGCCCATACTTGAGCATGAGATTGTTGCCGCAATTGGGGCACAACTCGTCCAACTTGACGTCCTTGCGCTGCTCCGTCTCCCCGATCTTCTTCGTCGTCTTGCAGTCCGGATAGCCCGAGCAGGCATAAAACGTCCCGAAGCGGCCCTTCTTCAGCACCATGGTGCGGCCGCAGTTTTCGCAGTATTCCTCGGCGCCCTGCTCGGTCAGATCGGCCTTGTCCACGTCGGCCAGATCCACCGTCAACTCGCGCGTGTTGGTGCACTCCGGGTACCCCGTGCAGGCAATGAAACTGCCGTGCCGGCCCCACTTGATCACCAACGGCTTGCCGCATTTCTCGCACACCAGGTCGGTGGGCTTCTCCATGCGCTTGATGTCGGTCATGTTGCGTTCGGCGTGTTCGAGATCTTTCTCGAACTTCCCATAAAACTCGGTCATCGCTTCGCGCCAGTCGATCTTGCCTTCTTCGATTTCGTCCAATTCCTCTTCCATGCGCGCCGTATAGCGGACATCGAAGATATCGTCGAAGCTTTCCACGAGCAGATCCGTCACGACCATTCCTAACTCGGTGGGAACGAACTTACCGCCTTCCTTCTTCACATACTCGCGTTCCTGAATGGTGGAGAGAATGGAAGCATAAGTGGACGGCCGTCCCACGCCGTCCGATTCCAACTCCTTCACGAGCGTCGCTTCGTTGAAGCGCGGAGGCGGCTCCGTGAAGTGCTGCTCCGGCTCGATAGCGCGGAACTTCAGCAGTTCGCCGGCTTCCACCGCCGGCAGACGGTGCTTCAACTCCTCGTCTTCCTCGTCCTTCTGGTCCTTGCCCTCTTCATACACGGCCAGGAAGCCATCGAACTTCGGCACGCTACCCGTTGCGCGGAATAAGTAAATGTTGCGGGCGGTGTCGGCCGCCTTCACCTCAATGGTGGTCTGGTCAAACAGCGCCGGCATCATCTGCGACGCCACGAATCGCATCCAGATCAGGCGGTACAGCTTCCACTCATCCTCGGCCAGCAGGCCCTGCAACTGCTCCGGGCCGCGCATTGCCGCTGTGGGGCGAATCGCTTCGTGAGCGTCCTGGGCGTCCTTCTTGCCCTTGTAGATATTCGGCGATGCGGGCAAATACTGGGTTCCAAACCGTTGCCCGATCATCTCGCGCGCCTCAGCCAGCGCCTCGTTCGACACGCGGGTCGAATCGGTACGCATGTAGGTGATGAGACCAACCAGACCTTCCTCACCCAACTCCACGCCCTCATAGAGCCGTTGCGCCAGCATCATGGTGCGCTTTACCGAGAAGCGCAGTTTGCGCGAGGCTTCCTGCTGCAACGTGGAAGTGATGAACGGCGGAACCGGGTTGCGCTTCTTTTCCTTGGTGCCGACGGAATCGACAAGGTAAGGTGCATGCTCAACGGCCTTGACGATGGCATCCGCCGCCGCCTGGTTGGTGATCTCCAGCGTCGCGCCGTTGATGCGCGCCAGCCGCGCTGTCAGCACGGGCGGCTTCTTCGCCCCCAGACTAACGTCGATGGTCCAATATTGCTGCTTTTGGAACGCGCGGATCTCGCGTTCCCGCTCGACGATCAGCCGCAGGGCAACGGTTTGCACACGTCCCGCCGACAGGCCGCGCCGGACCTTGTCCCACAGCAGCGGCGAAATTTTGTAGCCCACCAGCCGGTCGAGCACGCGGCGGGCCTGCTGCGCCTGCACGAGGTTGACGTCCACTTCGGTCGGCTTCTCAAACGCCTTCCGGATGGCAGCGGGAGTGATTTCGTTGAACCGGACCCGCACGATAGCGGGAGCGTTCTTCCCCTTGGTCTCCAACTCTTCCCGCAGATGGAAGCAAATAGCTTCCCCTTCGCGGTCCGGGTCAGCCGCGAGGTAGATGGTTTCGGTGCCCTTGGCCGCCGATTTCAGCTCGCTGATGAGCTTCTTTTTTCCTTCGATAACGACGTAGTCGGGTTCGAAATTGCGGTCTACTGCGACGGCCAGATCTTTCTTGGGGAGGTCCTTGATATGACCGAGACTGGCCTTCACAACGAAGTCTTTTCCGAGATATTTGCCAATCGTCTTCGCCTTGGTAGGCGATTCAACGATGACTAGAGATTTTGCCATAAATACAGCCGAATGAATAATTTACCTGTGTGTGATTTCCCAGCGGCGAGTGTCTGACCCCCATGGGTGCCGCTTTGTAGCTGACGGTAAATACTGTGGCAGATCGCAACCGGGGAAGTCAATTCGCCCCTGTCGGAAGCTTGGATGCCGGGAACCGCCGTTTGGATGCAACCCTACTCCATCCGCAAGACTCCACTGGCGTTTCTCTTGGGCACCGCCCCCACCGGAATCCGCTGGACCACCTTCCGCGTTGCGATGTCCACCACCACGGTCATATCGTCGCCAGCCGCCGCCACGAAGAGGCGCTTACCGTCCGGCGGAATCGTCAGCCAGTCCGGATGCAGCCCGACCTTCACCACGCCCAGCAGCTTGTAGTCCGGCAGCGAGTACGCCATCACCGAGTCGTAGTATTTGCTGGTGGCCCACAGCATCTTCTCATCAGGAGTGATCGCCATGCCGTGCGACGGCGAGCCCTGCAATCCCTGGGTCTCTTTGTGTTCGCCGGGAGGATCGGGCAGGGTGATCCGCCGGACCTCTCTCCGCGTCCGGAAATCCACCAGCGCGAAGCCGTGGAAATCGGAAAGCTGCACGATAATGTCTTTCGTCCCCCCGTCCGGGTGTTTCGTGAACGCCATCGGCCGGATTCCCGCGTTCAGGGTAAGCGTCCAGGCCAAGGTATGGGTAGCAACGTCGATGACGCTGATGGTGCTGGCCGCAATCGACCCCGCCACCACATGCTTCCCATCCGGGGTCACGTACACGTTGTGGATCTCGCCTTTCACCGGCACGCTCTTCATATTGGTCAGCGCACGGGTGTCAATCACATCCACGGCACCCGATCCCTGCCGGATTCCGACATAGACAAATCTGCCGTCATTGCCCACCGCCACGTTATTGGGCCGCCCGCTGAGAGGAATCCGCTTGGACACCGCCAGCGTCTTTGACTCGACGACATCCAGCGTCGTGCGCGCCTCGTTGGTCACATAGATCCGCTCGCCGCCGGGCGCGATTACCACGCCGTGGGGCACTTCGATATCGCCGATCCGTCCGACAATCTCATTCGTCGCCGGATCGATCACCGCTATACTGTCCCCGGCCGAGTTCGACTGCAAGACTCGAACCACGGCGCCGCCCTCGCGCCTTCCCCGCACCCAACCGGCGAGCACCTGCCATTCCGGATCTTCCTGCGACTGCCAGTGTTTGCCGCCGCCGTGGAACCGGTCGCCGCCGGCCACCTCCGCCAGCGGATGCCGCAGGAACACGCTTTTCAGCGGATGGCCCGGCACCACAAACTGCCGCCAGACGGCGAAGTTTTTGCGCGATTGCTCCTCGGTCCAGGTGGCCGCGCCCGGAGAAAGCGGCTCCAGCGGCGGACTGCGGTGCGTATGGCAACTGATGCAGCGCGCGTGCCCCGGCCGCTGCTTCAGAAACACCGGCTGCACGCGATCGCGGAAGTAAGTGAAGTCGAGGCTCTGCGCCACAAGATAAATAGGTCCGATGATCGGAACCAGGAGAAGCTTCGCGGTCCGGCTGGTCATTCCAGAGACGGTATCACAGATCCCTTGTCAAGTTTCCATGACGTAGCGAAGGCGGCACGAATCGTCGCCCTGCATCAACGTTTTGCTGCGGATCAGCTTGAGCCGGGGATTGAGACTTTTGGCGACGGCGTAATCCGGGTAACAGATCATTGCATAGCCGATGTCCGCTGCGCCTTCGTCGCGGAACGCCTTGGCCCAAAGGCATTTCTTCACGCGGTATTCAAACGCTTCGGGCGTTTGCTCCACGATCTCCGCGTCCAACGCATGCTGGATCAGCGGAGGCGGGTTGCGCATCTGGGCGGCGAGCATCTCCAGGTCCCGCACCATCGGCGGCCGGCCGGCGGATTTCCGCTGCACCACCGTATCGCCGGCCTCCCGGATCATTCGCACGAACCGCTCGCGCCCGATCTGCTCGGCGAGCACCTTCAGCAGCGGGATCAGGTCTTTCTGATAGGCGAAGCGGAACAACTGCTCCCAATTGATGTCGGCGCGGTCGGTCCAGCTTTTTGGGGACGGGGCCTCCGGAGGGCGTTGCGCGCAAAGGGCGATTCCGGTACAGCCGCTGCATCCGGCTACTGCCGCGGGAAGAATGTGGAAGATTGTTCTGCGTGAGACCGATTGTAGGGCCTCGGGTTTTTTCATCGAGTGCGGCCTCCTATTGCCGCTGCCCCTCGCTCGCTCAGTTATTGGACACCGTGTCTGGGCGATCGGTTCCCAGGGGGAATACACGTGCCGTACTACGCCATATAAGGATTGCCACATCATCCGAGGGATACACGATGCATGCACCTGATGAGAGTAAAGCCCTGCTGGTCCACGCGCACCACGAGCCTCTCAGCTTTTGCTCGGCCTTGTTCCGGCAGACTACCAGGACACTCGCCGAGTTGGGCTACCACGTCGACGTCTCGGACCTCTACGCGATGGGATGGAACCCGGTGTCCGATCGGCGAAATTTCTCATCGGTCCTGAATTCGTCGTACCTCAAACAACAGACTGAAGAACAACACGCCTCCAAAGTCAATGGTTTTGGACCCGACATCGAAGCGGAGATCCGGAAGCTGGAGGTCTGCGATCTGCTGATCTTCAGCTTTCCCCTCTGGTGGTACGGATTGCCAGCCATCCTGAAGGGATGGGTCGACCGCGTCTTTGCCATGGGACGGGTCTACGGTGGAGGCAGAATGTACGAAAACGGCTTGGGGAAAGCCCAAAAGCGCGCCATGGTGATCATGACCACCGGCGGCGGCGCGGCCTCTTTCGGCGGCTATGGAATGAACCTGAGCCTGGAAAGCGTGCTGAAGCCGATCGAGCACGGCATCTTCTGGTTCAATGGCTTTCTTCCACTAGAGCCGTTTGTAGCCTGGCATCCCGCGCGGATCTCTCAAGAGGAAAGGCAGACGTGCCTGGCTCAACTGGACGTGAGACTCCAGTGCCTTCACCGGGAGACCCATCGGCAATTCCCGCTGCGAAGGGATTTCGTGGCGAACGGTACGGATCAGAAGAAGCGGTTCATGGTAGTGGTTACGCGGAAAGGTCCGCCTGATGAACGCTACTTTGCACGCGTCCGCGACGAGGTCCGCTGCCTGGCTCGGCTGAAACGCGAGGGCTTCCTCCTGGCGAGCCATGCCGGCCCGCGCGAAACGGAATCCTGGAAAGGCTTCCTCGTATTTCGCGAGGCCAATCTCGATCAGGTGAAACTGCACCTGTCGGAACTTCCACTGGCTCCGTTCGTGGAATTCGAAATCACCGAACTGGCGCAGGATTGACGCCCCTCACGTCATTGATCCGCGACCTCGATCGTGATCGTCCAATTCCAACTCTCTCCCGGCGCCAGTTCCACCCGCCCACGGTTGAGTTGAAACGAATTCTGCAACCCCACCCAGGGCTCCGGACAGAAGTAGCCCTCATTGATGTTGCCCCAAAGGTTGTACTGCACAAATGGCTGGGCCGGGACGCGGTCCGCCTGATGCGTCATGCGGATGCGCAGCCCTTGCGGATCCCGCAGGATCAGCTCCGGTGTGGCGGAGTAATCGCCCAGCGAGAGCGCGGGATTGATCCGCACATTGGCCAGTGCAGTAGGGCTCGGGAACGGCCGCTCGCGGACTTCGCCCGTGGGCAGATTCTGTGCATCCTTCACGATCAGCCTCGACGGCCCAGTCTCGATCGTCATCCTCGCCAGATCGGAAGCTGCTAACAGCGGCGTGCGGAAGGTAATGTGATTCCCGATGGAAAACGGCATCTTGCCGCCGTTCGCCTTGTCCGCGGTTACCTGATAGTGGAAGGTGAGCTTCCCGCCGGCGAGCGCATAATCCACCGTCAACTGCCAACCGTAGGGATACATCGCGCGAGTGGCCGGCGTGGCGGCGACGCGCAACTTCGTCCGCGCAGGATCCGCATTCTCCACCATCCAAGGCATCCGCTGGACAAACCCGTGAGCGGGCATCTCGTGGCGCTTGCCATTCAGCGTGTAGCCGCCCGTTTTGGTCGACCCCGTTGCCGGCCACAACAGCGGCGCTTTGCCGCGCCAGCCCGCCGTCGCCGAATAATCACAGGCGCGGTAGAGCAACTCGACCCATTGCCCCTTGTGCTTGAATTGCAGGCTGCACAACTCGCCGCCGTCAGCGGGCGAAACCTTCGCCACCAGGCTCTCTTCTTTATCCGTGACGCGAATCAACTGGCGGTCCTGCCCCGCCATCACTCCGCACAAGAGCGCCATCCCCAGAATCCATCCACGCATGCGTTTCACTCCCAACGGCATTGTACACTTGACTTGAGCCTTCAACCGGCCCTCCAACCAAGCATTCCATGGATTTCGCCCAGCAGCTCAAATCCCAAATCGACATCGTTGACGTGGTGAGCGAAAAGGTTCGCCTCAAGCGTGTCGGGGCCAGCCCGCGCTACATGGGGTTGTGCCCGTTCCATACCGAAAAGACCGGATCATTCTCCGTCCACCAGGGCCTGCAGATCTACAAGTGCTTCGGCTGCGGCGTCTTCGGCGACGTGTTCAAGTTCGTGATGGAGATGGAAAACATCACTTTCTACGAAACGCTCACGCTGCTCGCCGAACGCTACGGCATTCCGATGCCCAAGCGAACCGACATGGCCGACCGCGACAGCCGCCTGCGCGAGGCCGTCTACCGGATGCACGAGATCGCGCTGGCGCATTTCCGTTCCCTCCTGCTCTCCGCGCAAGGCGCAGATTCGCGCCAGTACCTTGCCGGCCGGGGCGTCAGCATGGAAATCGCCGAACAGTTCGGACTCGGCCTCTCCGACCGCGGCAACACGCTCACACAGAAACTCCAGCGCGAAGGCTTCCCCACCGACGTATTGGAAGACTCCGGCCTCATCATGCGCCGCCAGGAAGGAGGCGGTTTCTTCGACCGTTTCCGCGGGCGCCTCATGTTCACCATTCACAACGAATCGGGCAAGGTGGTCGGATTCGCCGGCCGCGCCATGGCCAAGGGAGACGAGCCGAAGTACATGAACTCGCCCGAGACCTGCATCTATAAAAAGAGCCACCTGCTCTACAACCTCCACCGCGCCAAGGATGCCGCGCGCAAGAACGGCCGCTTTGTGCTCGTGGAAGGCTACATGGATGTGATCGGGCTCGCCTCAGCCGGCATCCAGGAATCGGTGGCCAGTTGCGGTACCTCGCTCACCTCCGGGCAGGTGAAGCTGATGAAGCGCTTCGCCGATCAGGTGACTGTCAATTTCGATCCCGATGCCGCCGGCGCGCGAGGCGCGGAGAAATCGCTCCAGGCGCTGCTCGATGAACATGCCCGTGTGCGTGTTCTGGAACTCGACAAAGATCTCGACCCCGATGAATACATAAAGCAGTTCGGCGTGGAATTGTATCAGCAGCTTCTCCAACGCGCGCCCAATTATTACTTCTGGCTCGCCGATCAGGCACGCAAGCGCTTCGATCACCGCACCGCCGAGGGCCGCATGCAGGCGTTGCAGTTTCTCCTGCCGGCGATTCAACGGATCCCGGATAAAATCGAACGCGCGGGCGTGGCTGGAGACCTTGCGGCCTATCTCGGTGTGGAACGCGGCCTGGTGCTGGAGCAGTTCAAAAAAGCCGCCCTCGACAAACGCGAGTACCGTCTCCAGCAACCGGCCGTGGCGGTAAAGAGCGTCGAGCGGATTCTCCTCAGCGCCGCGCTGCTGCATCCGGACCTGCGGGAGGAGTTGATGCCGCGCCTCGCCGCTGCCCCCGGAGTGAGCGAATTCCGCTCGTATGCCATATTCCAGGCGATGATCGCGCTTTACGGCAACCTCCCTGCCTTTGCCTACTCCGATTTGGATGCCCGGCTGGACGAGAGTGCTCGTGACCTACTGTCCCGGCTGGTTTTTGCCGATGAACAACATGAGGCCGATAATTTGGAGGATGTCCGCAAGGACGCCATGTCGTGCCTCCAGACGTTGGAAAAGGGAGAACGGGAAGCGCGGATGACGCAGTTGCGGCAGGAGATTGCTGAGGCCCAGCGCCGCGATGACCAGCAGCGGGTCATGGAATTGGCTGCGGAACTGGACCGGCTCAAACCAGTGAAACAAATCCGGCGCAACCCTAATGCTAAAATGTGATGGTTCAAACCCTGGGAAGTGGTTGGGACGATAAGAGCGCGGTGGGGGAGATGGCCCTGACCGCAACGCGCGGGCGCAGGCGTCGAGTGCGATCGTCTGACGGCAATCCGCCGATATGGGAACTGGAGTCTCAGGGTTCAGAGCCTCGGGGATTAGAGAAGGAGAAGGGTTTCCGCTTGTACGACGAGTCCAACGACCTCCTGCCTGACGACATAGGAGGGACTCCCGAAATCGAAGATCTGCTCGCCGAACTCGACACCGCCGTCGAGATGCTGGAAGAGCCGAAGCTGGAGAAGCTCGACGATCAGGACGATTTCGGCGACCTGGAGCTCGGCTCCGACTTCGGCGACAAAACCAACGATCCTGTCCGCATGTATTTGCGCGAGATGGGCACTGTCCCACTGCTCACCCGTGACGGCGAAATCGAATTGGCGAAGCGAATTGAACACGGCCAGCGTCAGGTGAGCAGGGCCTTGTCGCGTTCCACCCTCGTCATCCACACTGTACTCAGTATGTCGGAGGAGGTGAGCACCAGCGCCGTTTCTGTGCGCGATATCCTCATCCAATCGGACCTGATGGTGAGCGATGAGATCGCCGACGCCCAGACCGCCGAGCTGCTGAAAACCATCGAGGAAATCGAGAAGCTGCAAAAGAAAGCCCAGCAGACCCGCCAGAAGATGCTCTCCTTTTCCAAGGGCATGAAGCCGAAGCAGCATCGTACGCTCCGGTGGCAACTCAGCCGCACCATTGTCAGGATCTCTCGCATTATTCGCAGCATTGCTTTCACCAGCTCCGTCTACCGCCAGTTCGCCGGCCAGCTCCGCCGCCTGGTGGACGAGTTCAAACCGCTGGAACGGGATGTGGCCCGCCTGCAACGGAAGGTTGAGGAAAGCCACAACGACCGCGCCGCGAAGGAGGTACAACGCGAGCTTCGCTCCGTTCTCCAGCGCCAGTCGCAGTTGGAAGATGAATGCGGCACCACCGCATCTGAACTTCGCCGCACGCTGCAAATCGTCGAACGCGGAGAAGTGGAAGCCGAAACCGCCAAGAAACAACTCATCGAGGCCAATCTCCGGCTCGTCGTCTCCATCGCCAAGCGCTACACCAACCGCGGACTGCAATTCCTCGATCTGATTCAGGAAGGCAACATCGGCCTGATGAAGGCCGTGGATAAATTCGATTACCTTCGCGGCTACAAGTTCTCCACCTATGCCACGTGGTGGGTCCGCCAGGCCATCACCCGCGCCATTGCCGACCAGGCCCGCACCATCCGCATCCCCGTCCACATGATCGAGACGATCAACAAACTGGTGCGCACCCAGCGTCTGCTGCAACAGGAATTAGGGCGCGAACCCACCACCGAGGACTTGTCCCGCCGTCTCGAATTGCCGGTGGGCAAAGTGCGCAAGGTTTTGCGCATCGCACAGGAGCCCATCTCACTGGAAACCCCCGTGGGCGAGGAAGAAGAATCGCATCTCGGCGACTTCATCGTCGACCGCCGCGTGGTGTCGCCATCGGAAGCGGTGATCAATCTGAACCTGCGCGAGCAAACCGCAGAGGTTCTCAAAACCCTCAGCCCGCGCGAAGAGAAGATCATCAAAATGCGGTTTGGTCTTCAGGACGGCAGCGAGCACACTCTCGAGGAAGTGGGCCAGCACTTCGCCGTCACCCGCGAACGCATCCGCCAGATCGAAGCCAAAGCCCTGCGCAAGCTCCGCCACCCCAGCCGGTCCCACCGTCTGCGCGCCTTCCTGGAAGCCAATCACCAGGAATAAATCGGCAGGTGTCCGGTCTGATCCCGGCGGGTGACTCCAGTCCGAAAATAAAAAGTCAAACGCGGACTGTAGATGTGCTCCTCCCGCCATCAACACAGGCTCCGGGCGACAACGGCAACCCTGCTACTGGATGCCGGGAAGGACATAAGGAGCGTGCAGGAACTGCTCGTGGCAGCCGTGCACCGTGGCATAGACCCTCCTTGGTCTTGCCGGGCTTCGGTTGCTCAAGTGTGACGGCGGGCCGCCGCAATACCCTTTCCCCGGAGGTACCGCTTTCAACCGTTTAGGAGTGCGTGGAACAAACCTCGCGGGTTACAAATAATCGCCAGACGAGGACGTGAAAATCGCTAGTGACGGAGTCGGGAGAGTCGAGAGAGGGGAACACCTCTCTCGTGGCGTCGAACGCCCCGTTGCCGAGGTGACTGCAACGGTGAAGGCCGGTGTACTCCAAGTGGGTGCCGCCTGCGCGATCGCACTGGTGAAACTACATCAGCGGCGGCGCGGGTTGCCAATCCTGCACCGGGGGTTCAGGCCACACTAACGTTTTTTAGAGCGTGCTCGGGTGAAAGTCCGTAAAGGCCTGTTTAACCGTGTCCGGCTTGGGGAAGCTTCTTGCTGGTGATAGCGGGACCGGAGTTGAATCAGCTCCGTCGTGCGCCCGAAAATGGCGCGCGGTGAATAGCTCAACGATACAAAGCGCGAAAGCGCGAGCCGGTAAGTCTGACTGAAGACGGGGCCGAAAGGCGGCATATGGAGATTTGGCAGCCGACGGACTCATCCATGGGCACGCGCCTCTGGTATGTTGATTTCCACGGAAGCGACGAGATGCCTGCTCCCATTCGAACTACAGAGCGTCGTTCACGAGGCTCAGTATCCCGCGCGAACGAAATCTCTGGTAAGATCGCGGCTATGCGTAGGTACGGCGTCCTTCTCGCCACGAGTCTATTCGTCGCCGGCAGTGGCCTGGCCGACGATGAACCTTGGCGTATGCCGGTAAGTCTAGCCGCTTGGCAGAAAGAATTTGGCGAGCAACTGCAGACGGCGAAAGGCGCATACAAGAAGTTCTCAGCGGTCGAAGGCCGTCGTACGGTGGAAAACACCCTCGTCGTTTATGACGAGATCATCCTGCAATTGTCGCGGGCAACAGCGACCGCTCGATTGTTCCGCAATGCCCATCCTGACGCGGGTTGGCGCAAAGCGGCGGTGGAGGCAACTGCTCAAGTCGATGAATTCCGGAATGCGCTCAGTCTTGACCGGAAGGTGCACGATGCATTAGCGCAGATAGCGCAGATAGCAATCGTTCCGTCCGATGCAAAGTGGTATATCGAATGCGTTCTGGCATCGTATCGGCGCGACGGAGCGTTACAGCCGGCCTCCATCAGGGCCGAGATCGCAAAGGTTCGCACGCAGTTGACCGCACTGGAGCGGCAGTACGGCGCAAACCTCTCCGCAAATCACCGCACCTTCTCCCTCAAGGTATCAGACCTCGACGGCGTGCCGGCGGACTTTCTAAAGCGACATTCGGCCGATGCGGAGGGCACGATCCACGTTACGAACGACACAATGGATCTCCAGGTACTCCTCGCGCGTGCACGAAACCCGGAAGTACGGCGGCAAGCGGCACTGATGCGCTGGAATCGCGGCCATCCGGAAAACGAACGCGTCGTCGCTGATCTAATTCGGATGCGTCACCAACTCGCGAAGATTTGTGGCTTCCCGAACTTTGCGGCCTATGCGGCCGATTCTCGTATGGTCTTGACCGTGGAACGTCATCGGCAATTTCTGCAAGCTTTGGAGCGGGCATCCGAAGACGCGGCTCGGCGCGAGCTGGCCGAACTGGTCAAATTCAAGGCGATCGAGGACTCGCAAGGGAAGCCGCTCGCAGGTGAAGACGTATCGTACTATCAGAGAATTGCCCGCGAAGCGACGTTCGGTGCCGAAATCGAAGGCTCGAGAGAGTACTTCGAGTACAGCATAGTAAAGCTGTCCGTGCTCGGTACGGCGGCTACCTTATTCGGCATAGAGTTCGTCCCTCTGGAGAACCTTACACGATGGCATCCATCTGTCGAGGCCTACGAAGTGAAAGATGGCGGGCGAGTCATTGGCCGGTTCTATTTGGACATGCATTCTCGGCCGAACAAATTCGCGGGCTTCCAAAGCAGCAGCTTGCGTGCAGGTGTTTTGGGACGGCAACTTCCTGAAGTTGTACTGCTCTGCAATTTCCCGAATCCGGCGGACGGATCCGCGCTCATGGATCGATCGCAAGCGGAAATGTTCTTTCATGAGTTTGGCCACTTGCTCCATTCGATTTTTTCCGGGAAGCAACGATGGGCAGGAGCAGACACGGGTGTGGCACGGGATTTCGATGAGGCGCCTTCGCAGTTGTTGGAAGAATGGCTGCGCAATCCGGAAGTGCTCGTGCGATTCACCCGGCACTACAAGACTGGGCAACCAATGCCGCTTTCCCTCGCGAAAAAGCTGGTGCTCGCTGGACAGTTCGGCAAGGGTATCGAGGCTCGTCGCACCCTTGCGCTCTCCTGGGCCATGCTTGATATGCACGATGACACTGAACCGAGAACGGACGCGAAAGAAGTCTTTCGCACGCACTTTCAGCGCCTTGGCCTGCCGTTTGTCGAAGGCAGCCATATGGAAGAAACGGTCACTCACGTTGGGGCACGCTCCTACGCGGCGACGTACTACACTTATCTCTGGTCACTTATGATCGCCAAGGACCTCTTTACCCGTTTCGATCCTAATGACCTGTTATCGCCTAAGATTGCGGGCGAGTTACGGCGGAAGATTCTGGAAAAAGGCGGGACAGAACCTTCGGGGAAACTAGTGCAGGATTTCCTCGGCCGTCCGTTTAATGAAAAGGCCTATCAGCACTGGCTCTCATCGAATTGAAAGAGGGCAACACGGCGTTGATGCACAGCCGATCCAATTGCGGACACACTCGTGCGTGTATGGAGTCTCTGAGCTGCCGTCGGTCGTGGCGATCCTGTTCCCCCGCTTTTGAATGCAATCGTATTCACGAGAAGCATTTGCTTCGGCTCGATCAGGAGCGTCCTTACGCTGCGAGAGTTCGAAATGCGTCCATGATGGGGAGCCGAAGCTGCAGCACGGTCGATCTTCGAGCATTCTGTCGTTCTGGATAAGTTCATTGGTGACGGTGTCATGGCACTGTTCGTTCCCCAGAACCACGGCGACGAAGGAAAAGAGGATGCTAAGAACGCCGTTTGCGCGGCGGTCAAGATGGACGACGAGTTCAACAAACTGAGGTGCAGCATGCACACAGGAGAAGCTCTGGCCGGCAATGTTGGCACTGACTTTCGCCACCAGTTTACCGCTCTCGGACCGCATGTGAACCTCGCTGCCAGGATTGAAAGGAGTGCCAACTCGGGTCAAATACTTTGTTTCACAGACGACCGAAGCCCGGGTCCGGGATTGCTTGTGATGAAGCACGAAATGGGCCAAAATTAAGAACATTCCTGGGACGTATCGAATATTCTCGCTTCAATCGACGAACCTCCAAGTCCAGGCGCCGCGACGCGTGTGTCCACGCTCAGCCCGCGCGAAGAGAAAACCATCAAGATGCGCTTCGGCCTCCAGGACGGTAGTGAGCACACTTTGGAAGAGGTTGGCCAGCACTTCGCCGTCACCCGCGAACGCATCCGCCAGATCGAAGCCAAAGCCCTGCGCAAGCTCCGCCACCCCAGCCGGTCCCACCGTCTTCGCGCCTTCCTGGAAGCCAATCACCAGGAATAGCCCTCGCCCGGATCTGGGCAGATGCGGCGTTTAAGTCAGATAAAGCATATAATGGGCTTTGGGAGGGCGACCATGCTTCGTAAGCAAGAGGCCGAAGTTCCGCTGGCGATCTCGGATGCAGACCAGAAACAGGTGCTGGAACTCTACCAGAAGATCCAGAGAAGCCGCGCCAAGCTGGTAGGCCCGGATGGCAAGACGCAGAACCTTCCACTCTCACTCTACGAGTTCCTCGTCAAACTGATCGCGGATCTGTGCGAGGGCCAGTCCGTCGCCATCATCCAAAACGACGCGCAACTCACTACGGTGGAGAGCGCGCGGATGCTTGGCGTCTCGCGCCAGTTCCTGATCAAACTCCTGGAGAGCGGCGACATCCCACATCACATGGTCGGGACGCACCGCCGCATATATGTGCGCGACCTGCTGGCGTACAAAGCCAAACGGGATTCCAACCGGCGCAAGATCCTCGATGACCTGACTCGGGCCGAAGCCGAGGATGGTCTCTACGATCTGGAGCCGCCGGATGATCGGACAGAGTAACCAGTACATCGCGGTCCTCGACACCTGCGTGCTCGCACCGATGCCGCTGTGCGACACGCTGCTGCGCCTCGCCGAGGAGCCCGCGTTTTACGTTCCGAAGTGGTCCCGCGACATTCTGCGCGAGCTTCGGTCCACACTGGAACGGATGGGGTACACGCCCGCGCAAGCCCACCGGCGGATCGTCGCCATGGAATCCGCCTTCGAAGATGCCAACGTTGCCGGCTACGAAAGTCTCGTGGCGCAATGACGAATGACCCAAAGGATCGCCACGTCCTTGCGACTGCGGTGCGTTGCCGCGCGCACGCTATCATTACGCACAACGTGAAACATTTCCCGCCGCAAGCGACGAAGCCGTATGACCTCGACATCCTGACTCCGGATGACTTCCTCGTACACGAGATCCACTTCAATGAGGAACTAATGTTGGATAAGCTGGCCGCCCAGGCCGCCGCGCGGAAGATTTCGCTGGAAGCTCTTTTCGTACCGGCTGGAACGCACGGCGCCTCACGCCATCAGATTGCTTCGCCGGTGAGGTACAAAGGGAATTCGGCCGGTGGATGCGCTCTGTTGCTTCTTCGCGGCTTCTGTCCTCTCTTGTTTAGCCGCCCACTGTACAGCGTCAGTACCACTGCTCCACCAGGTGATGGATCTCTTCCGGCACCAGGTGCCGCCACTCGGCCTGTCGTGCCAACCGCTCCCTCACCTCAGTGGAAGACACTTCCTCCCAATCGCCCTCTAACGCCAGTGGCTCGATGGCATGAGCAAGATGCTCCGGTGCCGCCAATGCCCCGCCGCGCGCGGCCACCAGCAACTCGTACTCCCGCAACTGCTCCTCAATGGACGGGGCGCCCGTGTAATCCCACCCGATGATCCGTTCCGCCGCATCGCGCCCGCAGACGAATCGAACCCGGACGTCTTCCCCGTAGCACTCCCGGCATTCCCGCGCGATCTCCAGAAACAGCCCTCCCTCGGAGATTCCGATCGAATGTGCCGGTTTAGCCGCCGTCGCCGCACGCAGCATTTCCACGCGCTGATCCAGGCCGATATCCCCATACAGCTTATGCGGGAATCGTACCGGCAACACGAGCAGAACCTCGTCCGCCGCGCCCGCATTCAGAGCCGCTTCAGCCAACGCAAGATGCGCGAGGGTCGGCGGATGGAACGCTCCGGAAAGCACCGCCACGGCCCGCGGAGCGCCTTCGGCTTTCTGAACAAACCGCATGTGTCAAGATATTAGCAAGACATGTTTAGCTGGATCTGTCCAAAGTGCGGAGCGGAAGTGCCGCCCTCAGAAGTCGACTGCCCGCGTTGCGCCAAGATGGCCGCTCCCCCGCCTCCTCCGGTAGTGCAGGCACCCGCGCCGGTTGCCGCGACGCCACAGCCGCCGGCGCCGCCGCAAGGCTACGCCCCGCCCAGGACCTACGCGCCTCCGCAGGCCTACGCCCCGCCACAATCCTACACGCCGCCTGCTGTAACACAACCGCCGCCGCCTCCGCCCGTACAGGCTGGGCCCGTTGCACCTCCGCCACCCGAAGCGCCATCACGCGTCCAAGGTTGGGAAACACCTGCGCCGCATTACGCCGCGCCCGCGAATCTGCCGCCCATTAAGGAAGGCATGCCTGCCTGGATCGTGGTTGCTCTGGTGGCGCTTGTTCTGATCGCCGCCATGTGGGCGGGCATCCGGTTGATGGACAAGCCCCAGTCGCTGGCTGCCACTTCCGCCATACCAACCCCTGAGCCCGCCAAAGGAATGGGATCATCGCCGTTCGCTAAGCACATCGAAGTCAGCGGCCTTCGAGTTACCGAGAACGCCAAAAAGAAGCTCGAAGTGCACATGGTTGTGGTGAACCACTCCGCCGCCGACCTTCCCGATCTCAATCTCAACGTCGTTCTGCGTGTCGCCAATGCTGCTTCCGGGTCCGACCCGATCACCGAGTTCACCGTCAAGCTACCAGCCCTCGCCGGTTTCGAAGCGCGCGACATCAAGGCCGAGGCGGCTACAAAATTGCGCGCTTATGAGTTTCCTGATTGGCAATTTCTGAAACCAGAGTTCGAAGTCCTTTCTCAGTAATCGACGGCTCCGTCCATTTCGCATTGCCGCCGGCCAGCCATTCGTTCAACGTCATCTGCCGGTAGCGGAAAACATCCTTCAACTGCGTCGCGATGCTGACCCTGTGTGCCATCCGCCCAATCCAGCCCATCGGCAACGTGTAATCCACTTCATCCGTTACGAGCGTGCCTTGTTCCGTTGGATGAAACGTATGTTTGTGACGCCAGAACCGGTACGGCCCCTTGACCATCAAATCCACGAACAGAAACGGGGGCTCATAATCGGTGATGAGCGAACGCCACCGCATCGGCAGGCCGTTCCACCGGTATTCGTAATCGAAGACGGCGTCAAGGCGCATCCGTGGTTCCGCGGTCAGCATCTTGAACCTCACCCAGGGCGGAGTGATCCTGGCCAGATTCGCAGGATCTTCAAAGACGCGGAAAGTCTCCTGCACCGACGTCGGAGTCCACATCTGCGTCTTGAGTGTGTAGATACTCATTGCAGGCCGAGCATTTCCCGCTGCCGCATGGTGAACCGGCAATTCCCCGGGACTGCGCTCCTCTCTCCAAGATTCCGCAAATTGTAGTGCGCGTCAAACAGGCAAGGCTGGCGTTGCAGCGCCCGCCGAAAATCCGCGACCGCAACCTCGCGCTGGCCGAGCCGCATCAGGGCAACCCCGCGATTGTTCATTGCGAGCGCATCCTCCGGCCGCAGTGCCAGCGCGCGGCCAAAAGCCGCTAACGCACCACCCGTATTCTCTGCCTGTAGCAGCACTCTCCCTTGCTCGGATGCCACGGCTGCATCGTCCGGGGCGATCTTTTGCGCTTCGTTGAGCACGGCAAGCGCCTGCGCAGCGGGGAGTTGCCGGGCGAGCTGCAGCCGCGGACGCATCTTGTCAGGAGCAAGCCGCACGGCTTCTCTCCACAGCGATTCGCCATTCCCCCAAACCAGTGTTTGCCGCACGGAAAGCAGCGTCAGCCCGGCGGCAAGCGTCACTACCACCCATCGCGGTTTCGCCATCAGCCACAACCCTATCGCCGCGCCCGCTGCCAACAGTGGCAGGTAGACGCGACGGTCCGCGGCTAAGTCCTGTGCGGGGAGAATGCTGGAACTTGGTGCAATCAGGATCAGCGCCCCGATGATCCAGAAGCCGCCCGCCCGCCGCAGGCTCATCCACGCCAGCGCTGCAATGGCAACCCATCCCAACACACCAAGCCACATTGGCTGCGCCGTTACCGGTGATTCGATCGTGAAACCATACGGGATCGCGATCAGCCGCGCGTACCGCCACAATGCCATCCCCTGTGCAAGAAAGTAGTCCACCGGCGACACTCCCGACTGCACACCTGCGCCCGATCCGGCAGTGATCGCGGAAACCCAATACACGCGTGCGCCCGCCAGCAACGATAACCCGAACATAGCTGCCAGTGGCCGGCGATCCGCCACCTCACGCCGTCCCCGCCAGTGCCACCACAGCAGAAACACCGGCAGCGCCACGCACTCCTCCTTCGCCGCCAGTGCCAGCGCGAAAGCCGCAACCGACGCCCACCGCCGCCCGCTCCACCACCAATCCAAGGCCAGCAGGCAAAACAGCGTCATCAGCAGCGTCGCGCGCGCAAAAACATAAACCACTGCCTCTGTTTGAATCGGGTGAATCGCAAACAGACCCGCCGCGATTAGAGCAGCCTGCGCCGGAAGCACCCGCGCGAGTGCCCGGTGCGCCATCCATATACAAGCCAAGTGCAGCAGCAGGTTCACCAGATGAAACGACGCGCTCTCCCCCGCCGCTTGATAATTCGCCCAAAAACTCAGCCACGTCAGCGGGCGTGTCTGCCGCCAGTGGAAGCACTCCAGCCATCCGCCCGGCGATGCCACCGCCGGGTCACTCCATAAGGAAAGATCGTCCAGATAGAAGCCCGCGCCCACTGCCGCGCCAAAGGCGGCAGCCCCCAAAATCATTAACAGGAGCTTCTCACGCAATGTGTTATTTTAGGGCATTGCCAGCCCCGAAAAACAAAGCCAAACCGAAAACCGCAGCCGAACGCCAGGCCCGTCTCAAGCGCATTCTCGACTCGCTTGACGTTTTTTACCCGAACGTCACCTGCGCGCTCCACCACAACGACGCCTGGCAATTACTCGTCGCCACCATCCTTTCGGCCCAATGCACCGACGAGCGTGTCAACAAGGTGACCCCCGGCCTGTTCCGTAAATACCCAACCATCCGCGATTTCGCCGCCGTCCCCCAGGACGAGCTCGCGCAGGACATCCGCTCCACGGGCTTCTTCAACAACAAAGCGAAGTCCATCATCGGCGCCGCGCGCACGGTTCTGGAAAAGTACAACGGCGAGGTTCCAAAAACAATGGACGAGATGCTCGCCATTCCAGGCGCGGCGCGCAAGACAGCCAACGTCGTCCTCGGCACAGCGTTCGGCATCGCCAGCGGCGTAGTTGTGGACACTCACGTGCAGCGCATCGCCGGCCGTCTCGACCTCACCCGCGAGCAGGACCCTGTCAAAATCGAACGCGACCTCACAAAGCTCTTAAAACAGGATCGCTGGATTTCGTTTTCCCACCAGTTGATCCACTTCGGCCGCAACATCTGCGTGGCGCGCAAGCCGAAATGCGCCGGCTGCCCGATTGCGCCGGACTGCTACGCCAGCGACAGGATGCCGCTCGAATGACCGCGGGGTTTGAGGACGTTCCTGGCGGGAAACTGGTGGCCGCGGTCACCTATCTGGAGATGCGGGAACCACCGCCGCTACGTCCCGCTCCTGCGGAAGGCTGCAGCATTCAACTCGTGCGCGACCCCGATCTGGATGAATACCGGCGCCTCTTCCGAGCAGTCGGCGAGGACTGGCTCTGGTGCAGCCGCCTCCGCCTCACCGATGACGGACTGCGCGCAATCCTCACTCATCCACTCGTGGAGATCTTCTATCTCATGCACGAGTGTGAACCAGCGGGGCTGCTCGAACTCGATCGCCGCGAAATGCCGGACCTGGAACTCCAGTTCTTCGGTCTCGCCCCGCGGATGATCGGCAAGGGCGCCGGCCGGTTCCTGATGAACTTCGCCATCGAACGGGCGTTCTCCTACAAGCCCGCGCGCTTCTTCTTGCACACCTGCACACTCGATTCCCCGAAAGCCGTGGAATTCTACCTGCGTTCCGGCTTCCATGCCTACAAACGTGCTATCGAGATCTTTGACGATCCGCGTATCAGCGGAGAACTGCGCGTTACGGCCGCCCCGCGCGTCCCCATCATCCGCTGACGCCCTCCCACACGCCTGCTACACTAGGGTATTCAGCTATGAGCGAGCAAAGCGAGGCGCCCGCGCCTACCCCCGTTGCAGAACCCTCTGCGCCCATCTCCGCCTGGGCTCCAGTGGTGCTGATCGCCTGGATCCTCCCCGGCGGCGGTCATTTCTATCTCAAGAGAACCGGCCGCGGCATCATCCTGGCATCCACCATTACCCTGACCTTCCTCTTCGGTCTGATGATGCGCGGAGCCATCTTCCAGCCCATGTCCGCTGACCTGCTCACCACCGTTATCTACTGGGGCGGGTTCCTCTGCGACCTGATGAGCGGCATCCTCTATCTGCTCACCACCTGGCTCGGCTACGCGCAGCCGGAAATCGCCGGACACGTCCACGACTATGGCACCAAATTTCTCGTCGCCGCCGGCCTGATGAACATCCTCGCCATGGTCGACGCCTACGACATCGTCTCCAAGAGAAAGGACTAACATGCCCAAGGTCACTCTCTCTCACTTCGAAGCCGCTCTCCTGTTTGCCTTGTTCACCTCCGTGGTGCTCGGTATCGTCACCAAGAAGTCCGATCGCGAGCGCCTTATGTACGGCCTGCGCTCCTTCGGTTACTTCGTGGCAGTGATGTTCGGCCTCGGCTGGCTGATGTACCTCGGGCACGGCTAGCGAAAATGAAAAAAATTCTATTGGCGGTAGTGCTCTGCTCCGCCGGTGCGTACTACATGCCGGTTTCAGCCCGGATCAATCTCTGGGTGCTGCTCGGCCGCAACAACAATTGCCCTCGCGAGAACGCACTCAAGAGCCCTCAGGAACTCCATGACCAGATAGCTAAGAAGGATCAGATCCTTGCGGCCAGCAACCTGCTCGAGACTGATCCAAAGGGCTTTGAGCTCTACGACACCCCCGACGGCAAATATTGGATTCCCAAAGGCAGCAAATGGGTTCTCCCGTTCAATCTCGCCGAACAGGCCCGTGACATTTACGGTTGGGACGGCCACGGTGTCAAGGCCGGCGACGTCGTCCTAGATTGCGGCGCCAACGTCGGCGTCTATACTCGGGCGGCATTGAAAGCCGGAGCCAAACTCGTCGTCGCCATCGAACCCGCGCCCGAGAACGTGGAAACCCTGCGCCGCAACTTCGCTGAAGAGATAGCGGCCGGCCGTGTCATCGTTTATCCAAAAGGCGTTTGGGACAAAGACGACTTTCTCGAAATGCACATCGACCCGTCCAACTCCGCCGCCGACAGCTTCGTCATCAATAAAGAAGGATGGGGCAAGGTGGAGAAGGTCCCGCTCACCACTATCGACAAACTCGTTGCCGAGTTGAAGATCGACAAGGTAACGTTCATCAAGATGGACATCGAAGGCGCCGAGCCGAATGCCCTTCACGGCGCCATGGCGACTCTCAAGAAGGACCATCCGCGCATGGCGCTCTCGGCCTACCATCAGCCTGACCATCCTGTCACCATCCCGCGCATCGTGCTCCAGGAAGCGGGTGGTTATCAGATGGCTTGTGGTCCCTGTGCCGAGATCCGCTTCGGTGTCCGCCCGGATGTTTTATACTTCTACCCGTAAGGTCTCCCGATGGACCTCATCCTCCGCTGGCCCGAGAACGAACCACGGCCGGAAGCTCTCTTCCGGGACCTGAACCCCACTCGCGTCGCCGCCTCAGTCGATGGCATCAAGGAAGCGTTCTGGCCCGGCATCACCCGCGCCACTCGCGGCCGTGATGACGAAAGCGCCAGCGCCAGCCGCGAACCTTGGATCGACGCCAATGGCTACGCTATCCAGTATCACCGCGCGCGCGGCCAACGGAATCTGCTGCTCACGCAGGATCCGCCGAAAGAGCCCGGCACCGTGGTTCCGTTCGAAAGCGTCGAGGTGGCGCTCATTGAAGCACGCGTCAACGGCGCAAACTTCGCACTCACCTTTGACCAGCGCTATCGCGACGCGCTCCGTGCCGGCGACCCCAAGGCGCTCGATGCGTGGAAGTCGCTCGTCACATCCGCCCGTTGGCTCGAGGCCAATGAAGCCTTGTTTGGTCTCAAACCGCTACCCATGATCACCATGCTGGTGGAAGAAGGCGATGCCACTGAGGAGATCGCGAAACTGATGTACCGCCGCGGGGCGTCTCCCTGGCTGGTTGGCGCACCACCCAGACCGTCGCCTTCCATACTGGCTCTCGTCGCGGTCTCACTCAAAAAGGTTCCGCCGGCCGTCTTCGATCATGCCCGCGCCGGATCCACGGTGGTGCTCGACAGCAAACCCGATCCCGCATGGAAGCTGGTGCGCAAAGACGAGGACCGCACAGTCTACTCGCTCGGCAAAGGTCAGGTCTACGTCTACAACGAAGTGGTTGGCGACCCGAGCGAATTCTCTCTCGACGTCATCGACATCATCACTCACAAACGCCGCGCCGCGCGGCTGTGGAACGCGCTGTCCGCAATACCCATCGCCACTGAAGCGCCCGGTGGCGCACTGCTGCACGTCATCAATTACGGCTCGCCAGTGGATGCCGAAGTACAGGCGCGAGTGCAGGGCATCTACTCCAAGGCGATGCTGCTCCGTCCCGGTTCCGCCCCCGAGCCGCTGAAGATCAACAAGCGCGGCAGCACCTCGGAGATCTACCTCCCACGGCTCGCCCGCGTTGCCACTGTCCGATTCACCACCTAGGATTCCGGTACAATGCTCCCATGGGGATGCACCGACGCCACTTCCTCGCGGCCAGCGCGCTCGCGCCGTTTCATTTGGTGGGAGCGCCCTCTCGCACGCCGCAATCGCACTTCTCTGTCCACCCGTTCGTGGAGGCCAATCCGAAAGCCATTTTCATCAAACGCACGCGCGTGCCGCACAAGATGGACGAAGCCGCGAAGCTGAAAGAAGGTATCAATTTCGCGCGCGACGTTTTCGTCCCAACAGACGGCCCCGGCATTCCCATCTCCCATCGCGTCATTCTCAAGCCCAACTTCACCAGCGTGCGCAATAGGCGCCCCCATGTCGAGAACTGGGGCACCGGCACCGATCCGCAATTCTATGAAGGCATCATCATCGGCCTCAAAGAGATCGGTCTCAAGAAATTCTATTTCCTCGAAGCCAACACTTTTCATAGCTGGAACTACCGTGGCCTCGCCGACATCAACGACCGTCACGGCGTGGAAGTGAACGAGCCCGAACGCCGCGTGCGCAATTTCCAGGAAGGCTACGAGATGACCTGGACCAAGGTGCCCGATCCCGTGGTCTACACCCGGATCCCGCACTATGCTCCGGTGAACGAGCCCGATACGTGGCTGCTCAACGTCGCCAAGTGGAAAGCCCATGGCATGTGCATGACGCTCTCCACTAAGAACGAACAAGGCCTCGTCGTGAAGCCCTATGTGCGATTCTGTCCCGGCTGGCAGATGGTCACCGGCGCGCCCGAATGGATGCAGCCCAACATCCATCGCGAAGCCGAGCCGCGTATCAAGCGATACTTCGCCAACCACGTCAAACTCGGTTACGCACGCTACGACAGTACGCATAATCTGGGTCCGATGCATCAGGAAATCTGGGCCCACAAAACCTGCGACAACGCGCAAACCCTCAAGACCGGACTGGCCGTGATTGAAGGTATCTACGGCCGCGACGGCGACGGCTTCGGCACCGGCAACGACTATCTCACCAACCTTGTCATGTTCGGCAAGAACAAACTCCGCCTCGACATGATCGGCATGTATCTCGGCGGTCACGAGCCCGGCGCGGTCAACCTCTTCCGCATCGCCAAGGAGCGCGGCCTTCTCGATACGTTCAACCCCTGGGAAGTGCCGATCTACGAGTGGGTCGACGGCAAACCGGTGCCACGGAAGCTATCCGATTTCGAACGGACGCCGCTGAAGACGTACTATCTACCGAAGACCGGCGAGCCGGAGTATCACCTCGTCAACGACCCCATCGACTATGACAAGGTGAAGGTATAGCGGTCTAGCCAGTCACAGGATCCTCGACGATCGGCAAGCCGAGAGGAGTCAGGTCTTCAGGGTAAATCTCGCTGGAGCGTTCTTTGGCGAGACGCCGCAAGACACGGTCACATTGGGCTGCCTGGAGACTAATCCCTAATGGCGCGTTTCGAATACGCAGCACGAACGCGGCAATAGCGGGGACTCGCACAATGTGGGCCATGGAAGTCCTGATCACCTGGTCGAAAGCATCCTCCTCCGCTTCGGGATTGAGCAGTTCGATGCACGCATCGGCAAGTTGTACTGCCTCGACTTCACCTAGAGTCCCCTGGGATAGTCGCACAAGAATAGCCGCCAGTCGGAATGCCGGTTTGGCAAATCGAATTGGCGCCAGGAGATCCGAAGGGATGACGTCCACGGGGACGCCGGATGAAGCGTACCATCCCATGAGTCGGAGCAGGCCCACGCGTCGTAAGTCGTTTCGAAAGGCTCTTTCGAAAACGGAGCACCATTTCCCGCCTGTGCCACTCGACTCATGATATGAATCCCGTGTAGACTCACGCCCAATTCGATCAAACAAGTCAATCCACACTTCGTTATCGGACTCCTCCTTCGGGAATCCGCAACCCAATGGGTCCCATTGGTCGCCAGACGTCCAGATTTCCCCAATCTCCTTGGCGCCCAGCACGGCGCAAACCCCACCGGTCCTGGACGAAGCCTGAGACAGAATCCAGAGCAACCGCCTTCTGGCCTGGGTCGACTTGATGCATCGGATTGCATTCGCAAACTCCGTTAGTTCAAACGGCAAGTACTCTCTCATGTGTACGCCGGATGAACTGACATACGGAAACCCGATTGAATGCGCACCGTCCGATTCGATGGTTCCCATCAAGTCCGCCAAGCTTTCCACTGGAATCTCTCCGATGCTAAGCCGCTCCTCCGCCGCCTTCCAGTCGGCAGCGTCGCCAAGCTGACCCGAACGCAACTCATCGACAACCCCTCGCAGTCCGGATATAGAACGCGCCCGTTCGATGCAATTTGCCATGGGCCAGGGAAGCCATTCCAGTAGCTTGGTATCTGGAAACGGATGCCCCAAACACTCCTCGAAAATCTCGGCGAGCACACGCGCGCAGGGATCCGCAAGAAAATCGTTCACCCGCCTGAGAACCTGCCACCCGGGGTGATAGTCCGCCACTGACGCAAGGGCGCTCACCGCATAGACTGGCTCACGCTTTGGCGCAAAGGCAGGCCGGAACCCAACTGTAAAACCTTCCACGGAAGTCCGAACGGTTACGCGGATGTGCAATTGGTCATCCCCCGTTTCGTGCACAAGGCCGGTCTTCCACCACACCACCCCAATCGCCTTCTCCGGTGGCAATCGCCAGACGTTCCTCCGAAGGTCACCCACAATCCAAGTCATCCAATTATCAACCACATTCGCAATCTCCAATTGCTGGTCGACACTCGCTGGCCAGTATCGCTGCCTTAGCACTTCGGCCCAGTCTTCGCCGCTGTCGACCAGCCGAGCCAGCAATTGCCACGCACCCAACGTCCTGGCCACCTCGTTCCTGCCAAGAGACGATCGCAATCGATTCTGAAAGATTGCTTCCACCGATGGCGAGCAGACAGCCGCGAGGCGAACGTCCGTGGCAACAGCTTGACGTTCTCGATCCGGCTCCTCGATCAAGTGCAGTGCGATCTCCGCAAGGAGGCGCTCCTGCTTCGGATTCTGTGCAGTAGCCCGGCTCCGGAGAATATCCAATGCTAAATCAGATCCGGCCTTCGTGACTTGCAGCAACTCATCTTTGCTGATGTTCAAGTCGTGGCACACAAGGCGAATCGTGTCTTGATGCGCGCTTGCGCTCGAATCCACAAAGCACTTGCTTGCAGCGAACAGGAACACATTGCGCCAGTACGGCGAGGCTGCGATCGCATCCAACCGAAGCTTTACTGACCCAGAACGTGACATGAGGCACTCCGCAGCGGCGTACTCCTGCAACGACCGAACCTCAAAGGACAACTCGCCTGCGATGCGGCTGGTAAGGAAGATCAGCCGCTGGCTGGCGACATGCAGAATGTCCCTCTTGAGTTCCTCTTTGCGTGAACCTTCATGCCCGGCGTCCATCAAATACCGGTCCACCAATTGGGCAAACACGTCAAGAGACAGGCTCACACCGGAGCCGCGAGTCGACTCACCGCGCCATTGCAGCCAAAACCCCACATCGTGGTGCAACCGGTTAATCAGCAACCGCTGTGAGTTGAGAACACTATTGTAAGGAGCTACGGCCTTTTGACATTCGCGCTCGTAGATAGTCCGGTAGTAACTATCCATCAACTGCCAGCGATTTTCTCCAGGGTCACCTTGTGCCGCGACAACCGTGACCATGAAAGTCACCTGCAGCGGAGACGTCATCAGCGCTGCAGTAATCTCCGCGCCCGCGAGCCCGCGTACCTTCTCAACGATTTCTGTAGACCGGCGGTCATCCTTGCCAAACCGGGTCAAGGCGTACTTCTCCACGTATTGGAGCGCGCGTCGCCTGGCAAGAGGCAGAACGAATCGCGAGGCGGTAAGGGCATTGAGAAACTCCCGGCCGTACCCCTCCGCGCGGCTGGTCGCTACAACGAACAGATCCGCGACAGCGGCCCGCGCCTCGGACAAGAACCGCTCTATCGCGGTCATCATCTCATGCCTGTTGCTGCTGGCAGGCACTTCATCCAAACCATCCAGAACCAGCAGCCAGGGATACGTTGCGAGCCACTCCAATAAATCTTCGTACGCCAATTGATACGCGCCTTTCAACTGCACCAGCAAGTACTCGGCTAACGTCTTTTGTCCGTTCTGCTCACCATCACGAATCCAACTGGCGAAACGATTCAGTTCCACACGGAAGGGATACCGGGGTGTGGCTGGCCACGACAAGCCGAGAGTTGCACACGCCCTCTCCGTCTCGTCCATGATCGTTCTTGCTGCCTGCTCCAGCAAATGTGGTGGGGCACGGCGCAGCAAGGCTGCCCTGTGAATTTGGCAAAGAAACTGACCAAGCGTCGATTTACCCGACCCGGGACCACCAATCAGCACAAAACGGGAGTTAAACTCACATTCTCCTTTTGCGGCGCGCTCTTCCTGGTCATACAATGCCTGCGCATCCAACCGGCAGGAGCCGCAACGAAGCATCTCATCCAAGACTCCGGGCAGCAAAGTGGATTCATCGTCCTTCTCTTCCGGTGGCATCAAACTGGGTTTCGCGGACGCTGGCAGATCCACAAACAAACGCGCCAACTGCAACTGCTCATCGGTCCGCTTTCCAGCCTGGTCGAGCCGCGCGGCAGCATCGCCACGAAGTTCCCGATCCAAAAACCCTCGGAGAATGCGCACTGCATCTGGCTTCTGGGGGATGAGCGCCGCAATCAGATCGCCGGTCGTCAGGTGAGCCCGAAAACGCGTTCTTAGCTCCCCATAACGATCCACGAACGCACGCAGTTGATTGCCATCCCAGATGGTGTGGTCTTTCATTCCCAGTTCGCCGTAGTAGCGCTCAACGAGGGTTTTAGCTTGGTCCTTGCCCCCGCGCGGCACCGAACTCAGCTCTACATTCACAACGAAAACGTAATACTCTGGCTTTGGACTCCGCGCCGAATCGGCAACGAAACGCTTCAGTTCCTTCTCCAACTGCTCAAGCGCCCAAGCCTGGTCCTTTTCAGTGGTCTCCGGCTTTTCCTTGCACTTGGCCTGTATTACCCCGTAGCCGTCCCAGCACTCGGTCGGTGGATACGGGTGTGGAACACGCCCTGCGAAGGTGGCCTCCCTTCCGCCATCTCTGCCGTTCCCAAACGCGGTTACTCCTGGCCCGAACACTTGGATTGCCAAGGCCCGAACAAACTGTTCGAACGAGTCTGTTGAGAATCCAAAAAACTCATTTCCCATTTCTGCGCAGCCGCCGTCCATTTTCCCAACGAGATAGTATTATCCGCCAAAACGGTCGCGACCGGGTAACTCAGACCCGCTTCGCGTAAGGATCGTGCGCACCAATCCAAAACCAGATGATGGTGTCACCGTCCAGGCGCCCCAAGGCGCGATGGCCGAGGCCAACGCGGGCTGAGTAAATGCCCTCGGTCAAGCCGACCTTCTTGAATTGCAGACTCGGGTGGTGGGGATTTTCCCGAAAGAACCGATAGCTCTTGCGCGCCTGCGTCCTCACTTCGTCCGGCAGCGCCGCATACGCCGCGGAAACCCGCGCGTAGTGAGGGACTTCATTCGCCGAGCAATTCGCTCAGGGGCCGCGTTTCTCCGCGCCGGTGCTCCGCGAGTGCCTCATCCGCCAACCGCTGAATCTCGCCGGCATTCCGTGTCAGGAAGTTATCCCACGACTCTTCATCGTCCAGCACCGCCAGGATCTGAGCAGCGATGGCATCCTGCTCCTGGTCAGGTAGCGCTTTCACGCGAAGTATGGCTTGTTCGAGCAGCCCGGACACAACTTCAGCATATCGCGTCACCCCATAACATTTCTTAAGGTGAAATCCGCGAAAACCGCGTCACAATAGCGTATGCGAACTTCATACCGGCAATCCTTCTTTCTCCTGTTAGCTCTCAGTCTGGCCGCCACTCTCACCGCTCAGCCTCCGGGTAGACCCGGCGGAAAGGGCAGGCGCGGCGCAGTCCTTACCAACCAGCCCCAGGCTCGCAACGACGCCGAAAAGCGCATCCTCACAACGATGGAAGGCATCGTCGCCAGCCACAACAACTACCTCAGCGTCCCCGTCTCCGACGGTATGGCCCTGCGGCTTCTCGCCGAAGCCGCCGGCGCGAAGAACATCGTCGAAGTCGGCACCTCCACCGGGTACTCCGGCCTGTGGCTTTGCCTCGCCCTGCGTTCCACCGGTGGCCACCTCACTACCTTCGAGCTCGACCACGGCCGCGCCACCATGGCCGCCGGGCACTTCAAGGAAGCAGGCGTCGACAAACTCGTCACCATCATCGAAGGTGACGCCCACGCCAACGTCACCAAATTGAAAGGCCCCATCGACCTTGTCTTCATTGATGCCGACAAGGAAGGCTACCTCGACTACCTCACCAAACTCCTCCCACTCGTCCGCCCCGGAGGCCTCATCCTCGCCCACAACATCGACTCCGCAACGGATTACGTCCAGGCCGTCTCGAGGAATCCTGAACTCGAAACCATCTTCTACATGCAGGGTGGAGGCCTCGGCGTCACCGTGAAGAAACGCTGAACCACAGCAAACTAACCGCCATGCGGTAGTCTGATTCGGGGCATCCCTGACGCCCGAAATGCTCGACGCGCCCTCCGCCCCACGTCGACACTTCCGCCGCGACCCCGAACTCCCCAACTCTGGCACCGACGCCGACTACCGCAAATCGGGCTTCCACAGGAGTCACCTTGTCCCTGCCCGCGATCCGGCCTCGTCCCCCGCAGCGCTCGGCGAATCGTACTACCTCTCCAACGCAGTCCCGCAAGTGGCCGCCCACTCCGACGCCGTCTACATCCTCACAGGCACTCTCTTCGATTGCGACAACATCCGGCGCATCGGCCCCAACCAGATCGCCGTTCCCTGCGCCACCTTCAAGGTGGCGAAAGGCTGGCCTGGAAAGGCCCGCCGCGGCCAGGATTGGCCGCCCCAGTGTGCCCAGCATGGGCAGAATCTTGTTGGATGAAAGGAGCCAACCGGAGCCGATGACAGGCAACCGTAGCGAAACGCAAGGCGTAGCCGCGAGGTGAAGCTGAAAGAAGCGCGTAGCAAACCTTCGACCG
>JACQZR010000119.1 GCA_016213775.1 Acidobacteriota bacterium
GCGTATCAGCCATGCCGCGTCCGGCCGCGCGCGGACGATCTTCGTCAAGCCAAACGCCACTCCCAGGATGAGAGCGAGGATTACAAAATGCACAGGGCTGAACAAACGGAAGTCGGTCTTCTGCATGTCTCTATCTTGCCCTGTCACAAACAGTCACGCTGCATTCACCGGAAGATAACCTCGCTGCGTTCTAATCTTCTGAATGCGTGAAATCCCGAAGAAGTACCGCATCTTCTTTCCGTCCAGTTTGATGGAGGATGTGCTGGCAACCGAAGGTGATCATCCAAACCCTATCTTTGCGGAAGGCCTGTTGCGGCGTTGGAACGTTTCGCACACGTATGCGGGGCCGCCGCTGCCGGCGAGCGGAGCCGCGATCGTGGCGGCCAATCATCCCACCGGCGTTCTTGACGGTGTGCTCCTGAACGCGCTGCTGCACCGCGCGCGGCCCAATCTGAAGATCATTGCCAACTCGCTGCTCCAGGCGTTTGATCCACTCGCCGATGTCGTCATCGCCGTCAATCCATTCGGGAAAGCGGAGCGGGAGAATCTTGTGCCCATCCGCCAAGCCCTGCAATGGCTGCGCCAGGGCGGCATGCTCCTCATGTTCCCCGCAGGCGAGGTAGCTCACTGGACGTGGAAGGACCGCGCGGTGACGGAGCCCCCATGGCTGGAATCGGCGGCGCGGCTGGCGATGAAAGCAGGAGCGTAGTTTCCAGCAAGCCGAGGTACCTGCCCGGCAAACGATGAACCTCTCTGTGTGTAGCGCCGCCACCGACGATGGAGCACAAGTGCCATGGAGAACCTGCGCATCCAGTTGCGCCGGCTCCCCGCTTTCTTGAACTAACCTTATACTTCCCTTGAACTGACGGTAGAGCATGGAGAAGAAGGAAGGACTAGAATTGTCCTCGATGCGCGATGCTCGCGGGTTGGTGATTCTGTTTGCCCTGTCGGTGCTGGCGCCGGAG
The DNA here is from genome assembly GCA_016213775.1 of Acidobacteriota bacterium. Lineage (GTDB taxonomy): Bacteria > Acidobacteriota > Terriglobia > Bryobacterales > Bryobacteraceae > CADEFT01. The sequence goes on from JACQZR010000119.1 coordinate 966, forward strand.
GTGATCCTCGCGATTCTCGGATTCCGTTCCCTGGACAGCGAAAAGAGCCGGGCGGTGGCAAATGCCCGGGAGCGGCTCCAGGAGGCCGTTACGGCGAAGACGATCGCGCTCGACGCGGAATTGGACCGGATTCGCGCGCTTCTGGATTCGCCGTTGCGTGTCGCGGCGGCGGGGGCGCCGGAGGGTTCCTTCGTTCTCTATCGGGATGACAGGGCAGCGGAGTGGGCACCGCCGGATGGGCTGGTTTATAGCGAACTGTCGGCTACGGGGAGTAGGACATCGCCAGCCGAGCTGGCCGCCGGTCTTGAGATGGAAATCCGGCACAACAGGCAGGAGGAAGCTCTGGAGCTGTATCGCAGGAACCTCGCTTCGACTGACAAGGTGGTCCGCGCCTGGAGCCTGCATCTCACCGCTCGCGTGCTGCGGAAGCTGGGAAGAATGGACGAGGCTGCGAGGAGTTGGAAACAGATGCTGCGGGAGCCCGACGAACCGCTGGGGGAGTTGCCATCTCAGCTTCTGGCAGGCGCGGAGGTTGCCAGCTACGGGAAAGACGCGGGCCTGGCGAGGGCGCTGTTGCAGGATCTGCTTCGAGAGCGATGGCAGTTGTCCCGAGCAACTTTTTCCTTCTACTGGACGGAGATGTTCGCGCTTGCCGGCCGCCCAGCGGAGCTGCAGAGTATCGCCGATTCGAAACTCGCGTTTGCCGATAGCGTGCATTCCTTCGCGCGGCGTCCGGGTGCGGTGGTAGAGGGTGGCAGGTGGGCGTTGTGGAAGGAAGGGCGCGATGGCTTGCGTGCAATCCTTATTCCTGCCGCTGAAGCTCTGCAGCGCCTGGCGGGAAGTGAACCCGATAGGTCGATCCGATTCATACTTACCTCTGCCAATGGGGGTGCCAACGGGGGCGAACATAGAACCTACGCTTCGTCACGTCATGAGCCGCGCTGGCGCGTGGAGGGCTGGTTTGTGGGTACTCCGCGGGAGATGGCGGAATTCGAGGGAAGGCGGCAGTGGTACCGGTTCATGCTTTCGGGGTTGCTCCTGGTTTTGATTGGCGGGTCGGTAGTGATGTGGCAGGTGATTCGCAAGCAGGTGGCGGTGAACGCGATGAAGTCGGAGTTTGTGGCGACGGTGTCGCATGAGTTCCGCTCGCCACTGCATGCAATTACGCACCTTGTTGACCTGCTGCGCCGGGGGAAGGTGACGAGCGAAGAGAGGCGGGCGCAGTATTATGACCTGCTGGCTGGGGAGTCGGCGCGGCTGACGCGGATGGTGGAGAACCTGCTCGATTTCTCGCGGCTGGAAGCCGGTCGGTACGACTTCCGGTTTCAACCGGTCGCGGTGAGCGAGTGGCTTGGCGGGCAGGCGGAAGCGTTCCGTCATGATCGGGTAAGAGTGGAGGCGTCGATTGCACCGGGCCTTCCGCGAGTGATGGCCGATCCGGAAGCGCTGGGGGCGGCGGTACGCAATCTACTGGATAACGCGGCAAAGTATTCGCCGGAGTGCAACACTATCTGGCTGTCGGCCGAGACGCGAAACGGGGGCGTGGATATTCGGGTGAAGGATCGTGGGATGGGCATCCCGCCGGAGGTGCGAGAGAAGATCTTTGAACGGTTCTACCGACGGCCCGGCGAGGTGTCGAGGCAAATCAAAGGCGTCGGGCTGGGTCTGGCGCTGACAAGGCAGATTGTGCTGGCCCACGGCGGGGAGATTTCGGTGGAGAGCGCCGCTGGGGAAGGCAGCGTATTCACCATTCATCTAAAGGCGGCATCATGACCAGGATCCTGATTGTAGAGGACGAGCCGGCGATCGCGATTGCCTTGCAGGACGAATTGGAGGGCGAAATGTATCGGACCGAGTGCGTGAGCGACGGCATCACCGGGCTGGCGCGCGCCCGGAGCGGAGAATTCGAGCTGATCCTGCTGGACGTGATGCTGCCAGGGAAAGACGGCATGAACGTCACCCGGGAACTGCGGCGGGCGGGGAACCAGACCCCTATTATCCTGCTGACGGCGCGTTCGGTGGAGAGCGACAAGATTCTCGGCCTGGACCTGGGCGCCGACGATTACATCACCAAGCCTTTCAGTGCGGGCGAGCTGCTGTCTCGGATCCGGGCGGTGCTGCGGCGGACACAGCCGCCAGCGGCGAGGGGTGGAGCGAATTCATTCGGCAATTGCACGCTGGATGTCGAGCGCTGCGAGCTGATGCGCGGCGGGCAGGCAGTAGGGTTGACGGCGACAGAGTTCCGTATGCTGAAGGTGTTTCTGGAGCGAACCGGGACGGTATTGAGCCTGGACGAAATCCTGTACGCGGTGTGGGGCCCGGGGATCGTGATGTCGGACCGCGTGATCTATACGCACATCAACAACCTGCGGAACAAGATTGAGGACGACGCCTCGAAGCCGCGGCATCTGGTGAGTGTGCGGGGGCTGGGGTACCGGTTCGACCAGTGAAGGGCACGGCGGTGATTTGGACGAAACCTGATACTGATCTTGAAGCTTCGCCAGGGGGTTGGCCGTTAATCTGGCTGCATATGCGGACAACAATTCTGAACCTGATTCTTTTGACGAGTGTCGCCGGCGGCGCGTATGCGCAGCGGGACAAACTGGATGTCGCGCTTGGCGCGGCGCAACACAAGGAAGAGGTGCAGGGCGACCTGAAGGGCGCCATTGCGGCCTACAAGAAAGTGATCGCCGAGGCCGGGGCCAACCGCGTGGTGGCGGCGAAGGCGCACCTGCGGCTGGGTCTCTGCTATGAGAAGTTGGGCGCGGCCGATGCATCGCGCGTTTACAGGGAACTTCTGGCGCGATTCGCGGATCAGAAGGAGATCGCAGGGCAGGCGCAGGCGCGGCTCGACGCGTTGGCGGGCGGGGTGGGCGCGGCGCGGACGATGAGCGTGCGGCTTCTGTGGGACCACGCTCTGAACTCGAAAGGGACTATCTCGAAAGACGGTCGGTGGATGAGCTTCATCGACTGGACCTCCGGCGGGGATGTGGCGATTCGCGACCTCGTAAACGGTACGAACCGGCGAGTGAACGACGCGGGGGATTGGCCGCGAAAGAAGGTGACTGTGGAAGAGACGGTGCTTTCTCCGGATGGGAAGCACATTGCGTATCAATGGGCCGACAGCAGGACGAAGTTTGTGTATGAGGTGCGCGTCGTGGATGTGGACGGGAAGAACGAACGGACACTTCACCGGCCGGTGGATGGGTTTGCCTCGCCGCTGGCTTGGCTGCCGGACGGGAAGCGGATCGCGGTATTTGAGCAGTTCCAGGTGAACGGAAAGTGGCAACAGGGGCGTCTATTGTTCATGAATGTCGCCGACGGGAAGTTTGTTAGCCGCATGCAGGGCTGGGTCAACGGAATCGCGTTTTCGCCGGATGGCCGGTGGTTCAGTTACGCGAACGAGGACCGGGTGTTTGTGGGGAGTACGGAAGGGTCGGAGGCGCCGGTGGCCTTGCCGGGGCAGAGCGCGCGGGAGAAAGTGATGGCATGGACGCCGGAAGGACGGCACGTTCTGATTCTCAGCGAGCGGGGCGGGTCGCCTTCTTTCTGGCTACTGCCGGTGGCCGATGGGAAGTCGAGTGGCGAAGCGGTGCTGGTGAAGAGCGGGCTGACCGGGGGCGTCCGGGGTAACGGATTCACGCCATTGGGCGGTTTCGTTTTTGGGGAACGGGAGCGGAGGAATCGCGTGGTGATGGCAGGTCTGAATGGGGTGAAATTGACTGGAGCACCGGTTGGGGTGAACACGCAGCGGGTGGAGAGCAGCGGCGGCGAGTGGTCGCCGGACGGAAAGCGCTTCCTGTACTGGGCCCAACTGCGACAGCGGCTGACCATCCGGGAGACGGCGACTGGCGTCGAAACGGAAGTAACGCCGCAACTGAAGATCATTGGCAATTTCGCCACGTGGACACCGGGTGGAAAGGAGATCCTGGTGTTCGGAGGCGGGCAGGATGGGCGGACCGGTTTCTATCTCATGGATCCGCGGAGCGGGGAGACCCGGCTGGTGGCGGAGTCCGGCGTGCATCCGAACTTCGGGCGAGCGGCGTTTTCGGCCGACGGGAAGACGCTCTACTTCACCGGCCCGAATCACGTCAGCCTGGCGGTGAAGGATCTGACGACCGGGGCGGAGCGCCACTTGGTGCAAGGGAACGCCGAGATCATTCGCAAGGTGCGGTTGTCGCCTGATGGGAAAACCGTGTCGCTTTCGATGGACTATGAGATCCGCCTGCTTGATGCGGCCACGGGCAAGCTGACGCGGACGATCCGTGGGAAGCAGGAAGGTGACCTGTTCCGGGATCATTCGTGGCTAGCCGATGGGAATGGTCTGATAGCGTTGTGGCGGCGCATGGGCGACAGCACTGCCAGTCTGGCGAGAATCCCGCTCGACGGCGGCGAGTGGGAGTCGGCGGCTTTGGGGATGTTCGGCCAATCGTTCCATGTCAGCCCGGACGGCAAGCAGGTGGCGATTCAGCAGGAGATCGACCGGACGCAGATCTGGGTGATGGAGAACTTCCTGCCGGGCACGGCGAGGGCGGCGCGGTAGCTCGCGCCGTGCTAACCGCATCAACACGCTGCGCCGGTCAAAAAGACAGCTTGAGCCCCAGTTGCACGATGCGCGGGTCAGCCGCGCTTTCGATACGACCTATTCGGGCTGGAGCGGCGAGTGAAGCATACGGGCTGTTGAAGCGTGGCGTATTGAACGCGTTGAAGAGTTCCCCTCTGAACTGGAGGCGCATCTTCTCCGCGACGGGAAAGTTCTTCATCAGCCCCATGTCGAGGGTCAGTGAGCCCGGGCCGCGCATGAGATTACGTGGTGCTGTCCCGAACGTCCCAATGGTGGCAAGGGCAAATGTGGAAGGCTTGAAATACTGCTCGATCAACTGGCTGCGCGGCCGGTCGGTTGAAAGGTAGGGATCTCCCACCAGGTCCGCGTAAGTGGCTCCGAGCCCCGAAAAGGCCCGGTCGGAACCGGAGAAGGCATAGCCGCTGCGTACGGTGGTGATGCCGCTGAACTCCCATCCGCCGGCGACTCCCTTCAGGACAACGTTCTGCCCCTGAAGCGATGGCAGTTGCCACACATACGAAGCCACGAAGCGATGCGCGAGATCGAAATCGGAAACACCGCGGTTGGCGAGCAGATTCATCGGTATGGTTTGCGAAGGATTCTGTGGAGTCTGGTCCGCTGAGGTCTCGTCGATGGATTTCGAGAAAGTGTAGTTGGCTTCGAACGAGAAATTGTTCGCGACGCGCCGTTCGATGGACAACTGCAGCCCGTGATAGCTGGAGTTGCTGTCCGCAAAAGTGGTGAGGATGCTGCCGAAGTCCTGATACGGGCGGCGCTGCTGGATGTTTCCGGTTGTGGCTCCGGAAGCAAAACGGGCGTAGTTGATGTCGTCCGTATAACTGAGGTGCCGCCCGAGATTGCCGATGTAACTCGCCCGCGCAACCAGGTTGCGCATGACCTCACGTTCGACGGTCAGATTGTACGTTTCCTGATAACTCGGACGGAAGTTGCCCGCAAACGTACCAAAGCTGCCCAGCGGAGTGAAGAACTGCGAATCCGAGGGCGGTTTGAAAGGAGCGAAACTGGCCGGGAACGGGTTGGCAATGCCCGCGTACGGATACTGGAAGCGCACCCGAAACGGGTGACTTGGGCGCTGAAAGGAGCCGCGTTGACGAAGCCGTTGTACAGCACCGTGAACTGCGGGTTCCAGAACAGGCCGAAGCCTCCGCGGATCACAGTCCGGGCAGATCCGGGACGCCAGGCGAATCCGAAGCGGGGAGCCACCTGACCCAGGTAACGGTTGAAGCCGCCGGTGGGGCAGCCTGGGTCGCCGTCATTCAGGTACCTTTGGGCGCCTTCGCGTACAAGGTGGAGCTAGCGCCAGGGACGAAGCACTGGGTGCGGCCAAGGGTGTCGTGGAAGGGGAACATCGGGTCCCAGCGCAGGCCGAACGTGATCGTGAGATTGGGTCTGGCGCGATACGCGTCCTGGACAAAAAATCCATAACGGGAGTGATCAGCGCCATGCCGGCGCCGGCGAGTCCGAGAAAATAGGCGGCCTCAAAGACCCACTGTTTTTGCGTTAACAGCGCTGCCGCTGTCAGCCACACGAGCGCGTCGCACAACTGCAACGGCAGCCCTTCGGGAAAGCGGAAGCCTTCCGTGGAATAGCGGTAGGCGTACCAGACGATCTCGTTCACGATGAGCGAAGCCGCCAGCAGCCGGCGTATCAGCCATGCCGCGTCCGGCCGCGCGCGGACGATCTTCGTCAAGCCAAACGCCACTCCCAGGATGAGAGCGAGGATTACA
>JACQZR010000120.1 GCA_016213775.1 Acidobacteriota bacterium
CTGGGTGACTCCTGGGAACGGGACTCACGAAGCGCGAACTTCGCTGTTCCTCTGTTCTAACGCAGAGTTCCCAGGGGTTTCCAGATGGCGGTCCGCTCAGCCGTTCCGCCGGTCACGGATTCCTGTGCATAGTTCAGGTGTAAACGTTCCATCTGGAGATCGGATGAACGCTACGTACTTACTGCCATTAAAATAATAGCCGGCGAGTTGCCTTTGCTTGTTGATACCCAGTACAGCGGCATCGCCCCGTGCTCCGGGTGGGTCGATAGAAGTGAATGCGCCGTTCCACTCGCGCAGGAAACCGCGGCTGGGGCTACCGTACTGGCCTACCAGATCGCGGTATTCGTTCATTCCGTATATCGTTCCGTCCAGGTCGAAATACAGGACGACTCCACTGCCCGTGCGGAGGACTGGTCTACTCCAGTACCCCAGACCTATGCCAGATACCCCTGCGGTTCCAACTACGTCTCCTTGTTTATTGATCGCCTGGATGCTGGAAAAATTAGTATTGGGAATACTGATCGGAAGGATATTATCCGCTAGGACGGTTATCGTGAACTGGCCAATGACATAACGAGAGCCGGCATCGAGGCCGTCGGAGCAAAACACCTCGAACGTGTAAGTCCCAGCAAAGTGTGGAGTCCCGCTTAACGTGCCGTCGCGCAGAATCAGATACCCCCCAGTAATCTCGATATCAGATGGAAGCCGGCCAGAGTAAATCGACCAATAATAATTCCCGCTTCCCCCCGTTGCAGTGAATTTGAAAGAATAAGGTGCAAACGCGGTCGCCACCGGCAAGGTTTTCGGTGACGTGATGGTTATATCCGCGGCCTTCGATACCGCAAGAGTGTATTGGGCGCCATAGGTCTGGTCCCCGCTCGCTAGTGCATTTCCGTTGGCGGCTAAGGCGGAGACATAGATCGTCACGGGGCCCGTATCTTGAGCCGGAGGAGTCCAATCAACCTGGAAAACGCCCCCGGCACCGGCGGCTGCGTGTTCAACGTATTCCCTGGCGCCTCCGCATCCCGAGGCTGGCTTTTCCTGGCCATCTGCACAGACGACCCTGGTGGGACTGTCTACGGCTGTCCACGTGCCTCCGAAATCTTTGTAGTAACCGCGTGCCGTCGCCTGGAATCCAAATCTCGTCACAGGTCCGAAATCCGTTACGGTTATCGTCAGCCGTTGTTTCACACCGGGCGTGTACGTAAGGCTACCAGGGAAAAGAACGGTCACGAAGCCAGGTCCGGTATTCAAGGGAAAGCCTGCGTGGCAGGCGGCGCAAGTCTGCTCGCCGGGTGCGCCGGTGGTCCCGGGAGCCAGACGAGACGATGCGGCAATAAGCAGGGGCGAAGAAGCCACACAAAGAAGCGCGAGACGCCAACTCATGTTGTTATGGCTCATTGTAGCGCCGGAGTCCGCGATGCCGGATGTATTCCACGGTTTCCGGCGCGAGCACTGGATCATGGTGCAGGTGCAAAGCACGTGGTTCCCACTGGTGGACCGCAATCCGCAGAAGTACGTGGATAATATCTTCAACGCGAAGAAGGAGGATTTTGTGAAGGCGACGCAGCGGATTTACCGGAATGCGCAGAATCCGAGTTCGGTGGGGGTGTTGGTGCTGCGGTAGCAGGGTGAAGCACGGTGGTTGCGATCGTCGCGAGAGTTGAGAGTGCCTCGGCGGCGGGGTCGCGGCGGAGAGCGAGGGAGGCGGCGGCGAGTTCGGCGGCGCGGGGCCAGTCGCCTTGAAGAATGGCTTGGCGCGCGGATTGCCGGAGTCTCCAGGCGCGGACGGCGATGCGCATGAGCGGAGCGAGGTCAGCGCCGCAACGGGAGCAGGTGGAGGCTCCACGGAAGCGGGCGTTGCAGACGGGGCAGCGGGGATCGTCGGGCACTTCGGATTGGTCCTCGCGCTTAGCGGTTGCCTTCGACAAAGAAGAGGAGTTCCTTGAGGGCTTTCATGGAATCGAGGAGATCCTTTTCGTTGCGGGAATCGCGGGCGTTGGCGATCTTTTCGTGGAGGTCGATGGCTTCCTCGCGATCGTCGGGGTGCATATTGGCGATGGCAGCGCGGGAGCGTTCGAGCAGGGGTTCCACATCGGCGTAGGGTCCCGCGGGGATAGTTGTTTCCGGATCCGGTTGCACCTCGATGATAGCCGGGTCGCGGACCTCCGCGATTTCTTCGAACGCGCCTTCCTCGTAGGCCCCTTCGCGGTCCTGAAAGAGGGCTTGCAGACGGCGGCGGCCCGCCTCGATCTCCTCAGGTGTCTTGGTGTGCATCGCGTTGGCGATGGTGATGCGCTTCGATTTGCCGCTTACCTTTTCGACGGCGGTTACTTCGAGAATGCCGTCGAGATCGAGACGCATGCGGCAGAGGATTTCGTTGGGCTCGTTGCCGGTGAGGGTGAGACCTTCGACGCGGAAGTCGCCAACGAGGATGTTGCGAAGGGAGTCTTCGTCCTCGCCCTGGAAGACCTCGACTTCGACGATTTCCTGGTCGGGGTGGCTGGTGTAGAAGCGCTCGGAGCGGGTAAGGGGGAGCGGGGTGTTTCGCGGGATGATGGGCTTGTAGCAATGCGAATAGGGATAGCCGCCGCGCTCGCCGAGATAGGAGACGCCGAAGGAGTAGGGTGAGACATCGACGAGGACGCGCTCCACGGCCTGGCCCGAGAGGCGCGATGCAAGGACTCCTGCACCGAGGGCTACACAGAGGTCGGGGTGCACGTCCTGGCGCGGTTCCAGGCCTGTGCGTTCGCGGAGCAGATTGGAGACAAGCGGCGTGCGCGTTGAGCCTCCCACAAGGAGGATGGCATCCATATCCTGAGGCCGTAAGTTGGCATCCTGGAGCGCCTTGGAGACGCTGTCGAGGGTGGAATGGACGAGCGGCCGGATCATTTCTTCGTACTCGTCGCGGGAGATTTCGACGCGGAGGTTGAGAGGCTTGCCATTGTCCACCAGGAGCGCCTCTTCACGGACCTGGACATAGGGTTCGGAGCTGAGTTTCTTCTTCGCCTCTTCGGCTGCCCACCAGAGACGGGCGGCGGCGCGGGGGTTGTCCTTGCGCGGATCAAAGCCGTGGAGCTTTTCGAATTTGCCGGCGAGCCAGGAGGCGAGGAGGTCGTCGAAGTCGTCGCCGCCGAGATGGTTGTTGCCATGGCTGGCGAGGACTTCGGTGACTTCGCCTTCGACGGTAACGACGGAGACATCGAAGGTGCCGCCGCCGAGGTCGTAGACGAGCGCCGTGTGTTTTGCGCCGTCTCCGAATCCGTAAGCGAGGCTCGCGGCGGTGGGTTCATTGAGGATGCGGACAACTTCCAGTCCGGCCAGGGCGCCCGCTTCGCGAGTGGCGCTGCGCTGGGCGTCGGAGAAATACGCGGGAACAGTGATGACGGCTTTGCCGGGGCGGACGCCGGTAGCGGCGCGGGCCCACTCGGCGAGCTCGCGCAGGATAAGGGCGGAGACCTCCTGCGGTTGGAAGTAACGGCCGCCCACTTCGACGGCGTCGGTGGATCCCATCTTGCGCTTGATGCTGCGAATCGTCCGTTCGGGATAGAGGGCCTGCTGGTTGCGGGCGGCTTCTCCGACGAGGAGTTCGCCGGAAGCGGAAAAGCCGACGACCGAGGGGAGGATGCGGTTGTCTCCGGGGCCAAGCACGCGGACCTGGCCTTCCGCGAAGGCGGCGACCTCCGAGTTGGTGGTACCTAAGTCGATTCCTACGATCCAATCATTCATCTGGAGTTCTCCGGGGTGGCGGGCAGGTCTTGCAGTTGGGGGGCGCGGGCTACTTTGACTTGAGCGGGGCGAAGGAGCTCGCCCCTCCATTCGAAGCCTCTGCGGTAGACTTCGAGGACTGTTCCTTCCGCCACGTCGCCGGTTTCCTGCGTGTCGATGGCGTTCATGCGGCGCGGATCAAACGGCTCGCCGGTGCAGCGGATCTCGTGAGCGTCCATTTCGGCCAGTGCGGCGGCGATGCGCTCCATGGAGAGCTCGTATCCTTGCACGATGGCGGCGAGCACTTCACGGGACGCGCTGGACGCCTCTGACGGATGAAGTAGCCGCGCGAGCCAGTTGGGCGGCGGTTGGGCTTGTGCTTGTGCTCTGGCCTGATGGACCGCATTGAGACCGGGCTCCATGCGGTCATGGAGGTCAAGCAGGATGCGGAGAGTTTCCTTGCGGCAGCGGCGTTCTGTATCGCGTTGCGCCTGGCGGACAGCCTCATCGGTGAGCTTGGCGGATTGGGTGTTGAGGCTGAGATTGAGCTCCTGAAAAGCCCGGCCCTGGAGCTTCACTTCCTGCACCAACTGCGTCATAGCGGACCAGAGGCCGTAGGCGTCCATGGACCCGGCAGTGGTAGCATTACCGGCGGGTTCGGACAGTAATTCCTCGGGGATACTCAGCGGGGCGTCTTCCTGCTGCAACGCGGTGTCCAGGATCGTCTCCAGACGGCGCAGCAGGGCATCACGATCCCAAGTCTGATTCACTTGCCTTTCAATACCTCCAACCATAATTCAATGGGAACGTGCCGGGGCTGGGCGGGTGTGTCCGACAAGAGATGGGAGAGGGGACAGTTGCTGGCTTCCATCAGTTGACGGGCGCGCCTGCGCGGATCGCGGAGGATCTCATAGGCGTCGCGGATCTTTTCAAACTCGGCGGGGGAATGGTCCGGAGGATGCTCCTTCACCTTCTTGAGATAAGCGGCGCGGATCTCGGCATCGCCGGCTTGCGGGCCGACACCGAGGATGGCTCTGGCGTCGTTCATCGCCGGCCCCCCCGGCGATTGCCACGGCGTTTGCCCGGCCCGCGCGGGGGAGCGCCGATACTCTCTACCAAACCGCGCACGAAGTCCTCCATCGGGACGCCTTCGCTTGCAGCGTGGACGGCCGCTTCGGCAAGCACGCGCGCGACATCGGCGGACATGCCGGGCGGCCGGGCGTCAATGAATTCGTCGAACATATTTTCGTCTTCGTCTTCGCCGTCGGGGCCGTAATAGTCGAAATCCGGAACGTCGAGTATGTCGTCGTAGTTGGGACCAGAGCTGAATTCCGAGAAGGTCCTGGAAGTGCGCTCGCGGCGGAGGATCTCCGAGACGATCTCATCCGTGAATTTTTCGGGCGGGCCTCCGAGGAGATCGAGCGCTCGACCCGCTGTTACGTTGTCCCTCAGCTTGACGGCGAGATGATGGGCGGCGGAGGCGCAAACACGCGCGCGGTCGTGTTGGAACCTCGTCGCCGCGGCGCGCAGCAGGAGAAAGCGCGGCACTTCGTTGGGTGAGCGATCGAGGCCGACGGTGGAAACGGCGTAGGTCACATCGTTCCATTTTGTCCCTGTGCCGATACGGCCCAACGCCTCCAGTTGCTCGGCGGTGAGATCTTTCGAGTGGCGGGGAAGCAGCTTGGGGAGTTGCTGCAAGTAGCTTATCGGATAGTGCATGCGGTGCAGGCGGGCGAAGTGAGCGAGTTGGTCCACGCGGGCAAGCGAGAGTGGTAGTTGAGCACTGATTTCCGGAGCAAGGTCGCCGGCATCGGGCATCTTGTGAGTGAAGGGAAGCTTTGCCTGGCGCCCCATGCCCGTAATGAGTAAAAGCGAAGCGATGCGTCCGTTGAGGGTGGCGTCGATGCGATTCCAGGCGGCGGTTGTGAGGTCGTGCTTTCCCAGTGCGGTATGGGCAAGGATGGCGAGTGCGTCGATCAAGGCGGTGCGATCCCCCTGGCGCATTTCGGGGAGTTCTTCCAGTTCGCGGATTCTCTGTTCGACGAGGTGTGGACGTTTTTGCTGCAACTGCCGGAGCGCGCCATTGATGAGGAGGCGTGCGCGCATGGCGCGGGTCTCCGCGTGCATACTGTCAATCTTTTCCGCGTTGGCGAGATGTTTCAGAGCCGAAGGGTAAGCTTCGCGCTCAGCGCACCTATCGACGAGGTAGAGATGGGGTTCGAGGTCAGAGGGACGAGCCCTGATCCAGTTCTCAGCCACGATTTCCCCCGTGCGGCCGCGCTGGCGGCGAGCCCAGTCCAGCCAAGGGCGGAACGTGTCGGGACTGGGGTCGAGTTCCACGGCCTTCCTATAGAGGAAATCGGGGAGATAACGCTCCCTTTCGGTGGCGGGCGCTCGATCCACCAAGTACTTGAACTCCGGCGGAACGCGGCCGGCGATGACGGCGGTGTGGAGATAGACCTGAGCGGCCTCGATACTCTTCTTCGAAAACCATCCTTCCTCGGCGGCTTTGTCAATGAACTCATGCCAGTGGGTGCAGGCGGTGAGGATTTCGTAAGGATCGTCGCTGTTTTCCGTAACCCGGGCGAGCAGCCGGGCGCGAGCGGCGTTCCGCACAGAGGCTCCACCCATTGCCTGGACGACAGGTTCAGGGTCAAGGCCGGCAAGATATGCATCGGCGGCGATGTGGTGCTTGACGGTATCGAGCCTGTCGGGGGCGTACCGGCGAACGAGGTCTGTCGCTTCACGAATCGCGCTGAGGATTTGTTTATCCTTGCCGCTGGCAAAGGCGCGGTCAAGCCGCCTCAGAGCCTCGGTGGCAAGTTCGCGAGGGGGGAGAACCTCATCGACGAGACGGCGGGCAGCGGGGGAGAGCTGCGAACGGTGCTTGGAATCGAGGAGATGGCGCAATGGAGCGACAGCGCGCGCGGGCGGAGCGCCAGCCGGTATCGAATCCAACTGCTGGCGGCAGGTTTCCGCATCGCCCTGATAGAATGCAGCGATGGCGCGAATGAGGTACTTCCACGCGGCGAGAGGACTGCGCCAGGAGATCTCGGGTAATGCGAGGTCGATGCCCGCGCCGTTGCCGGACACCACGGTGCGCAACGCGCGGTCGAGCACGGTTGCGGCAACACGGAGCGGATGATTCGTGGGCAGGGCTTCCGAGTTGGCGATAAGCGCGAGGTCATGGACTTCCGTGCCGATCAGGGTGTTGACAAAGGCCAACTCTTCCGGTGTGACGCCGGGCTTGACGAGGAGACCGAGGCTTTCATCGAGAGAGCCCCGCCGCAATTGGAGGCGCGATTGCAGCGCGAGGAATCGGTCGCGGCCTTCAGGAAAGCGCTCTTTGACGAGGTCCATGAGCGACTGGGCTTCCGTGGCGAGGTCTTGGCGCTGCAGTGCCTGTATGCGCTCGAGGTAAACATCGAGCAGGAGCGCGCGCGAGCCGGCGGAGGGGTGCTCCTTGTGATGTTGCTTGGCACGATCGAGCGCAGCCTTCGTACTGCCGTTGGCAAGCAAGGAACGGATGGAGATGGCAATGGGGTCAGCGACCGGCGCTGTGGCTTGATCGGCCAAGGTTCAGGTCCTTTCTCTCGGGGGAGCAAAAGGGTTACCTAGCATGGTAGCCGATTTTGGAACCAAATCGAAGCACCCACGATTTGGATTCGGTTGGCCGCGCACAGCGGTTACCCCCCGCGCTGGAGGAGCAACACCCAGTCGAGCGCGTCCGGCGCCGTAAAGCTCCGCCATCCACTCGCTACGACCGTGGGGGCTCCTGTGAAACCTCCCGAACGCGGGTTGAACCACTTCGCCGTCATCGTGTTTCCTGATGCTCCCAGATCGATCGCGAACTGGCCTCCATGCGGCGCGTAGACTGAATAGACCTCAGCGGGCACTGCAAAGCATAGCGCGTCTCCCCGAACAGCAGCGGGCAGGGGTTCCATACGCCAGAACGGAAGCGCGGTGTGGTAGTCGTAGAGCAAGGCGAGCTGCGCTGCCGCGCCCGAATCCTTGACATAGAAAGGATGCTTGCTGCCCGGATCGATCCGATCCCAATTGTCGCTGTGTCCGATCGTTGCAATGAATCCGGCGGCCAGATAACCGCCGGCGCATACGATCCGCCACGAAGCCTGCCGGACCTTCCCGGTGTGATGTACTTGCCTTTTGTTGGTTGCATAGCCGGGGAGATACTCATATCCGTTCTCGGTGTTGAGAACCGGCTTGCGATAGACACGATCGGCGGCGAGGCTCGCTTCAACGCCCTTTGCGTCGCCAACCCACGCCTGCAGCTTCTCGTCCCATGTCCCGGCATACGGAGTTGAGGTCTGCTGCGAGAGCACATCCACTTCGGGGGCATTTCCATAAAAGCCGCCGATGCGCCACGGTCCTTCGAACGGATCGCGAGGGCTCGCTCCCTTCGTGCTCGATGAGACCACCGGATGCACGGTGTACGGATGACGATAAGGATCGAGTTCCTTCACGGTACGCCCGATCCGCCTGGCCCAATTCACGTCACCGGGCACGTCGAGCCGATACCTGCCGTCAGGATAGGTCTCATACTCGTTCGACAGCGTCCACAGAAACACATTGTCGAATGCGGCATAGCGTGCGATCACGTTGCGCAGCCACAACCGTTCGCGCGACGCAGTCCACTGCGCCGGATCGGTGAACGGGCGGCGGTAGTAGTTGAACAAGAGAAGCTCCGCGTTCATCCCGCGAGAGCGCATCTCTGTGAGCAACCGGTCGAAGTTCTGGAAAAACACCGGATTCAGGCGGTCCAGATCGGGATTCTGTGCCGTGCCGCCCCACGCCCAATAGTCGCGATCAGCCGCCGCGCGGTACGGGCTATGGCCGATACTCATACGGACAAAGTTGAAGCGCTGGCGGCGCCGCGTGTCCAGATATTCGTGTCGCAAAGGCGGGGTGATCGGGCTATCATCGAACAGGCCGTAGCAGGTGTCGCCCATCGGAAAGAATGGCGTCCCATCAGAGTAGGCGAAGGCGTACGGATTCTCTGGATGGATGCGGATAAAACCATGTCCTGTTGCCGGCTTGACACGCAGCACGCCGCGCTGAAACAGCGTCACGCCTTCGCCGCGCAGCAGGTAACGCCACTCGCCCTCTTCGGGCGGCGCGAATCGAAGGCGCCAGACATCGCCGCCGTCATGAAAGCCCTCGACGATGGCCGTCTGCCCCGATGGTGAAGTAAACTCACCAACCATCGCGGCGTCCTTAAATGGATTGTCGACGTTCGATCGGCCTTGCAGCGCGAATTCGTGCAGCTTCCACCGCACTGCTTCCACCGGCGCGGCATCCGGCGGAGGCGTCCACTTTCCCTCCAGTGCGGTGAGGAATGCCCGTGCGTAGTACCTTCCGATCTGGCGTGAGTTGGCCGCGGGATCTCCTTCGTCGCGCCCGTACCACGGCATCTCCCAGCCCCACACCTTCGATCCGTAGCGGACCTTCGCGTAACCGTGTACGTTCGATTCAGAGACCTTCCGTTCGAACCAATTGTGCTTGAGCGCCTTGGTCTCATCGTCCCAACGGTGGCCGGAGGCGCGAGGGGATGGAAGGTGCTGCGTCAGGATGTCCCAAGCGCGGCGGCTCGGCTTGCCATCTTGCGAATCGGTATAAAACACGACGCTGATATCGCGCGGCACGGTCCAGTTGTGCCAGGCGATCACCAGGTGCGGGCGCAGGCGGTCTATCGCGGCAAAGGTGAGCCTTCCCGTCGCGGTCTTGTGTGGATCCGGGTAATCGTAGTTGCCGCGATACTCAAAGCCGAGCGCGACACCATCCACGTTGGTCATCGGATGGAGCGTGAAGACATACCGGCGGCGAGCCTCAGCCGCGGCCGGCGAAAGCAGGTATTCGATCGCGCCTTCGATGGCGAACGACGAAAAGGTTTCGTATGCGTGCTCGCGAGTGTGCCAGAACACGCGCTCTTTGTTCGCGCCTGGTACGGAGGGATCTGTGATCGTGATCTCCCACTGCTCGCGGCCCCCGTCGCTCTTGCCGGTCAGTTTCTTCTTCAAGTGGGGACTCGCCGTAAGCGACCGCACGAAGGCCAGGTAGTCCGCATATGTGTACCACGGTCCCAGACCCACTTTCGTGTCGCCGGTTGGGACCGTGAACTTCGTAGTTGCTACCCAGCCCGATGTGGTTCCGTCGACGCGGCGCCACGGCTTACCGGGATCCTGCACGTAGATGAAGTCGCGCCTCGGCATTCCACCGAAATGCGAGGTGTCGAAATTCGGACGCGTGCCGCCGCCGGAAAGATCCATGTGAAGTGTGACCTCAGCCGCCGCAGCGGGATTCCGCACGATCACGTCCACTCGCGACAGAGCGTGCGTGAGCGGACTCTTGCCCTCTTCGACGGTGGCCACGATGCGGAACTCGCGCGGCCCAATACGGATGATTCGTTTCGGGTCGCGCGGTGTCCCTCCGTCGCCGGGCACCACAATCTGCAGTTCGGCCTGTTGCGCACTGGCGGCCGCTGCCGTGGTGCCGAGGAACGCTCTACGCGAAATGGTCATCGGCTCACCGGGTTAGAACACCATGCGGAAGGCAAGTTGTACGTTGCGATTGCTGGAAGCCGACGTGATCACTCCGAAGGTGCCCAGGTTGGCGAGGTTGGTTCCGGGCGCACCAAACACCGGCGTATTCGTTGCGTTTGAGGCGTCGGCGCGGACATCGGCGTTGAATCGCTCCAGGATGCGGAAACGTTTGATGAGCGAGAGATCCAGGTTGGTTGTTCCGGGCGCTCGCAGCTCTCCGAAATACGGCGGCTCGGGAGACACCGTGAACTGATTCGGCAACGACCTAAAAGCTGTGGTGTCGAAGTAAGGGTTCAACACCCGCCGCGTCACGGGGTCGATCTGATCTCCGAGCCTGCTGTTCACCCTCCCGCTCCTGGCGGCATTCGCAATCCGGATCGGACGCCCGTTGCTGTCGCTGAAAGAAAGCGGAACACCGGAAGCGACATACAGCCGCCCGCTAACGCTCCAGTTGTTCAGCAGAGCGCCGGCAAAGCCGGAAGCGCCGCTCGCGAGCCTCCGTCCTTTGCCGACCGGCAACTCATACACGCCCGCAATATTTCCGATTCGCGAGCGATCCATGTACGACACCGAACGATAGTGCCTCGTATTGACCAGGCTGGTGGTGTTGCCTGAAAGCTGTTTCGAGATGCTGTAGTTGGCCAACAACGTCAAGCCGCGCGTCAATCGCTTCTGCATGTCGAGTTGCAGCGCGTTGTAGGTGGCGATCCCCGAGGGGGCTCCCACCACGGTGACGCTCGAAAACTGCGGGTACGCCAGCCACAGTTGCCGTTGCGCCAGCGTATTGGAACTGCCAAGCGGAGAGCTGGCCGGGAAGACTCCGAAGAACGGGTTCGGCACGCGAGCATTTTCTGCTGTGCCGAGAGGCAGGTACTGATCGGGCTTTTCGTTCAGGTTGAAATTCTCCGGCAGCTTCAGGCTCGACATGCGAACGAAGTTCGCCTCGATCTTGATCTGACTCGGCAGCGCCCGCTGGAAACCGATCTGCCATTGCTGGCTGTAAGGGGCCACTCGATTCTGGTCGACGAAGGTCACCGAGTCGCCTAGACGCGCCGCCATGCCAAGCGTATTCCCCTGGGCGGTAGGAATGCCGGCCGGAAAAGGGTTAGCCAGCGTAGTGAACGGCGTGGCGCCACTGTCCACCGTGCCGATGTAGGCTGTCGAGCGGCTGAAGGTCACCGGGATCGCCGAGAACTGATCGACCAGTGCCGCCGAACTCGCATAGAACAGCGCATAGCCGCCGCGAATCACAGTGTTCTTTGCCACTTGATACGCAAATCCGAAGCGCGGACCGAAGTTATTCGTGTCGCGCTTGCCCTGTGTGCGAGGGGTTCCATTCACGCCTGCGAACAGAAGGCCGCCGCGCAGATTCAGTCCCGGCACCTGCACGGGATTCGGGCTCGATGAGTCGAACCCATACGAACTGCGGTCGAAGCGCTCGGTGTAAGGCGATTCCATCTCCCACCGCAGTCCCAGGTTGATCGTCAACTTCGGTGTAACCTTCCAGTCGTCCTGCACGAACGCGGCGTAATAATAGTTACGCACCGAGTAGGGCGTGTCGGAACCGAAGGAGCCGCCGGCAGGAATGCCCATTAGCAGCGACGCCATGGCGCTACCGGTCGTGGTGCCGCTCGCGTTGGCAAACGGATCTGAGCGCGTGAACGTATTGTTGAAGCTGTAACTGCCGGTCATCGCGTATCCGAGTTCGCGCGAGTTCCAATCGACTCGCCGCAAGTCTCCACCGAAGCGCCAGGCGTGATTGCCGGCGAGCTTATGGACCGTGGGCACGATCGCATGCGAATCGTTGGCCCGGAACTTGATGCGCCCTCCAAGCCCCATCACCTCGCCCAGGACAATCTGCGGCCACGCTTGCGCTTCGGCGTTCCGCAGAATAATGTCGGGAAGTTTCAACTCTTTTGGATCCTGTACCGCCGACGAGGTCAGGGTGTCCGTCGCGAGCCGGCCGAAGCTGTAGCGGATGGTCGCGAGCAGCGTGGGGCTGAACGTGATGTCGTGATTCATGCTCGCGTTCCAGAAGTCGCGCAATTCACCTTCATAGAGCTGAAATCCACGCGGCAGATCGGGCGGAGGCCCGGAGTTGTAACGCATCCAGCCCAGGCGTCCAAATACGCGATAGCGGGAGTTTACATTCTCGTCGATACGGACACTATAGTTGCGGTTCGGCTGGGAGATCAACGTCGTAGCCGCCCAGTTGTTCACCCCGATTCGCGCTGGACCGCTAATCGTGGGATCCGGATACAGCCCCGCGATGGTTGCGCCCGTAGTGTTGAACAAGGACTGGGGTACGCGTGCGTTCGCAAAAGGAGTCCGGCTCGCAGTCGAGCCGGTCACGCGGGTTGAGAATGGATCGAACAGTCGTAACGCGGAGCCCTGGCTGTTGAGCGTGCTCGCGAAGTCGCCCGATCGCTCCAGGGGCGTCATCGTTCGACGCTCATAAGTCACATCGATCAGGTTTCGTTCTTCCTGCCCGCTGACGAAGAAAAACGTCCGGTTGCGGCCGTCATACACCCCCGGCAGATAGACCGGCCCGCCTACGGTTCCGGAGAAGAACTTGCGATTGACGTTCTGGCGCGGCAGCCGGTTCTTGTTGTTGATCCAGCTATTGGCGTTCAACGCCTTGTGGCGATAGAACCCTTCGAAGGAGCCGTGTAACTGATTCGTGCCGCCGCGTGTGGCGTAGGAGACCACGCCACCCGTTGTATGACCGTAGGCGGCATCGAACATCGTGGTTTGCACGCGCAACTCTTCCACGGTATCTCCGGAAGGAGAAGCGGCCACAGCGCCCGCCTGCCGCGGCACAGTCACCGTTGCACCGTCAATCACGATCTCGTTTCCCCCGGCCCGAACACCGCTGCCGTTGATCGTGAACTGGTTTTGCTGTGCGTCGGCGGCTTGTGCGCCCAACTGCGACGAGGAGCTGATGCCACGCACTCCTGCCGTCAGGGATACCAGATTGAGCGGGTTTCGATTGGAAACGAACAACATGTCCAGGAACCGCCGGTCGATCACCTGCGAGATGCTCGCGCTGGCTGTCTCCAACTGAGGGACCTCGCCGGTTACGGTGACCGTCTCGGTGGCCGACCCGATTTCCAATGGAAATTCCAGCGGCAATTGGTCGCCGGCGCGAACCGTAATCCCGGAGATGACCTTCTTCTTGAATCCCGCCGCCTGCACCGTGGCATCGTAAGTGCCCGGTTCGAGGATCACCAGGAAATTACCCTCTCCGTTGGTGCGCGAACTCGTGGTGACGTTCGTGCTCCTGTTGGTCACCGCCACCTCGGCCGCCGGCACAACGGAGCCGCTGGAATCGGAGACATGGCCGAGGATTCGACCCCGGTATTCCTGGCCCGTGCAGAGGCTGGCGCCGAGGAGAACAAACATGGCTAGTGCATGCTTCATGGTTTGGAGTTCCTCCCAGTCTGACTGGTATCATCAGTATATGAGCGAAGTATACTCGAAGGCGCGGAATGCCGCAAGGGGCTCTCTTTAGGGAAACTACTTACCCTTCCGCTGCAGGGAAGTGGCACGCAAGGTGTGGTAGAGCTCATTCGCCCGCGTCAGGTGCGCGCACATCGCTGTCACGGCGCCCTCTTCATCACGCGCCGCGATCCGTTCCAGGATCGCCTCATGCTCGGCCACCGTGATGCTCTCCCGACCTGGCTTGTGCACGATCTGCAGCGAGAACTGCTGGAGCCAATCCAGCATCGCCTTGCTGATCGACGCGAACAATGGATTCCCCGAGATGGAGGCAATGGTCTCGTGAAAGAGCATGTCCGCGGCGATGAACTTCGGTGTGCCGTGCGGCGCACCGGCCAGTTGCTTCAAGCTCTCCCGGAGCCGTCCAATGTCCCCGGCGTTAGCATTGGCCACGGCCAGCCGCACCATTGCCTGTTCGAACATCAGCCGCGCCTGCTTCAGATTCTCCAGCGTTTCGGGGGAAGAAGAGAGTAGATGACCCGCGACCGGCTTCATCTGCTCGAACAGCGTGTCGGGAGTCAGTGAGATCACACGGGCACGTTCGCCGTGATTGATCGAGATCATCCCCATCTGCTCCAACGACTGAAGGGCCTCCCTGACCGCGGGTCGTCCCACGCGGTAGACGCCCATCAACTCGCGTTCCGAGGGCAGTTGCTCGCCAGGGCGAATCGACCCCGATTCGATCAGCCGTGTCAGCCGGTCCAACACTTCATCGGAGAGTTTCCGCTTTGAGGCGGGCGTCTCGTCAATGAGCGGACGAGGACGTACCTCGTTGGATTTGTTTGTCTCTCCCCGCATTTCCTGCTCTGTTGGGACTCATTATACCAGAGCGCGGGGAACATCCCGTCTTGGACAATACTCTGTTCGAGAAGTGACCTTCCGTTTCCGGGGTAAGATTGTGCCGATTCTATTTCTCTGGGCTGTGCTACGCAAGGCTGGTTGGCCTCGCTCACCAGAGGAGCTTGATGCCCATCTGCATCTGCCGCGGATAATTCGATTGCGGCGCGCTCACCGTCGATTTGTACAGTATCCCGAAATTGGCGCTATCGGCCGTATTGTTGAACATGGCCGTCGTCACAAAGAACGAGTTGGCCACATTAAACACTTCCATGCGGAACTGCAGCCGGAACCTCTCGGTCACCTGTGTCATCTTGTTTAGCGACACATCGGCCATGCGCACCGTCTGCAGGCGCAGCCGCTGCTCGTAGTTCGGCGTGTAGCGCGGGTTGTAGTTCGGCACAATCAGCCAATTGGTTTCCGTGCAGCCGAAATCGATGCCCGGGTTCAGGGTGGTGAGTGTATTGTTCGTATTCCACCGCACCACGCAAGGCTTGATGGCCTGCACTTTCTCCTGGCCCCATCCGAAGGGAACGCGCGCGTCCTTGAGGTACATCACATTGCCCGGCAGTGCCCACGGCATGCCCGACTGAATGTTGAAGATCAGCGTGTTTTCCCATCCGCTGATGAACCGGCTCCAGATCGGATGGCGCGTGTTCAGCCAGCGTTTGCCGCGGCCGAACGGTAACTGGCTGATCATGCTCGTGACAAACCGGTGCGGCCTGTCATATTGCGTCACTCCCTGCTGCATCACATCGTTCTGCGCGTCCAGGTACCCTGTGCGCACCAGGTTCTTCGCAAACGTGTAATTCATGTTCAGGTTGATGCCATTGCGCATCCGTATCGTGAACAGCGATTGCAGCGAGTTGTACCAGGTCTTGCCCGTATTCAGCATGTACGCATTGAATGTGCTGAACTGCGGAAACGGCCGCAGCAACTGGTTCCGCGAAATCGTTGTCTGGGTGTACATGTTGGTTCCGAGGAACGCGTCGAGCCCGCGGAACGGATTCGGAATGCCGGCGTCGCAGTAGCTTGGGTTACCACCGAGGATCCAGTTGCAGCGGTCGCGGAAAGTCCCGTCGTCCTGTTCATTGAACGCTTTCGTGGATTCCTGATCGTTGCCGCGGCTGCCGGAATAGGTGATCTCAAACCGTGCCCGGTTCGATAGGGCCCGCTGAATGCCGAACGAAAACACGTCCGTATGCGGCGTGTGGAAATTCGAGTTCACGAAGTTGAAGCTGCGCCCGGCGAACGTCAACAGGCCGTCGGCGGACCCGGGCGGCAGATTGATCCTCGGAAACGGATTGTTGAGCATGTTCGGATAGGAGGTGCGGTTGCTGTCGGGCGACACCGTCATCGTCGTTTGATTGTTGAACCCGAACGACTGCATGAAATTGTTACTGGGGTTGCTGTAGAAGCGTCCCCATCCGCCGCGCAATACGGTTCGCGGTGTCAACAGGTAGGCCGCGCCCAGTCGCGGCTGCCATGTCTGGTAATAGGTGCCGGAAGCGTTCCTGGGCGCGCCATTCACACCCGCGAAGAGGATTCCGCCCTTCAGAGGATTCGGCAGTTCCGGCGTCGCCGACCGGTCCACCTGCCTGTCTAACGGGCTCACCGATTCGGTGTCGAATCCGCGATTGATGCGGTTGAATCGTTCATTCGGGGGCCTATTGAAATCGAATCGCAGCCCCGCGTTCACCGTCAGCCGCCGCGAAACTTTCCAGTCATGCTGCACCCACGGCGCCAGGTACTTCGACATGTAAATGAAGAACGCGTTGTAGTTCACGGTACCGGAAGTAGGCGTGCCCAACAGGAATCCCGCCACCGAATTGCCGCTCAGCGAATCGGTCCGGTTGTACTCCTGCCGTGTAAACACGCGGCTGCTGCTTAGTTGGAACACCGTCCCGGTATTCTGCAGCGCGTACTGAATCCAGCGTGCATCCACGCCAAACTTCGTCGAGCGCGTCCCCGTGATCTTCGTTATTGATGCCGCGATTGTCCAGGTGTTCGTCACGTTGCGGCTCGGGTTGTTCTTCCCCAGGGTCAGGTAATCGTCCATCGCGTAGCGTCCGAAGCCCGGATTGTAGGGCAGCGAGGCAGCGAGCGACGTAGGAAAGCCCAAGCTCGTCATGTCGAACTGCTTGTTCACCGTCGCGTCATTGCTTTCGATGTAGCGCGAGAACGACACGCGCGGGTTAAAGATCATGCTCGACGACAGCGTGCTCACCCAGTCCATCACGTACGCGTCGTTGATCCGCTTCAACGGCAGCGGCCCGTCCGCCCCTGGTTTATCGCGAATGCCGTTTGTCGATCGGAACTCGGTACGGTCGTTGCTCGCCTGGCGGAAGAACGCGTGGTGCCGGTAGCCGAAGTTCTGATCGAACTTGAACACCATGTTGTAGAAGTCATCGTTGGCTGGATTGAATCCGCCCGAGGCGAAGTAGTTCTGCTGCGAATACGCAACCCCGGGAGTCTTCGTATTGGGCGCCGGATAGAAGCTGACAATCTTCGCCGCAATCGGATTGATGCGATCCGCCGGGATGATGTTGTTCGGAAACGGGTCGCGCGTTACCACGCTGTTCACGGTCCGCGTCGAAGTTGGATCGTAGATGGTCACGCGCCGGCCGGGCCCGTCCACCAGTTTCGAAAAATCGCCCTGCCGCATCTCCGGCTCGGGCACCGACAGCACCAGCGGCTGCGGAGTCCCTTCGTGGTAGCCCTCGTAGTTGAAGAGAAAGAACGTCCTGTTTCGTCCGTTGTAGAGCTTGGGAATGTACACAGGTCCGTCCAACTGAATTCCATATTGGTCGAGAAAATGCCCGTCCTTCTTCGACCCGCGCGCGTTGTTCTGGAAGGAATTCGCATCGAAGGCGTTGCGCCGCGCAAACTCATACAGCGCGCCGTGCACTTTGTTCTCGCCCGATTTCAGCGCCACGTTGATGATGCCACCCGCCGATTTGCCATACTGCGCATCATAGGCATTCGTCTGAATCTTGAACTCGCGCACCGAATCCACGGGCGGCACGTACGCGATGTTGTTCCCACCGGCCTGCGCATTGTTCGGTGCTCCGTCCAACAGGAACTCGTTGTTCGCGTTGCTCCCGTTGATGTTCCAGCGCGCGATCGCACCGTTGTCGAACGGCCGCTGGTACACCAGCTCGCCGTTGTAGTCGACGCCGGGCACAAGCATCGACAGCATGAACGGATTGCGCCCGTTCAGCGGATACTCTGTGATTGCCTCGGCGTCAATCAACCCTCCGCGCTCGCTGGATTGTTCCAGTATCGGTGCATCCGCTGTCACCGTCACCTCGGTCGACACGTTCGCCAGTTCCATCTTGAAGTCGAGAGTCGAGGTCTGCGCGACAGTCAGCGGAAAGCCTGTCCGAAGCGAAGTACGGAACCCGGGCGCCGCCGCCGTTACGGCATACCGTCCCGGCGTCAGCATCGGCACCATGTAGTTGCCGCGCGCGTCGGTCTTGGTAGGGATCGCAATATTGGTGCCTTCATTCTTCACCTCAATCGCAACGCCCGCGATTGGGGCATCGGTGGGGTCGACAACGCGTCCGGTCAGCGTGGCGCGAAACTCCTGCGCCAGCAAGGTGACTAGAGGAAAGAAAACAAGAAAGAGCAAACGAGAGGATTGCATGATGACTCCTAAAAGCTCACTTGGAGCCACAATACTAGGTTTGCCGTAGCCAGGCAAGCCTGGCATTAAGGCTGGCCTGGAAAGGCCAGCCGCGGCCAGGATTGGCCGCCCCACACGGCGGAATGTACAAACTCCAGAGCCAGGCAAGCCTGGCAGCACGATCCGATCGCGCGTCCGCGACCCACTTGTGAAAGAGTTGTAAACTGTTGCCGCGCCCGGGAACTGCCGGTGTATCCTATGAGGATAACCTCGTCGTAAATGTGGCTTACTAAATCGAAGCACAGGGGGAAGTTGTATATGTTCTCTCGTCTCTCCGCCGCTTTTCTCGCCGCGGCGTTTGCTGTCCTCGCCCAGAATCCGGCCGCAAGTGTTTCCGGTCTCGTTACTGACAAGACCGAAGCCGTTCTCGTCCAGGCTATCGTCGTAGCCACGAATCTCGACACCGGCATCGTCTCAGAGTCCCTTACCAACAACTCGGGAGTCTATAGCTTCCCTTCCCTCGCCACCGGGCGCTACAAGCTCGCAGCCTCAATGACCGGTTTCCAGACACAGGTGATCGCCGATGTTACGCTCGAGATCGGCGCGCGGCTTTCGTTCAACTTCCAACTGGGGCCCAGCCAGGTGGGCGAGACGATCGACGTCGTCGCCTCCGCCGATCCGCTGATCAACACAGTCAGTTCCTCCATTGGCGGCGTCATTCGCGGTGAGCAGGTGCTCAAGCTTCCCGTGGTCAGCCGCAACGTGCTCAA
Source organism: Acidobacteriota bacterium (assembly GCA_016213775.1). Taxonomy (GTDB): domain Bacteria; phylum Acidobacteriota; class Terriglobia; order Bryobacterales; family Bryobacteraceae; genus CADEFT01. Next base: position 18,996 of record JACQZR010000120.1, read on the forward strand.
CTTCACCACGCTGCAGGCCGGCACGGTGAGCGGAAACTTTTCCGGCGCCCGCATCGGCGCACTCAACATCACTATCGACGGCATCAATGTGCAGGACAACCGTATCAACTCGGGCATCTTCTCGACCTCGCTTGCCAGCGTCGACACGATCGAGGAGTTTCGCGTCATCACCTCTCCCGCCGACGCGGAATACGGCCGGGGCAGCGGTCAGATTCAGGCGCGCACCCGATCCGGCTCAAACGAGTATCACGGCAGCATTTTCGAGTTGCACCGCAACACCATTCTCAATGCCAACACCTGGTTCAACAACCAGCGCGGTCTCGACCGCAACGGCAATCCCATCTCTCCGCGCAACCAACTCATCCGCAACAATTACGGGGGACGCCTCGGCGGGCCCATCCGCAAGAACAAAACGTTTTTCCACGTCAATTACGAAGGCATTCGCTCCTCAACGAAAGGGGCCGTCAACACGACCGTTCTGACCCAACCGGCGCGGAACGGGCAGTTCCGTTACTTCCCCGGCGCGCGCAACGGCAACGCCGAGGCTGCCGTCCCCACTGTCGACCTGAATGGCAATCCCATCCGCCCCGCCGCGGCCACTGGCGATCTGCAGACCATTAATCTCTTCGCCTACGACCCCGCGCGTTCCGCTGCCGATCCCACCGGCACCGCCAGGCGCTTCATCGGTTTTTCTCCGCTACCCAACAACTATCGCTTCGGCGACGGTCTCAACACCGCCGGGTTCACCTGGAGCCGTCCCTCCCTGTACACATTCAACATGTACCGGGCCAAGGTGGACCACAACTTCAATTCCAAACACCGCATGGACGTAAGCTGGCAATACGAATCAGACGACCAGTCGAACGGGTTCCAGGCGCAGCCCTATCCCACCGCACCCGGTGGCAGTGTCACGTCGTGGACCCATTTCCTTTCTGTTGGTGTCGATTCCACACTCAGCTCGCGCGTTTTGAACCAAGTGCGGCTCGGCTTCAACCGTCCGTGGGTGCGTTTCAATTCGCCGTGGGAACTCGTGGGTCGCGACGCCCTCGGCCAGCAGGGCCAGAACGTCTTCTTCCCCGTGTTCGCCTCGTTCACCAACCCGCTGGTCGACCAGGATCCGCAAGGCCGCATCTCACCTGTCTACGAGTTCAACGATTCGGTTGCGATGACCAAGGGTAGCCACAATCTCAAGGCCGGATTTGGTGTGCGCTTTACCTCCACCAATGGCTTCAATTCCTTCTCCGTGGTACCGCGCGCCAACATCGGTTCCGGCGTCCTGCCCGCGACGCCGATCACCAGCATTCCAGGCATCGGACAGAACAACGGCACGGCAATCAACATCCTTAACGACCTCACCGGTACGCTTAACAACAAGGTGCAAGCGTTCAACGCCACTGGGGGAGCCAACCCACAATTCGTCGCCGGCGAACCGCGCCAGCGCACGTGGCGGCAACGCGAGCTGAGCTGGTATTTCAAGGATGACTGGCGCATTCGCCGCAACCTCACTCTGAACCTCGGGCTGCGCTGGGATTACTACGGTGTCCCGTATGAAGCGCTTGGGCGCATGGCAGCACTCAAGAATGGCTCTGCGGGATTGTTCGGCCTCTCCGGCACCGACTTCTCCGCGCTCTTCCAGCCCGGTGTTCTGAATGGGTCCTTGTCTGAAGTTCATTTGATCGGCCGCAACAGTCCGAATCCGGGGCGGAACATCATGCCGGCCGATCGCAACAATTTCGCGCCTGCCGTCGGTCTCACGTGGCAGCTTCCGAAGTTCACGGGCGAGACCGTGCTCCGCCTGGGCTATGGCATCGGCTACGAGCGCAATTCCTTGCGCAACCTCGACGTCTACGCTGCCGACGTGCCCGGCCTTCGCGTAACGAATAACAACCGCTCCACCTCGGCACTGAACTTCGCCAATGCGCCGGCGCTCTCTCCCACGGCAGCTCCTCTGGCGGTTGTGCCGCTCACCGATCGCGGCCAGACCCTCTATGGTTGGGACAGCGGCCTTGTCTATCCTTACGTGCAGAACTGGAACGCATCCATCACGCACCGGCTTCCCGGCAAGGTCACGCTCGACGTGCGCTACGTCGGCTCCAAGGGAACACGCCTCTACCGCGCAACCAGTATCAACGAGGTGAACATCTTCGAGAACGGCATCCTCGACGCATACAACGTCACGCAAGCCGGCGGTAATGCTGCGCTGTTCGATCGGGTCTTTGGTGGACTCAACATCTCGGGCTTCGGAGTGGTGAACGGTCAGAACGGACGCACGGGAAGCGCGGCCATCCGTTTCCTCCAACCAGCCGCTTTCGCCAACAACAACGTGGGCACGATCGCTTCTTATCTCAACAGCTCCACATTCGCTGGCCTGCCAGGCAGCCTGCTTCGCCGCGCCGGCCTGCCCGAGAATTTCGTTGTCGCCAACCCGCAATTCTCCGGCGTGCAGTATGTCGGCAACTTTTCCAACTCCACTTTCCACTCACTGCAAGTGGAAGGCACACGCCACCTCAGCCGCAACTTCATGTTCCAGGCCAACTGGACCTGGTCGCGTACCATCGGCGATGAGGAGGGCGCGGGACAGGATCTGCTGAACAGCTACCGCACGAATCGCAACCGTAGCTTCGACAAGCGCGTGCTCGACTTTCATCGCACGCATGTGTTCCGCAGCAACTGGATCTACTCGCTGCCGCTGGGCCGCGGCCAGCGCTATCTCAGCGATCTCACGCCTGCGCTCGACCGCGTAGTGGGCGGATGGGAATTCAGCGCCATCTACAACCTGTTCACTGGGGTGCCCATCAGCTTCACCTCCAGCCGCCAGTCGTTCAACAACTTCTCCGCCGACAACAACGCCGATCTCGCCGGCGTGTTGAACCGCGATGCGTTCGCAGTCAACGTCGGCGGCAACGGCGTGCAGTACTTCAGCGGTCTCAAGATCGTCGAGGATCCATACCGCCAGCAACTCACTACGCTGCAGAACATCCGTACTTCGTCGGCGTTGTTCGCCATCGCCGACGCCAATGGCAACCTCGTGATGCGTAATCCCATTCCCGGCACCATCGGCAACATGTCCGACAACATCGCCTACGGACCCGGATCGTTCCGGCTCGACGTGCGCATCGGCAAGCGCATGCGCATCAATGAAAGAAAGGATCTGCAGTTCTATCTGGACGCCGAGAACGCTACCAACTCGCCGCAATGGAACAACCCGGTGACGGACATCAACTCAGCGACATTCGGGCGCATCACCGGAGCCGGAGGAACGCGCATTCTCGCCGTCACAGGCCGCTTCAATTTCTGATGAGCCTGCACCCTTCGCAACGTTTTGAGGCACCTGCGGGCATCACCGCCGGCGTACCTCTCAAAGACATGATGGGCCGCAAGCTCGTCTCGCTCATTGCCGAGTCGCTCGCGGAGCTGATCCCGGCTTTCGACGCAAGAAGGTTCACGAAGCAAGCCACGCAGGGTCTCGCCAATTTCGAACTGATGGATCGCGCCCAACGAATCGCCGACGCGATGGCCGCGCAACTCCCATCGGGCTTCGACGACGCCGCACCGATCCTCGTTCAGTCATTTGGCCCCACCCGCACCAATGCCCTTCGCGAAGGGCTCGCGACGTTCTACTACCTGCCGCACTCGCAGTACATCGCCACATACGGAGTCTCGCGTTTCGACAGCGGCATGAATGCCAACTACGAGCTCACCAAGCGCTTCACCGCCGAATTCAGCATTCGTCCATTCCTCATCCAACATCGCGACGCTTGCCTCGCCATGCTGCGCAATTGGACCAGGGACCCCGATCAACACGTCCGCCGTCTGGTGAGTGAGGGCACACGCCCGCGTCTCCCGTGGGCTATGCGCCTGCTCGAATTCCAGGCCAACCCCCACCTCTCGCTGCCGCTTCTGGAAGCCCTCAAGGATGACCCAGAACTCTACGTCCGCCGCTCCGTTGCCAATCACCTCGGCGACATTGCCAAGGATCACCCCGCCCTCGTGTTCGATGTCTGCGAGGCATGGCTCAACGAAACACCGTCGGAGAATCGCCGCTGGATGATCCGTCACGCTGTGCGCCATCCCGCGAAGAAAAACCACCCGCGCGCGCTGGCAATCCGCCGGCAATCACGAGCACAGCAATCAGACGAACGGGACTAACCGCGACGACAAGATGCGCCGGTCCCGTGTCACTAGCGGCGCCCCGTTCACGATGCTGGTGGCCGCGATGATCTCATCGGCTGGATCGCTCTTAAAATCCAGGCGCGTCAACTGCCGGCAGACGGCAAGGTCAATCGGCCACACGTGAATTCGCGAAAGCGCGTTTTCGAACTCCGGTTGAGTGGATATCCAATAGGATTCTCTTGAGTCTCATAAGGGAAGCCAGTTCCCACAGGACAATCGCCGGAATCCTCAAATTACCGCTGAGAAGAAGGCGCGGACCAACATGTGCGTGTCAAGATTGCGCATCCCACTTGCATCCTGTCGACAGGATGTCGCCCTGTACCTGAATCTTGCCCTTCATCGAACCTATCTGCGAAGCGCAATCAGACTCCACGGGAATCAGCCGCGCCACCGCTTTGCCACGCTTCGTGATGACAATGCCCTCCGCATCAAGATTGTCCAGGATGGAGAGGCATTGCTCCTTGAACTTCGAGGCGCTGATTGTCTTCGGCATGATCTCAGAGTCCCATAGGCCTACTCCGGCCGGCCGCGGCGCGTCTGCCCTCCCGTAGTCGTTCTCCGTTCGCCTGCCTGCTGCCGCTCGCGGTTGATCTCCCACATGTCCACGCTCTGGTCGTAATCGCCCAGCAAGTGCTTCGCGAAGTAATCAGCCCGCACCCAGAAGAAGTACTCGACCGCGTCCGCGTACGCATGCCGCTTGCCGGGGATGACAATCATGTCGAACCGCTTGTTCGCCTTGATCAGCGCATCCACCATGCGCATCGTATTCGCCGGATGCACGTTGTTGTCGATGTCGCCGGTGGCCAGCAGCAGACGACCCTTCAGGTTCTTCGCAATCTCGGAGTTCTTCTGGATCTCGTATTCGAACTTCACCGCGCCGTTCTCGCCCGGCACTTCCTTCACACCGTGATGCTTCTCGCTCCACCAGCGGTTGTAGATGTTGTTCTCATGATTGCCCGACGATGACACGGCCACCTTGAAGAAGTCGGGGTAAATCAGCATCGCCGCGGTGGACATGAAGCCGCCGCCGGAATGTCCATAGATGCCCACTCGATCAAGGTCAATGAACGGATGCCGCGCCGCCAACTGCTCAATCGCCGCCTTCTTGTCCGCGAGTCCGTAGTCGCGCAGGTTGCCGTAGCCAAACGTGTGATACCACTTGGAGCGGTGCGGATTGCCTCCGCGGTTTCCCACCTCGATCACAATGAAGCCCAACTGGGCCAGCGCCACATTGGCATGGCGCGGCGAAAACGTCTTGGTCACATTCTCTGTCTGCGGCCCCGGATAGACAAACGCAATGATCGGATATTTGCGCTTCGGATCAAAATCGAATGGCTTGTACATCACCCCATAGAGGTCCGTCATGCCGTCATCGGCTTTCACTTGAAACGCCTCGGGGAACTGGAAGCCCGCATCGAGCAGCGGCTTCACGTCCACGGTTTCCAGGTCCATCGCAGGCGCGCCCGCGGCGTCAATCAACACAGACCTCGGCGCCGTGTTCACCTTGGAACTCGTGTCGATGTAGAACCGTCCGCTATCGGACGCGCTCACCGTGTGCGATCCGTTACCCGGATCGAGCAGCTTCATTCCGCTGCCATCCAACGCCGCGCGGTAGAGGTGGATGTAATACGGATCCTCGCCATCCTCGCGGCCGGATGCTGTGAGATACAGCGCCCGTACCTTCTCATCTACACCTTCGACATCCTCCGCCACAAACTCGCCCTCAGTGATGCGGTTCTTCAGCTTGCCGTTCCCATCGTAGAGATAGTAGTGGCCCCATCCATCGCGCTCGGACCAGTGAATCAACTCGGCGCCGTTGTTGATCACCTTCAGCGGCTTCACATCCACGTACACGTTCATGCGCTCTTCGATCAGCAGCTTCACTTCGCCGGTCACGGTGTCGGCGGCGCATATGTCCACGCGCTTCAGATCGCGGCTGGTGCGCGCAAAGTACAGTCTGGATGAGCCCGGCCCGGCCCACGTTAACTCCATCTTCTCTTTCTCGCGCGCACGTCCGCCGGCTCGCGCCGACTGCACCTGAATGGTCTGATCGGGAAACGCCGAAGCCTTCATCTCCACGCGTGTCTTCGCCAGCGGCTCAAAGACCTCCAAATGAGCCTGTGGTGCATTGGCCTCGCCCGGCATCGTGTAGCGGTAGGTCTCCAGTTTGGGGCGCGGCAGGGCAAGCGAGTTGATCACCCACAGCGGCTCCACTTTGCGGGAATCATTGCGCACCACGGCGAATTTCTTCGAATCCTTCGACCAGGAAATCATCGTCGCGGCCACACGCGCGTTCTTGCCCTCCTCGGTCTGTTCCTGCTCCTGCTGCTCGATCTGATCGTCACGCCGCTCGCCCTCATCGCGCCGGCGCGCGTAGCCGAAGTCCTCCACACCATCGGTGGTGATCTGCACTTCCACGATGCTCTTGTCATCGGGTTTCTTCAGAGCCTTGGCATAGTTCTCGGCGTCCATCATGTACAGGTTGTGATTGCGCGCAAAGACGACAATCTTGTCGTCGGGCGACACCGAGGCCCATCGCGGCTTACGCGGCGGACGCTCGGGTAGCAGCGCCAGTTTGTTCGTGGCAAGCTCATACTCAAAGGTCAGCGTCTTGTTCGCACTTGCCGGCGCGGCAGCCGCAGTCCCGGTGCGTCGCTGCTGCGGCGAAGTGGACGACTGCTCCGTGGGCGGCTTCTCGCCCGGGATCTTCGCATCGCGCGGCACCTCAACATCGAAACGAATCGTCGTGTCTTTGTTCACGAACTTCAACGTGCGTACGGGCACGTGCTGCGCATCGTAGGGAATGCCGGTTTTCAGCGTCAGCTCCGCCGCCAGCTTCTTCGCATCAAACACCAGGTTCTTCGTCTTCTTCACCGGATCGACGATGTAAAACCTGCGTCCCTGCCTGTTTTCCCAGGAGTACCAAAAGCGGTCACCCGAATCGAGCCAATGCGGAGTCACCGCGGTCTCAAACACCATCTTGGCGACCTTCTGTGTCGTCCAACGGCTGGCCAGTTCGTAGTTGGCCTTGTTGTGTTTGACTGGTTCCGCGGCGTTCACGACGGTAGTCATGAGCAGCAGGGAGAGGGAAGCGGATTGCGGAAACATCATAGGTATTGATGTGATGATAACCAACTGTGAGCAGTGTCGCGATTGCACCGGGTGTTGACAGGTCTTATAGTTGAATGATTCCCATGAAAACTGGATTACTGCTTCTTCTGCAACTGGGGATCTTCACCGCTTCAGGATTCGCCCAAACCATCACAGCATCCATAACCGGGACCGTAACGGACTCCACCGGCGCAGCCATCGCCAACGCGAAGGTCATCGCCTCGAACAACGCAACCGCCCTCACCTACTCGGCGCAAACCAATGGCGCCGGTGTCTACAACCTGCCGTTCCTCCCCGTCGGCTCCTACAACGTCGTGGCTGAGAATCCGGGCTTCAAGAAGTCCTCGCTTGGGCCGTTCCCACTGGAGGTGAATCAGATCGCACGCATCGACTTCAAGATGGAAATCGGCGAACTTACGCAGACCGTCGAAGTCAACACCACCGCGCCCATCCTGCAAACCGAATCCACGGCAACGGGCGATTCCATCAACGCCGCCAAGCTCACCTCGCTGCCGTTGAATGGCCGCAACTTCGCCACTCTCACGCTGCTCATCCCAGGCGCCATCAGTACCTCACCTACTGTGATGAGCACCTCGGCTCGCTTTCAATCCAGCGGCAGCCGCCCGCAGGTGAACGGCAATCGCGAACAGACCAACAACTTCCTGCTCGATGGCGTGGAAACCGGCGAGACTGTCGGCAACCGCATCGGCTACCAGCCCAACGTGGACGCGCTCGAGGAGGTGAAGGTCATCACCGGCAACGGCGGCGGCGAGTATGGCAACGTCGGCGGCGCCAGCGTCGTGATGACGCTCAAGAGCGGAACCAATCAGTTCCATGGCAACCTCTTCGAGTTCCTCCGCAATGACAAGCTCGATGCTAACGGCTTCTTCGCCAACCGCTCCGGCGCAAAACGTAGCGCCTTCCGCCGCAACATCTTTGGCGGCACTCTTGGCGGGCCGATCAAGCGCAACAAGGCGTTCTTCTTCATGGACTATGAAGGTACTGAGCAGCGCAGCTCCGGCCCCGCGGCGGCCAGCGTCGCTCCACAGGCGTGGCGTACCGGCAACCTCTCGCAGTTCCTCACGCTGAATCAGATCGTGCGCGATCCAGCCACTGGCACAGGCGCAGCCACTCGCGTGCCGTTCCCGGGCAACATCATCCCCGCGGCCCGCATCACCAGTCCCGTGGCCGCCAAGCTGTTCAGCAGCCCTGACCTCTATCCGCTGCCGAACAACACGGGCGCCGGCGCGCTGGGCGTTACCAGCAACTACCTGGCATCGTCGGCGAGCAAGCTTCGCAATCATCAAGCCGACGCGAAGGCCGACTTCCGGCTCACCGATAAAGACGCCCTCTCCACCCGTTGGTCCATCGGTCGCTATGAAGTTCTCGGCTCGCGCGCCGCGCTTCCCACTTCGCTCACTACCGGCACCAACGGTCCGACGACAAGCGCGCTCGTCAACTGGACGCACACATGGTCGCCGCGCCTTGTGAGCGAATCGCGCATCTCTTACAGCCGCACCGGTGTCGCCGATAACACCATCGACTGGTCCGGCCAACTTGGCATGGACGGCAACTCGAAGTTCGGCATCCCGGGCGGACAGCCCATCGCGGGCCTTAGCGGCATCACGCTTGGGGGCGGATTGACCGGCATCGGCGCGGGCGCTTCCATGGCCGATTCGAAGCAGAACAACTATCAGGCGCAGACGCACTTCACCTACCAGGCGTCGGCGCACCTGCTCAAGTTCGGCGGCCAGATCTTCCGCGCCCAACAGAACCACTATTACTCGGGCAACAACGGCGCCCTCGGCACGTTCACCTACTCGGGCGGCTATAGTGGCATCGACTACGGCGACTTCCTGTTGAACACGCTATCGGCGAAAGGCCGTGGCGCGGTGACGGGCAAGTGGGGCCAGCGGCACTGGCGCAACGCCGTCTACTTCCAGGACGATTGGAAAGCCCGCCGCAACCTGACGCTCAATCTCGGACTGCGCTGGGAATACATCTCGCCGCTCTACGAAGTGGCCGACCGCCAGGTGAACATCAACACCTACACCGGCGCTCTCATTTATCCCGGAAAGACCGAGTTTGGCCGCGCGCTCTACAAGCCCTACCGCAAACAGTTCATGCCGACCATCGGATTTGCCTGGACGCCGGAGGCGTTCCACAGCAAGCTGGTGGTTCGCGGCGGCTATCGTTTCTCCAGCTTCCTGGAAGGCACCGGCGCAAACCTGCGGCTGCCGCTGAATCCGCCCTTCTTCATCGAATCGAACGTCAACTTTGATGCCGCCACGCCGGGTGACATTCGCACTGGCTTTGCCGATGTGATCGGCGCGGGCGACCTCACCGGCCCACGCACGGGTGCGGCGCCGTTCTACCAGGCGCGCGCATGGGATCTCGATCTCCGGCCGCAGTTCACGAATCAGTACAACTTCACCCTCGAATACCAGTTCGCCAAGGCGACCTCGGTCTCGGCGGCCTACGTCGGCAATCGCGCCACGCACCTCATCGTGCCGCACGAAGCCAACCAGCCGCTGCCTGGAACCGGTCCGTTCAATACATGGATCAACCTCAACGACCGCCGTCCACTGGCGAAGGTGCTCCCGAACGTCGGCAACATCGCGCTCACGGAATCGAGCGGTACCAGCCGCTACAACTCGCTTCAGATGATGGTTCGCTCGCGTATGTCGGGCGGCCTGGAGTTGATCTCGTCGTACACGTTCTCCAAGACTCTGACCGACAACCTTGGCTACTACGGCTGCGCTGCGGTGCTCTCCGACGGCGCATACTGGCAGAACGCCTATGACCGCCACGCCAACTTCGGCCCGGCCTGCTTTGATGCCAGGCACAACTTCAGCGTCGGCGGACTCTACAACGTCCCGCTCGGCAAGGGCAAGAGATTCGGCTCGGGCATGGGCAAAGCCGTGGACCTGATCCTCGGCGGATGGAGCGCGAGCTATTTCCTTACTGCGCATTCGGGCTTCCCGGTAAGTATCAACGCTCCCGCGGCGCAGACGAACACCGGACAGTCCGTGCGCGGCAATGTGCGCGCCAATTACTACCGCAAGATGAATATCGGGACGCAGACCGTCGACCGTTTCTTCGGCCCTGTGGATGCGACCACCTTCTGCGCCGCTGGTGTGGACAACGGCACCTGCGCGTACGGCATTCCGGCACTCGGCACGTTCGGCACCGGCGGCGTCGGCACCGAACGCGCGCCGAGCTTCTTCAACTTCGATGCCTCACTCGGCAAGAAGTTCCGCGTGACGGAACGGCAGTACGTCGATTTCCGGATGGAGCTGTTCAACGCGTTCAACCACGTCAGCTTCGGACCTCCGGGGCGCGACATCACGGCGGTGGCGAGTTTCGGCCAGATCACTTCGCAGGTAACTTCTCCGCGCAACATCCAGTTCGGACTGAAGTACGTTTTCTGATAGCCCGTACTGTCCGGTTCAAGGCCAACAGGCGATCACGCGCTCCAGTGCAGCACTGGTGCGGCTGAGCGCGGTGGGCCCGCCAAGAAGCTCGACGCATTCCGCCATGTAGTCAAACCACTGCACCATTTCGGCTCTGGTGGAACGGGAAAGCAGGTGTAGCGCCTGCGTCAGCACCTCATACAACTCCGGCTCCGGCAGCGCCGCAATGAGCGGCGAGACCTTCCTTAAGCTCTCTCTGCTATTCAAGGGTAGGAGTCCATTCCACACTTGCGCCGCTGCCTTGCGCCATTCCGGGTTGGCGCGGTCACGGGTGTTGATCAGCAGACGGACACGCAAGTCATAGGGCACATCGGCGGTGAGCACCAGCCGGATGGCCTCGTTTTTCGCGTCGTTGCCGACAGCGTCGGATTGGAACATGGCTTGGAGAGCATGAGCCCGTGCGCCCGGGATGTCGATCTGGCGGGCAAGATCGTAGGCATGTTGGGCCAATTCCGGATGCGCCGCGAGCCTGGCTATTGCCAGGGCACGATCCCAGGGTTTGACAATCGCCCGCACCCGCTCCAACCTCTGTTCGTTGGTGTCGTCCTTCTTCTCCAGGACGACCGTTTCCGGCAGCCGGTCTCGCCACGTGGCCAGCAGATCCGGACGGTCCTGCAGCCGTTTGGCAATCAGGACAATGGAATCCCTGTCCCGGAAGTGCTGCCCGATAGTGGGCAACATCGCCGGCAGCAGGTCATCCGGTAACTGCTCCAGCACGCCCGCAACCCCGTAGGACAAAGTGAGCAACGACCTCCAGGCGTCGCTTCGCGCAGGCTCCGCCAGCATCGGGGCGATACGCAGAATGATGTGAGTCCAGGGTGCCTGCCACGTCCACTTGTGATCCATCACCAGGCCAAGAACACGCATTGAGGCTACCGCCTTCTCCGATTGCGGCGCGCAAGCGGCCAGTGAGGCAATCCAGTCGAGGTACACATCTCCGGCCTCTCCTCCGATGACCTCGTTATCAATCGCCCGCGTCCATTCGGCACGCCAAACCCGCTCTCGCTCCTGCTCGGGGAGCCTGGAAAGCCGTACGCCGATTCTCCCTGGCAGGTGGGGGTCTAAGAACTCCAGCGCGCCGTCAACGCCGGAGGTGTCGAACCTTTCCAATCCATTCATGGCCGCAAGCGCGTCTTCGCCGGAGGACATTCTCTGCTCGGCAAGCGCAAGAAGCTGTCGCAGAGCGTCCGTACGCCCGCTCCCCTCCAATCGTTGTGCAAGCGCGATAAGACACGCTACGCGGTTATCATACGCGTCCATGCCGCCGATGGCTTCCAGGCAATGGTCCGTGGTCTGGCGCAACAGAACATCGGGTAGCGAGGCGATGGCCACGTGCACGTTGGCTGGCGCGAGGAACCCGCGCAGAATCTCCAAACGGTTGTCGGGCCAACGGAAAAACAGCAGATGGAGTGGCAACTCCACGCCACGCCGCGCTAGTTCCAACACCGTGTCGAAGCCGTCGTCACCGCGCGGCGCGAGATAGCGTTCCAATAGCCATTCTCGAACTGGTCTGTATTTGTAGTGGTAGTCACGGCCCACTGCGAGAGCGTTCTCCAAATCGCCGTCATTCACAAACAGAAAGGCGAGGTCGCAGCACATCGCCTCGCGGTGAGTGCCTGTGATTTCGTTGGCCGCGCCTAAGGCGGCCGCCGTATTGCCGGCGCGGATGAGACGGCCGGCTTCGCCGAACCGCAACCGGTCCTGGGCATTCCCAATCTCCCTGCGGGCTTCTTCCAGGGTCCCGCTGTCCCCAATCCGCTGGCAGGCTTCCAGCAAGCGCCGCGCCTGCTGGGCGTTCAGGTACGGCGCAAGAAATGGAATCAGGTTCACCGGAGCAAGCAACCGGCCCGGATTCTCGCATACCGCCGCGAAGATAGCGTCTCTTGCCGGAGACGCCGCAATGGCCCGGCAGATGATACCGATGCACTCGCGGCAAAGCGCGGGATAGCGCGATCGCTCGACCGCCATCATGAGGGCCTGGGCTCCAGGCGCCAGCAGCGACTCTATGTCCTCCAGGCGGAAAGCCGGCGCGAACGTTACGATCGCCGTGCAGAGGCCGGTCTCATCACCCAGGTCTCGGGCAAGCGCGTCTGCATCCTCGCTGGTGAGCCGTGCCACGGTGGCAGCCAACACTTCGCGGTTGCGGAAAAGATCCCCCGCCTCCAACTGATTCCGCACAATCGCCAGGCACTGCTCCGCTGTGAGCCGCGGGGTCAGCTTCGGGATCACCTGGAGGTCGCCGCCGTCCAACTTCAGCGCCACGAACTCGGGGGCAATCGCCGCGGATTTGAGCGCGGCGTCCACTAGTTTCCCGATCTCCTCGTCATCCAAATGGGCGGCAATTTGCCCCACAACATCCGGCGCCGGATTTGTTTGGAGCACCGCACTTGCCAGTTGGCGCGCCCTTGCTCCATCCACCAGCGGAAGCAGCAGCACAGCGGCCGGCACACGGCTCTTCGTCAGCGGCAGCCGTAGCACGCGCGCGAGAACAGCTTCCACAACGGCAGCTCGTTGTTCTGCTTGCAGTGCTGGAGCCAGCGCCAACAGCGCAAGATCCCGCGAGTCTTCATGGGACGGCTTCCCGGCCGATTCCCAAACGGACCAGACTCTCTCGGGCCGCAGCCAGCGCGACACAGATCGAATTCTCTCCACCTCGGCTGCTGTGATGGCCGCGCCGAGAATAGGCACCGCGATGGCTTCGCGCGCTGCTTCGTCCAACCGCTGGCCCAGCGCCTCCACCACTTCCAGTGGAACTTGCGCGGGATTGCCAAACAACCCGAGCACGGTAGTTGCATCAGCGGAATGCAACCAGAGCGCAAGCCCCACCGCCACTCGCTTGCGCGCCTCCTCGTAGGCCACGGGGTCACGAAAGTTGCCGAGCTCATCGTTGCCGCTCTCTTCAATCCACAGGGTGTCGCGCCGCAGCAGTTCCAGGGCTCTGGGCACGCGACCACAAGCGGCGAAGCGGAGGATGAGTCCGGGCGGCACGGTAGGGCCAAGCACTATGGCCTGTTCCAGCAGGGCCTCATCCAGAAGCGACGCCACGCTCGCCATGCCGAGCATCTGCTGCACAGGGTCCGGAATCTGGCGCAGGTGAGCAAGTGCCTGAGCGCCAGTCCAGACCTTCTTCTCCACAAGTGCGGCCAGCAGCTCCGGCGGGATGTTCGAGGCCAGGCTCTTGACGCTGGCGAATGTCAGCGCGCACTCCACGGCACGGTCCAGGTATAGCGGTTGCGCGCCGCTCTGCACTCGCCTGGCATCATCGGATTCGAGTGCGCGCCACGCTCGCTCCACGTCGTTGAGAAAGCCGTTGAACGCACCTTCAAAGGCCAGCCAGGCGCGCCGCCAGCCATCCGATACTAAAGCGAGCAGAGCCTCGCACGGTTGTGGTGTGCGTTGCAGATGCGCTCCATAGTATTGCACCAGGTACGGGGGGACCTGCTCCGGGGGGAGGCTGCCGGCATTGATCTCTCCGACGGCGGAGGCTCCCCAATTGAGGAAGCGCTGATCCCACTCGCGGCGCTCCCGCAGCGAGAGCAGGCCGTAGAAATGAATGGACAGCTTCGGGTGGCTGAACACAAAGCCCTGCTCGCGGCCGTCGCCGATGACGTAACGGCTCAGCGGACGCAGCGACTCCTCCAGGCTCCACGTGTTCAGCCCGCTCTCGTCCGGCGCCAGTTGCAGCAGATCGTCCACGCGCAGCGGGCCCAGCGCACAGGCGAGCAGGTTCAGCAAACACTGTGTTGCAGCCTCGCGTAGCGGAGAAGTGTTTCCCCAAAGCTGTTGCTGATCCTTCCACCATTTCTGGAAATAACCTGACAGCCCGGGACGGATCTCCCGCAGATCCTCGGGCTGCAGCCGGTTGGCAGTTTGGCCGCGGTCCCAAAGATCCTCCACATACAGGCGCACCAGCAGTGGATCGCCTTCACTCAAGCGATGCAGTTCTCCGACGATGTCTACACGCGCGCCCAATTTGTCCAACGGCGCGCCCATGGTGAGCATCACATCCGAGACACCTTCCCGCGACAGCGGCTCGAGCTCCATTGCTTCGCCGAGACCGTATTCCCATCCCAGGGTTTGCAGCCAGCCTTCGCCATCCGTATCGCCGGCGCGATACCGCGCGGTCACGAGCACCTTCAGGCCTTCGGGCGGCTGCTTGGGGAAGAGGCCCGCTTCGGCATTCCAATCCGCCGCCTCATCCAATCCGTCGATGACCACCAGCAATCGCCGCCCGCCTGGCAGGCTTCGCCGCAGATAGCTGGCGACAAGCCCTCGCCACACATCCACGGTTGTATCGGCGGAGGACGGAACCTCTTCTCCGAACTCGGTGGCCAGCCGCGCGGCAAGCGAGGCAAAGACGACGCTGGCCAGGTTGGTGCGGAAGCGAATGGAGACCGGCACGAAGACAACACTGACGCCGGCTCTGCCAGTCAGACCCGCGCACCAACGGGTGACGAGCGCCGATTTGCCGCGGCCCGCCACCGCGGCCAGCAGCGCGTAAGGCCGTCGATCCTCGCCTTCCAGCCAGGCCTGCAACGACGTAGCATCGGCGCCGCGGCCCCCGTAGGGCACAGGCCGCCCGGCCGTCCCCAGATACTCGCCGAGGAAGTTCCCGATGCGGGCGGCGTAGTCCGACGGCAAGTGGTCGATACCGGCGACGGCATTCGTCAAAAAGAGCGGAGCCTGATGGTGTACAAAGAGCCAGTGGCGCAGCGCGGCATCGAAGCGGCTTGCGAGATCGGTGTCGCTTTGGAACACGGTGACACCGGGCCTGGTCTTCCACTCTTCCGGAATGGGCGTGTCCGCCAGACAGGAGAGCAGGCACTGGTGGGCGCTCTCCAACACCGTTGATGCCTGGGCGGCGTTGACCGCAACGCACCAGTCAAATGCGGGGAAGTCTCTCCGGTAACGGTCGAGCACATCGAGCATTGGCTGGCGCTCGCCGCCTTCCCAGTGCAGGATCACCGGCACGCGGGGCGCGGGCACTGCCGCCTCCACCGGCGGCGCCGCGTCGGACCCATCCCACAGTTGGCCGGTGATGAGGCGCGAAAAGAGAACCGGCATCCAGTAATCGTGGCAGCCGGCGCTGGCTGTGCGTTCGCGCGCCACGCACATCGCGCGGTCGATCTGTCCTCCTCCTTTGGATAGCTCCGCGAGGAAGTCCGGCATGAAACAGGCAACGGTGGACATGAGCACCTTGCCTTGCATTGCCACCACTGCCGCGATGCCGGCGTCGACCAGTTGAGGACCCAAGGCACTGAGCGTGCCGGACGCAACCGTGTTCTGGCCATCCATACTCTCGCAAGAGGCAAGAATGACAAGACGGGGTTGGCCCTGGGATCGTCGAATGCGCGGCAGCAACTCTTCCGCGAAGACTTCGCCTTCTTCCAGAAGCAGCACGGCTTCGCCCTCTTCGGTCAATCCGCCATGGCAGACAATGTAGAGAATGTCGTAGCCGCGGTCCAACTGATCGAGCATGCCGGCCACGGTGGCTGGGCCAACGCTATCCGGCTCTCCGGTTGCCAGGACGTTCCAGGCGATGCCTGCGCCTCGGAACCCTTCCTCAGCCCGCTTGCGTTCGCCGCGGACATCCACCGGCGCCATGCGGTGGAAGTGGCCGGGCAGGGAAGGATCTCCACGAAGCTCCACCTTTCCGGCATCGGCGTAGCTGGCAATCACAACCAGCGCCCTGGCTTCTGCTCTGCCGCGCACCTGCGGCTGCCGGCTCGGATTTCTGCTGTTCAGATAGCGGGAGAAAGTGATACGGGAACCTTGAAACAGCGGTGAGCCGTCCGCATCGCAAAGGACCTCCCACGGAAGCCGGTGTAGGTTTGTCTCGGCCGGGTCGATGTAGAGTCGAACGCGAAGGGCGTCACCGGTGGTTGTAGCCGCGTACAGACCTCGTCGGATGGATTCGCTGGCAAACAGTTTCCTTCCGAGCTCCGAGCCTCGATCCTCAAGCGGTTTGGCAAATATCCTGTCGGGGTGAATGTCTGCGTAGGCCTTACCCTCTTCCGGGAAGCGGGTTTCTTCTTTCCGTAGGTTGAACAGGCGCAATTCAACGGGATACCCACCGGCTTCGTGGGGTCGAATCGTGATTTCAAGCTCGGCGCACGGGACCATCGTGAAAGAAGGCGAGTATACCATTGATGCGGTCGCAGGCTGGCGTTGCACGTGGCGAGGCTATAGGGCGTTATCGTGGCGCGCCACCGGCCGGCATTGTACGTTTCGGTGACGCAACAGGCTTGCGCCAGTCAGGCCGCTTTGATCTCCGTCCAGATGCGGTCGCGGAGGCGCTGCGCTTGCGCGGAGAGTGGTTCAAACCATTCGCCACGGGCCAGTGTTTGATCATCGGGAAAGAGCACGGGATGATTGCGCAGGGGCTCGGGTAGCAGCGCGCGGGCCTTGGCGTTGACGGTGCTTTCGAGCTTCGACTCGGCCACGCGCATCGCGACTTCGGGGCGCATCAGATAGTCGAGGAAGGCGTGCGCGATGTCGCTACGTTTGGACTCGCGGAGGATTGCCACGTTGTCGGCATACACCGCGTAAGCCTCCTTCGGATAGGCGAACGCGAGCCGCGAGCCGGCCGCTTCCATCGCCCGCATCGCGGTGGAGCGCCACACCTGTGCGGCCATCAGTTCGACCGCCACCAACTGATCGCGGACAATCTCGTTGACGTAGGCCCGCAGCAGTTTCTTCTGGCCCTCTGCTTCACGCTGAGCCTTGGCGAGTTCGTTCGGATCGCCGGAGTTGAGCTTGTAGCCGAGCTTCTGCAGGCAGGCTCCGATCACTTCCGCGGGGTCGTCGAGCATAGTGAGCTTACCGGCAAATCGCGGCTGCCAGAGATCGGCCCAGGCTTGCGGAGCCGGCGTCAGGTTGGACTGATACAGGATGCCCGTCGCGCCCCACATGTAAGGCACGCAATGCCGAAGCTGCGGATCCCAATGGGGCTTCTGGAATCGGGGCTCCAGCGCATCCAGATGCTTGAGGCGCGCGTGGTCCAGTTCGGCGAGCAGGCCCAGTTCAAGCATGGGGCGGATGAAGTAGTTGGTGGGGAAGACGACGTCCCAACCGGAGTTGCCGGACATCACGCGGGCGAGCATCTCTTCGGCGCTCTCAAAGACTCCGTAGCGGACCTTGACCCCGAACTCGCGTTCGAAGTTAGGGATGGTTTCCGGGGCTACGTATTCAGACCAGTTGAGGATGTTGAGACGCTGCGTGTTGGGGCGGTGGCAGCCGCTGAGGCCGGGCAGGCTAAGGAGGAAGATGCGGCGGTTCATGCCTTGTGCTCCAGACGGTCGCTGATCAGGATCAACACTCCGAGTGCCGTGACGATCAGCGTGGAGATGGCGTTCACCGATGGGTTGAAGCCTTTGCGGGCCATCGAGTAGATCACCATCGGGAGCGTTTGCGAATCGACTCCGGCGACGAGGCTGGTGATAACGAAATCATCGAACGAGGTAGTGAAGACGAGCAGCGCCGCGGAGGCGATGCCTGGGATCAACTGCGGCAATGTGACACGCAGGAAGGCCTGCCATTCCGTTGCGCCGAGATCCATGGCGGCCTCCTCTTGCGAGGCATCGAAGCCGCGCAGGCGGGCGGCGACTACCGTCACGACATAGGCCGTGCAGAACATCACGTGTGCCAGAATCACGGTGTGCATGCCGAGCGGCAGATGCAGAAAGCGGAAGATCCATTGGTAGAAGGCCAACAGCGCAATGCCCATCACGATCTCGGGCGTGACCAGCGAGAGGTACAACGTGGAACTGATCCAGAGCGAGCTGCGCTTCCACAGGCCGTAGGCGCAGAGCGTACCGATGATGGTGGCGAGGACCGTGGCGGCAATGGCGATGATCAGGCTGTTGATGGTGCCTTCACCAAGATCGGCGTCGGCGAAGGCGGCTTGATACCAGGTGATGGAGAAGCCTTCCCACCTGGTGAACCTGGACGAGTTGAAGCTGAAGACCGCGAGCACCAGCAATGGCAGATGCAGGAAGGCGTAGGCGACCACGGCGTAGAGTGAGAGCCAACGGGAGTTCTTCATAGCAGGCCCCCCTCTTTGCGGCGGAGAAGCGGCATCAGCAGGAGCATCACAAAGAGCATCAGGACCAGCGACAGCGCGGCTCCGAAGGGCCAGTCGCGGGCAGCGGTGAACTGGTTCTGCACTACGTTGCCGATCATGATCGTCTTGCCGCCGCCGAGCAGATCGGGGGTCAGGTACGCGCCGAGGCAGGAGATGAAGACGAGCACGGAGCCTGCGCGGATGCCCGGCATCGAGAGCGGCAGGATCACTTGCATGAGTGCCGTGAGGGGACGTGCGCCGAGGTCGGCCGCCGCTTCCAGTAGCGACTTGTCGAGCCGTTCGAGCGAGGCGTAGATCGGCAGGATGAGGAACGGGAGGTAGCCGTACACAAGGCCGATCATCACGGCGAACGGGTTGTACAGCAGCGGCAGCGGCTCGTTGATCAGACCCAGCGACTGTAGCGTGGTGTTGATGAGGCCGGTGTCGCGGAGCAGGAACATCCAGGCGTAGGTGCGGACGAGGAAACTGGTCCAGAAGGGCAGCGCGACCAACGATAGATAGAGGTTGCGGCGTGGGCCGGAGCGCGAGATGAAGAGGGCCAGCGGAAAGCCCATCAGCAGGCAGACGGTTGTCGCAATGGCCGAGTAGAGGACAGATCGCAGCAGGATGGATAAGTACAAAGGGTCAGCCAGCCGCGCGTAGTTCTCCCAGGTGAAGGGCTGTTCCACGCCGCCGTAAGGGCCGCGCGAGAGCACGCTGTAAGAGAAGATGATAGCCAGCGGAATGAGGAACAGGCCCCCGAGCATCAGCAGTGAGGGTGTGAGACACCAGGCGCGCAGCCGGATCATAGCGTGATCTCGTCTTGGGGGAGCCAGTATACGTAGACCGTTTGGCCGGGCGCGAATGAGTGGTTCTCACGCTGGACTTCGCTCACCATCACGCTGCCGTCCTCCAGGGTTGCTTCGACGTGATAGCAATTTCCGAGGAACATGGCGGAGCGGACGGTGGCGCGGCGCGATGGACCTTGCGGCGGGGTGGCCGATAGCTCAGTGGACTCGGGACGGATGCCGGTGTTGCCGAGCCAGTTGACGGGTCCGAGGAAGCCGGCAACGAAGCGGGTGGCGGGCTTCAGATACATCTCATGCGGAGGGCCTGTCTGTTCCACCTTGCCTTTGTTCATGACCGCGATGTGGTCAGACAGCGAGAGGGCTTCCTCCTGGTCGTGCGTGACCATGAGGAAGGTGATGCCGACGCGGCGCTGGAGGGCCTTCAACTCCGTGCGGACCTGCTTGCGGAGCTGCGGGTCGAGGGCACTGAGCGGCTCATCGAGCAGCAGGACTTCCGGCTCCAGAACGAGCGCCCGGGCGAGAGCGACGCGTTGCTTCTCGCCGCCGGAGAGCTGGTGCGGGTAGCGGGATTCCTTGCCCGCCAGTTGGAGGAGATCGAGGACTTTGGAGACCGGTCCCGTAATGTCGGCTGTACCTTTGCGATGTAGGCCGAAGGCGATGTTGGCGCTGGCCGTCATGTGCGGGAACAACGCGTAGCTCTGGAAGACCGTGGTGACGTTGCGCTCGTAGGGGCGCAGGTGTTCGATGCGCTCGCCGTTCAGCAGCATCGCTCCCGAGGTCGGTTCCTCAAAGCCGGCCACCATGCGGAGTGTGGTGGTCTTGCCGCAGCCAGATGGCCCAACCAGCGAGTACAGCGAACCGCGCGGGACGGTGAGCGAAACATCGTTGACGGCCTTGTGCTGGGCGTAGTGCTTGGATACCTGTTGGAGCTCAAGTACCGTGTCCATTGGTTATCGCACGAGAACGGTTTCGGTGATCTGCTCGCCCGTGTGGACGTGCAGCTTGCCTTTGACTGGATGGACCCAGACGCCGGCGTGCGGCGGGACTGGGATGTCCTCAATGCGGGAGACGATCTTGAAGTTGGGCAGCTCGGCTACGGTGATGAAGCGGCCGATGTGAATGTGCGTGTGGCACTGGGTACGCACATCGGGACCGTTATAGGCGACGGCCCAGGCATCCTCTCCGAAGAGTTCTTTGCCCTTGGTGATGGCGGCTTTCCAGAGGGCAGTCCGCTCGCCATGCGACATGTCGTGAAGCGGATGGTTGGCGGGCAGGTGGCGCGAAGGTAGCGCGAGCCAGCGGTTGGGCTTTCGCGGGTTGATGTCTTTGAGGTAGAAGATTGGCTCGGCGCTATGTTTGATGGCCTCATTGCAAAGGCTGCAGTTGCGGGTCTTGAGCGTTTCGGGATTGGCCGGATCGCAGATGCAGGCGCCGGGCGCGGCGGGGTTTTGTGCCTCGACGGTTAGGGCCAGGGCGAGAACGAGCATGCCCGGCTTGGAAAAGCCGGGCGCGGCCAGGATTGGCCGCCCTACATGATGTTGAGCGGGCATCGGCATAGGGCTAGCCGCGCATGTGCGTGAGGGCGCCAATGAAAGCGACGAAGGCACCGGCTACGTATGCTAGAGCCCAGTAGAAAGCGTTGGCATCAGCATAGCGGTGGCCCGAGAAGAGGACCCCGTTGACAGCGAGCACCAGGACGATCAAGGCGTAGAGGGCGAAGAGGAACTTCATCTTGCCCTTGATGGCCTGGTAGACGGAAAGAAGACCTACGAATCCGATTCCGGCAAGAGTGTAGACGAGGGTCTTGCCGGACCACGGTAAGAAGTCGATGTTCATGTTGTAAGCGCCATCGATCAAACCGAAGGCGCCTATGGCAAATAACAAGAAGGCCAGAGGCAGATGAAAGATAAAACTATAGAGTCTGAGAAGCAGTTTCACTCGATGCTCCTAAAGCGGTTTATTGTATCAGGCGGAGATGCTCAAACGCGAAGATCGAACCCAAGGCTCCGCATGCCGGAAATGATGTTGTCGCGAACGGCGGCGACCTCCTCGCTGGACAGGGTACGGTCCTGAGCGGCAATCGTGAGGCGGAAGCTGACGGACTTCTGGCCTTCCGCGAGAGGGGCCCCTTCGTATTGACGGAGGAAGTCGAGCGCTTCGAGCTGAGGACCGGCGTGCTGGCGCAGAAGCTTTTCGATGTCGCCGGTCAGAGTGCGTTGCAATGTGACGACAGACAGGTCAAAGGCGCTGGATGGGAAGCGGCGGATGGGCTTGTAGCGCTTGTCCGCGGCGCCAAGCGATTCAACAACGCCGAGGTTGACATCCACCAGGACCGCGCGGCCTTCGACGTAGTTGGGGTGGAACTCGAAGATGCGCCCGGCCCTCTGGCCCCACCAGAGGATGTCAGCCGTGCGCGAGGGATGTTCGAATGCGCGGGCTTCGGCGGGCTTCAATTCGCAGCCGGGGAGAATGCATTCGGCGAGCCGTTTTGCCTCGAAGAAGGGGCCCTGCTCTTTGGTCTTCTGATAGACGGCGGCGGCGAGGTGCGACACTTCGTCGGGTAGCGAGCCTTCCTTCCTGTGGATCTCGTAACCGATTTCGAACAGGCGGAACTGGTCGTAATGGCGGGCGTTATCCTGGATGTTTTTCCAGAGGCCGGGGATCAGGCTGAGACGCATCAGGCTCTGATCGCTCGATATCGGATTGAGAACTTTGAGGTGCGCCTCGGGCGCGAAGCCGAAGTGCGCGGCGGTCTCTTCGCTGAGGAACGAGTAGTTGTAGACTTCGTCGAAACCCTGCGCGGCAACGAGCGCACGGAGGGCTCGATGGGCCTTGCGGCGAGGGTTGTCGTGCGGCGGCACTGTGGGGGTGGCTGGTGCGACCGGCGTAATTGTGGCGTAGCCGATCATGCGGCCGATTTCCTCCACCAGGTCATCCTTGATCGAGATGTCCTTGGTGGCGCGCCATGAGGGGACAGTGACGGTGAAAACGCCGGGGCCGGATTCGGTGACACCGAAACTCAGTGCCTCAAGGATGGAGCGGACTTCGGCGGCGGTGATGTCACGGCCCAGCTTGCGAATGAGCCAGGGCATTTCCAGGCGGATGGCTGGGGTGTCCTTCGGCGGCGCGGCGAGATCGGCGAGACCGCCTACGATGCGGATGCCCGGGCAGATCCGGCGAAGGAGTGCGACTGCGCGGGCGAGACCGCGCGTGGTGTTGGCCGGGTCCTGCGATTTTTCGAAGCGCATCGAGGCATCGGTCCGTAGCTTGAGGCGCATCGAGGTCCGGCGGACGTTGGCCGCATGGAAGTTGGCGGACTCGAAAACGATGCGGGTTGTCGATGGTCCGATGGCACTGTCGTTGCCGCCGATTACTCCGGCGAGTGCGATGGGTCCGGCACTATCCGCGATCACCAGGGCAGCGGGTGTCAGGTGGTAGGATTCGCCATTCAGGGCCGTCATGCGCTCGTTGTCGTTGGCGTTGCGAACGAAGATGGTGTCGCCGTCGAGCTTGTCCGCATCAAAGGCGTGCATAGGTTGGCCGAGTTCGGCCATGACATAGTTGGTGATGTCGACGACGTTGCTGATGGGGTTCAGGCCGACCGCCTGGAGACGGTATTGCAGCCAGAGGGGAGAGTCCTCGATCTTGACGTTGTCGATGACGAGCGCGGAGTAGCGCGGGCACCGGGTGAAGTCCTCGTTGGCGATCTTGATCGCCGGCGGATCGGTGGGCACCAGCGCCGGGTTTACCGGGTCGCGAAGAGGGCAGGCCGTTATGGCGGCCACTTCCCGGGCCATGCCGTAGTGACCCCAGAGGTCGGGCCGGTGGGTGAGCGACTTGTTGTCGACTTCGATGATGTGGTCTGGGGCGAGCGCCGGCAGCGGGGTGCCAGGGACCGCGTCGAGTTCGACGATGCCTTCGTGGTCTTTATTAATGCCGAGTTCGGCGGCGGAGCAGAGCATACCGTCGGATTCGACACCTTCGATGATGCGCCGGGAGATGTCGGTTTTGTCGAATTTTGTTCCCGGAGGGGCGTATGCAGTGACGATGCCGGGCCGGCAGTTTGAGGCTCCGCAGACGACTGTACGGAGGCCTAGTGAGCCGGCGTCGATGGTGGCTTTGCGGTTGTGGGAGCCGGGGCTTATGGGTTCGACCGTGAGGACTCTGGCGGCTACGGTGGTGGCGAAGTGCTCGCCAACGGGTTCGAGGCCTTCGCATTCGGCGGTCTTGAGGGTCATCAGGCGGAGGAGGTCAGACGGCTCAGTGGAGAGAGTGGGGACCAGCTCACGGAGCCAGTTGTAGGAGAAGTTCATTGGGGCCTCGCGTGGGAACTCGTGGCCACAGATAAACACTGATGACCTCGCCCCGATGGATGAAAATGGACTCGCGGAGGCGGGACTGAAGTCCCGCGCAGGCTGAAGCCTGCCCCACAGGGCGGCAGAATGTCCAATGGACGGTTATTTTCGGAACAACACTGATGAACACTGATGGGATTTGAATGCGGCATTGGTGTCGGAGTGTCGAGTTTGGTTACGTGGGGCATTTCAGAACTGCCTTAAGAAACGGAGATCACCGCCCTGGAGATGGCGGATATCGTCGATGGCGTAGCGCATCATTACTAAACGGGTGAGGCCGAGGCCGAAGGCGAAGCCGCCGTAGACTTCGGGATCGAGGCCGCCCATGCGGAGGACGTTGGGGTTGACCAGCCCGCAGGGCAGGAGTTCCACCCAGCCGGATTGTTTGCAGACGGGGCAGCCGGGACCACCGCAGATGAGGCATTGAATGTCGAGTTCAAAGCCGGGTTCGACGAAGGGGAAGTAGCCGGGACGGAGACGGACGGTGACTTCGCGTTTGAAGATGTGAGTGAGGAGCGTCTTCATGAAGAAGAGCATGTGGGCGATGGAGACGTTTTTGTCGACCATCATGCCTTCGAGCTGATAGAACGTGTGCTCGTGTGAGGGGTCCACCTCTTCGTTTCGGAAGACGCGGCCGGGAGCGATCATCAGCAGCGGTGTCCCATGCTCCAGCAGTTCCGGGCCTAGCTTCGCCATGCCGCGGACCTGCACCGGCGAGGTATGGGTGCGGAGGACGTAGTTGTCTTCCAGCCAGAAGGTGTCCTGCATGTCGCGGGCAGGATGGTCGGCTGGGATGTTGAGGGCGTCGAAGTTGTTGTATTCGGTTTCGACTTCAGGACCGTCAAGGACAGCGGCACCCATGGAAGTGAAAAGGTCTTCGAGCTCCTGCTGGATCTGCGTGAGAGGGTGCAACGAACCCGGGCGGACGCCTGGCGCGGGCAGGGTGACATCGAGCCATTCGGCGTCGAGACGGGCTGAAAGCGCGGCGGCGGCGAAGGAATTCTGGCGCGCTTCGAGCGCCGCTTCGAGCTGCGTTTTAGCTTCGTTCAGGAGCTTGCCGATGACCTTCTTCTCGTCGGGCGGGAGCTTGCCCATGCCTCTACTGATTTCGGCGAGCGCGCCTTTGCGGCCGAGGACCTCGACGCGCACGGCTTCGAGCGCATCGGGTGTGAGTGCGGCGGCGATGCGGGCCTGTGCGTCGCGAGACAGGGATTCCAGTTGAGATTCCAGCATTTCGGGGAATCTTTTATTGTAGCGCCGAGAGCATGTGGAGTCTTGTCACCGCTGCGGGCGGATAGGGCTGAAGGCGTCCAACTGTTTCTCAATCTGATCGAGCCGTTCCTGCAGTTCGGTGAGTTTCGCCTTCTCGTTGCGCAGTTCCCCCGAGAGTGTGGATTGCTGCACACGGAGTTGTTGTTCGTGCTCGGTCTGCTCGCCGCCGCATTCGCTCCGGCGCTTGTACTGCGCCAATATCTGTTCCAGTTGCTTGCGCTGGTTGGGCTCTTGGGTGGAGGCAAGGCGGTCTTCGGTGTCCTTGACGATCCGCGTCACCTCGACGCGTGCGCGTTCGATGTTCTCCAATTGCGAATTGACACCAGTGCTGCGATCCTCCAGGCGTTTGACAACCTGTTCTTGAAGCTGCATCCGGTGGAGCAGCAACTGGACACGCTGCGACACCACCGCCAGGGTTTGGA
The DNA here is from genome assembly GCA_016213775.1 of Acidobacteriota bacterium. GTDB lineage: Bacteria > Acidobacteriota > Terriglobia > Bryobacterales > Bryobacteraceae > CADEFT01. Next base: position 44,673 of record JACQZR010000120.1, read on the forward strand.
GATCCTGTCTGAGCTGGCGTACTTCCTGTAACAGGAAGATCAGCGTGGGAGAATCGGCGGTGGTTTGTGCTCCCGCCAGGACAGCGGCGGAGAATAGCAAGAAAAGGATTCGCTGCATGTTACCTCGTCTGCACGATAGCAACTTATTGCCAGGGGGCGGCGATGGCATCGGAGAGCATGCGGTCGAGGGTGGCGCGGTCGTAGAGCCTACCCGACGCCATGACCGCATGCACACGGCGGGTATTGGCGATGTCTGCGAGCGGGTCGGCATCGAGCAGGACAAGATCCGCAACTTTGCCCTTGGCCACGGTGCCGAGTTCGTGTTCGCGCCCGAGAAACCGCGCCGGATTAAGAGTGGCGATGCGGAGCACAGCGCCAGCGGGCAGGCCGGCTGCCACCATTAGCTCGAGCTCGTCATGGAGCCCGAAGCCGGGAAGCACGTAAGGGTTGCCTGTGTCGCTGCCGGCCAGCAGCGGCACACCGCCCCGATACATGCGAGCGGTGATCTCCATGAACTTGGCAACCACCGCGCGGTTGAGAGCGTTGTCGCTGTGGGTAACTCCCGTACGCTTCGGCAGCCATGACCTGGGGAGGTGCAGCAGCACTGGATCGTTGGGATCGAGCTTCGGATCCTGTTCGAGGGCAAACCCGCGGTGAGCCACCAGAGTGGGGCATTGCCAGGTGCCGTGGCGGGCAAACGCAGCGATGATCTGACCGGCACGTGCCTCGGCATAGGCCTTCAGCATTTGCCACGAGGGGATGTAGCGTTTCCCCATCCGCAGCAGGGCCGCGTTGGAGGCGCTGTCCAGCAGAAACGCATCCAGGTGCTCGATGCTGCGCTGCCCCGCGGCGGAGGCTTGCAGCGAGGTAACCGCGTCGGGGACATGACCCACAAACGGCACCCGGGCGCGCGCGCATTCTTTCGCCACGGCATAGTAGGCATCGCGCGGAAGAGCGTTGTACACTTTGATGAAATCCGCGCCCGCGCCAATCTGCCGGCGGACGGCTTCCCTGCCCTGCTCGGCGTCCCGCACCACGGTCTGATCGTTCTTTTCGTTGACGCCGTTGAGCACGTTCCCGGCGAGCTTCACCACGCGAAGCAAGGACGGAAGGGTTCGAAGTTTCTCTGGCTTGTCGTACATGTCGCGCACGCCGGTGATGCCGTTCAGAAGGAACATCTGCGCCACGTTGCGAGCCGGAAGCTCGTGCACGTGCATGTCCCACAGGCCGGGTATGAGGAACTTGCCCCCGGCCGCAATCAGGCGGGCGTTGCGAGGCACAGCCACTTTGCCGGCAGTGCCAACGGCTGTGATGCGGCCGGACTCCGTCAACACGGTTTGCCCAACGAGTCGGCGCCCCTGCTCCACGTCAATGACGGTCGCGTTGGCGAATGCGACCGGCTGCGCGCAGGCGGCGGCGGAATGCCATAGCCAGGCGGTAAGCAACAATGACACCCAATGCCCCGGCCAGCCGTTCCGGCAACCTCTGTGGATGCCCCACTGATAGCCGCTCCACCGGCCTTGGTGGATTTCGATTTCGACGGCCGAACCCTTATTCTCGCGCTCAGCCGGCCAATCACGCCCGCATGGATAGAACAGTTTCGTGCGATGAACTCGTATGGATCGGTGGTTGGGAAGGAGCATAAACCTTTTAGCACAGGCAACCGCGCGAGCATTTCCGCGTGGGGCCGCGAGTTGCAACAGATCATTGATTTCTTCAAGGAGCGGCTGGTGACGACAAACCGGGACCATGCTGCATGGGTGGCCGCGCGATCGAGGAAAGCAGACGAGTGCGGGCGCCAGCGGTTGAAGGCCGCCTCCGCACCGGCGGAGGAAGAGCTCCGACTTCGACGGACGATTAGAATCAAAGATTGGCGCACGACGGTAGCGCCGCTGTGTAGCAGTCGATATGGGTCCGGTTACAATTCGTGCGATGCCCCCAGCAGCATTCATAAGCGATTGCCCGCGGCGCTCCTTGGTTGCTGAGAAAACGGAGCACCGGCTCACCTTTGTGTTGTCCCTTCTTGGCGCGATCGGCAATCGTGACGAATGGGGTCTGATTTCCCGTCGTATGGCACTGACGCCGTTGTTCTCCATTGACGAGGGCAAATGCTTCGTCAAACGTGAGCCGATTGCTAACCTGCCCGGCGTGTCTCTCCAGACTCGGCTTGACCACTCGCTCTTTCAGTGCCATTGACTTTCTGTTTGAGGCTATCAGATGGAGGGCAATTTGTGGGAGACCAGCCACCACCTGGCTGTACGAGCGTGGCGCCGCAGGGTGGCGTGCCGGCTACATCCAATTGCACGCTGGCTATAGCCTACGACGTACCACGGTGGTTATGAGGTAAGAAGAAGAGCGGCGACTTGCGGGCGAAGTTCGCTGATAACGAGGTCGAAAGTTGGCAACCCAGGCACCAACGGGCCGAGCCACTGCTGCCAGGTTTTTCCGACATACTGCAACATCGTTTCGGAGAAGAAGTCTTCAGCGCTTTTGAACGTGACCTTCCGGATGGCGCATTTTTCTTGAAGGAATTGCGCGAAGTTCGCCAGTTCCATCTGGTTTTTGCAGGCCGCCAAAATACGCCAGAGGTCGTAATAGTCTCGGGCGCGCGAGCGGCTCCATCCTCGCTCTTCGAGTTTCTGAATGTGTTGCAGAATGGCGCGCAATTTCTCAGCGACAATCTCTTCCAGCGAGTAAACCTGAACCTTAGCCTCCAGCGGCTCACCGTATTCATGAATGATCCTTCGTTCTTGAGATGGCCTGATCACCCTCTCATCGAGTGACGTTTCAATCATCACCCGCGTGGCCGGCTGCCTCTGCCAGGAAAAGCGCGCGCGAACCGTGAACGCTTCTTGGCCGCCCGGGTGTGGTTCCTTTTCGACGTAGCGTTGGCAGTCTATCTCCACTGGAGCGTAATCGCTCAGTAACTGCGCCGCAGCCCGACAGACTTGGCGAATCGCGCCAGCCATCTCCTCTCCTGTGGGCACGTCTCCGACGGCGGAGAAATCCAGATCCTCTGAGAAGCGATAGTCGTCGAAATAGCACTTCTTCAGAGCGGTTCCACCCTTGAACACGAGCGTGGCGCGAAGCGCTGGGGTCTGACCGATGCCCGCCAGAATCCACGAAAGCAGATAGTCACGTGCAAGAACTTCCCACGGGACTCCGAGGCGCGTGCGAGCTTCCAGGAGACGAGTCCGAAGAGGTTTCATGCGCTGATCCTGCCCGGCAGATTCTCCTGGATCATCCAGCGGCGGTGATATCGCCCGGAACGTGGGCCGCTGGGATCCAGCGGTCTGTACCCCTTGATCGGAAGGTTCAGCAAAGGTTCTAACCTTGCCGGTGCGACCCCTTGGGCTTCCAGAACCCAGCCGAGGCGCTTAGCCGTCGCGCCGTACATCCGCAGGGCGTATTCAACGATACGTTCGACGTTCAGATTGGGACCCCTCACCTCAAAGGCGTGGAGGACTTCTGCTATATCGCCGACGTATTGGGGCGCCGACAAACCATCGAGAAGCGTCCGCTCCGGATCGGTGATCGTTGCTTGGGCCTCTCCAACCCAGACCTTCTCAGTGCCGAAGTAATGCTCCGGTTTGACCTGAATGAATTGATAGCGAATGTCGCCAACACGGTACTCGCCTGATCGCTTGGCTCCTCGTAGCCTCGGAATCGACACCTTTGTAGTTGTGAGCACGAAGACCTTCTGGGGCGCCTGCTCCGTTAGACCGTGGTGGTGCAAGGCAGACCAATGACTGATAGCCGCTGGGTGCACTAATGCCATAGCAACCTCGAATTCGTGGACGGGCAACGCGCCGGGTACTGACTCGGCGATGGCATAAAGCCCGCGTCGCAAAGAGATGATCCATCCATTCTGACGGAGATGATGGAGGGCCTCCCATAGATAGGCGTCCCTCAGGCCGACGCGCGAAATCAGATTCCGCGCGTGTTCAATTGTGAACACGCGGTATCCTTCAGATACGAGGAGGCGGACGAGTTCGATTCCAACCTGCGAGCGCTTACGATTTGCTCCGGCATTCATTGGACGGTCTCCTAGTTTCGCCAAACAGAGTCTATCAAGTAATGTCTTGTGTGGCAATGCTTGGATTATGGCCAATGTTCGACGTATGGAATATGCGTCACGGTCGCAGGGCAGTGAGGCCATTTTTTCGCACGCCAGAATGGGTGGAATCGAAGTTTCGCCCGTACAGTTGCTGTACAACTGTCAAACGCTGTTGTGTGCTGACAGATGGCGATCGCGGACCGGCTGGCCAATCATGCGGTAACCACAGTTGGCGCACCGAGCGATCCCGGACACCCTGCCGTCACGACTTCTGTTCGGCGTATGGCCCGATTGGGGTTTAGCTTACCGCACTCCGCGAGGCCGATTTGCTCGGGCGGGAGTGCACACGAACGGCCAGCGCTGATATCGTAAATGTGAGATGCGCATTCTGGTGATTGAAGATGAGAAGCGGATCGCCGACTTTGTGTGCCGGGGCTTGGAGTCGGCCGGCTACGCGGTGGATGTGGCGAATGATGGTAACTCCAGCCTCAACCTGTCGCGCGACACGGCCTACGATCTGATCATCCTCGATCTCGGTTTACCCGATATTGACGGACTGGAAGTGCTCGACCGTGTCCGGAACCGGAAAGTCGCACCGCCGGTGCTGATCCTCTCCGCGCGCAATGCGGTGGACGATCGCGTCAAGGGCCTGGAACTGGGCGCCGACGACTACATGGTGAAGCCGTTCGCATTCGTCGAATTGCTGGCGCGAGTACGAGCTCTGCTACGCCGGGGGCAGCCGATTCCGGAGCGGCTCCAGATCGGCGACCTGCTGCTCGATTGCATCCGGCGCAAAGTGACGCGCGCCGGAACGAGCATCGAACTGGCTCCGAAAGAATTCTCCATCCTCGAATACATGATGCGCAACCCGGGCCGGCCGCTGAGCCGCACCATGATCGTGGAGCACGTCTGGGACATGGACTACGACGGGCTCACGAACATTGTGGATGTCTACATCCGTCACCTGCGGTCGAAGATTGACGACGGGCAGGCAGTGCGTCTGATCCACACCGTACGCGGCATCGGCTATATGCTGGAGTTGCCCGAGCGCACGGCGGACAAGGCTCTCGAAAGATAAGGCATCATGGCGCGGCCCAGCGGAAAAACGTCCTTCCTCCGCGGCTTGCGCGTCCGCCTGACGATTGTCAACGCGCTGGTGATGACTGGCCTGCTGGTGGCCCTGGGCCTCTTTTTTCACAACAGCCTGCAACAGATCCTCGACCAACAAACACGCGAAGTTCTCGAAGAGGAATGGAGCGCCGTCAAGAGCTACATTACGATCTATCGCAACGCCGTGGACTGGCAGTGGGACCCCGACGATCCTGATGAAACCGCGGCGGTGCAGCGCTTGCAGGAGATCTACTTCATCGCGGGCGTCAACGGGCGCGCCATGCCCTTAGAGAACAACAAGGGGTTCGCGGTCTCCGCTACGTATCAAACGCTTGGTTTGCAGAGTCCAGAGGAGATCAAAAGGATCATCGCCAGCAAAGGCCAACTGTGGGAAGTGCGGACGGACCCGGACGGAGAACCGTTCCAGATTCGCGGCGGCGTGATTATTGACGACGACCGGCCATTCTTTCTGGCCATCGGCCGCTCGCTGGCAACCAACCGGCAGACCCTGAACGAATTCACCAGAAACTACGTGCGGCTGCTGCCGCTTCTGGTGCTGAGCAGTATCCTGGTTGGCTGGTTTGTGGCCGGACGTGGCATCAGCCCGGTGCATGAGCTTGCCCAGGCGGCCGAACGTATTTCCGGCACCAACCTCAGCCTGCGCATTCCGCCGCGAGGTTCCGGCGACGAGCTCGACAACCTGATCAACACCTTCAACAACATGGTGGAACGGTTGGAACGGAGCTTCCTCATGACGCGCCAGTTCTCCACCGACGTCTCGCATGAGTTGCGAACGCCGCTGACGGCAATTCGCGGCCAGATTGAAGTGGCTCTGTTCACCGCCGACACCAAAGAACAATACCGCGAGGCAATGTTGAATGCGCTGGAAGACGTCGAGCGCCTCTCGCAGACAGTGCGCGCGATGCTGCTGCTCTCGCAGGCGGAATCGGGACAGTTGCTGCTGCAGAAGAGCCGCCTCGATCTCGGAGCTGAGGTGACCGATCTGGTGGAGCAGTTCCAGCTCCCGGCTGATGAAGCGCGTCTGGAAATGCGCCACGAAGTGATAGGACCCGCGTGGATCCTTGCCGACCGGGTACAGATCGGACGCATGATTTCCAACCTCCTGACGAATGCCTTGAAGTACACCCCGGCCGGCGGGAAGGTGATGGTCCGGGTACTCTGCGTGGAGGACCGCGTGGTGTTCGAAGTGGAGGACACCGGCGTGGGTATCGCGGCCGAGTTCCTGCCACACATCTTCGACCGCTTCTACCGCGTGCCGGGCTCGTCAAAAGAGAAACAGGGGCTGGGCCTGGGGCTGAGTTTCGTTGCCTGGATAGTGAAGGCCCACGACGGCACTCTCGATGTGGACAGCCGGAAAGGCGAAGGGACGCGGTTCCGGATCACGTTCGCGGCGGCGCCCGCGGTGGAAGCCCCGCCTTCCGAAGTCAGCGCTTCGGCTGATAGCGCGACTCGCGCAGCAGTACACCCACGTTAGAGCTCGCCGGGAAGTGCAGGCTCAGAATCCCGCCGGCGTCGGTCTTCACTTCGCGCATTTCCTCGTCATCAACTTCGATTTCGTATCGCGCATCGGGCTTCAAACCGAGTATGAAATAGCGCGTGTTGCCGTCCAGGTTGAGCGACCATTTCATTTCCTCCTCACCCACCATCACAACGTGGTCCCCAATCTGGAGCGGCTCCTGAATGCCGCGCGGCTTGAGGCCAGTCCGCTTGCCGTCCATGAACAGTTCCATCTCGCCGTGATAGTAACTGAGCCACACCGCGTCCTCTTCCCACGACGACCGCAGCACGAGAATCCCTGCCTTGGTGTCGTGATAGAAGACAGGCAAGTGGTGGTAACTCAGCCCCGGCTGGTACGGATTGGCCCAGAGGAATTCGTATGGCGCAGCGAAGGCGGAGCGCATGATGTACCGGTCCTGTATGAGCCAACCCTGCAGAAACTGATGCTCCAGCGTGTTGCCGTCAAAGGCAACGATGCTCAGATCGGTTGCACGGGAGAGCGCCGCCTCCGTGACGCTGGGGTCGCCCAACCCCTTATACTGCGGGACATGATAGATGGCGTCCTCGGCTGGAAAAGATGCCGGATAGTAAGTGATCGCGCGGTAAATGGGAAAGTCGCGGAAGAAGGTGAGGGCGTTGTCGCGCATATCGAACGCGTAGCAGTCTTTGTACACGTGCATCAGTTCGAGCAGCGGATAGCCGTCTTCGCGCGCGAGGGCATTGCGATCCTTGCGGATGGCAGGAACCAGCTTGGCGAGCCACCAGTTGCGAAACACTTCACGCAGGGTGCGTTCGGGTAGATCGGGGACGTGGTCGGCGAGAGCTGCGGCGGCAAGGACGCGATTGCGGACGGCGCTGACAGTCTCGAGTTTGGCTTCCCGCTCCATCGCTTTCACTATCTTTGCGGCGAGAATCTTCGATTGGCTTTCGGTGAGCAGCGGATTGCACCAGTCAAAAACGAGCGCGAGTTGGCGCAGATCGGCGCCCGCCCCGAGCGCCCACTGCACGGCGATCTTCCCGATGGCGGCGTCCTCGCTGGCGAGGTAAAAGAGTGCGTATGCGAAGCCGGGCTCGGACATGTCCGACTTGCCCCTTACGAGAACCTGGAGGTTCTCCCAACGCATGGTTTTGCGCTCGCGCTCGCGGCGGATGAGCCGCAGCCGCCGGGAGTTCATCAGCAGCCGGGGATGCTCAGCATAGATCTTATACTCCTCAGGTTGGGAGTTGGCGGAATCTGTTGAGGAGGGGGACTGGGCCAGAGCAGCAAAGCTCATGACCAATGAGAGCGCGACGACCAGCATTCATCTTCGATTGTGTCACAGCGCGATCATGAACATCGAAACGGAAGCTATTTGGGTAGCGGTCTTGGCCAGTCGATCTGGACGCCTTGCGCGCCGAGTAGCTTTTGGAAATCGGCGAGCGACCGTGGTTGGTTGCGAATCTGGCGTGGCGTCTTGCCGGTGCGGATGGCTTGCGCGCACAGCAGCGCCGCGGATTCACCGATGTTCCATTCCACCGGATGCAGCCGGTAGCAGCCGTTGGTGATGTGCGTGACACCGAGGTTTTTCGCCGCCGGCACGAGGTTCTCCATGCGCGTGGGAATGAGCGCGCCCAGCGGAATCTGGAAGGGCACGGAAGCAACGTCGAAGTAGTTGTTGCCGCCGGTTGTGGGATGAAGGTCGAGCCCGTAGCTGCCTGTACCGCAGGAATCCGCGAAAGGTTCCGCCTCGCCATTGGGCCGAAGCGATGCACGCACGTGTTGTTCGCAAATGGTGAACTCGGCTTGAATGCGGCGGGCCTCGCGAATGTAGGGATACATGGCAAGGCCATCTTCAGTGCCTGCCACGTGGGCGCGAAGCCGAAGGCCTTTCCAGCCTATGCCGCCATCGGGGCGCGGCGCTTCGGTCTGCATCCAATACAACAAAGAAAGGCTCAATTGTTTTGCGCGGTTGACCTGGCGCGTGAACTCCTGCTGGGGCACGTCGATCAGGCGGCCGAGCCAGTAATCATTCTGCGGCCAATTCACCACCGTAATGTCGCTTGGATATGTCCCGCTGTTGAAGTTCGTGCGATCGGCCACGCGGCGGTACAACCACAGGTTCAGCAATCCCGGCTCGCGCTGCTTCAAAGTGGGATCGAAACCCAGATCGCGCGGGGCGAGCGTTCGCGGATGGCTCATTTTCCAACTCAGCAGCTTACCGCTCCAGGCCGGCCGGAGTTGCGGAACGTAATCGCGCCAGAAGGGGTATTCGGTGGGTTTGTCGATGGTGTGATCCTCTCCAGGCAGGTAATCCACCGCGAAGCACATCGTGAAGGACTGCTGGTTCAGGGGCTCCGGGCGCGAGGGCGCCGAGGGCTCCTGAGTTTGCGATCGCCCTTCAGCCCCAACAATGTACTCGGTTTTCGTGAGCGGCAGAAGATCGCCGAGTTCGGTGGCGTCGAGGAAGTAAGGCGCCTCGATAGTCCGTTTTGTCCCGCTATCCACGCTCCGCACCACCACGGCCCGGACGTGATCGCGATCCACGCCGGCCGAAGCCGGTTTGTGACGAGTGAGCAGCGTCAGGTGGCCAGTAGAAAGATATGGCGCGAGCATTGCCTCGAGCACATGAAGCGCGACGGTTGGTTCCACAGCGAACCCGGAAACAACACCCGCACCAGGGTTGAACGGGTTGCGCGTCCGAGCCGCTTCGGTGAGCGGATAGTAGCGGCGATAGTAGTCGCGAATGGCGTTGCGATAGTCGCGATAGGATCGCGTCGACCCGTGGTGCTCAATCCAGCGATGCTCGTCGAACGCGGGAACAAGCTGCGAGGTAATCTGCCCGCCGAACCAGTGAGTCTCCTCTGTCATCACGACCGTGAGCCCGTTTCGAAGAGCAGCGAGTGCGGCTGCACAACCGCCGACACCTCCGCCGAGTATCGCCAAATCCGCGCGAAGACTGCGCGCCGCAAACGCCGGAGCCGCCAGCAGAGACAGAAGACTACGCCGATTCAGGACCATATGTTTCTCAAATGCTATGTTACGCACGATTCCGCCGCATTGCGCTAAACTGATGTCTTCCAGCCGTTTCTGATCCATGATCGCATCCCCCAATTTCAGTAGAGCCGCCGAATTTCGTGACCTGCTCCCGAACCGTGTTTTTGTCGCGGATGGAGCAATGGGCACCATGCTCTACGGCAAAGGCGTCTTCATCAACCGTTGTTACGACGAGTTGAATGTATCGCAGCCGGGTCTGGTGAAGGAGATTCATCAGGACTATGTGAAGGCCGGGGCGCAGATTCTGGAAACCAACACGTTCGGTGCAACGCGCATCCGTCTAAGCGCTTTCGGGCTTGGAGAGAAATGCCAGGCTATCAATACTGCCGGCGTCCGCGTTGCGCGGGAAGCCGCGGGGGAGCGTGCCTACGTCGCGGGCGCCATCGGACCGCTGGGCGTCCATCTGGAGCCGCTCGGGCCGACGTCGTTCGCGGAAGCGCGCGAGGCATTCGCGGAGCAGACGCGGTATCTGGTGGAAGCCGGCATCGACCTGTTGGTGCTGGAAACTTTCGGGGAGTTGAATGAACTGCGGCAGGCGCTGGAAGCCGCGCGCGAGGTGGCCGGCCCGCAGATGGTGATTGTGGCGCAGGTCACTATTGATGACTACGGCAATATGCTCGATGGTAAGGACGTCGCCACCTACGGTCCGATGCTCGACGCATTGCCCGCGGACGTAATCGGCATCAACTGTTCGGTTGGCCCGAAGGCCACGTTTGAAACGATCGAAAAGCTGATGCAGTACACCGCCAAGCCGATGAGCGCGATGCCGAACGCGGGTCATCCGGCGCGTGTGGAAGGCCGCCAGATTTACTTGTGCTCGCCGGAGTACATGGCCCAGTATGCACGGCGTCTGCTATGGGCCGGCGTGAAGATTGTCGGCGGCTGCTGCGGTACGACTCCGGACCACATCAAGGAAGTAGTTTCCGAGGCACGCTCCCTGCAGCCCGGCCAGAAGAGACTCACGGTAACGGTGGAGCAGGCAGAAGTGAAGGCGAAGGCCCTGCCGATCGTGCCGGTAGCGCAGAAATCGAAACTCGGCGCGAAACTGTCCGCGGGTAAGTTTGTTGCGTTTGTAGAGATTTTGCCGCCGCGTGGCGTGGACGCGTCCAAGGAAATCGCCGGCGCTAAGCTGTGCAAGGATCACGGCATCGACTGTATCAATGTGCCTGATGGCCCCCGTGCCAGCGCGCGCATGAGCGCACAAGTCTGCTGCCAGTTGATGCAGCGCGATGCGGGCATTGAGACGGTGCTCCACTTCTGCTGCCGCGACCGCAATATTCTCGGCATTCAAAGCGAGTTGCTGGGCGCGCATTCGGCGGAGGTCCGCAATCTCATCTGCATCACTGGAGATCCGCCACGCATGGGTTCGTATCCGCACGCGACTGCTGTGTTCGATGTGGACGCCATCGGGCTGGCGAATATCGTGACGAATCTGAACCACGGGCTCGATATCGGCGGCAACCCCATTGGCTCGCAGACCGCGATGCTGTTGGGGGTAGGCGCGAATCCAGGCGCGTTCAACATGGAAGAGGAACTGCGGCGGTTCGATTGGAAAGTACAGGCCGGCGCGGAGTACGTCGTAACACAACCGGTGTTTGATCTGGAGTTGTTGGAAGCGTGGATCAAGGCCACGGGAAAACACAAGCTGCCGTTGATCGCCGGCATATGGCCGCTGACTTCATTCCGCAACGCCGAGTTCATGGTGAACGAGTTGCGCGTACCGGTGCCGGAAGAGTACATGGATCGGATGCGACGCGCGGACAACGCCGAGAAGGCCCGTGCGGAAGGAATCGCCATCGCGCGCGACATGGTGGAGCGCGTCAAACCGATGGTGCAAGGCGTTCAGCTCAGCGCCCCATTCGGACGGTATGAAATGGCAATCCAGGTTGCGGAGGCAATCGGACCCAGGTAGACTCACAATCACGCGAACGGACATCAACTCGTGGCAACAGACCTTATAGAAATCGACTCCGAAAAGCCAGACGCCAGCGCCATCGACCGGGCCGCCGCGTCCATTCGCGCTGGCAAGGTAATTGCCGTGCCCACAGAGTCGCTGTATTCGCTGGTGGCCGATCCGTTCAATCTACACGCCGTCGGGCTCGTGTTCGATGCAAAGGGCCGCGAGTCGTCGCGGTCGCTACCGTTGATCATCAGCGATCTGATGATGGCGGAGGATCTGGCCAAGGAAATCACCGCGCGATTTCTTGTGCTGGCCCGGCGATTCTGGCCCGGCCCGCTGACGTTGATCGTCCCCGCGGCGGCGAAGGTGCCGCTGAAGGTGACGGGCAACACGGGACGGCTGGCAATGCGCCAGTCGCGGTCGGGGGTTGTGAATGCACTACTGGAGAAGATGGAACAACCGCTCATCGCGACGAGTGCGAATATCTCCGGCCAGCCGACGTGCCGCAGCGGCATTGAGACGTTCGCCACCATGGATGGCCGGGTTTCGCTGGTGCTGGATGGCGGAGCTTGCGTCGGGCCTGGCAATACCACCGTTGACATTACGGAACCGTACTGGCGGCTGATCCGCGAAGGTGCGATTTCAGAGAAAGAAATCGCCGAGTGCCTGAAGGGGACTTAGCGCGCTGTTGCGCCGCCGTCCACCACCATCGTCTGACCGGTCACGTAGGATGATTCGTCGGAGGCGAGATACAGCGCCATGCCGCCGATTTCCTCGGGTTGTCCCAAATACGGCAACGGCTGCGTGGCTTTCAACCGCGCCATGTGCTCATCGTTCTTCCAGAAATATTCACTGAAGTCAGTTTGGATGAGGCCGGGGCAGATCGCGTTCACACGGATTCCGTGCTTGCCGAACTCCATCGCCCAGATGCGCGTGGCCATGATGAGGCCGGCTTTCGTGAAGCTGTAGCAAAGGCCGCCCGGTTGCGGACGCAGGCCGGCAATCGACGCGATGTTGATGATCGACCCGCCTTTACCGCGCTCAATCATCTTTGGCACAAGCAAGCGGATGAGCCGGTGCACGGCAAGCACGTTGATCTCCATGGTCTTGAGCAAGGCCTCGTCGGACACGTCGAGCGCGGGGCCCTGGCCGATGTTGGTGGCGCTGTTGTTCACCAGAATATCCACCGGGCCGAAGAGCTTCCCAGTCTCGGCGACGAGGTTCTGCAACTGATCGGCCTTGCCGACGTGGCACACCACCGGAGCGACTTTGCCGTCGAGCCCGGCACAATCCTGTACGGCGGCTTCCAGCGCGTCCAGCTTGCGGCTCGCAATGACCACGTTGGCCCCCGCGCCGGCCAGTCGCTTGGTGATTGCTTTCCCGATTCCGCGTCCGCCACCGGTAACGATGGCCGTTTTCCCATCCAGACGAAAGGACATAGTCACTCATCGTACACCGCAGCGGGTGTGGGATCTCAAGTTGTATGGCCGGAGTTTACAGGCCCGCGGGCTTGGTGTAGTTGCGCGCCGCTCTCTTGAAGACGTTGCGCAGACCGCGGATGGCGCGGTCCACTTCGCGCTCGTTGATGATGTAGGGCGGAAGCATCCGGACCACGGTGTCGTGCGTCACGTTGATGAGCAGGCCATCGGCGAGCGCGTCTGTGACAAAGTGCTTGCACGGGAAATCGATGTCCACACCAATCATGAGGCCATGTCCACGGACCTCTTTAATGAATGGGAACTTGTGGGTCATGGCCGCAAGTTCGGTTCGGAAGTATGCGCCTGCCTGGCGGATGTTCGGCATCAGTTCCTCTAACATCAGGCAGCATTCATGGGCGACGCGCGTTGCCAGAGCACCGCCGCCGAAAGTCGATCCGTGCATGCCGGCGCCAAGGGACGCGGCCGCACGCTCGTTGGTCATGATGACTCCGATGGGGAGACCTGCTCCAAGCGGCTTGGCGGCCACCATCACGTCGGGCATCACCGCAGGTTCGCTCAGTTGATAAGAGAAGTACGTGCCGGGACGTCCCACGCCGCACTGAATTTCATCGAACAAGAGCATCGCGTTGTGGCGGTCGGCAAGCTCACGCGCCACGCGGGTCATCTTTTCGCCGATGGGATAGATGCCGCCCTCACCCTGAATCAATTCGAGCACGATGCCGGCTGTACGATCAGTGACGCTCTCGACAAGCGCGTCGATGTCATGCCGCGGGATGAACCTCACATTCGGCAGAAGCGGTTCGAAATCGTTTCGATACTTCGCCTGTCCCGTGATGGCGAGTGCGCCAATGCTGCGCCCGTGGAAGGAGTTCTCCAGTGCGATGATCTCATTCTTCTCGGGTGAAACCTTATTGCCATGAGCCTTGGCAATCTTGAGCGCGCCCTCAATCGCCTCTGTGCCGGAGTTGCAGAAGAACGTGCGTGGCAGCCCGCTCATCGCGCTGAGTTTCTGCGCCAGTTTCCCCTGGTATTCGTGATAGTAAAGGTTGGAGCAGTGGATCAGCTTTCCCGCTTGCTCGCGAATGACACGAACGATGCGCGGATGCGAATGGCCAAGCGCGTTCACCCCGATGCCACTGAGCAGGTCAAGGTAGCGCTTTCCTTCGACATCCCATAGATAGCAGCCCTTGCCGCGCTGCAACACCACTGGATAGCGGGCGTAGGTCTGGAGAATATGCTGTTTCTCCAGATCCATCACTCTCTGAGCAACAGGAGTCTCAATCGCGGCTGCATCGATGGGCGGGGCGATTGGTTCGGTGAGAGTTTCCATAAGCTTCCAGTGTAACAAGCAGCTTGCGATAGAATGGCAAAACGACGTATGCGGCTCCTTTCCATCTTCGCGGGCTTTGTTTCCGGGCTTGGACTTTGCGCCAGCGCACCGGGTGCCGTGGAGTTCAACCGCGATATCCGGCCCATCCTTTCCGACCGCTGTTTCAGTTGTCACGGACCGGATGCGGCGAGCAAGAAGATTCAGTTACGGTTGGATTCGGAGACGGCTATGATGGCGGACTTAGGTGGCCGCCGCGCAGTGGTGCCGGGTGATCCAGCGAAGAGCGTACTCATCCAACGGATCTCGCATGAGAAGGCCGCGTTGCGCATGCCGCCCGCCTATTCGCCGTTTAAGCTGAGTGACCGTGAAATCGAGTTGCTGAAGCAATGGGTGACGGAAGGCGCGCAGTGGCAGAAGCACTGGTCGTTGAATCCGCCGGCGCGTCCGGAACTGCCGCGGGTGCGCGATGCGGCCTGGCCGCGCAATGCTGTCGACCACTTCGTGCTGTCGAAGCTGGAACGCGAGGGTTTGCAGCCGAATCCGGCCATCGACAAAGCGGGGTTGCTTCGGCGTGTTTCGCTCGATCTGACAGGATTGCCGCCGACGCTTGCGGAGTTGGATGCGTTCCTCAGCGACAATGCCGCGACGGCATATGAGCGTCAGGTGGACCGGCTGCTGGCGTCGCCGCGCTATGGGGAAAGGATGGCCGCGCGCTGGCTGGATGTCGCGCGTTATGCCGACACGAATGGCTATCAGACCGATGGCGAGCGCAGCATGTGGCGCTGGCGCGACTGGGTGATCCGTGCCTTCAACAGCAACATGCCGTTTGACCGCTTCACCATCGAACAGATTGCCGGCGACTTGCTGCCGAATCCGACGCGAGACCAGATCATCGCCACGGGGTTCAATCGAAACCATCGCGGCAACGGCGAGGGTGGCATCGTTCCGGAAGAATACATGGTGGAGTACGCGGCGGATCGCCTGGAGACGATGTCCACTGTATGGTTGGGTGTGACCATGGGCTGCTCGCGATGCCACAACCACAAATACGATCCGCTGACGCAGAAGGATTACTATTCGCTGTTTGCTTACTTCAACAACATTCCCGATCGCGGGAGGTATTTCAAGTTCGGCAATACGCCGCCGTTTGAGCCCGCGCCGACGCCCGATCAGGAACAGAGGCTGGCGCAATTGGAGTCGCGGCTTGCGGAGGCGAAGCAGCGTTTCGATGGGATGAAGACGCGCATGGAAACGGGTCAGAGGGAGTGGCAGAGGTCACTTGCGGCGGCGAGGCCAGTGGAATGGTCAGTGAGCGATGGGCTGAAGCTGCATGTTCCCCTGAGCGGCAAGCAGTTCGATGGCACCGCGGCTCACGATGCCGGCAAGGCTTCCCCGTTCGGTTACACGAATTCATTCAGTATTAGTGCCTGGATTTATCCAACGGCGGCGTCGGGATCCATTGTCACTCGCGGCAAGGATGCCGTGGAAGAATCGGGCATTGTACTCGCATTGGATAACGGCAAGCTCAGGTGGGATCTGGCAGCGCGCTGGTTGGATGACGCCTTGCGGGTGGAGACGAAGGAGACTATTTCGCTCCACCAGTGGCATCACATTCTGGCAACATATAGCGGCACGAAGCTGGCGGAAGGGATACGCATTTACATCGACGGCAAGGAAGCGCCGCTGAATATCAACCTGGACGAGCTCAATCAGGAGTTCCGGTCCGGAGAGCCGTGGCGGATCGGCGGGGGCGGCGGTAGCTTATATAAAGGACGCATTGAGGACGTGCGTTTGTATGCGCGCGCTTTAGGCGCAGGTGAAGCCGAGATGCAGGCGTTGCGCAAGCCGCTTCACGAGGTGGCGACGATGCACGGCAAGGCGGCGCAATCGAAGCTCCACTTCGCTTATCTCGAGGACCACGCCGATGCGGATGTACGCGAGGCGTGGAAGCATTATCGCGATCTGCGCTATCAGCGCGACGCTTACGTCGCGAGCTTTCCCACCGTGATGGTGATGCGCGAGATGGCGAAACCTCGTGAGACGTTTTTGTTGCTGCGTGGGGCGTATGACAAGCCGGGCGAGCGAGTGTCGCGCAATGTCCCAGCGGCGCTGCATCCTCTGCCGGGGGGAGCGCCTGCCAACCGCTTGGGACTGGCGCAATGGCTGGTGGATCCGGCCAATCCGTTAACCGCGCGCGCGATTGTGAATCGCTTCTGGCAAATGTATTTTGGTACCGGCATCGTGAAGACGGTGGAGGACCTAGGTGCGCAAGGCGAATGGCCATCGCATCCGGAGTTGCTCGATTGGCTTGCTACGGAATTCGTACGAACAGGCTGGGATGTGAAGGCGATTCAGAAAGCCATCGTGATGAGCGCAACGTATCAGCAATCGTCGCGAGTGTCACCAGATCTGGTGCAGCGCGATCCGGAAAACCGGCTGCTGGCGCGTGGCCCCCGCGTTCGGCTGCCCGCCGAGACCGTGCGCGATCAGGCGCTCGCAGTGTCGGGCCTGTTGAAGGAGCGCATTGGCGGGCCTTCGGTGAAGCCTTACCAGCCTGCCGGTTTGTGGACGGAATTGACGGGAGGCGAGGACTACAAACGCGACGCTGGCGACGGCCTCTACCGCCGAAGCCTGTACACGTTCTGGAAACGCACCTCCCCGCCGCCGGCGATGATGAACTTTGATGCCGCGGGACGCGAGACCTGCATTGTCCGCGAGAACCGCACCAATACGCCATTGCAGGCCCTGAACCTGATGAATGACGTGACGTATCTCGAAGCCGCACGCAAGCTGGCCGAGCGGATGATGAAGGAAGGCGGGAGGGCACCCTCGGAACGTATCGCCTACGGATACCGGCTGACCACGTCGCGCGTGCCGCGCCCTCGGGAGATTGAGGTTCTGTTGGGCAACTACCGCAACCGTCTCGATTACTATCAGACCAACCCGGAAGCCGCGCGCATGCTGCTGAAGCAAGGAGATTCGCCGCGCGACGAGTCGCTGGATGCGAGCGAAGTGGCGGCCTTCGCCAATGTCGCAAGCCTGATCCTCAACCTGGACGAAACGATCACGAAGCAATGAAGCCTATGTCACATCCACTGCAACTCACCCGACGGCATTTCTTCAGCCGCACCAGCACAGGTGCCGGCGTTGCGGCGATGGCTTCTCTGCTGGGCGAGCGAGCGCACGGAGAGGCCGGTCTGCCCGGCATTCCGCATCATGCTGCGCGCGCCAAACGCGTCATCTACCTCTTCATGTCGGGCGGCCCGTCGCAGATGGAGTTGTTCGATTACAAGCCCAATCTGGAGAAGTGGCGTGGTACCGATTTGCCCGATTCCGTGCGTATGGGCCAGCGGCTCACCGGCATGACAGCGGCGCAATCGAAGTTCCCGGTGGTGCAGTCGATGTTCCAGTTCAGGCAGCACGGGCAGACGGGCGCATGGGCGAGTGAGTTGGTCCCCCACACTGGGAAGATTGCCGACAAGCTGTGTTTCATCAAATCCATGCACACCGAGGCGATCAACCATGATCCCGCGGTGACGTTCTTTCAAACCGGGTTTCAACTGGCGGGGCGTCCCAGCATCGGATCGTGGCTGTCCTACGGACTGGGCAGCGAGAACAGCGACCTGCCGTCGTTCGTAGTAATGATCAGTTCCACCGGCAAGGGCGATCAGCCGTTGTACGACCGCGTGTGGGGAAGCGGGTTTCTGCCATCGCGGTATCAGGGTGTGAAGTTCCGTTCCGGCGGAGAGCCCGTGCTGTATCTCACGAACCCAGAAGGCATGCCCGCCGATGGACGCCGCCGCTTCCTCGACGACCTGGCGAAACTGAATCAGATGCAGGTGGAGGAAAACGGCGATCCGGAGATCTCCACGCGCATCGCGCAATACGAGATGGCCTATCGTATGCAGACCTCAGTTCCCGATCTGACGGATCTGACGAAGGAGCCCGAGAGCACCTATCAGTTGTACGGCGAGGACGCCCGCAAGCCGAACACGTTCGCGAGAAATTGTCTGTTGGCCCGGCGCATGGCGGAACGCGGAGTGCGGTTCATTCAACTGTTCCACCGCGGCTGGGACCATCACAACAATCTGCCGGAGAACATCGTCAAGCTGTCGAAGGACACGGACCAGGCCGCCGCGGGGCTGGTGACGGATCTCGATCGACGCGGTCTGTTGAAGGACACGATGGTGGTTTGGGGCGGCGAGTTCGGACGCACGGTCTACTGTCAGGGAAAGCTCACCAAGGAGGACTACGGCCGCGACCATCACCCGCGTTGTTTCACCATGTGGATGGCCGGAGGTGGGGCGAAAGCCGGCTACACGCACGGCGCCACCGACGACTACAGCTACAACATCACTGAGAATCCCGTGCACGTGCACGATCTGCATGCGACGATCCTGCACGCGCTCGGCATCGACCACCTGAAGCTGACGTACAAGTTTCAGGGGCGCCATTTCCGGCTGACGGATATTCACGGCAAGGTGGTGAAAGAGTTGCTGGGGTAGCATCAAAGTAGATGATCATCTCAGAGCTGTCTCTCAAGAACTGGCGGAACTTCAGGCAAGTCCACATCCCGCTGGCCGAGCGAGTTTTCGTCATTGGCCCTAATGCGTCCGGGAAGTCCAACCTCCTCGATGTATTTCGGTTTCTGAGGGATATTGCCAAGCCTGGAGGAGGACTCGAACAAGCGATAGCTCGTAGAGGCGGCCTTTCGAAAATACGCTGCCTTGCGGCTCGAAAGGAGCCCGAGGTCGAGATTGCGGTCGAACTATCGGATGAGGTTACTGGAGACTCTTGGCGATATGAGATTGGCATCATTCAAGAGCCGCGTGGGCGTCGCCTGCCCAAACTGAAGTTCGAAAAAGTGTGGAAAGCGGGCAGGATAGTCCTCTCGAGACCGGATGCCGAAGACGACAAAGACGAGTTACGTCTCACTCAGACGCACTTGGAGCAGATCAACTCAAACACCAAATTCCGCGAAATTGCGAAATTCTTTGAGTCGATTCGCTATCTGCACCTTGTACCTCAACTCCTGAGGCAACCGGAGGCCTTTCAGGGGCCCGGCATGCCCGATGATCCATTCGGACGGAACTTCCTGGAGACAATTGTGAAGACCTCCGAGAAGACACGGCGATCTCGACTGAGGAGAATTGAGTCGGCGCTCAGAGAGGCAGTACCCAAACTCAAGAACCTCACGGACACGAAGGACGAGACTGGAGTTCCACATCTTGAAGCGACCTATGAACATTGGCGCCCGAATGCTGGAAGGCAGCGGGAAGATCAGTTTTCTGATGGCACTCTGCGCTTGATCGGGCTATTCTGGTCCCTTCTCGATGGTGAGGCTCCGCTGTTGTTGGAAGAACCAGAACTCTCGTTACACTCCGGAATCGTGGGCAAACTGCCTGGCTTGTTTCACAGACTGCAAAGAAGAAGCAGGCGGCAGATTTTCGTGACAACCCACAGTTGGGAACTGCTTTCCGAGAAAGGCATAGGCGGAGAGGAGGTTATCGTTCTGACACCTGACACGGAGGGCACGACCGTAGAGACTGCAGCATCATTCGAAGATGTGAAAGAACAACTTGACGCAGGACTCTCCATAGCGGACGCGGCGCTGCCGAGAACGATCTCCTCGACATTGAGGCAGCTTGATCTATCCGAATGAGCCTAATACCCATTAATCTGGCCACCGAAGACGAATTGAGCGAAGTCGTTCTCCGGCGGATCATCACTTCTTTGGGGAGGTTCACAATAGGGGCAGCCCATCGGCGAGGCGGATTTGGCTACTTGAGAAGTAGGATCCAAGGGTGGAACCGCGCTGCCAAGGGCCTCCCGTTCATCGTACTCACTGACCTGGATCGGTATAGATGTCCGTCGCAGTTGATCATGGAGTGGCTACCGAACGGCCGCCATGAGAACCTGCTGTGCCGCGTAGCTGTGCGGGAAGTAGAGTCCTGGTTGCTTGCTGACCGAAGGAACTTCGCGGCGTTCCTCGGCGTATCGGAGCCACTGGTTCCATGCGATCCGGACACGCTTGCTGATCCCAAGGCCGCTCTCGTCGAACTGGCAAGGAAAGCCCGCTCTCGCGATCTCAGAGAGAGCATCGCTCCGAAAAAAGGGAGCACGGCCAAACAAGGCCCGGACTATAACGCCTGTCTGTCCCGATTCGTTCTCACGCAATGGAACATTCGTGCCGCAAGATCAGGGTCCCCCAGTCTCCACCGCGCACTCGTCCGGTTCAAGCAGTTCAGGCCGGTGTGGGAGTAGCCCTACTGTACAGCGCTGCTGGACGCTACTAGCCATCCACTCGACAGCGTTGTATCCTCATCCATAGAAAACTCCACCTTACTTACTGGGGAAGAATATGCAGATTGTTCATGCGTCCGTTGCTGTGTTGCTGTCGTCGGCCGCCATGTTCGGCGCAGCGAAGCCGTCATATACCAAGGACGTCGCGCCGATTCTCAACAAGCGCTGTGTCGAATGTCACCGCCCAGGCGAGGCCGCGCCGATGACGTTCCAGTCCTATAAGGAAGTGCGCCCGTGGGCGAAGGCCATCAAGGGTGCGGTGCTGGCGAAGAAGATGCCGCCATGGCTCGCCGATCCTAATCATAGCCGCTTCGCCAATGACCGCCGCCTGTCAGCGGCCGAAATCGAAACCATCGTTTCCTGGGCTGACAACGGCGCGCCGGAGGGCGATGCGAAAGACCTGCCACCCGCCCCCGAATTCGTCATGGGTTGGAACATTGGCAAACCCGATCTGATCTTCGACATCGGACAGGATGTCGAGGTTCCGTCCGAGGGGACGGTCCCCTACAAGTACTTCACGGTGGAAACCAATCTGAAGGAAGACGTTTGGGTGGAAGCTGCTGAAGCCCGTGCAGACAAGCGTTCCGTAGTCCATCACATCATCGCCTTTGTGATGGATCCCAAGGAGAATCTCTCCGGCACCGGCGGCAATCTGCTGGTAGGTTGGGCGCCTGGCGACCCACCGGTGATCTTCCAACCCGGTACGGCGAAACTGCTGCGCGCGGGCTCGAAGCTCCGCTTCCAGATGCACTATACGCCGAACGGCAAGGCCACCACGGACCGCAGCTACATCGGCCTGCGCCTAGCCAAGAACGCCCCCAAGTATCGTGCCTACACTGGCCGCGCCATGAACTTCGGGCTGCGCATTCCTCCGGGCGATCCGAACTATGAAGTGAAGGCCACCTTCACCGCCAAGGAAGATATGCGCATCAACGGCCTGATGCCGCACATGCACGTCCGAGGCAAGGATTTCCAGTACACGGTGGTGTATCCCGACGGCCGCAGCGACGTGTTGTTGAAAGTGCCGCGCTACGACTTCAACTGGCAGCTCGGCTATCGCTTTGAAGAGCCGCTCCTGCTGCCCAAGGGTGCACGTATCGACTGTGTAGCGCACTACGACAATTCGCCAAACAACAAGTACAATCCCGACCCGACGAAGGAAGTCCGCTGGGGCGACCAGACTTGGGAGGAGATGATGATCGGCTGGTTCGACTACACACTTGAATGGAAACCGCAGCCCGCAGCCACCGGGGGCGCCGGCGAAGAATAGCTCGCGGCGCGGAGCGCCTTTTTCGTTTTCCATGCCCGATACTTAAAAGATGCTCACCGATCTGAATGCATGGAAGAGCCTCGCCGATCACGCCCGCGAAGTGGAACGACTGCACCTGCGCGATCTGTTCGCGTTGGACGTAAAACGCGCCGAGGAACTCACCATCGACGCTGCCGGGATCTATCTGGATTACTCCAAGAACCGCATCACGCGTAGAACTCTACCGCTTCTGTTGGACCTCGCCCACGTGTGCAAATTGGAGGAACGCCGCGAGCAGATGTTCCAGGGCGAGGCCATCAACCTCACTGAGAAGCGAGCGGTGCTGCACGTGGCTTTGCGAGCCCCGCGTGACGAGCGAATCGTCGTCAATGGCGAGGACGTGGTGCCGAAGGTTCACGAGGTTCTTGACCGCCTGGCGCGATTCGCGGAAACCGTGCGCAGCGGCGAGTGGAAGGGATTCAGCGGCGAGCCCATTCGCAACATCGTTAACGTGGGCATTGGCGGATCGGACCTCGGTCCTGTGATGGCGTATGAGGCACTGCGCTCCTACAGCCGGCGCGATCTGGTGTTCCGATTTGTCTCCAATGTGGATGGGACGGATTTTGCGGAAGCCATGCAAGGGCTCGACCCCGCGGAGACACTGTTCGTGATTTCGTCGAAGACCTTCACCACGATCGAGACCATGACCAACGCGCAGACCGCGCGAGCCTGGGTGATGAACCGGTTCGACGATGCCGGAGCCGTCGCACGGCACTTTGTCGCCGTGTCCACCAACGCCAAGGAGGTGAGCGCATTCGGAATCGACACCGCGAACATGTTCGGCTTCTGGGATTGGGTGGGCGGACGTTATTCGATGACCTCTGCGATTGGCCTGTCCACCATGCTCGCCATCGGACCCGATCATTTCCGCGAACTGCTGGCCGGATTCCGGACGATGGACGTTCACTTCCGCACGGCACCGCTTGAGAGCAATCTTCCGGTGGTGATGGGGATGCTCGGCGTCTGGTACACCAACTTCTTCGGCGCGGATACAACGGCAGTACTGCCCTACGACCAGTATTTGAAGCGCTTCCCTGCCTATCTGCAACAGCTCAGCATGGAGAGCAACGGCAAGGGTGTCACTCGTGGCGGTGATCGGGTGGCCTACGAAACCGGGCCAATCGTCTGGGGTGAGCCGGGTACCAACGGCCAGCACTCGTTCTACCAGCTCATCCATCAGGGCACCAAGCTTATCCCTTGCGACTTCATCGGATTCGCGCGCACGCTGAATCCGCTCGGCAAGCATCACGATCTTCTAATGGCCAACATGTTTGCGCAGGCCGAAGCGCTGGCGTTCGGGAAGACGCGCGAACAGGTGTTGAGCGAGGGTACCGCAGAGTGGCTCGCACCGCATCGCGTCTTCGCGGGCAACCGGCCGTCCAACACGCTGCTGATTGAAAAACTGACCCCACACATGCTGGGCGAACTGGTGGCGCTCTACGAGCACATCGTATTCACGCAGGGCGTCATTTGGGATGTGAACTCGTTCGATCAATGGGGCGTGGAACTGGGTAAGGTACTCGCTATGCGCATTGTGCGCGAGATGGACGGCGGCACTCCCGCCGACCCGCTGATCCGCCGCTATCTCGACATCAGCCGGAAATGACCGGGCCGCCGCCGAGGACCTTGCGTGCAATCGAGGCGTCTTCGGCCACTTCATCGGTCACAATCGGGAACATGCCTACGATCACCGCGTCGCCCGGTTTGATCTTGCTGTACGCATAGCGGAAGGAGCGCTCGATGGCGCCAGCGTTGGTGGACAGCCGGCCCGCCGCAAAGATCTTGAACCCCAGGCACGGGCGCTTCACCTGCCGCACCACCGCCGTCATCTTCTCGGGATCTTTGGAGAGGTAGAGTTCGTCCACGGGCGCGTCTCCGAGACTTTCCCGCACTTTCTCCATGTCCCGCACGACGTTGTAGAAGCACGTCATGTAGAGGTCATGAGTCCAGGAGGAATTCTCAGTGAGGGCGATGTGCTCCGGCACATGCGACGACACCCCGGCCATCACACCCAGGTCATGCGCGCGGTCGATGAAGTCGCGAATCTTCCGCTGCTGGCCAGCGCGATAGAGGCGGTCCGTTACCCCGCCATGATGGACCACGGCGATCGGCTTGAGGTCGATGATCTCCTTCCACTGCGCGTCCGTGGCGTCGTTCATCAGGCAGATCCACTGGAGCTTCGATCCCGCCTCGCGCGCCAGCCGTAGTGCCTGGAACGCCTTCGGGTCGATGCTCGCCTGCCAGGTGTTGATGCCATTCTTCTCGAGCGCCAGCAGGTAGTCTCTGGTGCGCTCCAGCGTGAACCAGTTGCGCATAATGACGCTGAGTTTGGGTACCGAGTGGGAATGTCCCCCGATTGGGTTATAGCCGCCAATCAGGCGGGTGACTTGAAACTTGCCCAGCGGGACCGTTGGGATGGGCGCCGGGGCAGCAGTTGCGGACGCGGCCAAACCGGACGCGGCCACGGTATGCAGAAATTCTCTACGTTCCAGCGGCATGACGGATTACCTCGCCACTTTGCATAGCAATCGGCGTGCCGATAGGATTGATGTGTCATGCTCCTCCTTTTACTGCTTTGTTCCAGCCTGTTTGCGCAGCCTGCGTTTGAAGGCGGGGTCGCCAAGCGCATCATCACGCCCGATCCGCTGCTGCCCATCAGCGGCGGCATGGGACCAACGGCGCCCCCCAAGGGCAAGCAGGGCGAACTGACCGCTCGCGCCATGGTGTTGCGCTCGGGTTCGGAGGTGGTGGCTATCGTGGGCGTCGATCTGCTCGGGTTCCCGTCGGTGCTCGGCGATCGCGCGCGGGCGATGGTGCCTCGCATCAAACCCGACCGCATCCTCATCGGATCCACCCACACCCACAGCGCACCTGATTGCTATGCCTATCCCGATGGGCGCGGCGGGCACACGGGCTCGCTCGAATACATGAAGTTCGTCACGGAGCAGGTGGCGGCGGCTTTGAATGACGCGCTCGATCACATGCAGCCCGCCGAGATGCGCGTGGCCACTGGAAATGCCGAGGGCAAGATCGCCTACAACTATTACGCGCCCGATCTGTATGACCGACGCGCCAATGTTCTGCAGATCCGCGGGCTCGACGGCAAGATGATCGGCACGCTGGTGAACTACGCCGTGCATCCCGAAGTGATGGGGAGCAAGCAGGGCATCGTGAGCCCCGATCTCGTTGGGCCGTTGTGCGATCGCATCGAGAAGGCCGTTGGCGGCATGGCCTTATTCATGAATAGCGCGCAAGGCGGCATGGTGACGGCGGACAACCGGGATCTTGATAAGATACGTGACCCTTTGAAGGCCTACTGGAACGACCGCCTGGAGTGGAGTGAATGCGAACGCATCGGCGGCGTGTTGGCCACTGAATCACTGCGCATCGTTGGCACGGCCTCGTGGCAGCCGAAGCCGGCTTTGAGCGTCCGCTCATCAATGGTGAAGTTCCCAGTGGAATCGAAAGAGATGTGGGCAGTGGTGCAGAACTCGCCCCTCAAGTATCCGCACGGAACGGACCGAACCGTCACGACGCGCATGAACCTGGTGACGCTCGGCAACGCGCAGATGCTCACCATCCCCGGGGAGGCACTGCCGAACATCGGTTTTTACCTCAAGCGCAAGATGCGCGGCGAGCACAATTTCCTGTTCGGCCTCACCAACGACGCGTTTGGCTACATCCTCACCAAGGTGGACTTCAACAGCTTCCCCCGCTATCAGTACGTGTCGCGAGTGTCGATGGGGGAGATGACAGGCGAGATCCTCATCGATGCCGCCCTGCAACTCGTCAACAGCGCGAAATAGAGCAAGCCCCGGCTCGCGAATATAATAGTGGCTAAGATGCTGATCCGCGCTCTTTTCCTATCTGCCTTACCGGCCTTCGCCGCGGAAGCAACCGTCGAGTTCAATCGCGACGTGCGGCCCATTCTCTCCGACAAGTGTTTTGGATGCCACGGGCCGGATGCGACAGCCAAGAAGATCCCGCTGCGTCTCGATCGTGAAGAGACGGCAAAGGGCGACCTTGGCGGCCGGCGCGCGGTGGTGCCAGGAGACGCTGCCGCGAGTACGCTCATCCAGCGCGTTACCGCCACGAACAAGGGGTTGCGCATGCCCCCCATCGCTTCCGGCCACACGCTCAGCGACAAAGAGATCGCGACGATGCGGAGGTGGATCGCGGAAGGCGCGAAGTGGGAGAAGCACTGGTCGTTTCTTGCCACGGTGAGACGGCCTCAGCCGACGGTGTCCAACCAGAAATGGATCCGCAATCCCATCGACGCATTCGTTCTCGCACGCCTTGATAAGGAGGGGTTGAAACCCTCACCGGAAGCGAGCAAAGAGACCCTCATCCGCCGCGTGTCGCTCGACATCACGGGCCTTCCGCCGACTCCAGCGGAGATCGACGCCTTCCTGAAGGACACCTCCGGCACGGCCTACGAAAAGCTGGTGGAACGCCTGCTTGCCTCGCCGCGCTACGGCGAGCGGATGGGCATTCGATGGCTCGATGCCGCGCGTTATGCCGACACTAACGGTTACCAGTTCGATGGCGAGCGCGTGATGTGGCGCTGGCGGGATTACGTCATCGAATCGTTCCATCGCAACAAACCGTACGACCAGTTTGTGCGTGAACAGATTGCCGGCGACCTGCTTCCCGGCTCCGGTTTAGAACAGAAGATCGCCACGGGCTTCAATCGCAACCATCGCGCCAATACAGAAGACGGCATCATTCCGGAAGAGTATGCCGTGGAGTACGTCATTGACCGTGTAGAGACGGCCGGCGCCGCGTTTCTCGGGCTCACTGTCGGCTGCGGGCGCTGCCACAACCACAAATATGATCCCATCACGCAGAAAGAGTTCTACCAGCTCTTTGCGTACTTCAACAACATCCCCGAACTTGGCCGCGCGATGAAGTACGGCAATTCGCCACCGCTCGTTCCGGCGCCTACCAGGGAGCAGCAGGCGGAACTTGCGGCGCTCGACGCACGCATCGCGAAGGCGGAAGGGGCGCTGGCGCGGCAGTCCGCGGCAACAAAGAAGGCGCAACAAGCGTGGGAGCAACGACTCGCGAACGAGCGCCCCGTCTATTGGGCGCCGTCTACCCTGCGT
Source organism: Acidobacteriota bacterium (assembly GCA_016213775.1). Lineage (GTDB taxonomy): Bacteria > Acidobacteriota > Terriglobia > Bryobacterales > Bryobacteraceae > CADEFT01. The sequence goes on from JACQZR010000120.1 coordinate 71,778, forward strand.
GATGCGCACTTCGATCTCGACGACGCGCTGCCGGCCAAGGTGGGCAATCCGGTCGCTGCCGCCGGCCGCATCGGCAATGCCGTCGCGCTGGACGGCATGAGCTATCTGCAAATCCCCATGGCGGGCCAGTTCGACATCGATGAGCGGTTCAGCATCTCGGCCTGGGCGTGGCGAGAATGCGAGACGTGCAGCGTCATCGCGCGCATGACGGATTCGCCCACGGGCAAGGGCTACGGTGTGCATTTCAAGGACGGCAAAGTCCTCGTCACCATGACGAGCAATTTCAACGACGACGCCATCCGCTATGAAAGCGAAGCGACGCTGCCGGCCAGACAGTGGCATCACCTCGCGATCACTTACACGGGTTCCCGAATGGCGGAAGGGCTCATCCTTTATGTGGACGGCCGCCCCGCCAAAACGAAAGTCCTGCTCGATACGCTGTACCGCCCGTTCCGCAACGCCGGCCGTGCGTTCTCTGAACCTCTACGGCTGGGGGCGGGGAACGGCAAAGAGCAGCGCTTCATCGGACGCATCGACGATGTGCGCGTTTACGGGCGAGTGCTGACGCCGGACGATATCGCGGGGCTCGCGCTCGGCGAATCACTCAATGAGATCGCGCGCAAAGCGGACGCGAAGCGCACCGCCACGGAACAGCGCCAGTTGCACGAATACTTCATGGACAACGCCGCTCCGGACGCCGCCAGGAAACAATGGGCTGAACTAACAGCGCTGCGGCTGGATCGCGAAAAGCTGGAGCGCACCTTCCCCACTGTGATGGTGATGGCCGAAAGCACGACACCAAAGAAATCGTACCTGCTCAATCGCGGCCAGTACGATCAGCCGCGCGATGAAGTGCAGCCGGGATTGCCCGCTGTGTTGCCGCCAATGGCGCCGGGCGCGCCGAACAATCGCCTCGGCCTCGCGCAGTGGCTTACCGATCCGCAGCATCCGCTCACGGGCCGCGTCTTTCTCAATCGCGTCTGGCAGATGGTGTTCGGCACGGGGATCGTGAAAACAGCCGAGGATTTTGGTCTCCAGGGGGATTGGCCGTCGCACCCGGAACTGCTCGACTGGCTCACCACGGAGTTCGTCCGTACGGGTTGGGACGTGAAGGCGATGGTCAAGTTGATGGTGACCAGCGCGGCATATCGTCAATCCTCCTCGGCCACACCGGAACTTACGCAGCGCGATCCTGAGAACCGCCTGCTTGCCCGCGGCCCGCGTTTCCGCATGCCGGCCGAGATGGTCCGCGACGCCGCGCTGCATGAAGCCGGCCTGCTCTACGAGAAGATGGGCGGCCCTTCCGTGAAGCCTTACCAGCCCGTAGGCCTGTGGAAGGAACTCATCATGCAGGACATGGACTACGTGCAGAGCAAGGCACCCGATCTCTACCGCCGTAGCCTCTACACCTTCTGGAAACGCACCATCGCGCCCCCCATGATGGCGAACTTCGATTCCGCCCTGCGCGAAACCTGCGTCGTGCGTGAGAACCGCACCAACACACCGCTTCAGGCGCTCAACCTGATGAACGACGTCACATTCCTGGAAGCCGCCCGTTTCATCGGCCAGCGGATGTTGAAGGAAGGCGGCGCATCCGCCGACGACCGGCTGCGATACGGATTCCGCCTGGTGATGTCGCGCCTCCCCGCGCCTCGTGAACTGGATCTGCTGAAGAGCAATCTCCAGTATCACAAGGACTACTTCGCTTCTAAGATAGAGCGCACTGATGCTTACTTGAAACAGGGCGACTCGCCGCCCGATCCATCGCTGAATCGCAGCGAGCTCGCGGCCTACGGCGCAGTGGCGAGCCTGATGCTCAACCTCGATGAAGCGATCACCAAGGAGTAACCGCATGCATCCAATCGAAGAAACAAAGCTGGCAATCACGCGGCGGCACTTCTTTGGCAAGTCGGCCACTGGCGCAGGTGCGGCGGCACTGGCGTCTGTGCTGCAAGGCGAGGCCAAAGCCGCAACGGGCGGGCTTCCTGGCATCCCGCACTTCGCACCGAAAGCCAAGCGGATGATTTACCTCTTCCAGCACGGCGGTCCGTCGCAACTCGATTTGTTCGATTACAAGCCCGGCCTGTCGCGCGTTCGCGGCGAAGACCTGCCCGAATCCATTCGCATGGGGCAGCGACTCACCGGCATGACGGCCTATCAGACGAAGTTCCCCACCGCGCCGTCCATCTTCAAGTTCGCGCAGCATGGCAAGGGCGGGATGTGGCTCAGTGAACTGCTGCCGCACACTGCGAAAGTCGCCGATCACCTCTGCCTCATCAAATCGCTGCGCACCGAAGCAATCAATCACGATCCTGCGGTTACGTTTTTTCAGACCGGCTTCCAACTCGCCGGGCGACCCAGCATCGGATCGTGGATCTCCTATGGTCTCGGCAGCGAGAATCAGGATCTGCCGGCCTTCGTGGTGATGGTGTCGCAAGGGCTCGGAAACGCGCAGGCGCTGGCTGACCGTCAATGGTCCAGCGGCTTCCTCGCCACCAAATATGCTGGTGTGAAGTTCCGAGCCGGCGCTGATCCCGTGCTCTTTCTCTCCAACCCGGACGGCTACGAATCCGGTGCGCGCCGCCGCTTCCTGGACGATCTCAACAAGATGAATGCGATGAAGCTCGACACCGAGCAGGATCCCGAAATCGCCACGCGCATCGCTCAGTACGAGATGGCGTTCCGCATGCAGTCTTCGGTACCGGAGTTGACGGATCTGTCCAAGGAACCCGATCATATCTTCGATCTCTACGGACCTGATGCGCGCAAGCCGGGCACCTATGCGGCCAACTGCATTCTGGCGCGCCGCCTTGCCGAGCGCGGTGTGCGCTTCATCCAACTCTTCCATCGCGGTTGGGATCAGCATGGCAATCTGCCGGGGGAGTTGCCGAAGCAAACCGGTCAGACCGATCAGGCGTCCGCGGCGCTCATCCAGGACCTGAAGCAGCGCGGAATGCTCGACGACACGCTGGTGGTTTGGGGCGGCGAGTTTGGACGCACTGTTTATTCGCAGGGCACGCTCACCGAAACCAATTACGGCCGCGACCATCATCCCCGATGCTTCTCCGTATGGGTGGCTGGCGGTGGTTTCAAAGGCGGGCTCACCTATGGCGAGACCGACGACTTCAGCTACAACATCGTGCAGAACGGGATGGACGTGCACGACCTGCACGCCACACTCATGCATGCCCTCGGTGTCGACCATCTGCGTCTCACATACAAGTTCCAGGGCCGCCACTACCGCCTCACGGACATCCACGGAAATGTTGTGAAAGAATTATTGACCTGATGCGTACCTTTATCTTCCTGCTTCCGCTGGCTGCACTTGCGCAGCCCTACGATTTGGTGATCAAGAACGGTCATGTGCTCGACCCAGCCAACGGCGTGAATGGGGTGCGCGATGTCGCGGTGAAAAGCAACGTGATTGCGCGTGTCGCAACGAACATCCCCGCCGCCGACGCCAGACGCGTGGTGGACGCCAAGGGTCTGTACGTCACGCCGGGCCTTATCGACCTGCACTTCCACTCCTTCGGCTACAGCGGTTCCATCGATCCGGATGAGACTGCGCTTCCCACCGGCACAACCACCATCGTCGATGCCGGCGGCCCGGGCTACCGAACCTTCGCCGACTTCAAACAAAAGGTGGTCGCGAAAGCGAAGACGCGAGTGCTCGCGTCGATCAACATCGCGGGCAACGGCATGACCGGCTCGGCGTCGGAGGACAACGTCGCGGACATGATCCCACACAAGACCGCCGATGTGATCAAGGCCAATCGCGACATCATTGTCGGCATTAAAGTGGCCCACTTCGGGAAACCCGGGTGGGATGCATTGAAGCGGGCCATTGAAGCAGGCCGTCTCGCCGATGTCCCGGTGATGGTTGACGACAAGATCTTCACCAACACCGAACGCAGCTCTCGCGAAAAACTCCTCGATGTGATGCGCCCCGGAGACATGCACACCCACATGTTCAACGACCGGCAAGTGGAGGTGGTCTCGCGGTTCAACGGCAAGGTACAAGAGTACGCAACTGAGGCGCGCCGCCGCGGTGTTCTGTTCGACCTCGGCCACGGCGGCGGCAGTTTCCTCTGGACTGTGGCGATTCCGGCCATGAAGCAGGGCTTCTATCCCGATACCATCAGCACCGATCTGCACACATCCAGCATCATGATCCAGCAGAGCGACATGCCCAACTGCATCTCCAAGATGATGCTGCTTGGCATGGGTTTCGAGGACGCTATCGCGCGCTCCACGGTGAGCCCCGCGAAAGCCATTCGACGCTTCCCCGAGATCGGCACGCTCGGCGAAGGCAAGTCCGCCGACATCGCTGTGCTCGGTATTAGCGAGGGTGTCTTTGCCTACAAGGATTCCTGGGGCGCGAAGATGCTCGGCACCAAACGCGTGGAGACGGCGATCACGGTTCGCAGCGGCGCGGTTGTGTATGAATCGAAGTACCGGCCCACGATTTCGAAAGCCGAGATTTACGATGTGCTCATCAAGCATCCGGACAACGACGTCGCCGTTGCCAACGGGAAGGTCGCGCGCATCGGCAAGAACCTCCCCGCCTCGCATGCGCGCATGGTGATCGAAGCCGCCGAATACAGCGTGCGCGCGGGCATTCGCGAATCCACCAAGTCCCGGCCGTATCAGGCGTACCGCCGCTGCGTCACCTCCACCAATGGCGCGGACACTTTGCGCGAAGGCGGCGTCGCGGACATCGTCATCCAGCGGAACGGCCGTTGCGTGCTAACGATGGCAGCCGGCAGAGTCGTGTGGGACACGGACGGCCTTTCCGCCAACGACGTCACGCGCGCCGGCGCATACAGCAACTTCAAGTAGCGTCACTTGTTTTGCACCTGCACGCGAGGCAGGTTGGCCGCACTCATACTCAGGCTGCCGAGGTTGCCCGTTGGTTTGTCAGCGATCACTACTTTCACGCGATCCAATCCCTGTGGATTCGGAAACGACCGGCGGAGGATCATCCCATCCTTGCGCAGCTTGTCATATTGCTCCTTGGTGAGGTGAAGGGCCAGACCTTGAGTGACCAATTCTGGTTTCTCCTTCGGGCGCAGCAGCATGTAGAAGATCTCGATGGTGGCGTGATAGCGGCCGTCTTTGAAGGTGAACGTGAACTGCTGAGGATCGGCGCTGACGGCGGTGTGCAACGCGCTGGCGGGAGATCCCTCCAGATTGAGCCTGCCGCCCAGCAGAATATCTGTCGACTCGACAGGACTGCGAAATGCTTCCTCTACATCTTTCCTCAGATCACGCGGAGCCGGCGGCTGGTCAGGATACGCAACGTAGCCGTTGCGGTAGCGCAGATGCACACCGGAATGTGCGGCCTTGATTTTCACGTCGCGCCACTTGCTGTTCCATTCGTCGTGCACCGGATGGAAGCCGATCAGATAGCTGACGCGCGTTTCATCAATGGTCCTCCTCATCGCCCCCGTTATGTCGTTTCCGTTGAGGTACGCCTTGCCTCCAGTCCGGTCTGCGAGCATGTGCATCGTGTCGTGCGAGAGGTTGATGTCCCTCATCGGATTCCTGCCCTTCTTCTGGTTCCGGATGGCGATGCGGCCTGGAACGGCGGCATCGAATGAGGGGTTTCCGATGAGTCCGCGAACATCCACGGGATAGATGGCAATATTGGAATCGTTGATCCGCCGCACGGTACGCTCCACATCTTCCGCGAAATTGCGGCGTTCGCCGGTCGTCTGATCGAGCCCGATCCAGAGTGGAAAACTCGCCGAAAGCCAACCCAGGTTCTTTCGTCCCGCAATCTTGCGCGTGTGGACAGCGATTGCCTCAATCGCGGCGAGCGTGGATTGGACGCGATTGACAGTGTAGAAGTCCTGCATCCGCTGATTGGATTGATCGAGGAACGCCGCCATTTCGGCATCCTGTATGTCGGACGTATCGATGCTGGCGTCGGTGATCTCCACTGACTGTTGCCCTTGGATGCGTTTGGCGATGCGGATCAGTGAATCCACGTCACTGGTGAGTTCGTGCAGCATGCGCAGTTGGGAGCCAAGGGAATAGATGGCCACCTTGTCCCCAGGCTGCAGGGAAGCAAGAAATCTCACCATCTGCCACCGCGCATACACCTGATCGGCCCACGGGGTGTTCAGTCCGTCGAACAGCAATATCGTGGAGGAAGGCTCGATTGCCTTACGTGGATCTTCGCTGGAGTTGGTGAACAGGCCCGGCGGCAGTTTCTTCACTTCCCTTAGCGGCTTGCGCACTTCCATGGAGAACTTGGCTATGGACTGCGGCTTGCCTTTGTCCAGCACCTCGAAATCATCCTTGGTGAGGCCCTCGACAGGGTTGCCCTTGTTGTCGAGCACCAGTACGCTAATCTGCACCAGTCGGGTGGTAACCTTGATGTCCGGCTTGGGTGCGGGTTGTTGCGCCAGAACCAGCGCGGCTACGGCTGGCACGAGTCCCGCAGCCACTCTCATCGCACAGCCTCGAACCGCGTCCACGGATTCGAGCGCAGGTCCCCGAGAATTGGCTTCTGCCAGGCGAACTCGGGATGCTTGCGAAGGTGCTCGTCCGCGCGGAAGTGCAAGCCGCAGGGATGCCCCATCGACGCATACATCGTCAACCGGCCGGCCAGCGCCGCAGTAGTCACCTTGGCCTGCACCGCTCCGGCCGCGCCATACTCGGGCTGCCACGGCTTCATCCCACGTGGGGACAATTCCACGTGACCGCAGAGAGTTCGCTCATTGGGCTCGGTCTTGCCGGTGAGACTATCGACATGGTCGGAAAGGAACCGCTGGCCCATTGCCGCGTCGATCCTGCCGCGGTTGACTTTCATCAACTCTTCCCAGCGAACTCGCCGTGCATTCGGGCTCAGCGATTTGTTGGCCATATCGAACGTTGTCTCTTCTTTCGCAAGCTTCTCGTTCACGGGAAAATTCGCGCCGCAGAAGTATCCGTCCATGGTGCGCTGCAGAGTGACGTTCTTCAGCCCCAGTTCCAGGCTGCCGATCTCGCCGGTCTTGTTGTCGGTCACCAGCCAGCAGTTGGCATAGCCGCCATTGTTGCCCGTCTTCATGATGGTGGCGAAATCATCAATGGACCCGGAGTATTGCAGAGCTTTGCGCGCCCGCATGAATTCCGGGATTCCCTCTGGATTGAATCCATCAAATTGAGTGATCGTGGTTTCGGTGATCATGATACCGGCGGTGTTCATCCCGAAGTCGTCGCCACTGTGAATCAGTCCCGGATACCCATCCATGAGGAATCGTTTGCCTTGCGATGGCCGCACGTCGAAAATGATGTTCCAGTGCGCACCGTTGGTGTAGCCGGTCCAGGCGTTGTGGCCCATCACAGGGCGGCGGTCTTTGGTGTACGATCCCGTGGCAACGAACGCGCTGCAGCGGTCCGCCGCAACCGCGGTTGGCGGCGAAGTCACGCCGTTGCGCTTGTTGTACCAGTTCAGGAAATAGGGCGACCATTCGAGCCACGCGTTCAACGCGACGATGTCCCAAACATCCAGCGAGCCGCCACGAGCCTTCACCCCATCAGCAATCCCTTGGATCTCCTCCTGATATTCCTTCTCAACCTTCGGCCAGAAAAACTCGCGACCCGCTTTGCGATAGAAATCCCAATCCTTCTCCGTGTCGTGCTTCATTTCAACGGCGATAATCCGTTGCACGTTGGCGATTTCATTCGACAGGAGATAGCCGTGCTGGAACCCGATGGTGTGTGGGTCGCCAGCAAGAACCACGTGATGCCAGCCGTGCTTGGGGGATTTTCGCAATGCTCCCTTCAGTTCGACGGGTTTAGCATCGCGAGCGAAGGTGAGCGGCGCGGAGCCGAGTGCCAGCAAGAGCCGGCGGCGTGAGGTTGGCATTCCTCAATTATAAATGCGGAATGCGAATGGTCCTGCCGCGGTTAGGCGTCACTGCCAGCGAACGTCAATGTTGTTGACGGTGCCGTCACCGATTTCCACTTCCTGTGCCTGCTTGTTGAGCCCCTCTTTGACGAACTCCAATTTGTGTTTTCCAGTGGGCAGCGTGAGCATTGCCGGAGTCTTCTCGGGGCGCTCCTGCCCATCAACGATGATGGTGACTCCGGCGGGCGTCGAACGGACCATCAACGTACCAGTGGCCCGTTCCAACATAATCACCGCCTCGCGATCCTGGGGGATGCTCAGGATGCGGGATTGCGTGCGATGGCCTTCGAGCATAGCCGCCAGCGTGTGGCGACCGTTGTCCAACGGCATTTCGCAGGGCGTCGTGCACATCTGGCTCGGCTGCCCGTCAAACATCACTTTAGCGCCCGGCGGGTTGGTGACCACACGCATCGCGACTCCCTTCCCTGGTGAAGGCGTCGTGATGCCTGACCCGGCCGCAGGCGTTTGCGTGGTGGGGGATTGCTGCTCCGCTGGCTCGCTCGATGGCGTCTCTGGCTTGGGCACGGGCGGGCCCATAGCCGACGGTTTCTTCTCATCGATGCTTGCCGCCGCCACCGGTTCCGCGGTTGCGGGAGGCTTCGCTGACCCATCGTTGTTGAGCAGAAGCTGCTTTGCGCCCAGGCCGACAAGCAGGAAGACCGCGACACCAGCGGCGATCGCGCCCCAGGGCGTTTTCTTCTTGGGAGCGATTGACTTGTACTCCACACGCACGGTGGCTGTGGGTTCAATGCGCTGCGTGAGAAGGTGAGCAGGTACAGGTTTCGCCACGGCCGGAGACGTTTGTTGAGCTACCGGTGCGGGTGGCGACGGCGCAGCTTTCATTGGCTCAGGCTTCGCCGGCACAGACTTTGGAGGAACCGGAGTCGCCTCCTGGGGTTCCGCAACGGTCTCCAGGCTTTCCACCCCGCCCAGCCGCATCGGCTGCCAGTCCTTCCGGCCCGCGCAGGCGTTCTTCAACGCAGTGGCGAATGCCGTGCAGTTGCGGTACCGCACGGACGGATCCTTTGCCAGCGCGGTCTTCAACACAACGTCCACGGTATTTCCAAGTGTCGGGTTGAGGCGCGGCACAGGCGCCGGGTCCTCATTCACGATCTTGAACATCAGCGACGGCAGGGAATGCCCGGCAAAAGGCCGTTCGCCGGTGAGAAGCTGATAGGCAATCACCGCGAGGGAAAACTGATCGGACTTGCCGGTAGTCGGCTTGTCGGAAATCTGCTCCGGCGACATGTAGCCCGGCGTGCCGAGAATCAACCCCGCGCTGGTGGCCTGTTGCGATGTGAACATTGCCACGCCGAAGTCCGTGATCTTGACTTCCTCGCGGCTGGTGAGCATGATGTTCCCGGGCTTGATGTCGCGATGCACAATGCCTTTGGAATGCGCGAAATCCAGTGCTTCCGCGGTGCCCTCGATCACTTTAATCATCAGGTCACGGTTCAGCGGCTCCGGAACCATCATCAGTTTTTCCAGCGCCGGGCCGTCCACGTATTCCATGAACACGTAGCAGATATCGTTCTCTTCATAGATGTCGTAGATGGTAACGATGCCGGGATGGTTCAGCATGCCGGCTGCGCGCGCCTCGCGAAACAACCGATCGCGCAGAAATTTCTTTTCCTGCTCGCTGGCAGTGTCGGTGAGGCGAATCGTTTTGATCGCCACTGTACGGCCGATAGTGGGGTCTTCGGCCCGGTACACCACACCCATCGCGCCGCGACCCAGTTCCCCAGTGATCCGGTATCGCCCAACCTGCTGCATATTTCTGGTAGCTGCGATTCCATTGTAGCAGTACCGCCCGGAGACACTGCTACAATCAAAAATTACCCGCCATGTTTCGATCTTTGTTTGGCTCCACGTCTGCTTCCGAATCGGACGAAAAAGAACTCAGCCTCTTAGACCGCCTCAAAAAGGGAATCGAGAAGACGCGTACTGGCTTCGTTTCCCTGATGGACGATGCCATTCATGGAAAGAAAGAAATCGACGCTGAGCTGCTGGACGAACTCGAGTACTCGCTGATTTCCGCCGACATCGGGGTGCGTACCGCTAACGAGATTCTCGAAGTGATTCGCGAACGCGTCGATCGCAAGCTTGTGAATGATTCGTCCGAACTGCGAGGGCTCATCCGGCAGCATCTGCTGGAAGTGCTGGAGGGTGTGGACCGGCCAACGCCAGTGGTGGAGCAACCGCCGGCCGTGGTGATGGTGGTGGGCGTCAACGGAGCCGGCAAGACCACAACCATCGGCAAGCTGGCCAACCTTTATAAGAGCGAGAAGCGCAGTGTGCTGTTGTGCGCCGCCGACACGTTCCGCGCCGCCGCCATCGACCAACTGGAAGTGTGGGGGCAACGCGCCGGTGTGGAAGTGGTGCGGCAGAGTCAGGGCTCCGATCCTAGCGCCGTGATGTTCGACGCACTCCAGGCAGCCAAGGCACGAAAGGTGGACTACGTCATCATCGACACCGCGGGACGCCTGCATAACAAGGCCAACCTGATGGCTGAGTTGGAGAAGATGTCGCGCACGGCAAAGCGCGTAATCCCGGATTCTCCCCACGAAGTCCTTCTCGTCCTGGATGCCACCACCGGTCAAAACGGACTGGAACAGGCACGGCACTTCACCAACACCAGCGGCGTTACCGGCATCGTCCTCACCAAACTGGATGGCACCGCGAAGGGCGGTGTGGTGGTGGCCATTGTTCGCGAATTGGGCCTGCCCATCCGCTACATCGGAGTCGGCGAAAAACTGGAAGACCTGCTGCCCTTTGAACCCGAGAAATTCGTGTCGTCCCTATTTGAGGCCTAGTCCATGGACCACCTGACGGAAGCACTCGAACTCGCCGCGAAAGGCATGGCCCTGGCAAGCCCCAACCCGATGGTTGGTTGTGTGCTCGTCAACGACGGCGAAGTTGTTGGCCGTGGATTCCACGTCTATGCGAACCGAAGGCACGCCGAGATCGTCGCGCTGGAGCAGGCTGGGGATCGGGCTCGCGGCGCAACAGCTTACGTCTCGCTGGAGCCGTGTTCGCATCAGGGCCGCACGGGCCCCTGCGCCAACGCGCTGATTGCCGCGGGCATCGCCAAGGTTGTCGCGGCAATGGAGGATCCAAACCCGGCAGTTCAAGGCGATGGCTTTCGCAAGCTGCGCGCGGCCGGTGTCGCGACACACGTGGATTCCACGCATGAGGCGGCGGCTCGCAAACTGAACGAGGCCTGGATTTGTCACGTCCGCACGGGACGTCCGCTCGTCACGCTGAAGGCCGCGCTCACACTGGATGGGAAGATCGCCGCTCCCGTGGATAACGATGGCTGGATCACCAGCGAACGTGCACGTCTGCATGTGCAGACGCTGCGGCACGCGAGCGACGCCATTATGACCGGCATCGGCACGGTGCTCGCCGATGATTGTCTGCTAACCGACCGTTCTGGTCTAACCCGAGGACGGCCACTGCTCCGCATCGTGCTCGATTCCCAACTGCGGCTGCCGGTGCAGTCGAAAATGGTGGTGTCGTGCAAGGATGACGTGCTGGTGGTAACAACATCGGCCGCCAGCACCGATCGCAAGAACGCCCTCGAAGCAGCCGGCGTGCGCGTGCTGGTTCTTGATGGCCGGGACGGCAGGACCGATTTGCCGGCGCTTGTGGAATGGCTCGGCGGGGAACAGTACCTTTCCTTGATGATCGAAGCAGGCAGTCTGGTGAACTGGGCCGCGCTCGAATCCGGCATTGTGGATCGCGCTTTTCTCTATTACGCTCCTAAAATTCTCGGTGGGTTGCAGTCGCTGCCAGTGGCAGGTGGCGCGGGGCGATCCCGGCGTCGCGACGCCATCCTTTTTCAGAACGTAACGCTGCACCCCATCCCGCCCGATGAATTCGCGGTGGAAGCCTACGTCCCCAAGCCGGCATCGAAATAGATATGTTCACCGGAATCGTCGAAGAGTTGGGTGGTGTCGAAAGCATCGAGCCGCGTGCAGCCGGGGAACGGTTGCGAATCCGCTGCGGAATTGTTCTCGGCGATGCCACGGAAGGCTGCAGCATTGCGGTGAATGGCGTGTGCCTCACAGCCCTCGACATCCGACACGACTCCTTCGCAGCCGATCTCGCACCGGAAACCTTGCGTCGCAGTAATCTCGGCGAGTTGCGTCCGGGCTCGCCTGTCAACCTGGAACGTCCACTCGCCGCTGGAGGGCGCCTGAGCGGACACATCGTGCAAGGTCACGTCGACGCTACCGGGGAGTTCCTCTCGCTCGATTCCCTTGGCGCGGACAACTGGTGGTTGAAGATCCGCGTGCCTGCCGAAGTGGAGCAGTATTTGGTGTGGAAAGGCTCGATTGCGATTGACGGCATCAGCCTTACAGTCGCCTCGCTCGAAGGCGACACGCTCGGGGTCACCATCGTGCCGCACACGTTCCGCAATACGACGCTCGGCGTCCGCAAGCCGGGTGATCGCGTCAATCTGGAATGCGATGTATTGGCCAAGTACGCGGCGAAGTTGCTGGAGCGTATCGAACGTCCCAAGCCCGGGCTCACGATGGACAAGCTCAAAGACATGGGATACTAGACTGATTCCCTTCCGGGGAAGGTTCGTGTGATGCTGCCTGTTCTCCTCGTCCTCTGGCAAACCGCTTCCGCCGCTACTACTACGGTTGCGCCCACGTTCTATCGCGACGTGCTTCCTGTGCTCGCGAACCACTGCCAGACGTGTCATCGCCCGGGTGAGGCGGCCCCGATGCCGCTGCTCACCTATCAGCAAACGCGCCCTTGGGCAAAGGCCATTCGCGAAGCGGTTGCCTCTCGCCGGATGCCACCCTGGCACGCCGATTCGAGCGTCCGCCATTACACCAACGATCTATCGTTATCAGATGCGGAACGCGGCAAGATCATCGCCTGGGTAGATGCCGGCGCCCGCGCCGGCAAACCATCGCAAGTGCCGGCGGCGAAGAGATTCACTGATGGTTGGCGCATCGAGAAACCCGACGTGGTGATCCCGATGCCAGAGCCGTTCACTGTGCCCGCCACAGGCGTAGTGGATTACCAGTTCATCCGCGTGGCCACAGGATTCACTGAGGATAAATGGGTGGAGATGGCCGAGGTGCGCCCCTCCGCGCGCGAGGTGGTCCATCACGCGATAGTGGTGATGAGCGGGCCGGATGCCTATGGTGAGTTCGTCGCCGGCTACGCCCCCGGTTCGGCACCCCAGATCTGGAAGCCGGGAGTGGCGCGACTGATTCCCGCGGGCGCAGTGCTCACGTTCCAGATGCATTACACGACAAATGGGAAGGCCACACCGGATCGCACACAGATCGGCTTCAAGTTCGCGAAGCAGCGTCCGCGACAGCGTGTCCAATCCGCGCGCGCCTTCAACGCGTGGTTCACTATCCCGCCCAACCATCCCAACCATCGCGTAGAGGCAAGCACGGTGGTGCCCCGGCAAATGCAGTTGACGGCCGTGCGTCCGCACATGCACTATCGCGGCAAGTCGTTTGAGGTGAAGGCGCACTTTCCCGACGGAACCACGGAGGTGATGCTGCGCGTGCCGAAGTACGATTTCCGCTACCAGCCGTACTACTTCTTTGAATCGCCGGTAATGCTGCCTCCGGGCACACGGCTACACTGCGTAGCCTATTTTGACAACTCACCGAATAACAAGGCGAACCCCAATCCCAAGGAGAGTGTGAACTGGGGCGAGCAAAGCTGGGAGGAGATGATGATCGGCTGGTTCGAGATGCTGCTGCCGGTAGATTCGGGCATGCGCGCGCCCTCCGGCCTGTAGCTACGGCTTTCCGATTGCGGATTCCAGAGTCTTCGCGGTGAGCAGCTTGGTGCCCCAACGCTTCAGTTGAACCGGCCGGGCTTCCGCCAGTTTCTTTCGAGCCCAGACGGGAAGGCTTCCGAATCGCGCATGGAGTTGCTCGCGAAGCAGTTGGCGTTGTCCTTCCACGAGGCCCTTTTCCAAGCCTTCCGTGAGGCCTTCCTGACGCCCTTCCTGACGCCCTTCCTGACGCCCTTCCTGACGCCCTTCCTGACGCCCTTCCTGACGCCCTTCCTGACGTCCTTCCTGACGTCCTTCCGTCAAACCCTTGGCGCGGCCTTCCGCGAGCCCCGCGGCAATCGCATCCCGCCGCCATTCCTGAACAATCACATTATCCGATACGTCAATCACCATACCGACATTCCTCATTTCTAATTGTAGCTTCCCGGACAGCTTGCGCAATCCCGCAAGCAGAGTGAGTTGCACCAATGCCTTGTCCCGCTGCGGTTTGGGCAGCGCCGCAATCCGCTCCACGATCGTCGTCAGTTTCTCTTCGCCGCCCCTCGCCAACATCGCCAGCACCAGATCCGCCGGAATGTTGCTCTTCAACAACTCTTCCGCATCCCACTCCCGGATATCCATCAGCTCGTATCGGAACCCCATAGACAATGTGGAGAGCGTATTCGGCATCCGCATGGGGTCATCCCCCATGTAGAGCACAAGTTGCCGTGTCGGTTTGTGATACCGCAGATCAATGAGCACATCCATGATCGCCTCACGATGCGCCATCTCGGGATCGTTTGTGCTCTGAAACTCCAGGTGAAAGATCGTGCTGTCCGCAAGGAGCATGATCAGATCGGCTCTGCGCTCCAATAACTCTCGGCAATTCAATATTCAGGAACTCCACAACGGGACGTCCCTCGGTCAGGTCCCACAAGAACACCGGCCGGCCTTCCATGAAAACTTCCTTCAATACCGCATCGAAGCGGTTCACACTGTCGGTCTCCGCCATAGCTTTCATTCTCACTCAACCGTGGACTGATACAATACCCCCTTTATGTCTCGTATATTCCGTGTGGGCATCACACCCGACTTCTACATCGACGCCAAAGGACGCTTCGAAGATCATCTCCACTCCCAACTCGGCTCAGTAGCCGGAATCGAAGTAGTGGCCATGCCGGAGCAACCCGGAAAAACCGCCTCCGCTCACGACCTCGACCAGTTCGACGCCATCTTTTCACTCGCCCTGCGCTACACACGCGAGAGCTTTCGGGGCCTGCAGCGGCTGGCGCTCATCGCGCGCTGGGGCGTTGGCTACGACATGATCGACGTGGCCGCGTCCACCGAAGCGAATGTGCTGCTCACCATTACGCCGGAAGCTGTCCGGCGGCCTGTCGCGGAAGCCATCGTCGCCTTCATCTTCATGCTCGCCAAGAACACCCGGGAGAAGGACCGTGTTGTGCGGGAACGCCGCTGGCGTCCTGACCTGAAACGGCTGGGCACTTGCATCCCTGGCAACACTCTCGGGTCGTTGGGTTGCGGCAACATCGCACAGGAGATGTTCCGTATTACCGCCAGCCTCGGCTTCGCGCGATACATCGCGTTCGATCCCTATGTCGATCCGGCGGTGGCCAAGGCGCTCAACGTGCAACTGGTGACGCTCGACGAACTCTTCCGCCAAAGCGACTACCTCGCCGTCAACTGCTTCCTTAATGAATCCACCAAAGGCATAGTCGGCGAAGCGCAGTTGCGCAGCATGAAGCCTACCGCCTATCTGATCAACACCGCCCGCGGACCCATCGTCAATCAGGCGGCCCTCGCCCGGGCCCTCAAGGAAAACTGGATCGCGGGAGCAGGCATCGATGTCTTTGAAGATGAGCCACCCGATCCCAGCGATCCCTTGCTCGATTGCGACAACGCCGTCTTCGCCCCGCATGCACTCGCCTGGACCGAAGAGATTGCCCGCGATAACACCATCGAAGCCTGCCGCAACATCATAGAACTCGCGCATGGCGGCGTCCCTCACGGCGCAGTGAATCGGGACGTGCTCACGCAGCCCGGCTTCCAACAGAAACTCGAAAGGTACAAATCGTGAAAGACAACCGTTTCAGAAAGGTCGTTTCCGAAGGCCGTGTCCCCGTGGGACACATGATCATGGAGTTCGGCACCCGCGGACTCGCCAAGATGCTCGAATCCGCCGGCCTCGACTTCGTCCTGTTCGACATGGAGCACACCGGTTTTGACACCGAGCGCATCGCCGACCTCACGGCGTGGTTCAAGGCAACCGACATCGCCCCGTTCGCCCGCGTCCCACAGCCGCTCTATCACTTCATGGCGCGGCTGATGGACGCCGGGGTTCTCGGCATCATGGTGGGCAATGTAGAGACCCACGAAGTGGCTGAGAGCATCGTCAACGCCGTCAAATACGCGCCGCTCGGCAAGCGCGGCTTGGGGCTCGGCACGGCACATAACGATTACATCCCTCCCGATACCGTCGCCTATCTAAAGCGGGCCAACGAGAATACGACCGTCATCTGCCAGATCGAATCGCCCCTGGGCCTTGCCAACGCCGAAGAAATCGCCGCGACTCCTGGCGTCGACTGCCTTTGGGTCGGCCATTTCGACCTCTCCAACGCCATGGGAATTCCGGCGCAGTTCCAGCATCCTGAATTCCTGGACGCGCTTCAGCACGTGGTGCGCGTCTGCAACCGCTTCGGCAAACTGGCTGGCATTCAGCCGGGCGATGAGAAGCAGGCCGAGCAGTGGATCAACCTTGGTTACAACGTCATCTCCTGGAAAACCGATATCGCCGTGTATCGCGCTACGCTGGCGAAGGAGATCGCCTGGGTACGCAGCCAGGTTGCTGTCTAGGAGCCCGTCCGAGAATTAATTTCTATAACTCAGAGGAGCTCTTGAGTACAAATTAAATCTTGGATGACTCGATCTGCTGCTGCGACTCAAGAATCGCTGCGCCGCTGAGAATTTTTCGGGGCTGATCTTCTGAAGC
>JACQZR010000002.1 GCA_016213775.1 Acidobacteriota bacterium
CTCGATGAGCCCACCAATCACCTGGAGATGGAGGCTCAGGAGGCGCTTTCGAAGGCACTGCGGGAGTTCCCCGGAGCAGTGCTGTTCGCCTCGCATGATGAGTGGTTCCGCGAACAGACCGCGACGCACTCGCTCGATCTCACAACTGCGTGGCAATGCTGTTGAGCATTGCGAGAGTCTCGCGCACGTCGTCTTCGGTGCTCTGAGGATTGATAGTGCACATTCGCAGAACGGTGCGCCCCTTCAGCGCTGTTGACACGACGAACCCGTGGCCGCCGTGTGAGAAGCGCAGCCCCGTCTCGCGGTTGACGTCCGATATCTGCTCTTCGCTCATTCCGGCGGGTGCATAACGGAAGGTCACAATGCCCATCTGCGCCGGGGTGCGGATCTCCCAGTCGGGCATCGCTCGCAACGCATCCTCGGCCACACGGGAAAGGTGGAACCCGTGTTCGATGGCATCGCGGCACCCGGACACACCAAACACCTGCAGCGACACCCATAGTTTCAACGCTCGAAATGGGCGTGTCAGTTCCGGACCGTAGTCCCAGAAGTTGATTTCACCACTGCCTCCGACATCTTCCAGATACTCCGGGCGCATGTGAAATGTGCGCGGCAGTAACGCGCCCTTACGCACCAACACGCAACCGCAAGCGAACGGTTGAAACATCCATTTGTGCGGATCGAGCGCAACGGAATCGGCTTGGTCCAGTCCATCCAGCGCCGCCCGACCCTCGTCACACAATGCCGCCGCGGCCCCGTAGGCGCCATCGACGTGCAGCCACATCCCCGACTGGCGGCAGAGCAGCGCCAATGACCGTAACGGGTCCACCGCGCCTGTGTTTGTGGTACCCGCATTCGCGACGACGCAGCATGGCCGCAGACCTTCCGCGCGATCCCTATCAATGCACTCACGCAGGTGGTCGACGGGAATCCGGAAATCATCGCCACTTGCCAGTTTCCGGATCTGCCTGCGCGCGAATCCAATCAGCCGTAACGCACGCTCCACCGAAGAGTGCGTTTGATCGGACATATAGACCACGCCTCTCGACAGCCCGTCTTCACCGAGGATCGTATCGCGAGCCACAGCCAGTGCCGTTAGATTGGCAATCGACCCGCCGCTTACGAAAACTCCTCCCGCCTCAACAGGAAACCCGATCACGTCGCGCAGCCAGTCGATCAACTGCATCTCCACCATCGTGGGCCCACTGGCTTCCATCCAACTCCCGGTGAACACGTTTTGGCCATGGGCCAGAAAATCGGCGAGCGCGCCTGCATAATTGCCCACGCCCGGAACGAATGCGAAGAAGCGCGGATGTGAGGGACGCACTCGATACCGCAAGATCTTCTCCGACGCTTCCTGGAGCACTTCGCTGATCGGACGCCCATGCTCGGATATGGTCCCGACGAGGCTGGACAATTCCTCATGCGATGCCAGTTCGAACGCAGGGAGTTCGCGCAGCGATTCGAGAAAACGAACCACCAGTTCCACGGCGTCGTGACCGGAGGCGCGCATCTCGTCAGCAGTTAAGGAAAACTCGCGGGCGTTCAAAGTTCGACCTTTTGCGCCTTCTTCAAATAGTCGGGATCGAACTCGACTCCGAGCCCGGGAGTAAGCGGCACCTTCACGACACCATTCCGAATGGCAAAGTTGGGTGTGTACCAACCCTCCTGTTTCGGCTTGCCGCGGTACGGAAACTCCATGTGGGGGCCGATGTTCGGAGTCGCAGCAGCGAATTGCAACATCTTGCAGGCCGCGGCGTCCGTCTGAGTGTTGTGCGGCACGATGGTGATTCTCGCGGCCGCTGCAAGGCGAGCGACGCGGGATGCACGGATGAGTCCACCGCAGTAATTCATATCCGGCTGGACGATGTCGAGCACACGGCGCTCTATCATGTCCTTGAACTTCCACAGTGAGGAATCCTGCTCACCACCGGCCACTTTCATCTCCAGTGCGTCAGCCACTTTCCTGGTTTCGCTGACCTCTTCCCAAGGACACGGCTCTTCGTAGAAGCTGAATCCCAACCGCTGCAGCATCCGGCCGACTTCAATCCCGACTCTGGAATCGTAGCTTCCGTTGGCGTCGCAGTAGAGGATTGTCTTGTCCCCCATGCGCTTTCGCGCCAGTTCCACCATCGTTTTGGTACGGCCAGGGTAGGCATCTACGTTGCGTGTCATGCGCCCACCGATCTTGAACTTGACGGCATTGCATCCTGTGTCCTGCAACCCGCGCACGTAGATATCCACTTCTTCTTCCGCCGTGGTCTCACGGACAGAACCAGATAAATAGACCGGAATCTCCTTTCGTAATACGCCGCCCATCAACTCGGCGACGGGTCTCCGCGCCGTACGCCCCAGCACATCCCAGATCGCATGCTCGACGGCCGCAACCGGCGACCAGAACGGTTGGCCGGCGAGTTTGTAGTGCTTGGTATAGACGTCGTCCACCAGCGTCTCCAGGTCTCGCGCATCTTTCCCCACAAATGCTGGAATAATCCGCCGGATGAGAATCGGTACGAAGTCTTCGATGTCTTTCGTTCTCACAATCCCGGTTACGCCATCCGAGGAACGCGCGCGAACGAACGTGTTCCTGCCGGCCCGCAAATAGTCAACGGATGCGATCTTCACGGGCGAAGAGAACTGCTTGTGCAGTTGGAACAGCGGCTTTTCATAATCCGGAATGGATCGTGGATAGTCGGTCTCCGCCGCCGGCATCAGACCGGGAGCCATTGCGGCGAGGCAAAGTAGATCGCGACGGTGCATGCCCTACATTGTCGCCCAGCAAGACGGGCAACGCACTACACTAATGAGAGTGAAGCCACCGCCAACTCCCGCACCGGCCTCGCGTTCCGCGGAACCCTCGCCAGCGGCCGATCACATGCGAGACCTTGTGAGCCGACTTCATGACCTTCAAGACCAACTTCGCCTGGGTGGCGGCGCCAACAAGATCGACAAACAGCATCGCGATGGGAAGCTCACCGCGCGGGAACGGATTGCCCGGCTCATCGACCCGGGCACAATGTTCGTCGAGATCGGCCTTCTGGTAGCGCACGACCGGTATGATGGGCAGGCGCCGGCCGCTGGCGTTGTGACGGGGTTGTGCCGCATTGAGGGGCGCCCGGCTGTGATCATTGCTAACGACGCCACGGTGAAGGCTGGCGCTTGGTGGCCCGAGACGATTACCAAGATGCTGCGGGCGCAGGAAATCGCCATGCGCAACCGTGTCCCGATTGTGTACCTCGTGGACTCGGCAGGCGTGAACCTTCCGCTGCAGGATGGCATCTTCCCGGGACAGTACGGCGCAGCTCGAATCTTCTATTACAACTCGCTAATGCGCCGCCGGCTGAAGATCCCACAGATCTCCGCTGTGATGGGGCCGTGCATTGCCGGCGGAGCGTATCTGCCTGCACTGAGCGACGTCATCATTATGGTGGAGAAAACGAGCTTCATGGGTCTGGGCGGCCCGAATCTGGTGAAGGGCGCTACCGGCCAAAGCGTGGATGCGGAGTCGCTCGGCGGGGCGGCTATGCACACCGGCGTTAGCGGGGTGGCGCATTACAGAGCAAACGATGACGCGCATTGTCTCGAACTCATCCGTCAGAAATTCCGCGAATTGCGTCCGGCGAATGCATCATTGAAGGGAACGGCGCCCGCAAAGGGTGCTGAAGGCTTGTACGAGATTCTGCCCGTGGATCACCGGCTTCCTTACAACATGGAGGAAGTAATGGCACGGTTGCTGGACGCGGATGAGTATCTCGAGTTCCAGCCCCACCACGCCCCGGAGTTGCTGTGTGTGACTGCGCGCCTGAGCGGTCACCCATTGGCAGTGATCGCCAACAGGCGGGGCTTCCTGAAGCAGAATGGTAAGTCGCGGCTAGGTGGGATTGTATATACCGAGTCCGCTCGCAAGGTGTCGTACTTTGTTGAGAACGCTGAGCGCCTTGGGCTTCCCATTTTGTACCTTCAGGATGTATCGGGGTTCATGGTGGGAGTAGAGGCCGAAACAGACGGCATTATTCGCGCCGGCGCGGAGATGGTGGAGGCAATGGCTTGCGCGACGGTGCCGAAACTATTGCTGGTTCTCAACCACGCTTCAGGGGCGGGCTACTATGCAATGGGTGGCCAGGGCTTTGACCCTCATTTCACGTTCTCCTGGCCGACGGCGCGTATCGGCGTAATGGAAGGAGATTCCGCGGTGGTTGCCGTGCACGGGCCGGAGTTGGAAAAACTGAAAGCCGCGGGGAAAGAAGTTCCCGTGGAATTGCAGGAGCGGATCGCCAGGACAAGGGCCGACTATGAACGCTGGCTCGACGCGCACCACTCCGCGGCGCGCGGCCATTGCGACGCTATCCTTGATCCGCTGGAAACTCGCCGCGTGCTCTCGTTTGTCCTTGAGTTTCTTCGTTACTCCGCTCATCGCGAGCATCTGGCATTGGAGATCCTGAAATGATCCGCATCGCTAACGGGCAGGGTTTCTGGGGCGATTGGTTGGAGGCGCCCGTACGCCTGGTGGAGCAGGGCCCCATCGACTACCTCGCTCTCGACTACCTCGCCGAAATCACAATGTCGATCGTGCAGAAGCAGAAGCAGGCTGACGCCAATCTCGGCTATGCCCGCGACTTCCCGCCCCTCATCGCTCGTATCGCCAAGAGGATCCGCGAGAGCGGCGTGAAGGTAGTTGCCAACGCGGGCGGCGTCAATCCCGTCGCCTGCGCGCGTGAGGTTCGCCGGCTTGCTCCGGACCTCAAGGTGGCGGTTGTTCTCGGCGACGATCTGTTTGATCGCATCCCCGAGTTGCTCACTCGCGGGCATCTGATGAAGAACATGGAGACCGGCGAGCCGTTGTCGGCGATCAGCGGGAGCATCCTCAGCGCGAACGCTTATATTGGTGCGTTTCCCGTTGCGGAGGCTCTCGCCACGGGATCGGATGTTGTTATTGCCGGGCGTTGCACGGACACCGCGTTGGCGCTTGCACCCATGGTGCACGCCTTCGGCTGGCAGCCTGGGCAGTACGACCTGCTCGCTGCCGGTACCATCGCCGGCCATATCATCGAATGTGGCGCGCAATGCACCGGCGGCAACTGCCAGGTGGACTGGCCGTCCATCCCCGACTTTGCCAACATCGGCTACCCCATCGTTGAGGCGGACCCGGATGGCTCGTTCGTCGTCACGAAGCATGCCGGCACAGGCGGGCGCGTTCACAGCGACACCATTAAGGAGCAGCTTCTCTACGAACTAGGCGATCCCAGGAACTACATCACACCCGATTGCGTTGCGGACTTCACAAGCATCAAGCTGTACGACGAGGGGGAAAATCGTGTGCGCGTGAGTGGCATTCGCGGCGGCTCGCGGCCGGAAATGCTCAAGGTTTCCGTAAGCTACGCCTGGGGGTTTAAGGCGATTGGCACGCTTGTGTATAGTTGGCCTCAGGCGCTGGAGAAGGCTCAGGCTGCCGACAGAATCGTTCGGGAACGTCTGGCCCAACTGGGCCTTCAATTTGATGAGATTCACACGGAGTATCTCGGGGTCAACGCTTGTCATGGCCCTGCGGCTCCGCCGGTTGCCGACGTTCCCGAAGTGCAGCTACGCATCGGAGTACGCGGCAGCGATCGTAAGGCTGTGGACCGGTTCACCCGAGAGTTGGTGCCGCTTGTGCTGAACGGTCCGCCCACCGCCACAGGTTTCGGGGATGGCCGTCCGCCGGTTCGGGAAGTTGTCGCCTACTGGCCGGCGCTGCTGGCCCGCGACGAAATTCGCACGCGTGTGGAGGTGGTGGAATGAGAATCCCGCTCAGCCATATTGCTCATGCCCGGTCCGGTGACAAAGGCGATACGGTGAACATCGGCGTAATCGCCTTTTGGACGGAGGACTACGAGATTCTCGTGCGGGAACTGACGCCCTCGCGCGTTAAGGCGTATTTCGGGGATCTTGTTCAAGGCAAGGTGGAACGCTACGAACTGCCGAACCTCGGCGCCTTGAATTTCTTATTGCACGAGGCGCTTGGAGGCGGCGGGACCCTCTCCTTGCGTGTGGACGCACAGGGAAAGACGTTCGGTGCCGCGCTGCTCCGGCTCGAAATCGATGTTTAGCCAGTGAGTATTCGCCACCCCAGTTCAGCATTGACAAAGAATTGTTCGATGGGGTTCAGTTCGCTTACATGCATTGCGAGCATACGCCGGAACAGTTCTGGTCTGCCCGAGAACGTCCGGATTGCGCGCGGGGCCAATGCCGGCCAACTGTCCATCAGGAGGAGCATACGAGATTTCCAGGCAGCCCGACGCATCATATTCCGATGTTCGTTTGCGTAGCTCTCCAGTTGCCCGGCTTCGATGGCGTCCGCCAATAACAACGCCTCCTCAAACGCCAACTCCAGTCCCGATCCGGTAATTGCATCCACCGTGCCGGAGGCGTCGCCCGCCAACACCACGTTGCCTCGACACACATCCCAAAAACGTTGGTTCGCCGTGACGGCCCCCCGTTCCATCGAGCACGAGTCACACTCCTGCAACCGCTCTCGCAGTTCCGGGAAAAGCGGCATAGCGTCATCCAGCCGCAGTGAGTGATCGCGGCTCAAGACCGCAACGCAAACCTCCTCTCGCGAGACGGGGGTCACGTAGGCTTGCGTACGAAGTCCCCAATGGACTTCGACGAAGTCATTCCATGGGGGCCGCCGAAAGTGGCGGCGAAAGCCGTATCGAACTCGTCGCTGGTCGCCCCCTTCCAACGCTGCCCATGTTCTGATGGTCGATCGGCTTCCGTCACAACCCACTATCCAACGACAACGGATCTCACACTCCCCCACAGCCACTGTGTTGCTGTCCACGATACTCGCCGGATCGCCCCACAGCAGGGTGATTCCGCGTTGCCGAGCCCGATCGATCAGAGCCTGGTGGAGAAGGGGTCGACGGATTCCAAGCCCAAAGGCGCCGGGGAACTCGGCATCGGCACTCGTATCCGTGCAGACGAATCGAATTCCACGCAGCGGGGCTGAGTGCTCCTGCGAGAGCACTACCCCGAGCGTAGCCAGGGTGTGCATGGCGTTAGGAAGCAGTCCTTCACCACAACACTTGTCATGAGGAGGCTGGCATCCATCGATAACAACAGATCGCAGACCCTTCATCGACAACGCAATGGACGTAGCCAGTCCGGCTGGGCCACCCCCAATCACCACAACGTCGGTTTCGGTGGCGCCGACGCCCTCCATGACGGTTCCCTGCAAGTCCACCCTGTTCGCATTGTCCCATACTCATTTCCCTTTGTTCGCCAATACAGAGAAGTCCTTGGAAGCTGTGGCACCTTCCGCATATTGTGGTGCGATCTGCTTCAGCATTGCAGCCGCAAACCCGCACCCTCTCCCCTTGGCGATCTGAGTGGCCATATGCTCTTCTGCCATCTCAAGAACCGTATCCGCGGCCCCGTCACGGTCAGGCCCACCCTCAGCTTGACTTGCTTGCCGCGCCGTTTTCAACAGCATGGCCAGGAACAAGCCCTCAAAAGCCTCGGCGGCCTGCTTGAGATCCTTCGGCCGATCCGGCGACGTCGAAACGGAATTCTGTGTCTGAACTGCCCCGAGTTGCATCCCTAGATCACCTCCAATTCCGCGTCCAGGCCACCCGCAGCTTTCAGGTTCTGAAGAATCGCGATCACGTCACGTGCCGTGGAGCCGATTGCGGACAAGGCCTTTACCAAGTCCTCTACTGTTGCGCCGTTCTTCAGCAACACCGCTTTGGCCTTCTCTTCGTTCGCTCGAACACCCACATTTGGGGTGACAGCAGTCTGACCTCCAGACAACGGCGCCGGCTGCGAGACCTCAAACTGTGTTTGTATCTCCACACTCAGAGCACCATGCATGATTGCCATAGGCGCAATTCGAACCTCTTTCCCCATCACAATCGTACCGGTTCGTTCGTTGATCACAATCCTGTTCTGCCGGTCCGCCTCCACTGGAAGATTCTCGATCTCCGCTACCAGTTGCACTGGCCTCATCGAATAGCGGGGGGGCGTATCGATCACGACGAGGGCGGAATTCTCAGCTCTCGCAACCGCGGGCCCACCGGAGCCGAAGCGCTTGTTGATCAAGTCCGCAACGCGAGCTGCCGTTGTGTAGTCGGGTTGTCGCAGTTGAAGCCTTAGCTTTCCACCCGGAGCAACGGATGGAGGTCCCCGCTCGATGATCCCGCCATTGGGAACCCGTCCGGCAGTAGGATGGTTCACCGTCTGGTTGTTTCCTCCTCGACCTGCCACGAAGCCACCAGTGACCACGGGGCCTTGTGCTACGGCGTAAACTTGCCCGTCTGCCCCTTTCAGGGGCGTTAAGATAAGCAACCCTCCTTGCAGATTGCTGGAGTCTCCAATTGCCGCCACATGCACATCAAGCTTCACCCCAGGCTGCCCGAACGCCGGAAGGTTCGCCGTCACCATCACTGCGGCCATATTGCGAACCTGGATGGCGGTGGGGTTGACGGTAACCCCCATCTTCTCCAACAGGTTCGCAAGCGATTGCGCGGAGAATACGGTCTGGCGCTTGTCCCCCGTTCCGTTCAGCCCCACCACCAGACCATATCCAACCAGGGGGTTGTCGCGAACACCTTCCCAATTGGCGAGGTCTTTCAGCCGAACACCTGAAGCCGCATCCAACCAGGCGGCGGTGACGAGTAGCAGCACCATGACGTGTCGCATACTAGAATGGCAGAAGCCCCTCAAGAATCCGATACAAAATAAAGGGCCGCCGTACCGCGTCGCCCACAACCCCTTTGCCGTTTACTCGTACCTCCAGTTGAGCGAGCCTGTCTGACGTAATCACGTTGTTCTGACTCAGATCCTGTGGCCTGCACACACCCTTCACAACAACCGTTTGCCGCTCTGAGTTGACACTGATCTCCTTTGTTCCCTGTAGAATCAGGAACCCATTCGGCAGTACGTGCACCACCCTCGCCGACAATGCCGTGCTCAACTGCGTTTCACGACTGGTTTCGCCTTGTCCGTCTAGAGTCGAGGTGCCGGAGAGGTTGCCCAGGTTGGCCAGAGCCCCAACGCCTGACAGCGGTCCGGCAAGCGCCGTAATGGCTTTCTTGGAGCTGGTCTTTCTTGAGGTGCTGGTAACGCCCTTGGCTACTGCAGATGCCTTGTCGTTCACAGTGATCGTAACAATGTCATCTATCTGGTAAGCACGCTGGTCTCGAACCAGGTTGCTCATGCGGCTGGCATTCCCGTAGACCGAACCCGGAGACGCGGCATACCCTTCGTTCGCAGCCGAACGATGCTCCATGGCCTCGATGTACTTGTCGAGTTCCGAAATGCTGGCCGCTGGCTGTTTTTTCGACCTTGCCGCAAGCAGGTACGGAATCAGCAGAACCAGTAGTATAAGAGACTTCAATTGGAATCCTCCTTCACCATCTTCCGGAGAGGCTTCGACACTTCCGGGACAACCCTCACTTGCTCATCACTCAGCACCGTGCCGCGAAACCTGCGTCCACCGGAACTGCTGTGCAACCAAATCGTATCTCCGATGCGCCCTTTGGTCTCCGCGATCACCTCCACCTTGAGACGCACAGCGCCTTCCTGCACTTCGGCGGCCAACACCTGCCCGGATTGCACTGCCACGGGCTCCATCAGATCCTGCGCTGTGAGAATATCCCCTGACTTCACGGCATGGCGCAGTAGTCTCCCGGCAATCTTTGTCGGGGGCCCCTTGGCCAACAGCACCTGAGTCGGAAAGACTTCGCGTCTCTCGACAGCAAAGTCCGCTTCGCCCAACCGGTGCCCGGAAGGATGGCTTCGCAAAGCGGTCGCCACGATGCAATCAGTGGTCAGTTTCGCTTTGGCCCAGACCGGCACCGATCTGCCTGTAGGGAGTCGCACCCATCCCTTCCAGAGAACTGGCTGAGCGCCGTCCACTCTGCGAGGCAGGGCAGAAAGAGAAAACTCGATTCTCCCATCCGGAGTAGGGTACCTGCTCCAATCAATCACTTCCACCTTCACCTGCGCTTTGAAGGCAGCGTTGGAAGCAAAAGCCTGGAGCATCGCTAAGCGCAACTCATCAGGGTCTACCACGCGAGAGGCCGAGCGGATGCATATGCCCGGCACGGCTGCCTTCTCAACCCCGCGTCGATTGAGCAATCGCGTCCGTTCCTCGGAACTCACCCACCGTGTTGTCCCGGCGACCGGTGCAAAGAAGAGAAAGTCATCTCCGCGGTCCTCCCCGAGGCTGTTCGCAAGCAAGGTGCCTGACGGGGCAAGGTCCTTTAACCGGACCACTCCGTCTGCGACTACCACGCAGTCCTGACCCATCGCGGTTCCAATGGATACAGTTACAAGCAGGTAATAGTTCAGCACACTCATGGTATTCATCACCGCGTCATGTTATTGACTTGTTGATACATCTCATCGGAGGTTTTCACGACTTTGGAGTTCGCCTCATAGGCGCGCTGGCTCACAATCATGCTTATGAACTCCTCGACAACGCTCACGTTCGATTGTTCAACGAAACCCTGCTGCAAGCTTCCCAGGCCCTCCTGTCCACCAGGCGTACCTACCGTCGGATCGCCCGACGCATCAGTCGGTGTGAACAGGTTGTGCCCTAAGCTATTAAGCCCTGCGGGATTTGGGAAGTTCGCCAGTTGGATCTGGCCCGACTGCTGCACCGCGGTCTGCCCCGGCAGAGTGTACGTCACCGTCCCATCGGCGGCGATCGTAATGGACTGCGCCTCCTGCGGAAATGTGACTTGCGGTTCCATCGGATCCCCGTCGGCCGTAACAATATTCCCGTCACGATCCAAATGGAAAGCACCTCCCCGCGTGTATGCCAGTTCCCCACTGGGGCGCCGTATCTGGAAAAAACCTTTCCCTTGGATAACCAAGTCAAGCGGGTTGCCTGTGGAAACAAAATCCCCCTGGGTGAAGAGGATCTCGTTGGCGACGGGCCTCGCCCCAAGGCCTACCTGCAATCCGGTGGGAATCACTGTCTGCGCGCCCGCGGCGGCCCCGGGTTGCACAACACTCTGGTACAGCAAATCCTGGAATTGCGCCCTCCGCATCTTGAATCCAACCGTGTTTGCGTTGGCGAGGTTGTGCGCGATGTTATCCACGTTCATTTGCTGAGCAACCATCCCGCTAGCTGCACTGTACAGTGCTCGAATCATTGTTCGTCTCCTGTTCCCTCTTAGGCTGCGCCTTCGGCGGCATCACAACTTCGCAACCTCTTCCACGGCATGCCTGTTCATTTCATTGCCCAGAGCAATAGCCCTCTGTAATGTCTCAAACTGCCTCATAATGTTCACCAGCCGAACGGCCGATTCCGCCGGTTGGATGTTGGCGCTCTCGAGCCTGCCTTGCTCAACCGGCGCACTTACTGGCGTTGGCGCACCATTCGATTCATCCCACCTGAAGTAGGTGCCACCGGCTTTGCGAAGGCCTTGACGGTCCTCAAAATCGACTGTGGCAAGCCTTCCTACCAACTGCGCGCCCTGCCGAACGCCACCATCCGGACTGATCTGCACCGCTTCGCGGGGTACTAGCAGAATTGGCTTGCCGTTCTGCCCGAGAACTTTTTCCCCCGTTTGCGTAACTAGCGTCCCATCCGTTCCTGTCTGGAAGTTCCCGTTGCGCGTGTACAACCTGCCTTGAACTCCCTCCACGACAAAGAAGCCGTTGCCCGAAATAGCAACGTCCAGGGGATTCCCCGTAGTTATCGAAACGCCATGACCAAAATCGATCCAGTTCGATTCAACCAGGGGGCTCACCGCGGGCAGAGTCCCTTCCGGACCGCTCATTGCTTCAGGCGCGACATAAGTGCTATGAAACTCCCGATCCGCCTTGTAACCTGCAGTGTTCGCGTTAGCAATATTATTGGCCACTAGCTCAAGAGCCTCGGTCCTGGCCCGTAAACCGCTTGCGGCGGTCGATAGAAGAACATCCACGCAAAAGTGATTGCACTTTTGATGCCGAAGCCGGTAGGCCAGGAAAATCATTAAAAGCCTCCATTTCTTTTCCGAAATGAATCAGTAGACACGTTTCAATGCGGTACTTTCTTGCCGTTTTGAGATTCTCCGCCAATTCTTCGACATAGCACGCACTGTGAACCCGCTGAATCCGCACCATTTCTTCTTTGGCCACTCATCTGCTCAATCCACTTCGTGCTCGCACCCGTCCCTCAACTTCTCGGACAGCTATTTGGAAGCGAAATCCCCACACCGGCCCCGCGATTCCTCACGTCCTTTGAGTCTGGCGACGGCTCAGACACCACTCTATCCGACCGGGCGGTGCGTTCCGCTACCAGTGCAGAGGCTGACGATGCGTGCATACCAAGCGAACCGCCCTCGTTTGGAGATCTTCTCCAGAAGTTCATTGCCGTCACATTCAATGACTCCGAAACAGCCGGGGATCTCATCCATCCAACTGCGGATACGAAACCACCTGACAGGACTGTCAACCGGCTGGCGCCACGCCCCATCCATATCTCTACGAAGGCCCCTCTCGTCGATGGGATCCCTCATGAGGAAAGGAGTGAACAACCGCAGTCAGGTTCGCCCTCGCTTGCTTTGGCGGTGGTTTCTAGCCCCACGTCCGAATCGGGTGCCTCTCTTACACCTCAAAACAAGGGACCATTGCCGCTCCCTTCTCCGGAACCCACCTTCGCGTATGAGCATTCGCACGAGGCGGAAGTGCCCATCAACACCGTTCCGGCGCCGGAGAAATCACGAGTATCCACAGCCAGCAACGTCTCTACAATAACTGCTCCTGGCAATCAAGATCTTCGTGCGGAAGGGAGGTTCGCCGACGCCGGATTGCTATTTTCGGAGACCCTGCCTAGAGACCAGGGATCGTGCGTTTGTGCATCGCCTACTTCGCCAACTGCGACCAGT
Organism: Acidobacteriota bacterium; assembly: GCA_016213775.1. Lineage (GTDB taxonomy): Bacteria > Acidobacteriota > Terriglobia > Bryobacterales > Bryobacteraceae > CADEFT01. Next base: position 12,861 of record JACQZR010000002.1, read on the forward strand.
CCTGAAGCATACACTGGCCTCCACCCTGCTGAAGTGAAGTCCGTTGAATCGGCCTCTACTGGCGTTCCGCGAGTAACTGCGGCTGCTGCCGCCGCGGCTGCGAAACCCGAAGTTGTGTCCATAGCTGCAATGGTCCCCGGGGAAGAGTCAGAGGTTGCGGCACCGGAGGACAATGTCCAGAAAGAAACCGGGCCAATCAAGAGTGGAAAGAGCCTGTCGGAACTCGCACCTGCGCCTTTTGTGCCCTTGGAGGTACCAGCCGGCACTTGGGAGCATGACAACGTGCTCCACTTCGCAAGCGGATTGAGAGACCCCCGTACCTCGCCCGTACCGCAGAACCAAGGTCGGGACTCGATGCCCGTGGACAATGTCCAGGAAGAAACCGAGCCAATCAAGAGCGAAGAGAGCCTGTCGGAACCCGCACCTGCGCCTTTTGCGCCCTTGGAAGTACGAGCCGGCACTGGCGAGCATACCAACGTGGTCTACTCCGAAAGCGGATTGAGAGCCCCCCGTACCTCGCCCGTACCGCAGAATCACGGTCGGGACTCGATGCCTGTGGACAACTGCTCGCTCACCAGTGCGGATGAGAAAGCGACGTCCAAGGTTACGATGCCGCCAGAGGCGTTTCAACTTAGGCTTCATTCCAGGTCAGAGAAGGTCGTGGAGATAATTCCGCACTCACCTTCCATTGCCCCCTCACCGAAGCCACCGAACGTAGACCTGTCTCAACAGTGTGATCGTGGCAAGATCGGCCAATCCCAGGACTCTCGTGCTACTTGCGAAAAGGGCGTGCCCGACGATGCTGTCGTCGCCAATGAGCCTGCGCCCGCAGGTGCCGCCGTTCAAGAAACGCGAGAAGATCCCGTCCCGGTCTTCCGCATGGCAAAGCAGCAGGCGAGCGATCCAGCCGAGACGGGTCCGACCCGTCTCGGGTCCGGCGACCCATCGCCGAAAAAGGTGGAGATGAGCACCTCCGCCAACTCGCGAGACGCTCATCAACCTGAGCGGGATCATCACTCGGCAACTCACCCGGTCTCCAAAGCTGGTGAATCCAAGAACAATGAAACCCGCGTTCAGCAGCCGGCCCTACCCCAAACGCAGCAGAACGTTGCTCCTTTACCTACTCTGTTTGCTGGTCACGCTAGCACCGACTCCCTAGGCAAGGTCGAGGCAGAACCGCCAGTTTCTGAGCCGCCACAACTTGCCCCCGAGTTGGCCCATATGCAGACGCCCCGGCAGGACTTGAAGGAGATCAGGCTTGTTCTCCCTGATTCCGGTATTCCTGGGCTTGAGGTTCGTTTGGCCGAGAGGGCGGGCACCGTCCAGGTGAGCGTGCACTCAAGCGATGCGGAAGCGCGAACAACCCTGCGCGCCAACCTGCAGGAGTTAGTTCACTCAATGGACAACCATGGATTCAGTACCGACATTCGGGAACACACAACTCCCGAGGAAACACAACCAGCCGCCTCTTCTGGCGGCATGTCGCAAAACCTCGATGACGGTAGAGAACAAGAACGTAAACAGCGAAACATATGGCTGCCCTCGGAAGAGGCGCAGTCCAATCCACGTGCACAACAACAATGGCGCACCACTTGGGAGGAAATTTCGTGGCAAACACGCTCACCGCAGCGATAACCGCCTCACAACAAGGGACGGGTACGCAAACTAATGCGACCAGTTCCGCGAATCCCGCGGACCGGCTCGCAAACAAGGACACATTCCTGCAATTGATGGTCGCTCAGTTGCGATACCAGAATCCGCTCAGCCCTGTTGACGGCTCCAGTTTTCTTGCGCAACTGAGTCAGATCAGTTCGGTCGAGCAAATGGTTCAGATGCGACAGGATCTGGGCCAGATTCGAGACCTGCTGGCCGCCGCATCCGCGAACAGCGGCAGCAGCACCACCATACCGAAATCATAGTCAAACCGGAGGTCAACTCTTCTCATGTTTACATCATTTTCCACTGCACTCTCAGCGCTGGGCGCCCTATCAACCGCAGTAGACGTCGTCGGTAACAACCTCGCCAACCTCAATACTCCCGGATTCAAAGCCAGCCAGGTCGCGTTTCACGATCTGGTTACGCAGTCCCTCGGCGCGGGTCTCGGCGAGACCCAGGTCGGATTCGGTGTTGGCAGGCCGGTCACATTGCGGCAGTTCTCACAGGGCGCCATACAAAGCAGTTCCGGCCCGTTGGACGCCGCGATTCAAGGAGATGGATTTCTCGTCGTTCGCGACCGCGCCGGGGCACTGCTATACACTCGGGGAGGCGCGCTGCAGGTTGACAAGTCCGGCAATTTGCTCACCGCGACAGGTGAGAGAGTCCAGGGTTGGGCAAGTACCGGGGGAGTCGTTGATACGAACGGCACTATCGGTGACATTGTCGTTCCTGTCGGATCATTGAAATCTCCGACGCCTACAACGGCGTTCTCGTTCGACTTGAATCTGAATGCGGCTGGAACAGCCGGCCCACCCCCGACTCAGTTCTCCACTTCTATTGAAGTCTTTGACTCTTTAGGCGCGAGTCACGTGGTCACGGTGACATTCACCAAGAACGCTACTGTCGGGCAGTGGGACTACTCCATTTCAGTGCCGAATGCCGACGTATCAAGCCCACTAACTCCAGTCACAGGAACAATCACCTTTGACAGTCAAGGCCGAATGGTTGACCCGCCGGCCGCAGGTCCGTTCCCTGCCATCACAGTGAGCGGCTTAAGTAACGGCGCCGCCGATATGACGATGACGTGGCAGCTTTACGGTACCACTCCTCGAATCACTCAGTACTCGCAGCCTTCGGCCGTCTCGGCCAACTCACAGGACGGTTCTCCGGCAGCCCAGTTAATTCGCGTCGGGTTGGATGATGGAGGAAGAATCCTGGCGCTCTATTCAGACGGCCAACAGATCATGGTTGGGCAGCTATCTATGGCAGCTATTCGTAATCCGGAATCCCTCGTTGCCGTCGGAAATAACAACTACCAACTCAGCGCGCGTACTGCACTGCCGGCCATTGGAATCCCCGGTACTGGCGGTCGCGGGTCCATTCTCGGAGGAGCGGTTGAGTTCTCAACGGTGGATATTGCTCGTGAATTTACCAATTTAATCGTCCTGCAACGCGGCTACCAGGCAAACACCAGGGTAGTCACCACCGTGGATGAATTAAGCCAGGAAACAATAAATCTCAAGCGGTAGCGCACGTAGTCGAGGAGCGCAAAGGGACAACACATGTCGATTAGCTGCCTTACCGGTCACCTGAACCACTTTGCCGATATCAGTCTGGGCATCGAAGTGGAACTGGACCGTAAGGTAGTAAAACTGCGCCAGATACTGGAACTGGAAAACGGGAGCGTGGTGAAGCTGACTCGTTCGGCTGGCGAGAACATCGACGTGTTAGTCGGGGGGGCACTTGTAGCGTTTGGCGAAATCGTCGTAATCGAGGACATGATGGGTGTTCGCATCACAGACTTCAACATTGAGGAATAGATATGAATTTAGTATCCCCCATTGCGGCAGCGATCCTGGTAATAGGGTTACTTTTATGGCTGCGTCAAGTACTATCCCGTAAACGACTTCTTGGATACAATCTGTCTTCGAAAGCGGCTGTGAACTCGATAGAGCACTTGGAGTCAATTCCTCTGTCTGCAAGTCACAGTGCGCACTTCCTGCGGTGCGGGAATCAAACATTCCTGGTTGTGCTGCATCCAGGCGGCTGTACACTTTTGGATCGCGTCGCTCTCTCTGGTGAAGGTTCACAAGGATCGAGACAACACTCATGCGCTCCAGTCTCATCCTGATATCGCTCCTGGCCAACCTTGCGCCGGCGGCCCAGAAAGCGTCGCAGTCCCACCCTTCGACCGCGGAGGGTGTCGCGACGCTTCCAGGACAGCCGATGCAAATCGTACTGGTCCTGACGCTTCTGACCGTGCTGCCCGCCATCTTCATGTCGGTCACACCATTCCTCCGGATCTCCATTGTTCTGCACTTCCTTCGGCAAGCCGTGGGTACGCAATCCACCCCCTCCAATCAGGTATTGATCGGTCTGGCCCTCTTTCTCACAATCCTCATCATGAATCCGGTTTTCACGCAAGTCTACGAGAAGGGCTGGGCGCCGCTGGAGAAGGGAGAAATCGGATACGAGGCTGCGTGGGATCAGGGGAGTAAGCCGCTTCAAGCGTTTCTTCTGCGATTCGCTCGCGAGAACGATATTCGTCTGTTGCTGGAAATCACGAAACTGCCGGCCCCGGCTAAGCCATCCGACTTATCACTCAGTGTACTTGTTCCGGCATACATCCTAGGAGAACTGCGTGCTGGTTTCCAAATCGGAGCGGTCTTGTTTCTGCCGTTTCTGATAATTGACCTAATCGTAGCCGGTGTAACATTATCGATCGGAATGGTCCAGCTCCCGCCTGTCATGCTATCCGCACCATTCAAGATACTCCTTTTTGTCCTGGCCGACGGGTGGAATCTTGTAATTGGCTCCTTGGTCAAGAGCTTCTATCCCGCGACATAATTTCATGAGGAAATCTGCACAATGACGCCAGCCCAAGTGATAGACCTGATCCGACATGCCCTCTGGACAGCATGTTACCTCAGCCTTCCTGTTCTTGCCTTGGGTTTCGCAACAGGCATTGTCATCAGTTTGATTCAAGTGGTGACCTCCATTCAGGACGCTAGCTTTTCGGCGGTCCCGCGGCTGCTTATTTTTCTAGGCCTGCTGATGCTGTTCCTGCCATGGATGCTCTCGCGAATGTTGAACTACACAACCTCGATGCTTGGGGATTTTACTCGCTATGCTCAATGAGATTCTCCCAGCCCAGGAGAAGCTGTTGTCTTTCCTCCTGGTATTGGCCAGAGTATCCGGAGCCGTCGCATTCCTGCCCATACCGGGTTGGAGAAGGAGCCCGGAGGCGACGCGCATCGTTCTCGCGCTGTCGCTCACGGTGGCCCTTGTGCCGGCATGCCCGAAACCGCCCCATCTGAATCCTGGGCTCGGCGAGCTGGCCGTTTGGGTCATTCAGGACTTGGGCTGGGGCGTGTTTCTGGGCCTCACGGTGAATCTCCTCGTCGAGGGCTTTGTTCTAGCTGCTCAGTGTATCGGCCTTCAGGCCGGATTCTCCTACGCCTCCACGATTGACCCCGGAAGCGAGGCGGATAGTACGGTTCTGCAGGTCTTCGCTCAACTCGCTGCCAACCTCTTGTTCTTTGCGTTTCGAATGGACGCTGAGTTGATTCGGGCATTGGCCAACAGCTTCTCGCTACACCAGCCCGGGGCTTGGACATTGCAGTGGAACACATTCAGCCAAGTAGCGGAGTTGGGCGCCGAAGTGTGGCGCACCGCGCTGCGGCTTTCGATTCCCATACTCGCGCTTCTACTGATGCTCGATCTGGCCGTGGCTCTCTACGGCAAGGTTCAGGCCCAAGTCCAACTGACGACACTCTCATTCCCAATCAAGATCGTTATGGCGCTGGCGTCGCTGGCAGTATTCGCGGCTGCGATGCCCGGCGTCTTCCGAGCCCAAATGGATCGATGGGTGGCGATGGCTATGCGATGAAACGAGACAAGGTAACCCATGGCTGATCCCTCGCAAAGAACTGAACAACCGACGCAGCGGCGGCTGGAGAAAGCCCGTCGCGAGGGGCAGTTCCCGGCAAGCAGAGAATGGGTCTCGGGACTCGTATTCCTAACCTTTGTCTGGCTGCTGATTAGCCGCGCGCCCGCCGCCTTACAAGCATCGCGAACCCTGATGCGGGAGTCGATCCAGTTCGCCTTTCGCGAGGCTGTTTCGCCGGCCAGCTTGCAGCAATACACTACTCGAGTACTCCTTAGCCACCTATTCTGGTTCTTGATGTTTGGGTTGCTGCTGACGGCGTGCGGACTGGCACTCCACTGGCTCACGACTGGTTTCGGACTTGCGTGGAAGAAGGCCGCTCCTGATCTGAACCGGCTGAATCCGTCCGATCGCCTCCGCCAACTCCCAGGGCAAAACCTGTCTGCGCTGATTCAAGCCCTGATCTTCCTGCCGGTGCTCGGGTGGTTCGTGTTCCGCCTGGAGAGCGAGGCTCTCGCCTCAGCGCTGGCATTTCCCAGGATGTCATTGCAGGCCGCTCTGCACAGTAGTGGCGCAATGGTAGCGTCGCTTCTATGGAAAGGCGCGATCCTCCTGGCAGTGCTTGGCGCAATCGATCTCATCCGCCAGAGGCGGAAGTGGATGGGTCAGTTGCGTATGTCCAAGCAGGAGATACGCGACGAGCAGAAAGAAGTTGAAGGGAACCCTATGGTCCGGATGCGCATCCGGCGGCTGCAGAGAGAACTGCTGCGACGCAGGATGATGCAGCAAGTGCCTAAAGCTACCGCCGTCATCGTCAATCCCACGCACTTCGCGGTGGCGATCCGCTATGACACCGAATCCATGGGAGCGCCCAAGGTCGTAGCCAAAGGAAAGAACTGGCTGGCGCTGCGTATTCGTGAATTGGCTCTGAAGAACCAGGTCCCCATCGTTGAGAATCCCCCGCTCGCACAGGCCCTGTACAAGTCCGTGGATGTCGGGCAGGAAATCCCGCCACACCTATACCAGGCGGTAGCAGAGGTTCTTGCCTACATCTTCCGCCTGCTAGGTGGCCGGCTCCCAGGGAGGGAATCCATATGATGCACCCGCAAGCGATTGCCGAGCGCGAAGAAGCCAACGCCGCCGGAGGGAAATAGCAATTCATGTCCCCCAGCAGTCCTATTTCTTCGATACCATCGTCAGCCTTGCGCCAGAACACCGAGCCGCGCCGAGGCAGCTCAGGCGCGACAGTTTTGCCACCATCCGATAGTTGGCAGCAGAACCTGCGACGCGGGCTACAATCAGCCCCATGGAAGGAGTTATCTGTACCCATCGCCGTCCTCGGAACACTGATGGCGATGATCACACCCCTTCCTCCCATACTGTTGGATCTTCTGATCAGCGGCAACATTACGCTATCGGTCATCGTTTTGCTGGTTTCGCTCCACATTATTAAACCCGTGGAATTCAGCGTATTTCCCACGACACTCCTGCTGCTGACCCTATTCCGTTTGGCGCTGAATGTTTCCAGTTCGCGCCTCATCCTGTTGAGCGGCAACAGCGGAACCGCCGCTGCAGGACAGGTGATCGAGGCTTTCGGGCAGTTCGTAGTTGGCGGCAACTACATCATTGGAACAGTCATTTTTCTCGTACTTATCGCGATCCAGTACGTGGTGATCAATCATGGCGCTGTTCGCATTTCCGAAGTCACCGCGCGCTTCACGTTAGACGCATTGCCTGGAAAACAAATGTCCATCGATTCCGACCTCAACGCCGGGCTCATCGACGAGTCCGAGGCTCGAAATCGCCGCAAGCAACTCTCCGCTGAGGCCGAATTCTACGGCGCCATGGACGGCGCTTCCCGTTTTACTCAGCGGGACGCGGTGGCGAGCATACTGATCACGGCAATCAATATCGTGGCAGGCATCCTGATCGGAATCCTCCAGCACGGTATGGACGTCACCAGGGCGCTCGAGACGTATACAGTCCTCACGATTGGCGACGGTCTGGTGACCGTTATCCCGGCTCTCATGATTTCCATCTCGGGCGGGCTCATCGTAACCCGCGCCAGTTCGGATGCGGGTCTGGAATCGGATGTTCGCAAACAGTTGTTTAGCAGACACCAGCCACTGTTGCTCTCGGCTGGTGTCCTTTTGGCGCTGGCAGCGTTCCCGGGATTGCCCAAGATCCCTTTCATGGCACTCGGCGCAGGTCTCGGCTGGGCTGCCTACAGGATGAAGCAGAAACAAGCAATCGAGCAGGACCTTCAGGCGCAGGCGGTCCCCAGCGGTCAGCCGAGAGAGAATGTGGAAACCCTGCTCCGCGTCGACGCTCTGGCCGTCGAGGTTGGCCTCGGACTGGTAAGGCTGGTAGAAGGAGGACAGAACTCTCCGCTTCTCCGACGTATTGCCGCCATACGCCGGCAGTTGGCAAGCGAACTCGGCTACATCCTGCCGAGCGTCCGCGTGACGGACAACCTGTCACTGCGTGCGTCCGAATATCTGATTCTGCTCAAGGGCGTTGAATTAGCGCGCTTCGAACTCCCTCCTGGGCATGAGCTTGCCGTCCCTGGTCCGCGTGTCACAAAGCCCGTGGAAGGCATTCCTACCAGGGAGCCCGCCTTTGGCATTCAGGCGCTCTGGATCCCCAGTTCCAAGTCGGAACACGCAAGGCAGGCCGGCTATACCGTTGTGGATCCCGTCAGCGTTCTTGGAACGCATCTTTCCGAAATGGTACGACGTCATGTGCACGAGTTGTTCTCCCGTCAGGACGCAAAAAAGGTATTGGATCGTGTAATTGAAGAGAATCCTAAGGCCGTTGAGGATCTGGTACCGAAATTGCTCTCTCTCGCTACGGTGCAGAAAGTGTTACAGAACTTGTTGAGAGAGCGGGTTTCCATTCGGGACGCCACTTCCATTTTGGAATCTCTGGGGGAATCGGCCACGATCACCAAGAATCCCATTCTCCTGACGGAGTACGTACGACAGTCCATCCGTAGGGCGATCGTGAGGCCCTATCTGAACGCCGCAGGTGAACTACCGGCATACTTCCTCGATCCAGGTGTGGAACGGAGCCTGGAAAGCACTGTCGAACACACTGAACACACTTCCCATCTCAACATTTCGCCGCTGCAGCTTCGCGAGATTCTCGACAAATTACGAGCCTCGGTCGGCCCCGCCGAGGTGCCGGCGGCGCTGTTAACCGGCACGGGGTGCAGGTACTTCATCAGACAAATGGTGGAAACGCATCTACCCAACCTGGCCGTGTTGGCTCATAACGAGGTTCCCTCGGGCGCAAGGGTCGTGTCGTTAGGGATAGCGGGAAAGTAAAGCATGCGAGAGAGCACGGACAAGCACACGAGTGACGGAAAACGCAAGGAAGGAGCGACGGAGTGAGATTGAAATCCTACTATGCAACCAGCGTGGAACTCGCCATGCAGCAAGCCCGGCGGGAATTGGGCCAGGAGGCCCTGTTGCTCGACACACATCCTGCACCGCCGCACGCTCGCCATTTAGGTTCCTGCGAGGTAGTTTTCGCCCTTGACGAAGCCTCTTCGGGTGCACCGGCCTCCGCTGATAGCCCCTTTCCGGGCATCGCCGCTACGCCGAACGCTACTCCCTCACACGATGCTCAGGCACTCCAATTCACCACCAAACTCGGCGCATTAAGAAAGGAGATGGAGCGCATCACGGAATCCGTAGCCAGATCACGCTCCTTCTCAGCAGTGCTGGGGAGTATCCTCGCTGATCCCGACCTCGCAAATGCCTATGCCGAATTGACCTCCGCGGATGTTGCCCCTGATGTGGCACAGGAGCTATTGGCGGATTGCGCTCGCGCGGTATCTCGGCTGAAGACTACCCGGCAATCCGACGATGTTCTGCAAAGCACACTGTCTGACAGGCTTCGTTCCCTGGTGAAGATTGATGCCGGGTTCCCAACACCAGAACGTCGCAACCCAATCGTGTTTGTCGGCCCAACTGGTTCCGGAAAAACCGCGACTCTTGTTAAGATGGCCGCTCGATGTGGGTTGAGGAGCCGCACACCCATGCATATCGTATCCTTCGACGGGTTGCGTATCGCGGCATCCGAGCAGTTGCGCGCTCTGGCCGCGATCCTCGGAGCCAGCTTCCAGCTAGTGGAAGAGCCCGACTCGCTGACACGTTCCGTTCAGCATTGGCAATCGCGGTCCTGGGTATGGATCGACACTCCGGGCGCGGCTCCGCACGAGAAGGATCTCACCGAAGAAATCGCCACTACACTCAGGAAACAAAAAGGATTGGACGTCTGTCTCGTCCTATCGGCCACGATGAAATCTGCCGATCTACGAGTAGCAGTGGAGCGCTATTCTCCCTGCCAGCCCGAGAAGTTGATCTTCACTCATGTCGACGAAACCGAGCACCTCGGCGGCCTGATCAGCGTCGCTGCATGGATGGGAAGACCGATCGCCTTCCTGGGCACCGGACAACGAATCCCAGAAGATATCGAGCCAGCGTCGGCCGATCGCATTCTGAACGGAGTTCTCGGCTCCGTGAGTTTGCCAAATCAGCACCCTCAGCGATGGATGGCACAAGCGGGCGGCGCCGCCGCGGGAGTCTGAAGCGGCATTTCTGATCAATGTCAACAAGTGAGGCAAATGGTCCATGCACCCCTATCGCGCAAGTCCACAAACAGAGAATGAGGAACGCGAGCGACTGATTCTGGAGCACCTTCCGCAGGTCAGATTGATAGCCAGGCGGATTCACGAGCGCCTTCCGGAAAGCGTAAGCCTGGACGATCTTGTTTCCACGGGCATTGTCGGTCTGATCTCTGCGATCGATCACTTTGACCCCGCACACAACGTGAAGCTCAAGACTTACGCGGAGTACAAGATCCGCGGCGCAATCCTCGACAGTCTTCGCGGACTTGACTGGGCACCGCGCCAGCAACGAAAGCGTGCCAAGCAGATTGAAGCTGCCATCGCGGCGCTCGAACAGCGGTTGCATACCGCGCCAACGGAGGAGCAAATCGCTGCACAACTGTCACTTTCCATTGATGAGTATCACGACTGGCTCGTAGATGTTCGCGGAGTCAATCTCGGCAGTCTGGAATCATCCACTGAAGACGACAGCCGCGACCTACTGAAATATATCTCCGACGACGAGGACCACTGGCCGTCCCGGCTGCTGGAACGTTCTGAACTGGAACGTCTTTTGGCGCAAGCCATCGAGAAGATCCCGCCAATGGAAAGGACCGTGCTCAGCCTCTACTATCACGAGGAGATGACTCTGCGCGAGATTTCGAAGATAGTCGAACTCCACGAATCACGCGTCTCGCAACTGAAATCGCAAGGCATTCTGCGCCTTCGATCCTACATCGAAAAGCGCTGGCCGATGAAGCGGGGGCAATAGAAGTGCCGGAGTCGGAAGGTGCACAGAACGTGGTGACACCTGTCATGCGAACCGGAATCACGGGTTGTATCGCCTGGTCCCAGAAAGGAGTCTGATTCCCCATGGCGCAGAACATCGTCCAGTCGTTCGGTGACGGCGGCACGTGGTTCGCGGAGACCCTTGCAAAGGGCTTGTGCGCAGCCGTCGAAGCGATGACCGGCCGTCCCGTGGATGTTCAGTGGCTCGCTACCGAAGGTGGCGCCACCGGCGGTCGCGCAGCGCCCCCATCGGAATGGTGGGAACAGCCGCTCACAGCGGGAAAAGGAAGCAGGATCTGGGTCTGCGCGCCTGAGGCTAGTTGGCAGTCCGTCGGGGCGCTGGCACTAGCGGCGGCCGGCATTGATGATGCAACACCAGAGGACTGCAATGGAACCTGGAGAGAAATCCAGGCACAAGGCATCTCGTCCGCGGCGCAGGAACTTTCCAGACGCATACGAAAGGACGTCTCCTGCGAAGCCGGGAAGGTAGTCTCGCCACCATCCGATAGCGGGTTTTCAGTAGATATTATTCTCAAGGTCCCCGACGAGGTGTGGTTCCGATGCGGCTGGAACGACGCGCTGCAGAGCGTCCTGCAGCCGGAGCCAGAACGCCCGGCCCCTCCGCCCGCCACCAATTCCGCCATCGGAAGCGGGCCGGAGAACTCGTCAGCAAAGGCGCTTCCGGCCTCCGTGCAGAACTCCCGGACGCTGGACCTTTTATTGGAAGTAGAGCTTCCCATCAGCGTTTCATTCGGACGGGTACAACTGCCGCTGAAAGACGTCCTCAAATTGAATTCTGGATCTATTGTGGAACTCAACCGTTCCATCTCGGAGCCTGTTGAGATCATTGTGAACAACTGCGTCATCGCAAGGGGTGAGGTGGTGGTGGTCGAGGGGAACTATGGAGTTCGTATCAAACAAATCATCAGCAAAGAAGAGCGCTTGCGGACGCTCTATTGAAAACGACGCCATGAAATCGAGACTGACACCCATCACGATCCTCGGACTGCGCCTCGGTTCGCAACCAGATAACGCACCATCACGCGGCGGCCCCCTATGAGTCTGACCGAAATCTTCACCGGGGCGATCACGACGCTCACGCTCGGCCTCTCCGTGCTCTGCTATCTGCACATCAGCCGGCGCGAGCGCGAGAACACCACAAGATGGATGAAGCGCCAGCAGACCCTCGAAGCGGAAATCGGCAGGCTTCGCGGGTCGCTCGCGGAGGTCAAAGAGCGTCTCAATGAACAAACCGTGCAAGCTGCCACCCCTTCGCCGCCAAAAGGCTTTGCCAACGCCATCAATCTCAACCGCCGGGCCGAAGCAATCCGCATGTTTCGCCGGGGAGAATCACCGGAAAAGGTCGCGCAACTGCTGGATTGTCCCAAGCCGGAAGCCATCTTCCTGATGAAAGTCTATAGAACTATCACGGCTCCGAAACCATCCGAACCAAAGACGGCCGGTCAACCGCTTCCGGTGCCGCAGCCACAAACACGCACGCCTCAACCGTCCAGAGCCGTTTTCCCAGCCATTTCTCAGGAGGATGCAAACAACGCGGCAACGATCATCTGAGCTTCTCTCTGTATCTGCTTCAAATGCTCCCCGTCCCGGAAGCTCTCGGCGTAGATTTTGTACACGTTCTCCGTGCCTGACGGACGCGCCGCGAACCACCCATTGCGTGTAGACACCTTCAAGCCCCCGATCGCCGCCTGGTTTCCGGGGGCCGCTGTCATCATCTCGACTATCGGATCTCCCGCCAACTCGGTCGCTCGAACCTGTTCCGGTGACAGTTTCCCCAGTATCGACTTCTGCTCCGGACTCGCCGCCGCGTCCATGCGCTGGTACACTGGTTCGCCGTGCTGCTCAGTCAGAGAACGGTAGAGTTCACCGGGATCGCGACCCGTACGCGCCATCATCTCTCCGGCAAGCAGTCCAGGTATCATGCCGTCCTTGTCGGTGGTCCAAACGCTGCCGTCCTTGCACAGGAACGACGCCCCGGCGCTCTCTTCACCCACAAAACCCAGCGATCCATCAAGCAGCCCATCCACAAACCACTTGAATCCGACCGGCACCTCCACCAATCTCCGGCCGAGCGCGCCGGCTACGCGGTCGATCAGACTACTGCTCACCACGGTCTTCCCAATCCCCGCATCAGCCCGCCACCCACTCCGGTTGCGAAACAGATAATCCACGCAAACGGCCAGATAGTGATTTGGATTCAATAGCCCGCAACTTCGCGCCACAATGCCGTGACGGTCATGATCGGTGTCACAGGCAAAGGCGACATCAAACCGGTCCTTCATCGCAATCAACCCCGCCATCGCATAAGGCGACGAGCAATCCATCCGAATCTTACCGTCCCAATCAAGGTACATGAACCGGAACGACGCGTCGACGCTGTCATTCACCACCGTCAGGTTCAACCGGTAATGGTCGGCAATCTCGCCCCAATAGGCAACACCGGCGCCGCCCAAAGGATCTACGCCCATGCGCACTCCCGCGGCGCGAATCACGTCGAAGTCGATCACCTTCTCCAGATCGCTCAAATACCAGCTCAGCATCTGATACGGATGCGTGGTCTTGGCCTGCAAGGCCACCCGGTAAGGAATCCGCGGCACCCCGTTGGGGTTTGCGGCAAGAAGCCCGTTCGCCTCGGCCTCGATTGCCTTCGTCACCTCGGTTCCCGCCGGCCCCCCATTCGGCGGATTGTACTTGATGCCGCCATCCTCCGGAGGATTGTGCGATGGCGTGATCACGATCCCATCGGCCATCCCCCCATCATTGCTCCGGTACCGGTTGTGCGCCAGAATCAGGCGCGAAATCACCGGCGTCGGCGTAAAGCCCTCCTTATCGTCAATGCACGTCTCCACACCGTGAGCAGCCAGCACCTCAAGCGCGGTGGCGAACGCCGGTTCTGACAGAGCATGCGTGTCCTTCCCCAGAAAAAGCGGTCCTGAATACCCCTGCGCTTTCCGGTACCGGCAGATTGCCCCCACCACCGCCACAATATGCGCCTCGTTGAAACTCTCGTTCAACGACGATCCGCGATGCCCCGACGTGCCAAAACTCACCCGCTGCTCGCGCACCCCAACATTCGGCTTCCCCGTATAGTACGCCGACACAATCCGCGGAATATTCGGCACCATCGAAGCAAGCGGAGGCTTGCCGGCATAGGGACTGACTGACATGCTCCACATTGTAGCGGGCTCATCTATCGCCGTACCAGGGAATCCAGCTTCTCCATCGCCGGCTCCAACCGCTGACGGTTCTCCAGCACCCCTGCGAAAATATCGCCCAGCCGTCCGAACCGCTCCACCACGTTGCGAATGTGGAACTGCTGCGGCGTCAACCCCGGCCGCACCTCGCGCCACTCGAGCGGCGTTGCCACGGGAGCCCCCGGATACGCCCTCAGAACATAAGGAGCCGAAATTGTTTTGCCCGTCGAAAGCTGCGCATAGTCAAAATACACCCGGTTCCGTTCGCGTTTGGAAACCGCCCTCACCATCGTGAACAACTCCGGCCGTTCCCCCGCCACTATCCGCGCAATCACTTCAGTGAACGTGCGCGCCTGCTCATAGCTGTAGATGGCCTCCAACGGAACATAGATGTGCATCCCGTCGCCCCCAGTCGTTTTCGGATAACCAACCAGGCCAAGCAGATCCAGCTTTTGCCGCACCAATTGCGCCGCTTCCACAATTTTGTCGTAGCTGCAATCCTGGGGATCCAGGTCGATCAGCAGAAAATCCGGATTCTCTATGGAACTGATCCGGCTCAGCCACGGATTCTGGTCAATGCACCCCAGGTTCGCCAGAAACAGCAACGCAGCACGGTCGTCCGCGACCACAAACCGGATGGGTGCTTCATTATGCGCCGAATGAATCGGTTCCACACGCAACCACTCCGGGAAATGCTCGCTGGCGTCCTTCTGAAAAAACGACTCGCCGCTAATCCCGTCCGGATACCGCCGCAACGACAGCGCCCGGTCCCTCAGGTACGGCAGTATCAGGTCGGCCACCTGATGGTAGTAATTGATCACATCCCGCTTTACGTACCCTTCCTCGGGGTAGTACACCTTGTTCAGGTTCGTGAACGACAATCGCCGCCCATCCAGATCCAGAATGACCTTGTCCTTCGTACCTGCCAGCAGCGGCGGCGGGGAGTGATACCGCAGCGCCTCCTCCGCCGATGCAGTGGCGGTCTCCAGTACACACTCGCGAGGCAGCACGTCATCGCGCAGCCCCAAAAACACGGGAGCCCGCAAATGTTTTTCGTGCGTCCAGGAGGAATACTTCACCTCGCACACCAGTTCCGGGCGCGCCCACACCGCTTCTCCCGGCATCACCGGTTTCGCCGCAAACGGCATTTCCCCTGTCACCAGTCCGGACAGCTTTACTCCCACCATGGCCAGTGTTTCCTGCGTGAACCCCGATCCTACATTGCCCACATACACCAACTCCCCGCCTTCATATAGACCGAGAATCAACGACCCAAAGTAATCGCGTTCTCCAGGCGAGTACCCGCAGATGACAAACTCCTGCTGCTCGGTGACCTTCACCTTCACCCAACTGCCGCTCCGTTTTGACTCGTACGGCGATCCCAGCCGCTTGGCGACAATCCCTTCCAACCCCGATTGCCGCGCCAGTTGAAACAACTGCTTCCCCTGATCCACAAAGTGGTCCGACAACCGTACCCGGGCCGTTGGGGTGAACACCGCCGCCAACATACGCTTCCGGTTCTCAATCGCTGCCCGCCGCAAATCAAAGCCATCCAGATACAGCAGATCGAAAACATACATCGTCACCGGCACAGTCCGCGCCAGCAGCGCGGCATGCGACACATCACCCACGTGCATGCGACGCTGCAGCAGTCCAAAACTGGGCAGTCCACGCTCGTCCAGGGCGACGATCTCCGCATCCACGATCGCCGATTCCGCATCCAGACACCCGATGAGTTCACTCATCTCGGGGTACTGGCGGTCCATCGCGTTTCCCTTGCGCGAGATCATCCGCAAAGCGCCGTGTTCCAGGAAACACAGCGCCCGCACACCATCCCACTTCACCTCCACCAACCAACCCGGATCGGCCGGCGGCTGAGAAGCGGCAAACGCCATCATCGGCGACAACACCGCGGGCATTGGAGCCTCCACAACGCCGGTGATGTTCTCGATACCCGTCTCGACGCGCGCCGCGATCTCTTCCTGCGTGCGGCCTGTCTTCACGCTGCGCGGATGCAGATCCGGATTCCACGCCTCATCCGCGAACTCGTCCTTTTTCTTGATCCACAGCCAATCCGCGCCATTGTTGCGCTTGGTGCGTACCAGCACGAAATCGCCGCGGACTTTCTTGCCATGCAGCCGGAACTTGAAATCGCCGCGCGCCATCTGTCCCTCGGCCGAAGGCTCTCCAATCACCTCGTACTCGCCGTGATCCCACAGCATCATGCTGCCTGCGCCGTAGTTGCCTTCTGGGATCACCCCCTCAAACGTCGCGTACTCCATCGGATGATCTTCCACGTGCACCGCCAGCCGCTTCTGATTCGGATCGAGCGAAGGCCCTTCCGGCACGGCCCACGACTTCATGGTCCCGCTCACCTCGATGCGCAAATCAAAGTGCAGACGCCGCGCCCGGTGCCGCTGCAGGCAAAACTCCCCGCGCCAGGTCTCGCCTTCCACGCGCTGCGGCGCGCCTGCCGGCTCCGGGGTCTTCTCGAAACTGCGTTTCTTTGCGTAATCCTCGAGCGCCATCCAGACGTTATGATAGCGTTGATGCAACGCCGTCAATTCCTCCAATCCGCCGCGGCCGCCGCGCTGCCACTGCCCCTTCGCGCGGCTAAGAAGCCGAACATCATCCTCATCATGGCCGACGATATGGGCTTCTCCGACATCGGTTGCTACGGCTCGGAGATCGCCACTCCCAACCTCGACCGTCTCGCCCGCAACGGAGTCCGCTTCACGCAGTTCTACAACACCGCCCGCTGCTGCCCCACGCGCGCCGCGCTGCTCACCGGACTCTACAACCATCAGGCCGGCATCGGCCACATGGTGAACGACCGCAACCTTCCGGCCTACCGCGGCTTCCTCAATGACAAATGCGTCACCCTCGCTGAAGCGATCCGTCCCGCGGGCTACACGCCTCTAATGGTGGGCAAATGGCACGTTGGCGAAGAGCGCCCCCATTGGCCCACAGACCGTGGCTTCGAACATTACTACGGCCTTATCAGCGGAGCGTCGAACTACTGGAAGCTCGACGGCCGCCGTAAGATGGCCATCGACGACAAGCCGCACGTGCCCAACACACCCGGCTTCTACATGACGGACGCATTCACGGAGAATGCAGTCAAGTTCATCGACGAATACGGCCGCAAACCAAATCCTTACTTCCTCTACCTCGCCTACACCGCGCCGCACTGGCCGCTGCACGCGTGGCCGGCAGACATCGCCAAATATCGCGGCAAGTACAAAAAGGGCTGGGACGTCCTGCGCCAGGAACGTCACGAGCGGCAGACCTCCATGGGCCTGATCGACAGGAAGTGGCCCGTCACCGCGCGAGATTCCAAAGTCCCCGCATGGGATTCGCTTTCAGAAAAGGAAAAGGACGATTGGGACCTCCGCATGGCCGTCTACGCCGCCCAAATCGACCGCATGGACCAGGGCATTGGCAAGGTGCTCGCCAAGGTCCGCGAACTTGGTCAGGAACAGGACACCCTGATTATGTTTTTGGCTGACAACGGCGGTTGCGCTGAAGAGAACATCGGTGGCGAGGTCCCAGGACCTCCCGGACCAGCCGAGTCCTTCACCAGCTATCGCACACCCTGGGCCAACGCCAGCAACACTCCGTTCCGTCTCTACAAGCACTGGGTCCACGAAGGCGGCATCTCGTCACCCTTCATCGCTCATTGGCCCAACGGAATCTCTCAGAAGAACGCGTTCGTCAAACGCCCTTCGCATCTCATCGACGTGATGGCTACCATCATGGAAGTGTCCGGGGGCTCGTATCCAAAGACCTACAAGGGCCGCGAGATCACCCCCGCCGAAGGCCAAAGCCTCATCGCTGCCATCAAAGGACAACCGCGCCCCACGCCGCTTTTCTGGGAGCATGAGGGCAACCGTGCCATGCGCGGAGGCGATTGGAAACTCGTCGCCCGCCACAACGCCGAGTGGGAGCTATACAACCTCTCCGCCGACCGCACCGAGACCACCAACCTCGCTCCCAAGGAACCCGCGCGCACCGAACGTATGAGCAAGGCCTGGCAGGCATGGGCCGATCGCTGTGGAGTCATGCCGTATGACAAGATCCGCGGCCGTGCCGATTAGCCCTTGCCGCACGCCCCCGGCACCGCTCATCACCGCAAATGAACCGGCTGCGTGAACGCCCCGTTTCCCGCCGAGTCCCACGCCGCAAACCGCACCCATTTCCTGCCCGCCGCCGCAAACGGAATCCGGAATTTCTGCACCCCGAATGCACCGGTGCCGGTAGCGCTGATCACTTGCCGTCCGGTCTTGCCGCCGTCGCCCCACACCAGTTCCACAAACTCCAGTGGAAACGTCCACTCCACCTCGGCGGTCATCGTGCGCTGCGCGCCGGAGCCCTCAATCCCGCTGTTCCGGATCAGCACCTCCCCAGTGCTGACAAAGAACTCGCCCTTGCGCATCGCCTGGATCACCGGCGACCAGTCCTCATCAAACCTCGGCACGCGATCCAGCTTCACGTAGTTCACGATCAGGTGGCTGAATGTATCATCCTCGGGAAACTTCTGGTACGTGTCTCCCTCCGCAATCACGTACTTCGGCGCGCCCCAATTGTTCATGTCATCCAACGTCCCAAAACAGCGCTCCTCGCAAATGCGCTTCTCTGACAGATCCACCGGCAGCGACTGATACGAAGCACCCAGATAGCGGTCGCTCCGGAAATGTTCCGTCTCGCGAATCGCATCCGGATACCCCGAAGAACCCTTTGTGCGTGGATGAGCCTGCCACACCAACCCGCCTTCCTGCTTCAGCATTTCCAGTTCATCCTTCGCATCGCCCACGTGATACACCTTCCCGAACGGCGCCACTTGTTCCACCATCGGCTGCCCCGGCTTGCGCACATGATTCCAATAGACGGGCCGCGGAAACACCATCGTGTAATGCCCGCGGAAGTACGCATCCGGCTCCTCCCCTGGCATCAGCAGAAAGTCATTGTCTGAATGCCGCCGGCATCCTTCGAAATAAACCTGCTGGTCCTTCAATCGCACTTCCCCGCCGTCCTTCGCGTGTCCGTCGCCGTGGAAATCCGACATCATCGCTATGTTCACGCCAAGCGCCCGAAACGCCGGCAGCCATGGGGGGATGAAGTCGATGGTGCCCTGATCCTGCAGCACCTCATTGAAGTGCGTATGGAAATGACTGATCGCCACTTTGTACCCGGTGAGAGCCTTGAACGTATCATCATGCGTGTAAGCCATCACCGCGCGTTGCGTGGCTTCCGTCCCTTCCGCGCTCAGATAGAAATAGGCCGCCATGCGTTGCCAAGTCCCCGGCGGCGCGTTGTACAACGCAAAGTTCCCTTGCGCGAAGTTTCGCGCCTGATCCACACGCTTCTTCCAGATGTCGTCCGCTACACCATACGGACGAAACATCTCCTCGCGGTCCGCATGCCGCACGCCTACTGAGAAACTGCCCCCATCGTCCTTCCGGTACCAGACGAAGCCAAGATTCAGCTCAATCTCGCGCGCAAAGAAGAACTTGTGCGGAGGAGGAAACACCGCCAGTGCTCCAGCCCCCGCGTCCACCATCGCCAGCCGGTTGCGAGCCCGCAATGCAACCATATCCTTGTTGGGCGCCCCGCCGAACTCGTACTTCTGCCACGCCCGCGCGACATCGCGCCACGCCACGCGCTTCGCCTCGCCTATACGAAATCCTTTCAAGCCCGCAGCGTACTTGTACGCCACCGCCTGCTCCTCGGTCTTCGCGATCGCCTCCTGCCGCAGCAGATTCGCCCCCTTGTACACCGTGAACTGCAACCGCCCCGAGAAGATGCCCAGCGACAGCCCATCGAAGCTGATCTCCAGCCGCGCGCCGTCGGTCCTCACCTCGCAAGTCTTAGTGGCGAACGTCGACTTGGCGATACGAATCTCCTCAGCCTTGCGCGGCATGGAAACGTTGGTTCGCACCGAACCCGGAACGTTCAGCGGAGCATCCCAGAACACTTTCCACTTCTCCCGTTCGAGAATCTCCGGCGAAACCAGCCCCAGCTCTTTCAATGGGGACAACTGCTGATTAGAGAGTCGCCGCAGACCGCTCTTCACTTCAAACTCGGGTTGCAGTTCGCGGCCCAACACCACCCAATCGCCCGCGCCTTTCGCCGCCAGCTCGCGGATCACCGGCCGCCCGCCATCGATCCCAAACACGGCGCGCAATTGCGACACCCGCTCACCCTGCCAGTTCACTGTCAATCTGTCCCCGGATTGCGATGCCGTCAAGCCGGGCTGCGCCTTGTAACCGCTGAAGGAGCAGTTCCAATCGGCCCCAAATGCGGAAACACTCATCCACGCAAACAGGATCGTCTTCATGGAATGGCATTCTATCGCTATCCTGAATAGAACATGCAACGAGCGGAAATCGCATCTTCGGCGGCGGCAGTCCCTTACTCGCGTATTCGCGAACTGGCCGAACTCGCCATGCACATGGACACCACGAACCCCGATCCGAACGACCGCGTACTCCGGCTCTACTTCGGCGAATCCAACATCCCTACTCCCGAGTTCATCAAACGGGCCGCGCAGAAGGCCATGGCCGACGGCTTCACCTTCTACACCGAGAACGCCGGCATGCCGTCGACGCGCGCCGCGCTCGCCCGCTACTACTCCGAAATCCACAACGTCACCGTCGATCCCGCAACGCAAATCGTTGTCACCAACAGCGGCGTACAGGCGCTCAACGTAGCCATCCGATGCGTCCTCAACCCCGGCGACGAAGCCATCGTGTTGACGCCAGCATGGCCTAACGGCTCCGCCATCGTCGGCATGTGCAACGCCAAGGTCACCCAAATCGCACACCCGCTCAAGGACGACCGTTACACCATCGACTTCGACGCCGTGGAAGCCGCCATCACCCCGAAAACCCGGCTGCTCCTTTATACATCGCCATCCAATCCGCTCGGCTGGGTCGCCACGAATGAAGACCAGGACCGCCTGCTCGCCCTCTCCCGCAAATACGGCCTATGGCTGATCGCCGACGAAGTCTATGAACGCCTCTACTATGGCGGCACGAAACTCGGCGAGCCTGTACCGACCATCTGGAAGAAGGCGACGCCGGAGGACGCAGTCATCGTTGCCCAGTCGTTCTCGAAAACCTGGTGCATGACCGGATGGCGTGTGGGCTGGTTACTCTCCCGCCCCGACCTCTGCACGCGCGCCGCGCAGTTGAACGAGTTCATCATTTCTCACGCCCCGAGCTTTGCCCAGCGCGCCGCCGAAACCGCGCTGTTGTGGGGCGAAAACTCCGTACGCGAAATGCTCGCGCGGCTTAAGCAGAACCGCGATTTCTGCCTCGCCTCTCTTGCGCGGATGAACAGGGTTCGCGTGCCTCAAACCGAAGGCGCGTTCTATCTCTTCCCGCGTGTCGACGGCGTCGACGACTCGTTCGAATTCTGCAGAAAACTGCTCATCGAAACCAAAGTGGGGCTCGCTCCCGGCGTTGCTTTTGGCGAAGGCGGTGAAGGATCCATTCGCATCTGTTACGCCGCCGAACTACCCATCCTGCAGAAAGCGATGTCGCGATTGGGAGATTTCCTCGCCTCTAGGTAGTCGCGATCCGTCGCATCCAGGCGAGTTCCTCCTCGTCCATCGGCCCAGCCTCCAGCGCTTTCAGCCCGTCGCGGCACTCCTGCATCGACGCAGGCCCCGTCATGCATAGATTCACCGCCGGATGCGACAGCGCGAAGCGGTAGCAATCCGCCGCCGTGGGAATCCGTTCTCCTGACGCAATCCTCGCAGGATTGAGCAGCCGCCCCCAACACGTCGCTGTGTACGCCACCACTCCCGGACCGCCCGCGGGAAGGTGCGGAAAAATGTCCTGTTCCGCGCCGCGATGAAACGCGTTGTAGCGAAGGTGCACAATGTCGAAGTCAGAGCTGTTGGCCAACTTCGCTAGCAATGGCCGGTTGTGCGAGGAAACGGCCAGATACCTCACCAATCCTCGACGCCGTAGTTCGCGCGCACCGTCGAGAATCCGTCCGGGGACTGGCGAATTCCAGTAGCCCAGCAACAGCACGTCCGCGTGATCGTATCCAATCGTCCGTAGCCCTTTTTCCACGCTGCGTTGCATCAGCCTCGCAATGCGGCTGAACGATTGCAGCACCAGTACGGCGCGGCTGCGATGGGACCGCAGGTTGCGCACAGCCTGCGCGAACCCGTCGCGCCGGATCGAGCCCCAATACAGGTAGTTGACCCCACGGTGGAATGCCTCCTCGACAGCAGCGGCAGGCACACCGTAGCTGGCGCCGATTCCAAGCGCGCCAGCTACAAGACCGCAGCGACCGAGTGTTCGGGGAGCAAACGTTGGCACAATCCTCTCATCATAGCCGGAACCACCCGCAATCCCCCGCCAAACCAGCGACTGAGGCGACGTACGTGCGCTATACTGGCTATGTCCCCACGATTGCCACAACGCGGTGAGGTGCGAGAGTGGTTGAATCGGGCGGTCTCGAAAACCGTTGAACCTTTACGGGTTCCGTGGGTTCGAATCCCACCCTCACCGCCAGATCCCGAAACCCTTCGCTCTGATCGTCTTGCAACTCACTTCAACTCAACAAATCCGCCGAGAAACCCTCGGGTTGCCGCGACTTCGGAGTTCACCTGGTTCAATTCCATTTCACTGAGCTTCATTCCAGACTAGTATAGCGTTTCACTAAAACATATCCAGTGTGATTTGTTTTTTGGTAGACTCGTTGCATGGCGAGTCATTCGCGGCATCCGAAGCTCTTCTTGTTCGAGGAGGAGCAACACATGCTCGATCAGTTACGGAATTCCAAGACCGCGGCGGCCCGCGATGTGTTCCGGGCCCAGATCATTTCTCGATACCACGCCGGCGAGACGGTC